>NZ_JBHYTT010000024.1:0-31031 GCF_042749285.1 Streptomyces sp. NPDC059499
CCGTGTCTACCCCCCCGCCGCCGCGGGGGGCGGGGGGGGGGGGGGGCGCCCCCCCCCCCCCCCCCCCGGGGGCGCCCCCCCCCCCCCCCCCCCCGCCCCCCCCCCCCCCCCCCCCCCCCCCCCCCCACCGCCGCAACAGGCCGCCGGAGCCGTGTGCCCGCTCCCGTCGGCGCTCGGTCTTTGGTCCGACCACACGCGCTGTGTGACATAGTCGGATCATGCGTATCGCCCGGAGCAGGGAGTAGCGGATGCCCGTCGAGTGGCAACCCGTACGGCAGTCCCGCACCCACGAACTCGTACTCCAGAGCATCGAGGAGCGTGTCTTCGCCGGAGAGCTCAAGGCGGGCGACCGCCTCCCGCCCGAGCGGGAGCTGGCGCCGGTGCTCGGAGTCAGCCGTTCCGCCCTGCGCGAGGCGCTCCGGGTGCTGGAGACCATCGGCGTACTGGTCGCGCAGCCGGGCCGAGGTCCGGATTCCGGGGCCCGGATCGTGCGGAACCCGGACGACGCCCTGGGCCGTCTGCTGCGTCTGCACTTCGCCCTCGGCAGCTACAGCCTGCATGACGTACTCGAGGCACGCGTCGTGCTGGAGCGCTCCAGCTGGGAGGCCGCCGCGCAGTACGCCCCGGCCGAGGACCTCGACGAGGCCGAGCAGCTCCTCGTGCGCATGGGTGCCCCGGATGTGGGTGTGTCCGAGTTCAACGACCTCGACACCCGCTTCCACGTGCTCATCGCAGGGAGTTCGGGCAACGCGCTGACCTCGACACTCACCTCCGCGGTGCGCGAGTCCGTGCGTCCGCTGATCCTGCGTGCGCTGGAGGAGACCGAGGACTGGCCGGCCACCGCGGGCGCACTCAACGCGCAGCACACGCGGCTGCTCGCGCTGGTCCGAGAGGGGCGGGGCGCCGAGGCGGCGGACCTGGTCGAGGAACACATCCGTGGCCTGCACGGGACGCTGGTCGACGAGGCATAGCCCGCCCGCACTGGGGCGGGGACGGCTCGCACGAGCCCTGTCCCCGTCTTCTCCCCCCATGTCTGCCTGATGAAAGGGCCGTTACGGGTCAGTGGTGCGGGGCGGGTCTGGTCCGGGCTGCTCGGCGTGGACCGCCGTGCCAGTCCAGGACCAGGACCGTGGCGTCGTCCTTGAGGCTGCCGTAACAGGCGTCGAGCACCGCGCACGTCAGGCTCCGCACGACCTCTCGCGGGTGCAGCGCGCCGGTGTCGCGAATGACCGAGGCCAGGTCGACGGCGGCCGCACTGCGGTCCTGCATGCCGTCGGTGAGCAGGACCAGGCGGTCTCCGGGGCGCAGGTGGAGCTGCTGGAGGTGATAGCCGGTGGGGGCCGCCACGCCGAAGGGCATGTCGACGGCGAGTTCGACCTCTTCGACGGTGCCGTCGCGCAGTCGCAGGGGGCGGGGATGGCCGGCGTTCACCAGTTCGCACAGGCCCGTGTCGAGGCCGACGCAGAACAACTGCCCGGTGGCCAGGCCGCGGCTGTGGCTGAGCAGGGCCTGGTGCGCGTGACGGGCCTGCGCGATGGCGTCACAGCCGCTGCGGCGCGCCTGCCGCAGCGCTCCGACCAGCAAGGTGGCCAGCAGGGCGGAGTCGGTGTCGTGGCCCATCGCGTCGGTGATGGACAGGTGCAGGGTGTCGCGGTCGAGGGTGTAGTCGTAGGTGTCGCCACCGATGTCGTCGGCCGGGACCAGTCCGGCGGCGAGGGTGAACTCCGCCGCCTCGCAGCAGGGCGCCGAGGGAAGCAGCTGGTGCTGGATCTCCGCTGCCAGACTGGTCCGGGTGGTGCGCCGGCCCAGGTGGTACAGATCGGTGAAACGGCGGTCGGTGACGATGATGTAGGCCAGTGCGTGGGCCGCGTCGCGGACCTGGCGCAGCACGGTGTCGTCGCCGGCCTGCAAGGTCACCTCCAGGACGCCGATGCGGTCGCCCCGGTTGGTGACCGGCGTGACGACACGCCGGCCGCCCTGCCCGTCCGTTTCCACGTGCTGGCGCTGGCTCCGCAGGACGCGGTCGTAGACGCTTCCCTGCAACCTGATCGGCTCGCCGGGTTCCCCGGCGGCATCGCCGGCCGCGGCCAGCCGTACCAGCCGCTCGCCTATGAGGTCGACGAACAGGAAGGACACGCACTCGGCGCCGAACCGCTTCTGCAGGTCGAGCGCCACCACCTCGACGGACTCACCGGGCGGGGCGGCCTCGGCAGCGGCCAGCAGTTCGCCCAGTTCCAGATCTGTGCCCTCCACAGCAACCTCCCATTTCGGCTGCCGAACCTCCTTCCCCGCATATCCGCGACCTCACCTCCTGCTCCCGTTCTGCCTGGTCAGGGCAGAGCGACAGACGCGTTCAGCGGGTCCTGGGCGCGTCGAACGGCCTGAGGGCCGTTCCAGGTGCGCCACTCCTGTCCGAGTCTTTTCTGCCTCGTTGTTTCCCGCGCTCCCAACGGTTCCCCATTCGGACCGAGGCTAGTATGGTCGGACCATAAGCGACCGGGGAGGCCCCATGCGCATCGGACTCTTCGCCACCTGTCTGGGAGACACGCTCTTCCCCGAGGCGGTGAAATCCACCGCGGTACTGCTCGCCCGTCTGGGCCACGAGGTGGTGTTCCCGCCGGACCAGACGTGCTGCGGCCAGATGCACGTCAACACCGGCTACCAGCGCGAACCCGTCCCGCTGGTGCGCAGGTTCGCCGAGCAGTTCGGGGACCCGTCCATCGACGCGGTCGTCATGCCGTCCGGATCGTGCGCCGGTTCCGTACGGCACCAGCACGAGATCATCGCCGAGCGGTACGGCGATGCCTCGCTGCGCGCCGGAGTCGGCACCGTCACGTCCAAGACGTACGAGCTGTCGGAGTTCCTCGTCGACGTCCTCGGCCTCTCACGGGTCGGCGCGTACTTCCCGCACCGTGTGACGTACCACCCCACCTGCCACTCCCTTCGGATGCTCCGGGTCGGCGACAAGCCGCTGAGACTCCTGCGCGCCGTCGAAGGGATCGATCTGGTCGAGCTCCCCGAAGCCGACTCCTGCTGCGGCTTCGGCGGCACCTTCGCCGTCAAGAACGCCGAGACGTCCACCGCGATGCTCCAGGACAAGATGCGCAACATCGCCACCACGGACGCCGCCGTGTGCACCGCCGGGGACTCCTCCTGCCTGATGCACATCGGCGGCGGACTCTCCCGCATCCGGTCCGGTACGCGCACCCTGCATCTCGCCCAGATCCTCGGATCCACCCGTACCGCGCCGTACGTCCTTACGGAGGCCGCCCGATGAGCACGTTCCTCGGCATGCCCGCCACGCCGCCCCGGTCCCCGTACGGAACGGGAAACCTGCGCGGCGACCGCACGTTCCCCGAGGCCGCCCACGAGGCGCTCCTCGACGAACAGTTGCGCCGCAACCTCGGCAAGGCCACCCGCACCATCCGTACGAAGCGGCTCGGCGTCACCGCCGAACTCCCGGACTGGGAGCAGTTGCGCGACGCCGGATCCGCCATCAAGACCGACACGATGAACCGGCTCCCCGAACTCCTGGAGCAGCTGGAGCGGAAGGTCACCGAGCACGGCGGAACCGTCCACTGGGCGCGCGACGGCGCCGAGGCCAACGAGATCGTCGCCCGGCTGGTCCGGGCGACGGGCAGCAGCGACGTCATCAAGGTCAAGTCGATGGCCACCCAGGAGATCGGCCTCAACGAGCACCTCGAATCCATCGGCATCACCCCGTACGAGACCGACCTGGCCGAGCTCATCGTGCAGCTCGCCGACGACCGGCCCTCGCACATCCTGGTGCCCGCGATCCACCGCAACCGCGACGAGATCCGGCAGATCTTCCTCGACGAGATCCCCGGTGTGGACCCGGACCTCGACAACGTCCCCGCGCATCTCGCCGCCGCCGCCCGCGCCTATCTGCGCGAGAAGTTCATGACGACCAAGGTGGCCGTCTCCGGAGCCAACTTCGGCATCGCCGAGACCGGCACCCTGTCCGTCGTCGAGTCGGAGGGCAACGGCCGGATGTGCCTGACGCTGCCCGACACCCTCATCACCGTGATGGGCATCGAGAAGGTCCTGCCGCGCTACCAGGACCTGGAGGTCTTCCTGCAGTTGCTGCCGCGCTCCTCGACCGGCGAGCGGATGAACCCGTACACGTCGATGTGGACCGGCGTCACACCCGGCGACGGGCCGCAGGACTTCCACCTGGTCCTCCTCGACAACGGCCGCACCGCCGCGCTCGCCGACACGATCGGCCGCGAGGCCCTCAACTGCATCCGCTGCTCGGCCTGTCTCAACGTCTGTCCCGTGTACGAGCGCACCGGCGGCCATGCCTACGGATCGACGTACCCCGGACCGATCGGCGCGGTCCTCACCCCGCAGCTCGCCGGGATGGACACGGCCAAGGGCGACCCCAACAGCTCGCTGCCGTACGCCTCCAGCCTCTGCGGCGCCTGCTTCGACGCCTGCCCCGTCAAGATCGACATTCCGTCGATGCTCGTCGAGCTGCGCCACCAGCACACCGAACAGTCCGGCACCACCGCGGAGAAGCTGGCCATGAGGGCCGCCGCCGGCGTGATGAAACGGCCGGTGCTCTACACCGCCGCGCAGAAGGCCGCCGCTCTCGGCCGGATCGCCGGCGGACGCGACGGCACGATCTCGCACCTGCCCGCCCCGCTCAGCGGCTGGAGCGACAGCCGCGACACCCCGGCCCCGCCCAGGCAGACCTTCCGCTCCTGGCTGGCATCGGCCGAGGGTGCGGCAACGATGAGCGCCGCCGCCGAAGAGGGCGCCCGGCGCACCGCCGACGACCACGAGGAGGACCGGTGACGACGACCGCCCGCGACACGGTGCTCGGCCGGATCAGGGACGCACTGGCCCTGGCACCCGTGCCCGGCACCACCGTTCCCCGCGGCTACCGCACGGGCCGCACCCTCCCCGACGAGGAACGCCTCGCCCTGCTGACCCACCGGCTCGTCGACTACAAGGCGAAGGTGTACCCCTGCACCGGCGACCGCACCGCCGAGGTGATCGCCGACGTGCTGCGGGAGCGCGGAGCCCGCCGGATCGGAGTGCCGGCCGGGCTCGACGAGCAGTGGCTCGTCGCCTATGACGGCGAGGTGCGGCAGGACTCCGCCGACATCCCCGCCCCGAGCCTCGACGCACTGGACGGTGTGGTGACCGCCTCGGCCGTCACCTGCGCGGAGACGGGCACCATCTTCCTCGACGGTTCGGCCGACCAGGGCCGGCGGGCCCTGTCCCTGGTCCCCGATCTGCATGTGTGCGTCGTCGACCTGTCCTCGGTCGTCGTGGGCGTCCCCGAGGCGGTGGCCCGGCTGGTGCCGGAGCGGCCGACGACCCTGATCAGCGGTCCGTCGGCCACCTCCGACATCGAGCTGGAGCGGGTGGAGGGCGTACACGGCCCCCGCACTCTTGCTGTGGTGATCCGCACCGATGCCTAGCGGGTGTGGGTGACCTCCAGCGGCGCGAAACCGATACGGGTCGTCGCCCCGTCGTCCGTCCAGCGGACCGTGACCGTGCCACCGTCCACGTCGACGCCGCTCACCGCCGAGGCGAGCGGGGCGGCCTCCGGCCCTGCCGTGAGGCAGGCCAGGGCCACCAGCACCACGGTCCCCTCCACCTCCGCCGCGAGCCGGGGCAGCACCGCCCACCGGGTGAACGCGGTGCCCTGCGGCGCCCGTACCTCCTCCTGCTCCGCCCAGCCGTGCAGCCCGTGCAAGGCCGAGCGCACCTCACCACCGGGGTCAGTCGCCCAGCCGGTCTGCTCCGCCAGCGACCCTGCCGGAGCGCCCAGGACCCGGTGCACCCGGAGCTCGTACCTGCCCCGGACGACCGTGACGCTCTCCACCCGCAGCCCCGGCATCGTCGGCGAGCCCTCCGGGAAGACCGGGCAGTGCCAGGAGGCGGCCCAGCCCCAGTCGCCCTCGTGCCCGGCGCCCATCGGGTGGATGCGGAAGCGGCTGCTGCGGATGCCCGCGACCCGCACCGACAGATGGTTGTCCGGTGCGTTCTCCACCGCCGTCGGACCGGTGACGGTCGAGTAGGCGAGCCGCGCGTAGTGCGGATCCGACAAGGCGGCCGAATCGCCCTCGTGCGGCCGGGCATGGTCACTGCCGTGGTTGTGCAGCCGGACGATGCCGTCCGCCTGCGTCGACTGGACCAGCAGCCCCGGCGACGGCAGCGACAGCACCCGGTCGGCGCCCTCGCTGGGGGCGGGTTCCTCGGTCGCCGCCCACAGCGGATGCTCCGCCGGGGCGAGGAGTGCGACGAACGCCTTCGACGCCCAGTACGGCGACGCGGGACCCGAGTACACCTGGAGCGTCGCGTCGTGCGGACCGTGCCAGCCCAGGCTCAGCAGACCGTCGTCCGCCGCCGCGCCCCGCTCCAGGAAGTACCGCAGCGATCCGCTGATCAGCCGCCGCGAGACGCCCGGAGCCAGGGGAGTGTGCCCGGACACCGCGCCCATCCCGACGGCCGCGGCCGCCGCGAAGCGGTAGGTGAGGGAGCGTCCGAAGTGCAGCGGCGCACCGTCCGCGCCGAACATCAGGGAGAAGCTCTCCAGATGCTCGCTCAGCCGTGCGCCGTAGCGCGTGGCGAGCTCCGTGTCGCCCGACAGATACGCGTCCAGTACCGGATACAGGTGCAGAGCCCAGCCGTTGTAGTGGTCGAAGGCCCGCCCGTCCCCGTCGGCGTACCAGCCCTCGCCGCGGTACCACACCTCCAGAAGGTCCAGCGCCCGCTGCCTTGCCCGCGCCGTCTCGGCGTCGCCCCGGCCGACCGACTCCAGGAAACCGGCGACGGAGTGGGGGAACAGGTACCAGTTGTTGGGGGCAGGTGTGTGGCGCAGGGCGCCACGCAGCCACTCCTCCGTCCGGTCCTGGGTTCCCGGGTCGAGCCGGTCCCACAGCCACGGCCGGGTCAGCCGCAGCCCGATCGCCACGGACGCCGACTCGACCATCGGCTGGCCGAAGACCGTGTGGTCGAGGATCAGGGGCCAGGACTCGGCGTCGTCACGTCCCGCCGTACGCGTACCGGCGCCGAGGCCGTCGGCGTACCGCTCCAGCCAGTTGTGCGGATCCTTGCCGTCCGCCCCGGCGACCCGGAACGCGGCGGCCAGGAACGTACGGGCGTAGCCCTCCAGCCCGTCGGAGCGCACACCGGAGCGGGACGGGCGCCCCGGCAGGTCCAGCAGGGCCCGGCCGGGGGTGGCCCACTTCCAGGCGGCGTGCAGCAGTCCGTCGGCCGCCGCTTCCCAGTGCGCCCGGGTGTAGCCGGTGTGCGGGCTCGACCCGCGGTCCTCGGCGGGGAGTTCGAAGGGGTACGGGGACGAGATGGAGGTCATGCGAGGAAGGCCAGCCTTTCGCGTCGTACGGGATGGGCGAATCCGTCGCCCGCGGCCCAGCGCGCGACCTCACCGACGGCCAGATCCGCCAGCCGGCGCAACTCGTTGCCCTGGGAACCGGCGAGATGAGGGGTGATGGTCGCGTTGTCGAGGTCCCACAGCGGATGGCCGGCCGGCAGCGGGTCGGGATCGGTGACGTCGAGCACCGCGCGGATCCGGCCCGTACGCAGTACGTCGACGAGCGCGTCCTGGTCGACGACCGCGCCCCGGGAGGTGTTGATCAGGACGCCGTCGGGCCGCATCGAGGTGAGGAGCTCGCGGCTGACGAGCCCGGTGGTCGCGGGCAGCAGCGGGGTGTGGACGCTGACCACGTCGCTCTCGGCGAAGAGTACGGGCAGCGTGACGGGGCGGACCCCCAGCTCGGCCGCCTCGCCTTCGGAGACGTACGGATCGTGGAGCAGCACCCGCAGGTCGTAGGGGCGCAGCAGTTCGATCACCCGGCGGCCGATCAGGGAGGCGGACAGGATGCCCACCGTACGGCCGTAGTTGCCCACCTCGGGCGGGGTGGCGAGCCATGCGTCGCGGCGACGGGAGGCCCGATAGTCCCGGGCCCGCTCCAGCACCCGCTTCCCGGAGAGCAGGATCATCGCGAGGGTGTACTCCGCGACAGGCAGCGCGTTGGCCGCCGCGGCCGACGACACCTCGATGCCCCGGTCCCAGCAGGCATCGGTGACATGACCGCGTACGCTCCCCGCCGTGTGCACGACGGCGCGGAGCGCGGGCGCGGCTGCCAGGACGTCCGCGTCGATGGGCGGGCAGCCCCAGCCGGTGACCAGGATCTCCGCATCCGCGAGAGCGGCGCGCGCCGGAGCGGTGGCGAAGTCGTCGATGACGGGCAGCGGGGCGAGCGTGCTCACCGCGGAGAGCGCCGCGATGGAGCCGGGGGAGAGCACGGCGGCCGCGGCCGCCGTGCTCATCGCGAGCGCGGTACGCGGCCGGCGGTGGGCGGGGGAAGTGCTGGGCATGGTTCTCCTGTGCGGTGGTCCGGTCGGGGCGGCACGGCTACTTGACGGCGCCCGCCGTCAGACCGGACCGCCAGAAGCGCTGGAGCAGGGCGAAGGCGAGGATCAGCGGCAGCACCGCGAGCAGCGAACCCATGATGACGACCGGGTAGTACTCGGGAGAGACGGACGCGGAACTGTTCCAGGTGTACAGGCCGAGACTGACCGGATACAGATCCTGGTCGGACAGCATCACCATGGGCAGGAAGAAGTTGTTCCAGATCGCCGTGAGCTGGAAGAGGAAGACGGTCACCAGCCCCGGCCCCAGCATGCGCAGCGCCACCCGGAAGTACGCCGTCAGTTCGCCCGCGCCGTCCATCCGCGCCGCCTCCAGCACCTCGTCGGGCACGTACCCCTGGCTGAAGATCCGGCCGAGGTAGACACCGAAGGGGTTGAAGAGGACCGGGATGAAGACCGCCCAGTACGTGTTGACCAGACCGGTGCCGGACGCCATCAGGTAGAGCGGCAGGGCGAGTACGGTCTGCGGCACCATCACCGCGGCGAGCACGAGCCCGAACAGTTTCTCCTTGTGCGCGAAGCGGTACTTGTCGAAGGCGTACCCGCAGGCGATGCTCACGAGTGCGCCGAGGGCCGCGCCCAGGACGGCGTAGAGCAGGCTGTTGCCGTACCAGCGCCCGTACAGCCCGCCGTCCATGGCGAACAGGTCCTTGACGTTCCGCACCAGGGAGAAGTCGCCCAGCGAAAGGATGTTGCTGCTGAACAGCGCGTTGCGGTCCTTGGTCGACGCCAGCACCAGCCACAGCACCGGCAGCAGGGTGTAGGCCACCGAGATACCGACCACGAGGTTGACGACGGAACGTCCGAGGAGCCGGGGCCGCAGCGGTGCGGCGGTGCGAGGTGCGGTCGACACGCTCATCGGGTGTTCTCCTCTGCGGCGTCGGAGCGGTTGGTCCAGCGGGTGACGCCGTAGGAGAGGGCGATCGTGCACACGAGCAGGACGACGGAGGCGGCTGCCGCGAGACCGTAGTTGTTGCGGGTGAAGGCCGCGTCGTAGATGTACATGCTGGGCGAGAAGCGCGAGTTGATCATCGGCGTGGACTGGCTGAGCAGCATCGGCTCGGTGAAGAGCTGCAGCGCGAAGATGAGGGTGAACATCGCCACCATCACGACCGACGAACGCACCAGCGGAGCCTTGACCTGGAGAGCCGTGCGGACCGGGCCCGCGCCGTCGACGACCGACGCCTCGATCACCTCGCGGGGTACGGCCTGCAGAGCCGCGTAGAACACGACCATGTTGTAGCCGAGGTTGCTCCACAGGGCGATGTTCACGATGGACGGGAGCACGGTGTGCACCCCGAGGAAGTCGACGGTGATGTCGGCCTTGCCGAGGAGTTCGATCACCGGACTGATGCCGGGGGTGTACAGGTACAGCCAGATCAGTGCGGCGATGATGCCGGGCACCGCGTGCGGCAGGAACAGGGCGAGCTGGGCCGTACCTCGCAGGCGCACCACGCCGGAGTCCAGCAGCAGTGCCAGGGCGAGGGCTCCGATCACCATGAGCGGGATGTAGACCAGGCAGTACAGGGCGACGATGCCGAGACCGCCGAGGAACGTCGGGTCGGTGATGACGGCCAGGTAGTTGCGGAGCCCGGCGAAGACCGTGCGCTCCGGGCCGAAGCCGAGCCCGGGCTGGTCGTCGCTGAAGAAGCTCAGATACAGGGCGGTGGCGACCGGGATCAGGAAGACGGTCACCAGAAGGACGAAGAACGGCGTCATCAGGGCACCGCAGGCACCGAGTTCACGCCGTCGGGTGGACCTGCGGGCCATCGGCTCGGGTGCCGTGGCGGCCGGGCTCCTCGGTGAGGGCCGGGTGGTGGTGCCCGCCGGGGCGGATACGGGGGTGGCGCTGGCCATGGATGTCACCTGCCTCTCTGCTGCTGGGAACGGGGGGTGCGGATCGCCGGTCAGGTGGAGTGCAGAGTGGTGGAGAGGCCGAGAGCCCTCAGGTCCGGCATGGTGCCCTCCTGTGCCGCCCTGACCGCTCCGATGATGGAGCCCTGGCCTCCGCTCGCCCGCGCCAGCCCGTCCTTCATGATCTTGCCGGTGGCTGTCATCCGGGGTCCCCAGACCCAGCCCGCGCGAATCTTGTGGGCCTCCTGCTCGAAGAGGGTGTAGATGTCCTGGCCGCCGTAGTAGGCGCGGTCGAAGGCCCGGCGGCCCACCTCGACCAGACCGGGCGCGGCGGGGTACTGGCTGCTGGCCCCGCTGGAGAGCCGGGCACGCAGGGCGTCCGGGTGCGAGACCTGCCACTCGATGAACTCCATCGCGGCCTCGGGGTCCGCGCTGTCCTTGGTGATCGCGAAGGTCGAGCCGCCATGGGTGCCCACACCGGGGTCGGCCGGATCCCACTGGGGGATCGGCGCCAGCGCCCACCGGCCCTTCTGGCCCGGGCGGGCCTTCATCTGGGCACCGGCGTCCCACGCACCGCTCAGCCGGCTGAGCACCAGGCCGTTGCCGATCTGGACGTCGCTGTGCCGGCTCTCCACCGCGTTCATGAAGACCAGGTCCTGGTCGGTCAGCCGCTGCCAGAAGGCGGCCACGCGACGCGTGGGCGCATCGGCCAGAGAGACGTTCCAGGCGCCGCCCGCCGTGTCGAACCACTGGGCGCCCGCCTGCCACGCGAATGCGGCGAGATGGGTGTCGCCGTCGGTCGGGAAGAGCGCCATCCGGCGGTCACCGCCCTTGCGGCGTACGGTCCTTGCCGCGTCCTCGAAGTCCTCCCAGGTGCGCGGGGCGGTCAGCCCGTACCGCTCGAAGAGGTCGGTGCGGTAGTGCAGCACCATCGGCTCTATGTCGAGCGGAACGCTGAAGACCCGCTTCTCGAACGTGGTCAGCCCCAGTGCCTGGGGCAGCAGTTCGGCGCGCAGCCGGTCGCTCACCAGGTCCGTGATGTCGCGGCAGACTCCGTCGATGGCGAACCCCGGTACCTGGGGATACTCGATGGTGGCGATGTCCGGGGCGTTGCCGGCCCGGGCCGCGTTGCTGAGCTTGGCGTAACCGCCCTGCGCCCCCGAGGGGACCTGCTGGAAATCGACCTGAAGGGTGTCGTGCCCGCGGTTGAACGCGTCCACGACCTCCTGACTGCCCCGCAGCGCGGACCAGAAGGTGACCCGCTTCTTCCTGCCGGTCCTGCTGCTCACGTTCCTGCCGGTACTGCTCGTGCTGCCCGATCGTGGCTCCTCGCCGCCGCTGCAGGCGCTGAGCGCACCTGTCAGGGGCAGCGCGGCGATCGTGGCGAGTACGGATCGACGGCTCTGTCGATCAGGCATGGGTGCCTCCCGCGGCTCCTGATTCAAGACACGGGGAATACTGATCGGCTGATCGATAGCGGTCAATAGATCGATCAGAAGAAGCTTGAAGCGGTCAAACGCTCATTGCCTCGGAAGGGGGAGTGCCTGTGCCGATCCGCGTACTTTGAGCGCGGGGAGCAGCTCCACCCGGCGCACCGGACCCGTCGTGCCCTCCGGGTGCGCCAGCCGGTGCAGCAGCAGTTCGGCCGCCGCCCGTCCGATGTCCGCCCTGGGCGGAGCCACCGCGGTCAGCGGCGTGCTGCCCAGTGAGGAGACCACATCGTCGTACGCCACGACCGAACAGTCCTGTGGCACCCGTATGCCACTCTCCGTCAGCCGCTGCACCAGCATCAGCGCGTCCTCGTCACCGTGCAGGACGGCGCCCGTGACCCCGCGCTCCCGCAGCAGCGCGGCCAGGTCCGGAGCCGGCTCCTCCGGTGCGGCGGTGGAGGGGGCGGCGGTGGACGGGGCGCCGGTCCGACTCCCTGGGCCCGGCCCCGCGTTCGAGGAGCTGAGCACCACGGACCAGTCGTCCACCTCCGGGTGGGCGGCCGCGATCTCGGCGAACGCCGCCCGGATCGCACGAGCGGTGGGGCTGTCGTTCCGGGCTGCCAGGACGATCCGGCGGTGGCCCAGCGAGACCAGATGGCCGACCGCGAGATGCACCCCGTACCAGTGATCGGAACATACCGAGTCCAGGGCGTGCAGCGCGCTGCCCGGCCGCGGCCGCCGCTCCATCAGGACGGTCGGCACACCCACCTCGGCGAGCCAGCCGTAGTCCGCCTCCTCGCCGGCGGCACTGCGCCACCGCGGGGCGATCAGCAGCCCGCGCGCCCCGCCCGCCAGGGCCCGTTCCACCTGGGGCCGTTCGGCCCCGGCCGACTGCGGCGCGATGTGCAGGGCGATCCGCATCCCCGCCGCCTCCAGGGCGGTACGGGCGCCGTGCAGGGTCTCGTACAGGTACGAATGCCGCTCGGGCACCACGAGGGCGATCGGACCCCCCTCCGCGGCCGGCTCCCCGGTCCGCGCGACCGGGGGCGCCGTCGTCTCCGCGGCGTCCCCCACGGGGCGGGCCACCCCGTGGCCGCGCCGCAGCCTGCCCGCCCGGGCCAGTTCCTCCACGTCCCGCCGGAGCGTGACGACCGAGACGTCCAACTCGGCGGCGAGCGTGGTCACCTTGACCGCACCTCGCGCGTGCACCACCGCGAGTATCCGCTTCCGCCTCAGTTCAACCGGCTCCCGCATGCTGCTGGCCCCCTTGCCGTACCGCTGCGCGTGTTCGTTTGAGCGTTTCCGTGACCGCTTCGCTGGCAGCATAGCCAGCGATCTGCCGTCCCGGTGGTTCACGGGACGGACCGATGATCCGAAAGAAGGCCGGTGTATCTATCATCTGATCCGCAATGGACACCCTCACCCTGTGGCAACTGGCCGTGCTCGCGGCGGCATCCATGCTGGTCGGCTTCTCCAAGACAGCCGTCAGCGGTGCCAACACGATCAGCCTCGCGGTCTTCGCGGCCGTACTCCCGGCCCGCGAATCGACCGGAGTGCTGCTCCCGATCCTCATCGCGGGCGACATCCTCGCCGTGCTGATCTACCGTCGGCACGCACACTGGCCCACGCTGCTGCGACTCTTCCCGGCCGTCGCCGTGGGCGTGGTGGCAGGCACCGTCTTCCTGCTGTGGGCCGATGACGACGCCGTGGCCAGATCGATCGGCGCGATCCTGCTCCTCATGGTGGGCGTCACCCTCTGGCGGCGGCGCACCGCGGCCCGGTCCGAAGCGGCTCCGGAACAGCAGGCAGCGGAACGGCGGGCCGCGGAACGGCCGGACGACGACAAGCCGTCGCTTGCCGGGCGGGCCAAGGCGCGGTCCTACGGGGTGCTCGGCGGCTTCACGACCATGGTCGCCAACGCGGGCGGCCCCGTGATGTCGCTCTACCTGCTGTCCGCCGGTTTCCGGAAGCTCGGCTTTCTGGGAACGTCGGCGTCGTTCTTCCTGATCGTCAACACGTCCAAGGTGCCGTTCAGCGTGGGGCTCGGGCTCATCGACGCGCAGTCCCTGCTGCTCGACGCCGTCCTGGTCCTGTTCGTCATCCCCGGCGCGTACCTCGGCCGCGCATGCGTGGGCCGGATCAACCAGAAGCTCTTCGAGCAGATCGTGATCGGCGCCACCGTGCTGGGCGGCCTCCAACTGCTGCTGCGCTGAAGGCCGCCGTCGGTGAACGGGACGGTCAGACGATGCTCTCGGCGATCTCCGCCTGCTCGCGGGCGTTTCCGTACGCGGCGGGAGTGCTGTACGAGCGGCGCGCGACGAACCACCACACGGTCGCCAGCACCAGCACGGCGACCAGGGCGATCGACGCGTAGTTCATCGAGTCGACGGTCACCGGCGAGGACTGCGGCAACAGGAACAGCACGCTCACGATGGCGACCCACACCACGGCGATCCAGCCGATCGGCTTGGACCAGCGGCCCAGATGCCAGGGACCGCGCTCGAACCTGTCGCCGGCGCGCAGCTTGAGGTAGATCGGGATGGCGTACGCGGGAGTGATGCCGATGACGTTGATGGCTGTCACCGCACCGTACGCGGTCGTCGAGTACAGCGAGGGCAGCGCGAGCAGAGCGGCGACGCACACCGACAGCCAGACCGCGGGCACCGGTGTCTGGGTGCGGGAACTCACCTTGCGCCACAGGGCCGAGCCCGGCAGCGCGTTGTCACGGCTGAACGCGAAGACCATCCGGCTCGCGGCGGCGACCTCGGCGTTGC
Organism: Streptomyces sp. NPDC059499; assembly: GCF_042749285.1. Taxonomy (NCBI): domain Bacteria; kingdom Bacillati; phylum Actinomycetota; class Actinomycetes; order Kitasatosporales; family Streptomycetaceae; genus Streptomyces; species Streptomyces sp. NPDC059499. Next base: position 14,489 of record NZ_JBHYTT010000024.1, read on the forward strand.
CGCAGAACAGCTGCGCCGCGATCACGATCAGCAGCATGGCGGTGGCGCCCGCGGTACCCAGCGCGTCGATCAGGATCTGCGCGGGCGGCACTCCGGTGGCACTGTTCTGGGTGCCCGCGTAGTCCTGGATGGCGAACGTCAGACCGGCCAGCAGCACGAAACCGGCGACCCAGGAGACCCAGATCGCCCGGACGATGCCCTTGGCCGCGGTCACGGACGCGTTGGACGTCTCCTCTGAGAGATGGGCGGAGGCGTCGTAGCCGCAGAAGGTGTACTGGGCCAGAAGCAGACCGATCGCCGCGACGTAGAGCGGGTTCTCCCAGCCGGTGTCGTTGACGAACTCGGTGAAGACGAACGACGGCGACTGGTGGTGGGAGGGCACGATCGCCAGCACCGTCACGATGACGGCCACACCGCCCAGGTGCCACCACACGCTGATCGAGTTGAGCACACTGACCAGGCGGACACCGAAGAGGTTCAGTACGGCGTGCAGCAGCAGGATGCAGAGGAAGATCACCATCGTGGATCCGGGAGTGGGATCGAATCCCCACTGCAGATTGAACAGCGCCCCCGTGAACAGCGCCGCGCCGTAGTCGATGCCGGCGATCGCCCCCAGCAGACCGAGAAGATTCAGCCAGCCTGTGTACCAGCCCCACTTGCGGCCACCGAGCCGGTCGGCCATGTAGTACAGCGCCCCCGACGTCGGATACGCGCTGGTGACCTCGGCCAGGGCCATGCCCACGCAGAGGACGAACAGGCCGACACCGGCCCAGCCCCAGAGCATCACCGACGGGCCGCCGGTCGACATGCCGAAGCCGTACAGGGTCATGCAGCCGGACAGGATCGAGATGACGGAGAAGCTGATGGCGAAGTTGCCGAAGCCACCCATGCGGCGGGCCAGAACCGGTTGGTAGCCGAGCTCGCGGAGCCGCTGCTCCTCGTCCTTCTGCGGAGCCTCCGGGCTCGAGGGGACGGACGCGGATATGGACATGGGAAAGAACCTCCGTGAGGGGACGGTGGGTGACGGGAGAGGAGAGGTGGGGGGAGGGGACCGGGTGGCCGCGGTCAGCCGTGCGGTCTTCGTCCGGTCTCGCCCTCGGCGGCGAGACACCGGCCACGGGCCCGCAGGAACACGTCCTGCGCTCCGGCCGGACCGTCGGGCGTCCGGGTGCGGTACGCCCACGGGATCGAGGTGAAGTACGGGCCCAACGCGCGGAACACCGGCGCCGCGTCGGCGAGCTGGAGCGAACCCCACAGTGCGTGCGCCAGATAATTCAGGTCGAGCAGGGACTGCACGGCCGGGTCGGTCCGTGCGAACCAGATCCGCAGCGCGCGACGTGCGTCGCGTTCGCCGTCCTCGGTGACCCAGTGCAGGTCCAGGGCCTTCTCGTTGCCGTGCTCACGCCGGTAGCGCTCCACCCGCACGTACAGCGGGAGGACATGGAGGGGGGAGCCGTCTGGCGCCGAAGAGGCGGCCCACTGAACGAAGTTGACGGCCTCCGAGAGCGTGCCGCCGGACTGCCGGGCGTACACGAACTGGAGCATCCGGTGATACGCCTCGCGATTGAACGGGTCCCGTTTGTCCGCCTCGGCCAGCATGCCCCAGGGCCCCGGGAACAGCATGGGCCCCGGCGGAGGCATCCGGTGCTCGTCGAGGCGCTGGCGTTCGTCGAGCTGGGACAGCGCCAGCAGGCAGATCCATGGCACCGGGTCCGCCGGTGCCGCGTGCGCCGCCGAGCGGCAGCCCTCCCAGGCCTCCTGCCACAACTCCTGCGCGCGCGGGTGCTTCTCCCGGTGCGCGCGCACCGAGCGTTCCACGATCACCCGGGCGTGCATCACGGTCGCCGCCACACTCCGCGGCTCCTCGGTCAGCCAGGCGTCGACTGCGTCGGAGCCTGCGGCAACGGTCGCGAGAACCTGGGTGCGCCGGGTCCACGACGCCCAGTCCGGCGTGCTCTCCAGCAGATTGCGCATGGACAGCCAGCGTCCGGTACGCAGGTCCTGTAACGCTCCACGCAGTTCGTGGTCATGTCCCGCGGGGTGGTACACGGGCCGGAACTCACTGTGCCCCATCTGCTCGCCCCGCCCCGGTACGGCCTGTGGGAGCGAGGCGGGGTGCCGGGCACATCGGCACGGGGCATGGTCTGCTCGTCATGAATCCTCAAGGACGTGGGGGGTTGGGCAGCTCTGGTCATGAACTGCCGCGAAGCGTCCGGTCGGTTGCTCGGCGGTGAGTTTAGAGCGCGCCGTACCGATCATCAGGCGGCTTTGCGGATCTTACTCAAGTAGCGTCTTCGCACGGGACGTTGATCGCAATCTGCTCCTACGGACGGGATGTTCTGACGCGCTTGACGCGAGCCGTGGTCTGCACAACTGTGGGCGGAACGAACGGATGATCACGCTCCCGCCCGGTTCCGGGCGGCCCGCACGACTGGAGTGTCGATGACAGGTCCGGTACTCGCCATCGACCAGGGAACGTCCGGAACGAAGGCGCTGGTGATCTGCCCCGAGCGGGGCGTGATCGGTTCCGGTTCCGCCCCGGTCCGGCCTCGGTACGGGGCCGGCGGAGCCGTCGAGGCCGATCCGGCCGAACTGCTCGGCTCGGTCCTCGACGCGGGCAGGCAGGCGGTGGAGGAGGCCGGCGAACCCGTGGCGGCCGTGGGCCTGGCGAACCAGGGAGAGACGGTCCTCGCCTGGGACCCCGGCACCGGGCGGCCGCTCACCGACGCCGTCGTGTGGCAGGACCGGCGGGCGGCGGACCTGTGCGCCGGACTTGCCGCGCACGACGAGGAGTTGAGGCGGCTCACCGGCCTGCCCCTCGACCCGTACTTCGCCGCGCCCAAGATGGCCTGGATACGCCGTGAGCTGACCCGCGAAGGCGTCGTCACCACCAGTGACTCCTGGCTCGTCCACCAGCTGACGGGGGCCTTCGTCACCGACGCCGCCACGGCAGGACGCACCCAGCTGCTCGACCTCCACGACGTCGGCTGGTCACCCGCCGCCCTGGAGATCTTCGGCCTGTCCGACGAGCGGCTCCCCACCGTCGTCGACTGTGCGGGGCCGGTCGGTACGACCACCCGCTTCGGCGGCGAGATCCCGCTGACCGGCCTCGTCGTCGACCAGCAGGCGGCCCTGCTGGCCCAGAACGCCCTGGAGCCGGGCAACGCCAAATGCACCTACGGCACAGGGGCCTTCCTCCTCGCGCAGACCGGCTCCAGGCCGCGCACCAGCTCCAGCGGCCTGGTCAGCTGTGTGGCCTGGCGCCTCGGGGGGCGTACGGACTACTGCCTCGACGGGCAGGTCTACACGGCCGCGTCCGCCGTGCGCTGGCTCACCGACCTGGGCGTGATCTCGGGCGCCGCCGACCTCGACCCGGTGGGGTCCTCCGTACCCGGCACGGGCGGTGTCACCTTCGTGCCCGCACTCGCCGGCCTCGCCGCTCCGTGGTGGCGCGGTGACCTGCGCGGCTCCGTGACGGGGCTCGGTCTCGACACCACGGCGGGCCACCTGGTGCGCGCCCTGTGCGAAGGCATCGCGGCCCAGGTCGTCGCCCTGGCCGATGCCGTGGCAGCCGATCTGGGCGCACCGCTGACCGCCCTGCGGGTCGACGGCGGTCTGACCCGCTCCACCCTTCTCATGCAGACCCAGGCGGACCTCCTGCAGCGGCCCGTCGAGGTCTCGGCGCTGCCCGACCTCACCGCGCTCGGTGCGGGTGCGGTGGCCCGGCTCGGACTCGACCCGAACCTGCCGCTGCGGGAGGCGGTACCGGAGTGGAAGCCGTCCGCCGTGTACGAACCACGGATCGGCCCGGACGAGGCGGCCGCACGCCTCGACGGTTTCCGTGCGGCGGTGGACACGCTGATGGAGCGCCCGTGACCGTAACGATCACCACGCAGGGGGAGCCGGCCCCGGCCGGTGGCGCGGACGGCACGTACGACGTCACCGTCGTCGGAGCCGGTGTGGTCGGCACGGCCATCGCACGCGAGCTGGCCGGATATCACCTGCGCATCGCCCTCGTGGACGCCTCCGACGACATCGGCAACGGCACCTCGAAGGCCAACACGGCAATCCTGCACACCGGTTTCGACGCCGTGCCCGACTCGCTGGAAGCCCGCCTCGTCCGGGAGGGCCATCACCGGCTCACCGCGTACGCGGCGGAGACCGGCATTCCCGTCGAGCGCGTCGGCGCCCTCCTCGTAGCCTGGGACGAGGACCAACTCGCCCTGCTGCCCCGCCTGCTGGCCAAGGCCGGCCGCAACGGCTACCACGCGGCACGCATCATCGGCGCGGAGGAACTCAGGGATCGCGAACCGCATCTGGGGCCGGGTGCCCTCGGCGCGCTCGACGTTCCCGACGAGAGCATCATCTGCCCCTGGACCACACCGCTCGCCTTCGCCACCCAGGCCGTCCGCGCAGGGGTCCACCTGCATCTGAACTGCCGGGTGCTGGACATCGCCGCCGAGCCGGGCGTCCACGCCCTCACCACCTCGCGCGGAACGCTGCGCACCCGGTACCTGGTCAACGCCGCCGGGCTGTACGCGGACGGGATCGACCGGCTCCTCGGGCACGAGGTCTTCACCGTGACCCCGCGCCGCGGCCAGATCGTCGTCTTCGACAAGCTCGCCCGCGACCTCGTCGGCCACATCCTCCTGCCGGTGCCGACCGCGGCCGGCAAGGGCGTCCTGGTGGCACCGACGGTGTTCGGCAACGTGCTCCTGGGCCCCACCTCCGAGGAGCTCGACGACAGGACCGCCACCGGATCCACCGCGGACGGCCTGCACCTCCTGCGGGAGAAGGGCCGCCGGATCCTGCCCGCGCTCATCGACGAGGAGATCACCGCCGTCTACGCGGGACTGCGGGCGGCCACCGGACAGGAGGACTACCGGATCCAGGAGTACCCCGCTCAGCGGTACGTCGCCGTCGGCGGCATCCGGTCCACCGGACTCACCGCGTCCATGGCGATCGCCGCCCATGTCACCGGGCTCCTCGCCCGGACCGGTCTCGGACTCGGCGCACCGCGCCGGCTCCCGCCGGTCACCGTGCCCAACCTCGGCGAGGCCTTCCCCCGGCCCTACCGCCGGGCCGACCTGATCGCGAAGGACCCGGCGTACGGCACACTCGTCTGCCACTGCGAGCACGTCACCCTCGGCGAGATCCGCGACGCGCTGTCCTCCACCGTCCCGCCGCGGTCCCTGGACGGCCTGCGGCGCCGTACCCGGGCACGTGGCGGCCGGTGCCAGGGCTTCTACTGCGGCGCAGCCGTCCGCGCCCTGTTCGAGGAGGCACAGGCGTGACCCGGAGCGAACGGACCGTTGACGTCCTGATCGTGGGGGCGGGCCCCGCCGGCCTGGCAGCCGGGGCCGAACTGGCCGCAGCCGGCGCGGGCCGGATCGAGATCCTGGAGCGCGAGCAGGAAGCGGGCGGGATCCCCCGACACTGCCACCACGGCGGATTCGGCGGGCGCCTCACCCGGGGAGGAGCGGACGGACCCGCGTACGCCCGGCGGAGCGTGGCCGCGGCGGTGGACGCGGGCGCGGGCCTGCGCACCGGAGTGACCGTCACGGGCTGGGCGGGACCCCGTACCGTCGAGACCACCGGACCCGGCGGGCTCGAACGGATCACCGCCGGGGCCGTCGTCCTCGCCACCGGCGCCCGCGAACGTCCCCGGTCCGCGCGTCTCGTCCCCGGCAGCCGGCCTCCCGGCGTCCACACCACCGGCGAACTCCAGCAGGCGGTCCACCTGTACGGGCAGCGGATAGGCACCCGGGCGGTCGTCATCGGCGACGAGCCCGTCTCGCACGCCGCCGTCGACACCCTGCGTGCGGCCGGGGTCCATGTCGTCGCCGTGGTCACGGACCGGCCCGGCACACCCTTCCGTGTCCGGCAGCGCACCCCGCTTCTCACCGGGGCCACCGTCACCGGCCTCACGGGCAGGACCAGGCTGTCCGGGGTGTCACTGCGTCACGACGACGGCCGCACCACGACCCTGCGCTGCGACACCGTCGTGTTCACCGGTGACTTCGTCCCGGACCACGAGCTCGCCCGACGCGGCGGGATCACCCTCGACCCCGGCACACGCGGACCCGCGTACGACGCGGCGTACCGCACCTCGCGGCCGGGCGTGTTCGCCGTAGGGAACCTCCTGCACGCGGTGGAGCGCGCGGGAGTCGCGGCGGACGAGGGCAGAGCCGTGGCCGTGTCCGTGCTGCACCGCCTGTCCGGTACGGACGAGCCCTTCGGAAGCGGGCGCCCCCTGGTGGTGGACGCGCCGCTGCGATGGGTCGCACCCAATCTGACGGGACCCGGCGGAGCACGTCCGATCGAGGACCGGTTCGTCCTGCGCACCGCACGGCGGCTGTCCCGGCCCCTGCTGGTCGTCAGCCAGGACGGGCGCGAACTCCACCGGCAGCGGCTGCTGTTGCCCGCGGTCCCGGGGCGGCCTTTCCATCTGACCGCCGCATGGCTGGACCGGGTCGACCCGCACGGTGCGCCGGTACGGATCACCGCGCTGTGAGGCGCGGGCCCGGCGTCAGGGAATGAGCAGCCAGTCCGCGCCGATCGCCGCTGCCAGACCGATGCCCAGCAGCCAGCTGCCGAGACGGGTGCGTCCGTTCCTGCTGAGCTCGATCACCACGCCGCACAGGATGAGCGCCAGCCCGTACACCCCGACGACCAGGACGGAGGAACGGCTCGCGATGCGCAGGGCGAGGACGACGGCCATCGCGGCCATGCCGACCGAGGAGAGGACGATGCGAAGCTGCCGCGCCTGACGCGGTGTCAGTCTCCGCCCGCCGGGGGCGGACGCGGCTATGCCCTCGTCCGTGCCCTCGTCGTGGCCGTCGTGCCCGTCGCTTCCGTCGGTGTGCCCGTCCTGCCGCTCATCGGTCTGCGGGGCCTGTTGCTGGTCCTGGTCAGAAGTGCTCATGACGCCGGATCGTAATGGCTGAACAGGACCGTGTTCGCGGGACGGGGCATCACCGGCTTGATCAGGCGATGGAAGCCGACACGATGGCCGACACCGCCAGGTTGCAGGACGCCGTCACCCAGACCGCCGGGTGCGGCTCCCGCTCGACCAGCGTGGCCCCCAGCTTCCCGGGCGTGACCAGGTCGACCACGAGGAACGCGGCGGCCATCATGACCAGACCGAGCAGCCCGAACGCGGCCGTCGACGCCAGGCCCTTGCCGAAGTCGTCGTACGTCGTCCAGATCGACGTGAACACGATGCCGCCGATGCCCAGCAGAGCCGAGCTGAGGAGCAACGCCGCGTTGCGGTTGCGCTCCTCCCATATCTGGCGGCCCAGCTTCCCGGGCGTCAGGGCGTCGATGAGGAATATGCCGAGAACGAGCAGTACGACGCCGAGGGCCCCGTAAGCAGTGGCACGGCCGAGGCCGTTGATGATGTCGGTCATCGGGGCGTCCGTCTCCTGAGCAAGGTCTATGGGCGGGGGTGCTGACCGAGTGATCAACACACCGTCAAGAAAGAGCAAAACCTATCGCACGGGTTGTCACGCACCGGCCCGGCCCCCCGACCGCAGCCGAGGCGCCTCCGCCGCCGCGTCCACCACGCGCACGCCCCCGGCCCCGGCGTCCCCCGCTCCGGTGTCCGCCGCCCCCGGCTCCGGGCCGGCCGGATCCACCCGGCCGGCCAGTTCCCGCGCCCAGGCGACCAGCCCGTCCACGCCGATCCCGTACGGCTCCGCGTCCCGGAAACCCGCGACCGCGGCGGCGCCCCGCCTCAACAGCCGTGCTCCGCCTGCGGCGTTGCCCCGGGCGGAATGCGTCAGCCCCACGGCCATCTGGGCAAGGCCGCGCCACAGCTCCCGCTCCGCCTCGGGACCCGACTTCCACGCGTCCTCGAACACCTCGTGCGCATGGAACGGCATCCCCGCGTCCAGGAGCCGCTGCGCCTCCCGCACGGTCTCGTCGGGGGAGCGGACCACCCCCTCCGGCTGCCGCTCCACCCCCGGAGTGCCGTACGGCAGGGGACGCCCCAGCCCGTCCCGGGGGCGCGCATTGCGCGCCCTGCCTTCGGCGTCACGGTCCCTGCGAGATTCGTCCACGTCCTGATTGTGCCCCGCACCTGCGGTTGACCGGGGGAACCCTGTCCGTAGGCACCCGCGCAGGACTAGGCTCACAACCTCCGCAACCACCTTGGGAAGGGGAGGCATGAAGCCGTCCCGGCCGTTGTACGAGCGCGAACCGGAACTCGCCGCCGCCGCACAGGCGGTGGACGCACTCTGTGGCGCGCAGTCAGCCGGCGGTCTGCTCGTCTTCAGCGGCGAAGCAGGCATCGGCAAGACCGCGCTGCTGGGCGAGATCCGTGCGATGGCGGACGACCGCTGCACCGTCTGGCAGGCACGCGGCGGTGAGACCGTGACGTCGGTGCCGTTCCACGTCGTACGCCAGCTCCTGCAGCCCGCGCTCGACCAGTTGCCCGCCGACGAGACCAGGGCCCTGTTCGGCGACTGGTTCGAGATCACGGCGCCCGCACTGGGCCTCGCCGAACCGACCGGCCCGCAGCCCGACCCGCAAGGTGTCAGGGACGGCCTCGACTTCGTCGTCGCCCGGCTCGCCTCCAGGCTCAGCCACCGGCCGCTGCTCCTGATAGTGGACGACGCGCACTGGGCCGACGGCGAATCCCTCGCGTGGCTCTCCGGCTTCACCGCCAGGCTGACCGAACTGCCGGTGCTGGTCGTCCAGGCCCACCGCCCGCAGGAGCTCGCCGACCGCAACTCCGACTGGGCCATGGCCCGTACACCCGAGGACAGTCGCCCGGAGGGCCCTACGGCACTGATCCGCGTGGCCCTGCGGGCACTCACCCCCGACGCCACGGCCGAGTTGGTCCGGGCGGGGCTGGGCGACCACGCCGACGACCCCTTCTGCCGCGAGGTGTGGGCCGTCACCGGTGGCAACCCGTACGAGGCGGTCGAGCTCGTCGCCAAGGCGCAGGACCGTGAACTGCCACCGGTGGAGGAGTCCGCCGGGCTGCTGCGCGAGCTCGGCGCGTCGGCCCGCGGCAGTGGTCTCGTCGCCCGCCTGGAACGCCTGGGCACCAACGCCAACCGCTTCGCCTGGGCCGCCGCCGTGCTGGGCACCGACATCTCGCAGGAACTCGCGGCGACCCTCGCCGGCATGAGCTCGGCCGAGGCCGCCGACTGCACGGCGCGGCTGCGCGACGCCCGTATCGTCAGCGGCTTCGACCCGCTGGAGTTCGTCCATCCCCTCATCGCCACCGCGGTCTACCGGTCCATCCCGCCGGCCACCCGCACCGCCATGCACGGACGGGCGGCCTGGGCCATCACCCAGGCCGGGCTCGGTGCCGCGGCGGCATCGCGCCATCTCCTCGAGGTCCACCCGGACGACGACCAGGAGCTGGTCGCCCAGCTCCGCGAAGCAGCCGGCCAGCACCTGGCCGTCGGTGCCCCGCAAGCGGCCAGACGCTGCCTCGAACGGGCACTCCAGGAACCGCCGCGGCCCCACGACAGGGCCGCCCTGCTGTACGAACTGGGCTGCGCCACACTCCTCAGTTCCCCTGCCACCACGGTGCAGCAACTGCGGGCAGCCCTCGATACGCCGGGGCTCGACGAGACACTGCGGGTCGACGCCACGTTCCGGCTCGCCGCCGCTCTGGCCCACAACAACCAGCTCAAGGACGCGGCGCTCTCCCTCGCCGCCGAGGCGTCCCGCACGGCCCCCGGCCCCGGTCTGATGCGCCTCCAGGCAGCGCACTTCCTGTGGGAGGGCATGCAGGCCGCCGAGGACGACGGGCCCGCACGGTCGGCACGCCTCGCCCGCAACGCCGACCACCTCAAGGGCCGCGACAACGCCGAGCGCGTCCTTCTCACGCTGCGTGCCTTCGACGCCATGCTCCGCGGCGAGAACGCCCAACTGGTCGTCGACCTCTGCGAACGCGCGCTCGTCGACGGGAGGCCGGCCCGCGGTCTCGGCTGGACCGATTCCGAATGGGGTTTCGAACTCCCCACGATGGTCGGCATCACCTACGCCTTCACCGACCGGCTCGACCGGGCGGAGGAACTCTTCGGCGAAGCCGTGCGCGCCTTCGAGATCTCTGGCTGGAGCGGGGCGCACCTCGCGTTCGCCCACACCCTGCTGGGGCCCGTCCACCGCCGGCGCGGCAGGCTCGCCGAGGCCGAGGGCTTCCTGCGCGAGGGACTGCGTCTCGCCGACCGTGTCGGCAGCGGGCTTCCGGTCCACTGGGACGCGGCCTGCCTGCTCATCGACACCCTTCTCGCACGCGGCCGTACGGCGGAGGCGCGTCTGGTCGCCGACCGGTACGACTTCGGGCCGCCCTACCCCAGCGCCATGGTCCTGCCGGACGCCCCGTGCGTCCGCGGCCGGCTGCTGCTGGCCGAAGGCCGTACGAAGGACGCCGTCGCCGAACTCGAGGCGGCCGGTGCCGCCCTGGAGCCCCGCGGTCGTTTCAACGGCATCTGGGCACCGTGGGCGGGCGACCTCGCCCGCGCCCTGGCCGACGACGACCCGGTCCGCGCCGCCCAGCTCGCCACCCGTGCCCGCGTCCACGCGGAGCGCTTCGGCACGGACACCGCGATCGGGGAGGCGCTGCGATGCGTCGCGCTCTTCGCACCCGCGGAGGAGGCCGAGCACCTGCTGGCCGAGGCCGTACACCGTCTCGAGGCATCGTCGTCCGCGTACGAGCACGCGCTGGCCCGTCTCGAGTACGGAATCGCGATCCGCTCCCCGCGGGAGCTCGCCCGGGCGCAGAAGCTGGCTGTCACGTGCGGCGCCGAAGCCCTGGCAACCCGCGCCCAGCAGGTGCGGACGTCGATCCGGTCCTCGGAGTGAGGTAATGTTTGCCCTGCGCGGCCGCCCGGAACAACCGGGAGGAAACGCACCGGGACGTGGCGCAGCTTGGTAGCGCACTTGACTGGGGGTCAAGGGGTCGCAGGTTCAAATCCTGTCGTCCCGACGGTGCAAGAGGGCTTCGAGCCCAGGTCAGGACCCTGTCTCACTTCGGTGAGGCAGGGTCCTCGGTCGTTCTCCCGCGTTGTGCGCGGGGGCCTCCGGTCAGGGGTGGCGGCTCGCGAGGACGCAGAACTCGTTCCCCTCCGGGTCGGCGAGTGTGACCCAGCTCTCATCGCCGCTCTGGCCGACATCGGCGTGCCGGGCACCCAGGCCGAGCAGGCGGCGGACCTCTTCGTCCTGCTCCCTGTCGGTCGGGTTGACGTCGAGGTGGAGCCTGTTCTTGGCGGTCTTCCCCTCGGGCACGCGCGCGAACGTGAGCGTCGGTGGCACCGGTCCGGGACGGTTCCTGCTCCCGGGCGCCGCGGGAGAGCCGATGGTGACGATCTCGTCGTCCTCGTCCTGCACCTCGTAGTCGAGGACGGAGCACCAGAACCGGGCGAGGCCACGGGGATCGGCGCAGTCGATCGCCAGCTCGGTGAACTTGCTCGCCATGGTCGGGACCTCCCGGTTGGCCGGCTCGCCGTTCGGCGAGTTCCTGGTGGTGTGGCTGTCCATTCTAGGTGCGGCGGAACTGCCGCCCCCGTGTGCGGATGTGACGGTGCGACGGTCTGCTCCCGGCGCTCGTCCATCGGTCGTCATTCCGCGCGGACATGCGGATGTCCATGTCTTCCCGCCCGTGAGGTGACCGGGCGGGAAGACATGGACGTCACGGAGCGGATCAGGCGAGCAGCTTCGCCTTGGCCTTCTCGTACTCCTGCTGATCGATGTGGCCGCTGTCCTTGAGCTCGGCGAGCTTGGCGAGTTCGGTGACGTGGCCTTTGCCGTTTCCGGAGCCGCCCTCGGTCCCGGCGGCCTCCTGCACGTACTTCCGGAAGGCCGCCTCCTGGTCCTTCGCCTGCTTCACGTCCCGCTGGCCCATGCTCCGGCCGCGGACGATCAGGTAGATCAGGACGCCGATGTAGGGCAGGACGATGACGAAGATCAACCAGGCGGCCTTGGCCCAGCCGTTCAGCGAGTGGTCACGGAAGATGTCCGTGATCACCTTGAAGAGCAGGAAGAACCACAGGACCCAGAGGAAGACGTACATCATGGTCAGGAAGAGATTGAGGAGCGGATAGTCGTCCACGGTCTACTCCGATCGCACGAATGGTCCCTTATTCGTACATCCACTCCCACTGAACCGCATCCGCAGGCACCTGGATGCGCCTGGAAGTTCAGGCGGAGAGAGTGCCCAGGAAGGCGAAGAGCTTCGTCCTGGTCCGCTCGATCTGCTGTTCCACGGTCAGCGACTCCTCGAAGCGCCCGCCGGGCGCCGGAAGCTTCTTGCCCCTCACGTACAGGGAGCAGTCGAGGTCGGTGCAGAGGTAGATGCCCACCGAGTTCCCGTCCCTGCCCGCCTGTCCCGTCTTGCGTGCGGTCATCAGGGAGACGCCGCTGCCCGGGTGCGTGGTCAGGCAGACAGAACACATGCTGCGGTGCAGGAAGCCGCGCTGCTGGGACGGGAAGCGGAGCGTGATGCCCGTGAGCTCGCCGTCCACGTCGGTGACGAGGTAGCTCCGGTCCGGTGCGGACAGGTCACGCCACCCCAGGAAGTCCAGGTCGTCCCACGGGCGGTCGTCGAGGTCGCGGGGCAGCGGCAAGCGCTTCGCCTCGCCCTTGGAGCAATTGACGAACGATGCCCGGATGTCCTGCTCACTGACGGCTCTCATGACGACGACGCTAAGCGTGCCTATGACCTTTAGGCAAATCAATAATCGCTATAGGTTCATGGTCCTGGCCGCGTCCCGTCCGCGGCGATCCGCAGACGGTGCACCGGGGGGTGCGTGAGGGCGAGATCCGGTCGCCAGGTCGCCAGGATCTGGGCCGACGGATCGAACAGCAGGTCCGGCAGCTCGTCGGGGCGCGTCCACCGCCAGGCGCTGATCAGATGCGGCTCGGTCACCTCGGCGACCGCCGCCTCGACGGACACCGTGGCCGCCATGGTGATCCTGATGGTCCCGGCCACCACGTCGTGAAGCATCGCGAAGACCGTCACCGCTTCTTCGGGGACATCCAGCCCCGTCTCCTCGCGCAGCTCACGCACGGCCGCGGCGGCGACCGACTCATGTGTCGGATCGACCTTGCCGCCGGGCAGTTCCCAGGTGCCCTCGCGGTGCCTGCCGAGCAGGATCCTGCCCTGCCCGTCCTGGACGACGACGCCCACGCCGAAACCCGCCTGGGCCTCGGGCGGACGGGTGTTGCGGGTGGGACCGTTCCCGGAGTCGGCTGTCATGTTCCCTGCTCCCTGTAGTCCTGGGGTTCACGGGGCAGCCTCTCAGCCGTGCGTGCGTGTGATCCAGCCGTGCTCGCTCGCGTACCAGCCCAGACGCAGCCGGCTCGACGCCCCGCTGAGGTCCATCAGCCGCTTGATGCGCCGCTGTACGGTCCGTGCGCCCAGGTCGAGTTCCTTGGCGACGCCCACATCCGTGAGGCCGGCCAGCAGCAGGGAGAGGATCTGGAGGTCGATGGGCTCGGGTCCGGGCAGCGGCGCCTCCTCGATCTCCTCGCCCGCACCGAGGGTCAGGGGCAGGCCCTGGCTCCAGACCTGCTCGAAGAGCGCCACCAGTGACACCAGCAGACCGCTCGACCGGGCCACCAGGGCAGCCGGTTCCGTGGCGGGGTCGCTCAGCGGAAGCATGCCGAGCGAGCCGTCGGCGATGACCAGCTTGGTCGGAACCTCGTCGACCACACGTACTTCCATGCCCCGGCCCAGCGACTCGGCGAGACCGGCCCGATCGACGGTTCCGCCCTCGTGTCCGGGAAACATCTCCCGGCCGATGACGACGCGGTACTTCACGCCCCGCGCCATGGCCAGCACCTCGGCCGTGTTCTCCTCGGCCGAGACCGCGAGCGGCTGGCTGCGGATGAGCAGGCAGAGTTCCCGCTCGGCCCCCAGCTGGAGTTGGGAGAAGCGCTGGGAGACCGCCTGGGCGCCGGTCACGACTTCGATCAGGTCGCGCACGCCGGGTGCGACGGCCTCGGGCCGGTACTCGTCGGCCAGTCGCGCCGCCGCCAGCTCCGCGCACTCCAGCTCGTGGCGCTGCTGGGAGAGCAGGGGTGCCAGCGCCACCGCCGGGGGAGCGCTCACCCAGCAGTCGGGGCGTTCGGCGGACCGGGTGATCAGCCCCTGGTGCTCCAGCACGTACAGCGCCTGGAGGACATCCTTCTCCGGCAGCGCGAGACGGCCCGCGAGATGTGCCGCGTCCGCCGCCCCGTGCCCGACCAGTTCGCGGTAGGTGATCTCCTGGACGGCATCGAGGCCTATCGCACCCAGCACAGTGGTCCTCTCGGGTCGAGCGTTCCGCTCAGCCGTGGAGGCGTCACGAGCACGAAGGCTCGGTGTGCGGTGTTCGATCAGTATCGGCCCCGTCGGACACACGGAAGATACATGTAGATATCAGTTACAAATCCGGCCACGGGGCGAGGGCCTCCAAGGGGGTCATACCACCAGATTCAAGGAGGTGGCGGAGATCCCGAGCCGGACCGTCTGGCCCCAGGTCAGCTCCAGTGCGTCGGCCTCCATCCCGTCACCGAACACCACGATCCGGTCCGACTCGACGGTCAGGGCCAGTCCCTCGCCCCGGCCCAGTTCACCCGAGACCCGCGAGGTACCGGTCGCGGGTGAGGGCCATGCCTCGCGCACGAACCAGAGCAGTCGCGGATCGGACGGGCCCGGCAGCCGCAGCGCGCTGCCGCGTTCGCCCCAGAGGGAACGCAGCCAGCCCGTCGCGCCCGTACCGGTGCCGACCAGGACGCCCGAGGACGCCTGGGACTCCCCGCCGTCCGGGGCGCCGTCGGGGCCGATGCGGTAGCGCGCCGTCTGGTGGCCCGGCGGTCCGCAGAAGACCTCGTTCAGGGCGAGCAGCCGCTGGGTGTCGTCGGCGACGGCCTCGACCATGGTGAGCGACTCCACCCGTTCGCCCGGTGCGACGGCTGCCCGGCACAGCGCCGCCGCGTCCCGCACGCGATGGCGCACGAGGACGCCCGGGTTGCGGCCCGGATCGGTGTCGATGCCCAGGACCGGCTGGCCGGACAGGTACTTGGCCGCGTTGGCGACCAGCCCGTCCTGTCCGACCACGACGACCACGTCCTCGGGCCCGAAGAGGAAGCGGTCGAGGTCCGCACGCTCCACCCGTGAGCGGCGCCACTGCAGGGGCACGGCGGCAGCCACCTCGGTGAGGGCCTGCTGTGTACGGTGATGCCGCGCGGCCACCTCGTCGATGGACCGGCCGCGGGTGGAGAGGAAGAACGCCGCCTGGCCGTGGGTCCCGTGCCGGGCGAGCAGCTCCTCGTACTCGGTGGTGCGGTGCACGAGGACCGCGCGCGGGGCCAGGCTCACGCCCGCGCCTCCGGGTCCGTCCTGCCGAGCCGGGCGAGCAGGCCCGTGAGCACGTCGGGGGAGAGGGTGAGGCTGTCGATCCGGGGCAGGTTCTCCGCGAGGCGGGTCGCGGCCAGAGCGTGCAGGGTGCCGGGGTCCACTTCCGCGTGAGCCCGGAGCCAGGCCGCCTGGGCCTCGGCGCGGGCCGACCCGATCTCGCGGGCGGCTTCCGCCTCGGCGCGGGCGAGACGCACCTTGCGGTCGGCCTCGGCCTCGGTGCGCACGCCGTCGGCGGCGGACTTCTCCTCGGCCTCGCGTCGGGCGTTGATGCCTCGCTGGTCCACCAACTGCTCCTCGCGGCGGGCCAGTTCGATCTGGCTGGCGAGTTCGTTCTCGGCGATGGCGCGTTCCCGCTCGACCGCGACGGCCCGGCGTTCGTAGGTGGCCCGGTCCGCCTCCTGCTGGATCTGCTCCCTGGCCGGGGTGCGCAGGGCGCGCTCGACCTCCGCCTCCGGGCGGATGGCGACGACGCGCACGGCCACCACGTCGATGCCGGTGGCGGGCAGTCGCGGTTCGGCGGCGAGGCCGGAGGCGACCCGTTCGCGTACCGAGGCGACCCCGTCCACCAGTGCGGTGGCGAGCGGTGTCCGGGCCAGGACGTCCAGGGTGTGCTGCTGTGCGGTCTCGGTGAGGAGGGTGGCGATCTGTTCCAGCGGTGCGCTCCGCCAGACCCCGGTGTCGGGGTCCACGGAGAAGTCGAGGCGGGCGGCGGCCTCGGCCGGATCGCTGATGCGGTAGGTGACGGTCGCCTGCACGGTGACGTCCTGGAAGTCGGCCGTGCGCGCGTGGAAGGCCATCGCCAGCTCCCGGTCGTTGACCGGGACTTCGGAGAGGGCCGCGGAGAGCGACCGGTACCAGAAGCTCAGTCCGGGTCCGTCGTGGCTGAGCCTGCCCCGCTTGTGGTGGCGGATGTGGGCCGTGGGCGCGGAGCGCAGGTGTCGCCAGCCGAAGCGCCGGGTGATGTCAGCCATGATGGTCCCCCTCTTTCTCGTCATGGCGACGATAATGGGGTGGCTTCATGTCGTCAAGAAGACGAGAACAGGTGGGCGGTCGCTGTCGTCCGGGGAACAAAGCGGCGGGGGCGGGGCGGACAGGGGAGACGCCCCCCCCCCCGGGTGGGGCCCCCCCCCCCGGCTGGGGGGGGCCCCCCCACCTCCCTTTTCACGCTCTCCCGGCGGTGGC
>NZ_JBHYTT010000024.1:31041-88077 GCF_042749285.1 Streptomyces sp. NPDC059499
GGCGGCCCGGGACCGCTGTGGCAGGGTGCCTTCCCGGAACGCTGTCCCCCGCCTTAGCATTCCGACCCCCGCCCCCCCCCCCCCGCCGGGTTGCGCGCCACCCCCGTCCCCACGGTGCGGCGCGGGCGGGCCGCCGTCATCCGCTCGGACGACGGCCCACGTTCATCGGGGCGCGGGCGGGGGCGCCGGGGGCCTGAGCGCGGGAAGGACGGCGCACTCGATGAAGCGGGTGACGAACGCGTCGTCCGTGTACCGCCCCTCCAGCAGCGGCCGGGCGCGCATGATGCCCAGGATCTGTGCGGCGACGTACTCGGCCGCGGGGTTGTCCGCCTCGATCTCGCCTCGGTCGACGGCGCGCCGGACCATGCCGTCGATCGCGGCGATCGACGGCGCGATCAGCGCCTCACGCAGGGCCAGTAGCAGGTCGGGGCTCTGGAGTGCGGCGTGGCCGAGTGCGTGGACGAGGGTGGAGTCGCGGTCGGACGCCGTGCAGACGGCCTCGGCGGCCGCGTGCAGGTCGCCGCTCAGGGTGCCCGTGTCGATGTCCGCGAGCACCGGCCTGCGGGTGCTGTGCAGCGCGGCGACGACCAGCTCCGGCTTGGATCCCCACTGCCGGTACAGGGTCGACTTGCCGCACCGCGTGCGCGAGGCGACACCCTCCATGGTCAGTGACTCGTAGCCGCTCTCCCGGAGCAGGTCCAGCACGGCCGTGTAGAGCTCGTGCGCCCGTTCCGGTGTGATCTTCGACCGGCGCGACGTGGGAGCCGACTCCTGTGCGGAACCGGCCGGCTGTGTGGAACCGGGCGACGACATGCGCTTTTCCCTCTCTGCGGCTCTGCGACGAGGATCCTCTGCACTCCAGTGTATCGATACGCCAGTGTACCGATACGCGAACGTATCGGTACACTGGCGTATCGATACGGCATGGGCTCGACCATGCCGCCGTAACAGCGCTTCGTCAGCAAGGGGGCACGGGTGATGCACACCCGCAGCGAGCCTGCGGACCGGGAGCCGGACACCTCTGCCCGACCGCCCCTCGTCCGCGAGCTCCTTCTGGTCGCGGGACTCTTCCTCGTCTACAAACTCGGCCGGCAGGCCGCGAACGGACATGTCGAGGAGGCCTACCGCAACGCCGGGGACGTCTGGGACCTGGAGCGGGCACTGCACCTCCCCGGTGAAGGGAGCGTGCAGGGCGTGCTGCTCCACAGCCAGACGCTCGTGCAGGCGGCGAACACCTACTACGTGACCGTGCACTTCCCCGTCACGCTGCTGTTCCTGGTCTGGCTGTACTGGCGGAGGCCGCGCCACTACGTGTGGTCGCGCCGCATACTCGCCGTTCTCACCGGTGCCGCGCTCGTACTGCACGTGCTCTTCCCGCTCGCACCCCCTCGGATGCTGGACGCAGCCGCTCTCGTCGACACCGGACAGGTGTACGGCCCGACGGTGTACGGGGCCACGCCCTCGACCGACTCGATGGCCAACCAGTTCGCCGCGATGCCGTCCCTGCACTTCGGCTGGGCTCTGACGGTCGCCGTCGGACTGATCGTCGCCACCCGCTCCCGGTGGCGCCTGCTGTGGCTGCTCCACCCGCTCGTCACCCTGCTCGTCATCGTGGGCACGGCCAACCACTACTGGCTCGACGCGATCGTGGTCTCCGCGCTGCTGGCCGTGGTCCTCGCGGCGATCCGGCTGCCCCGCCCCGGCCCCCTCCACGCGCACCTGCCGTGGCAGTCCGCCGGGATCCCTGCCGAGGCGCCCAACCTGCCCTCACCCGTCCCGAGCCCCGCGTACGCGTCCGCGTCCGGGCCGTACGCACGATCCGGAGCACCGCGATGAACGCCACACTCGTCGCCGTCGCGCTGTCGCTCGTCTCCGCAGCCGCCTACGCCGCAGCCGCGGTGGCGCAGGCACGGCTCGCCGGCCGTGCCGAACCGTCTGCAGGAGTGCTCCGCCTGATGGGCCGGGGCGCCTGGTGGTCGGCCGTCGGCCTCAACGCCGGAGGGGCGCTGCTGCACGTCGCCGCGCTCAAGTACGGACCGCTCACCCTCGTCCAGCCGCTCGGCGCGCTCACTCTCGTCGCAGCCGTCCCGCTCGGAGCCCGTGCCGCCGGACGCAAGGTCAGCCGCACGGAGTGGCGCGGCACGCTCCTCACGCTGCTCGGTCTCGGCGCCCTGCTGACGGCAGCGGGAGGCGCCGGCCCGCACGACACGCTCAGCCTGCCCGAGGCCCTCGGTGTCTCAGCCGTCACGATGGCGCTGGTCGCCGGTCTCAGCCGTCCGGGCGCCCGCCCGGGCCTCCGGCACGCCGCGGCTTCCGGCATCACCTCGGGCGTGGCCTCCGCGCTCACCCAGACGCTCACGGTCGCGGCCACCGACCACACGGGTCCGCTGCTCAGCTGGCGGCTGGTGACGGTGGCCGTGCTCGTGTCCTTGTTCGCCATGGGCGGCCTGCTGCTGTCCCAGACCGCTTACCGGGGCGGACTCGGTGCTCCGCTCGCCGTGGTCACCCTCGCCAACCCGATCGCCGCCGCCGTGATCGGTCTGGCTCTGCTGGGCGAACGCCTGCAGGGCGGCGTGACCGGTCTGGTCCCGGCGCTCATCGGCGCGGCGGCCGCGGTACGGGGCGTGGTTCTGCTCAGCCGCGCCCAGCAGCGGACCGCATCCGGCCCGGCCGGTGCGGACGCGCCCTCGCGGGTCGTCGTCAGCAGCGCGTCGATCGCGGGCCGTCCGCCCGTGACGAGCCCGGTCGGCGTCAGCCCGCCCGTCACGATCCCGGTCGGCGCGAGCCAGGCGAACAGCAGTCCGGTGACGAGCAGTCCTGTCGGCAGCGGCCCGGTCGGCGTGGGCAGTCAGGTCATCGGCACTCCCCGGGCCGCCGACCCGCTCGGGCTGAGGCCCGAACCGGTCAGGACATCGGTCTGCGGCCCATAGGACCCGGCTTCAGGCAGCCGGGTCCTCGTCCGGCCCGAGCCCGTCCAGATCGCCGATGGCCCTGGTCAGCCACCCGGTCCAGAAGGTCTCCAGATCGATGCCCCCGCGCAGCACCAGATGCCGCAGGGTGTCCTCGCCCGCGGTCCGCTCCGGCGGGAAGTCCCGTTCCTCGATGTCCAGGTACTCCCGCAGTTGCCGCTCGTGCAGGGCGAGATGCCGGCGCAGCTCGCCGGCCAGCCCGGGGGCCCCGACCACCGCCGCCGCCCGCATTCTCAGCAGCAGCGGATCGCGGACCGGGCGCGGGTCCTCGGACACCGCCACCCAGGCCGTGAGCTCGTCGCGGCCCGCGGGCAGGACCTCGTACTCCTTCTTCTGCCCGCGGGCCGGCTGCGGCGACGGCAGGACCCGGATGTGCCCCGCCTGCTCCAGTTTCCCCAGCTCGCGATAGATCTGCTGATGCGTCGACGGCCAGAAGTACCCGATCGACCGGTCGAACCTGCGGGTCAGCTCCAGCCCCGACGACGGCTTCTCGAGCAGGGCGGTGAGGATCGCGTGCGGGAGGGACATGCAGTGCATCCTAAGGAGGGGTGGAGCGGAGCCGTCACAGCGCTGCGGCGAGCTCCGTGCCCTGACGGATCGCGCGCTTGGCGTCCAGTTCGGCGGCCACGTCGGCCCCGCCGATCAGGTGCACAGGGCGGCCTGCGGCACGCAGCTCCTCGTACAGCTCGCGACGCGGCTCCTGGCCGGCGCACAGGACCACGGTGTCGACCGGGAGCAGGTGCTGCTCGCCGTCGACGGTGAGGTGCAGGCCCTCGTCGTCGATGAGGTCGTACGAGGCGCCCGCGATCATCGTGACGCCGCGGTGGCGCAGTTCGGTGCGATGGATCCAGCCGGTCGTCTTGCCGAGTCCGGCCCCGACCTTGCTCGCCTTGCGCTGGATCAGATGCACCGTGCGGGGCGACTTCGGACGCTCGGGGGCACGCAGTCCGCCACGGTCCGCGTAGTCGGTGTCCACGCCCCACTGCCGGAAGAACACCTCCGGGTCCAGGCTTGCCGCGTCACCGCCGTCCGTGAGGAACTCGGCGACGTCGAAGCCGATGCCGCCGGCCCCGACGAGCGCGACCCGGTCGCCGACCGGTGCCCCGTCGCGCAGGACGTCCAGGTAGCTGACGACACTCGGGTGCTCGACACCGGGGATCGCGGGGGAGCGGGGCTCGACCCCGGTCGCCAGGACGATCTCGTCGTAGCCGTCGAGCTCGGCGGACGTGGCGCGCGTGCCGAGCCGGAGCTCGACGCCCTCCTCGGCCAGCCGGGTACGGAAGTAGCGCAGCGTCTCGTTGAACTCCTCCTTGCCGGGCACCCGGCGCGCCACGTTGAGCTGGCCGCCGATCTCGTCGGCCGCGTCGAACAGCGTCACCGCGTGCCCGCGCTCGGCGGACGTGACGGCACACGCCAGACCGGCGGGACCCGCGCCGACCACGGCGACGCGCTTGCGGGTACGGGTCGGCGAGAGCACCAGCTCGGTCTCGTGGCAGGCGCGCGGATTCACCAGGCAGGAGGTGATCTGGAGGCTGAAGATGTGGTCCAGGCAGGCCTGGTTGCAGCCGATGCAGGTGTTGATCGCGTCGGCACGCCCCTCGGCCGCCTTGGCGACGAAGTCCGGGTCGGCGAGGAACGGCCGCGCCATCGACACCATGTCCGCACGTCCCGAGGCGAGGATCTCCTCGGCCAGCTCGGGGGTGTTGATGCGGTTGCTGGTCACCAGCGGTACGGAGACGGCGCCGCGCACCTTCTCGGTCACCCAGGTGAAGGCGCCGCGCGGCACGGACGTCGCGATGGTGGGGATGCGTGCCTCGTGCCAGCCGATGCCGGTGTTGATGATCGTCGCGCCGGCCGCCTCGATCTCGCGGGCGAGCTGGACGACCTCCTCCAGCATGGAGCCGCCGGGCACCAGGTCCAGCATGGAGAGCCGGTAGATCAGGATGAAGTCGGTGCCGACCCGCTCGCGTACCCGGCGCACGATCTCGACGGGGAACCGGATGCGGTTCTCGTAGCTGCCGCCCCAGCGGTCCTCGCGGTGGTTGGTGGCGGCCACGATGAACTCGTTGATCAGATAGCCCTCGGAGCCCATGATCTCGACGCCGTCGTAGCCCGCGCGCTGTGCCAGTTCCGCGGCCCGCACGAAGTCCTCGATGGTCTCCTCGACCTCGTCGTCGGTCAGCGCGTGCGGGGTGAACCCGCTGATCGGTGCCTTGAGAGCGCTCGGGGCGACCAGGTCCGGGTGGTGTGCGTAGCGCCCGAAGTGCAGGATCTGCATCGCGATCCGGCCGCCCGCCGCGTGCACCGCCGCGGTGACCTCCGCGTGCTGCGCCGCCTCCGCCTCGTTCGTCATCTTGGCGCCACCGGGGAAGGAGCAGGCACGGGCGCTGGGCGCGATACCGCCGGTGACCATGAGGCCCACGCCGCCGCGCGCGCGGGCCGCGTAGAAGGCCGCCATCCGCTCGAAACCGCGCTCGACCTCCTCCAGGCCGATGTGCATCGATCCCATCAGCACCCGGTTGGGCAGGGTGGTGAAGCCGAGGTCGAGCGGGCTCAGCAGGTGGGGGTACGGGCTCATCCGGGTCTCCTCGCACAGTGTCGTCGTGCCAGTTGTAGACGAGGGGAACGTCATTGTGCAACTAGTTGCACAATGACGTACGTCGCACTCGGTGACTCCTGCAGCGCAGTCCCCGCACGGGCGGCCCCCGAACGGCCCAGCACTGCCGCACCCCGCCGCCCGGGCGCGACGACAGTGGATTCGTACGGTTTCGTACCTCCGCGCGCTCCGCCTCGACGGGAGACCCCCATGACCTGCATCAACCGGCGTGACCTCGGACTTCTCATACTCAGGGTCGGTACGGGCGCCGTGCTGGCGGCCCACGGCAGCCAGAAGCTCGCCGGCTGGTTCGGCGGCGGCGGTATCGAGGGCACCACCGCGGGAATGGAGGCCATGGGCTTCCACCCGCCCAAGTACAGCGCAGTGGCCGCCGGACTCGGCGAGGCCGGCGGAGGGGTCCTGCTGGCCCTCGGTCTCGCCACCCCGGCGGCCGGAGCCGCCGCGGCCGGCACGATGGCCGGTGCTGTCGCCGTACACGCCCCCGCGGGCTTCTTCGCGATGGGCGGTGGCTACGAGTACCCGGCGTTTCTCGGCTTCACCGCCGCCGCGATCGGCCTGACGGGTGCCGGACGCTACTCCCTGGACCACGCCACCAACCACGTCCTCGACCGGCCGTGGACGCTCGCCCTCGCCTTCGCCGGAAGTGCCCTGGGCGCGGCCGCCGTCGTGGGCCGACGCGCGAAGGGGCAGGTGGCGACGCCCGCGGAGGAGGAGTAGGGGCGCGTCCGCAGCGACAAACGGGCATTGATCGCCGCTTCGGGGGCAACCGGCAGTTCATGAATACAAACGCGTTGTCGGCGGACGGACGTCGTACTGCCAGAAGAGCCGCGAACAGCAAGGCCGTGGCCGCCGGCGCCCGGGCGGGGTTCGTCGCGCGCGGGGTGATCTACCTCCTTGTCGGACTGCTCGCGCTGCGCATCGTCTTCTCCGACAGCGGCGGGAAGCAGGCCGACCGAGGCGGCGCCATCGCCGAGATAGCGGAGAAGCCCTTCGGGAACGTCCTGCTCTGGGTGCTCGGCGTGGCGCTGGCCGGAATGGCCGTGTGGCGCCTGTCCGAGGCCTTCTTCGGGCAGGCGGGCCCCGACGGCGACAAGCCGGGCAAGCGGGCCATGGCCGCCGGCCGCTTCCTCTTCTACGGCTTCGTGTCGTACTCCGTCCTTTCCTACGCCGCCGGTGACCAGGGAAGCGGCAGCGGCTCCAGCGACCGGCAGACCGACGACGTCACGGCAAGGGCCCTGGAATGGACCGGCGGCCAGTGGATCGTCGGGATCGCGGGTGCCGCCGTCGTCGGAGCGGGGCTCTGGATCGCCTTCCGGGCCGTGACCCGCAAGTACCGCAAGCACCTGAAGATGTCCGAGATGACACGGAAGGTCCGCCGGGCCGTCGATTTCTCCGGCATGTTCGGCGGCGCGGTCCGCGGCATCGTCTTCGCGACGGCGGGCGGGTTCGCCGTCGCCGCCGCGGTCCGCCACGAGCCGGGCCGGGCCAAGGGCATGGACGACACCCTGCGTTCCTTCACCGAGACTCCGGCCGGCCCGTGGCTGCTCGCACTGGTCGCGCTCGGCCTGGCCGCCTTCGGGGCCTTCTCATGGGCCCAAGCCCGCTGGCGCAAGGTCTGAAACGCCCTGAGCGCTGTCCCGTGATCCCTGGTGGGCCGGGTGGTCCGGCCCTCAGTCGAGTCCCCTGGCCTCCCTGAACCGGGCCAGCCCGTCGGCCAGGCCGACGACAGGCTCCGGATAGTCGTACCTGGCGCGCTCCGCGGCCCGCAGCTTCCACGGCTCATGGACGGCACCGCCGTCGATCCCCGTCAGCTCGGGCAGCCAGCGGCGGACGTAGGCGCCGTCCGGGTCGTACCGTTTGGCCTGCAGCACCGGGTTCAGCACCCGGTTGGGCCGGCTGTCCGTGCCCGTACCCGCCATCCACTGCCAGTTGAGCTGATTGTTGGCGATGTCCCCGTCCACCAGCAGGTCCAGGAAATGGCGTGCGCCGATCCGCCAGTCCACGTACAGCGTCTTGACGAGGAAACTCGCGGTCAGCAGCCGCCCACGGTTGTGCATCCAGCCCTCGTGGCGCAGCTGGCGCATCGCGGCATCGACCACCGGATAGCCGGTGCGGCCCTCTTGCCAGGCGGCGATCTCGTCCGCGGCAGACCGCTCGGTGCGCCAACGGTCGTGCTGCGAACGGTAGTCGGAGCGGGCGGCGGAGGGCCGGGCGGCCAGGACCTGGTGGTGGAAGTCCCGCCAGCACAACTGCCGTACGAAGGCATCCGCACCCGGACCGCCCGCCGCGCGGGCCCGGTGGGCCAGCTCGGTGGGGGACAGGGTGCCGAAGTGCAGGTGCGGGGAGAGCCGTGAGGTGCCGTCGCCCGCGAGATCGTCGTGGCGCGTCTCGTACTGTCCGAGTCCGTGGCGGCGCCACCCGGCGAAACGCTTGCGGCCCTCGTTCTCCCCGCCCTCCGCCAGTCCCGCCGAGACCTCCGTGAGACCGGCGCGTGAGGGCACCGCCTCGGACACGGGACCCTCCGGTACGCGAACGGTGCGCGGTGCCCCGAAGGGGGACCGCACCTGCGCTCCGGACCAGCGGCGGAAGTACGGCGTGAAGACCGCGAAGTGGTCCCTGCCCCCACCGGAGGGAACCACCGCGCCCGGCGCCACCGCCGTGATCACCGCGTCATGGACGTGCAGCCGGCAGCCCTGGGATCCGAGCTCCGTCCGCAACCTCTCCTCGCGGCGCTGCGCGTGGGCGCTGACGCCCGCCGCGACGTGAACGTCGCGCGCACCCGTCTCCGTGACGATCCGGCAGACCTCCTCGGCCGGCTCGCCCGACCGGATCACCAGCCGTCCGCCCCGGGCGCGGAGCCCCGAGTCCAGGTCCCGGAGACAGTCGGCGAGGAACGCACGCCGGTTCGGGACACCGAATCCGGCGTCCTCGATGCCGTCGTCCAGGACGAACAGCGGAAGCACCTCGTCGGCCGACGCGAGGGCCGCGTGCAGGGGCGGATGGTCGTGGAGACGCAGGTCCGAGGTGAACAGGACCACCGATACGCTCAACGCGTCCCACCGCCCTTGCCCGCCGCCCGTGCGATGTTGCGCGACATCCCGCCGAACACGATCGCGTGGAACGGCGAGACGCTCCACCAGTACGCGTGTCCCAGCAGTCCGGACGGGTGGAAGATGGCCCGTTGCCGGTAGTGGGACCGGCCGTCCTCGCCGTTCTCCACAGACATCTCCAGCCAGGCCAGACCGGGCAGCCGCATCTCGGCGCGCAGCCGGAGCAGCCGGCCGGGCTCGATCTCCTCCACCCGCCAGAAGTCCAGCGAGTCCCCGACGCGGAGCCGTTGGGCGTCCCGTCGGCCCCGGCGCAGTCCCACACCGCCCGTCAGCCGGTCCATCCAGCCCCGCACCGCCCAGGCCAAGGGGAAGGAGTACCAGCCGTTGTCACCGCCGATGCCCTCGACGACCCGCCAGAGCGCCTCGGGCGAGGCGTCCACGTCGTGCTCCCGCACATCCGTGTACAGGCTGCCACCCGCCCAGTCGGGGTCGGTGGGCAGCGGGTCGCTGGGGATGCCGGGGGTGGACGCGGAGGACCACCGGGTCGTCACTCTGGCCTCGCGAACCCTCTGCAGGGCCAGGCCGAGAGCCGTGGCGAAGGAGAAGGGCTGCCCGGCGCCGTCCGGCACATGGTCGGCGATGTCGTGCTCGTGGCACACGACCTCGTACCGCAGGGACTCCGCGAGCGGGCGTGCGATGGAGGCAGGCACAGGGGTGACGAGCCCGATCCAGTGACTGGACAGTCTCGGCGTCAGCATCGGGACGGGCAGGATCAGCCGGTGCGGCAGTCCGGCCACCTGGGCGTACTTCTCCATCATCGCCCGGTACGTCATGACGTCGGGCCCGCAGATGTCGAAGGTGCGGTTCACCTCGGAGGGCATGCGCGCGCTGCCGACGAGATAGCGCAGCACGTCCCGGACCCCGATCGGCTGGATCCGGGTCGACACCCAGCTCGGTGTGACCATCACGGGCAGTCGCTCGGTCAGGTAGCGCAGCATCTCGAAGGAGGCGGAACCGGCCCCGATGATGACCGCGGCACGCAGCGCGGTCGTCGGAACACCGGAGTCGAGCAGGATGCGGCCGACCTCGGCACGCGAGCGCAGATGCGGCGACAGTTCCTGCTCGGGGACGTCGGCCGGGGTGAGCCCGCCCAGGTACACGATGCGCCGGATGCCGGCGGCGCGCGCCTGCTCACCGAAGATCCGCGCGGCCTTCCTGTCCGTCTCCTCGAAATCCGCCCCGCTGGTCAGGGCGTGCACCAGGTAGTAGGCGACCTCCATGCCCTCCATGGAGGCTGCCACGGACTCCGCGTCGGTCACATCGCCCTTGGATACCTCCACGTCACCCGCCCACGGGTAGTCCCGCAGCTTCTCCGGGCTTCGCGCGAGACAGCGGACCGTGTGGCCCGCGTCCAGGAGCTCGGGCACGAGGCGGCCCCCGATGTACCCCGTCGCGCCGGTCACCAGGCACCGCAGTCCGTCGTCGTCCCTGCTCTCCATGACCTCTCCGATCCGGCTCGGATGTACTGCTTCCACGGTGTCCCCCCGCAGGCCGTTCCGCTTGTCGGTGGCCGGCCGGGAGAGCCGGGGCGCCGCGTCGGGCCGACGTGTCCGGTTCCGTGCCTGCACAACGGGGGGAAGCGGCGGGAAGGTACGGCCCCGGAGCGCCCTAGTATGGTGCGGTGGACAGTGCAGACGACGCTCGCGAAGGATCACGCACGGGAGCGTCTGCCGTTCCGGAGCTGCAGGCTCTCGCGATGCAGTTGCGCCGCATGAACGGCGAGATCAACCGTCTGGTGCACGCCTACGCGCACACCCAGGGCCTGCACGCGACGGATGTCCAGGCGCTCGCGGCGATCCTCGACGCGGATGTTCCGCTGACTCCCGGGCGGCTGCGCGACCATCTCGGTCTGACCTCCGGTGCCGTGACGGCGTGTCTGGACCGTCTGGAGCGCGTCGGCCACATCCGGCGCTCGCGGGACACCACCGACCGGCGTGTCGTGCACCTGCACTACGAGCCCACGGCCAAGGCGGCCGCCCGCTCGTTCTTCATGCCGCTCGCCGAAGCGGCGTCCGGGGCCCGCAGTTCGTCCGATCCGGAGGAACTCGCGGCCACCCTCCGCTTCCTCGCCCGCATGAACGCGGAACTCGCCCGTATGCAGGCCCCCCAGCGCTGAGCCATCCGTCCAGGCGTCAGCCGGACTGTCTTGGGCCGTCGGGCGGGAGCGGGCCAATCATATGTTTCAATAATTGAGATACTCGATGATTGAAAGAGTTTCCCCCGACCCGGGAGCACCATGTCCGTCGCATCGAGGCCGGTTCGCTGGCTGATCCCCGTATTCCTCGTCGTCGTCTGGCTCGCCGTCGGCGGCGCGTTCGGCTCGTACGCCGGAAAGCTCGGCGAGGTGGCCACGAACGACCAGGCCTCGTTCCTCCCGCAGAGCGCCGAGTCCACCCAGGTCGTCGAGGAGCAGAAGGCGTTCAGCCGGCAGGAGACCGTCCCGGCCATCGTCGTCTGGACGTCGGAGAAGGACGGCGCGGACGTCGGCCCGGAGCAGCGGCAGGCGGCAACGGCCGCCCTGGACTCGCTCAACGGCGTTCCGGGGGTGGCGGGTGAGGTGACCCCGGCGCTGCCGTCGGAGGACGGCCAGGCACTCCAAGGCATCGTCCAGCTGGATTCCGGCCTGGGGGACGAGCTCCCCGACACGGTCGCGCAGATCCAGAAGGCGGCCGACGGGGTACCCGGAACACGTGCGCAGGTCGCCGGCCCCGCGGCCAGCCAGTCGGACCTCTCCGAAGCCTTCGCCGGAATCGACGGACTGCTGCTCGGTGTCGCCCTCGTGACCGTGCTGGTCATCCTGCTGCTGGTCTACCGGAGCGTGCTGCTTCCGCTGGTCATCATCATCGGAGCCGTCTTCTCGCTCGGTGTGGCCTGCGCGATCGTGTACGTACTCGCGGACCACGACGTCGTACGGGTCGACGGCCAGGTGCAGGGGATCCTCTCGATCCTCGTCATCGGCGCCGCCACCGACTACGCACTCCTCCTCACGGCACGGTTCCGGGAGGAGCTGGGGCGCCACTCCGACCGGTGGACCGCCATGCGTGCCGCCCTGCGTGAGTCCGCCGGACCGATCGTCGCCAGCGCCGCCACCGTCGCCCTGGGACTGCTCGCCCTCCTGCTCAGCGACCTGACCAACAACCGCGCGCTCGGGCCGGTGGGCGCCATCGGCATCGTGTGCGCCGTCCTGAGCACGCTCACCTTCCTGCCCGCCGTCCTGGTGCTGCTCGGCAGGACTGCCTACTGGCCCGCCAGGCCCAAGCAGGGCGAAACCGCATCGGGTTCGGCGGGAATCTGGTCGCGGATCGCGGCCCTGGTCGACCGGGCCCCGCGCAAGGTGTGGGGCGTCACCCTGATCGTCCTTCTCGCCTGCGCCGCCTTCATGCCGACGCTCAACTCGAAGGGGGTGCCCCTCGAGGAGATCTTCGTCAACGACGCACCTTCCGTCGCCGCCCAGCAGACCCTGAGCAAGCACTTCCCCGGAGGATCGGGCAATCCCGCCGTGGTGATCGCGAAGGCCGACCGGGCGGCGGAGGTCGCAGAGGCCGCCGATCAGGTCGCCGGTGTCGCGGACGTCTCCGTGGTGACCGTCTCCGGGCGCCCGGGAGTCGGCGAGCCGCTCGTCGTGGACGGCAGCGTCCGTATCGACGCCACGCTGAAGAACGCGGCCGACAGCGACGCAGCCAAGGAGACCGTCACGCGCCTGCGCGACGCGGTGCACGAAGTGCCCGGCGCGGATGCGCTGGTCGGCGGCTACACCGCCCAGCAGTACGACACCCAGAAGACGGCCGAGCACGACCGTACCCTCATCGTGCCGGTCGTACTCGTGATCATTCTGCTGATCCTGATCGGTCTCCTCCGCTCCCTGCTCATGCCGCTCCTCCTCGTCGCGACGGTGGCACTCAACTTCCTGGCCACCCTCGGCATCTCGTCACTGGTCTTCCAGCACGTGTTCGGATTCAGCGGCACGGACTCCTCCGTACCGCTGTACGGATTCGTCTTCCTGGTGGCCCTCGGGGTGGACTACAACATCTTCCTGATGTCCCGGGTCCGCGAGGAGTCCCTGATCCACGGCACACGGCAGGGCGTGCTGCGCGGGCTGACGACCACCGGCGGGGTCATCACCTCTGCCGGCGTCGTCCTGGCGGCCACCTTCGCCGCCCTGGGCGTGATCCCCCTCGCGTTCCTGGTCCAGATCGCGTTCATCGTCGCCTTCGGCGTACTGCTCGACACCCTGGTCGTCCGCTCGCTCCTGGTGCCCGCACTGGTCAGGGACATCGGACGCGTCGCGTGGTGGCCGGGCGCACTGAGCCGGGAACCGGAGGAGAAGGCCGAACACAGCGCACCCTGAGACCGGCGTGGGAGCGACGGCTGACCGGCTTCGCCCAGGACGTCGACGACGTGTCAGCCGTCCGCACCGCGTGGGGTCGTCCGCCCCGCGCCGAGCCCGCCCGGCGTGTGACGCCCGGGCGGGCCGGGGCGGGACCGTACGATCCGCGCATGCGACCGACCGCGTACGTGAGGCGCTTGCTGTCCGTCGGGGCGGTCGTGGCCGCCGTCTGCGGCGGCCCGGCCGCCGCTGCCCCGGCCGATTCCGGAGCCGGCGCGCGCCACGGCGGGGACGCCCTCGCCCGGCTCCGCGCGCTCGCCGACCTCTCGGAGCGGCGGCTGGCCACGGCCGAGCTCGTCGCCGCCGCCAAATGGGGGACGGGCGCCCCCGTCGACGACCCGGTCCGCGAGGAACAGGTCCTCGGCACGGCCGCGCGGCAGGCCCGCGTAGCGGGAGCCGATCCCGGCGTGACGGTACGGATCTTCCGGGACCAGATCGAGGCCAACAAGCTGGTGCAACGCGCTCTGCACCGCAGTTGGGACGCGAACCCCGCCGACGCACCGACGGACCACCCGGACCTCGCGGAGGTGCGCGAGGAGATCAACCACGTCAACATCGGCCTGGTCCGCGCGATCGCCGGCTCCGCGGCAGCGCGCGCGGCCCCTTCCTGCGGCGGCACACTGAGGGCCGCCCAGGCATCCGTACGACGCGACCCGCACGTCGACCGCCTCCGCACGGCGGCACTGACGCACGCACTGCGCTCCGTCTGCGCGCGGCCGTTCGCCGGCCCGGCCTGATCGGCCGCGCGGGGCGCGAGGTCAGCGCCTGCGCACCTTCGGTGCCGGGACCAGGCGGACGACGGTGTTGAGCACATGGTCGATCACGTCGTGCGAGGGCTTGTCCGTGAGATCGGTGAGCATCCGGGCCAGGGTGTTGAGCAGGAACGGTGACCCCATGACGTAACGGTTGAGGATCGGCTGGAAGCCCGAACGGCTGAAGACGATGTCGGCGGCCGCGTTCCCGAGACGGTAGTAGCGACCCCAGCGTCGGTTCATCTCGACCGGGTAGCCGTGCAGCACCCGTTCCCGTCCCGGGCCCGGGGGGCGGGCGAGGGCCAGCGCGGCGCTCTCGGCCGCGACTTCGCCGGCCTCCATGGCCTGGCCGATGCCCTCCCCGTTCCAGGGGCTGATCATGCCTCCGGAGTCGCCGACGAGGAGGAGACCGCGGGTGTACAGGGGGTGGCGGTTGAACCCCAGGGGCAGCGCGGCGCTCCGGACGGGGCCCTCGGCGTTCTCCTCGTTCAGGCCCCAGTCGGGCGGAGTGCGGGCCAGCCATTCGTCCAGCGTGGCCCGCAGGTCCGCGGTTCCGTGCCGTCGGTGGGGCAGCGCACCCAGCCCGACGTTGACGCGGCCGTCCCCCATGGGGAAGATCCAGCCGTACCCGGGCAGGTAGTGACGGCTGCCGGGGAAGCGGAGGTCCGCCCACAGTTCCAGATACTCCTCCTGGGACCGTTCCGGGCTGCGGTAGTAGCGGCGTGCGGCCGTCGCGATCTGCCGGTTCATGTCCCGCTGCAGGCCCATACCGAGAGCGAGGCGCGCGGAGGCGCCGTCGGCGGCGATCACGATCGGCGCGCGGAAGAGCACCGGCTGCTTGTCCCGGGCCGTGGCGCCGACGCCGGTGATGCGGCCGGCCCGGTCGGTCACGGGCCGGGTCACCTTCACCCCGTTGCGCAGCCGTGCTCCGGCGGAAACGGCGTGCCGGGCCAGGATGTCGTCGAAGTCATGACGACTGCGCGAGAGGCCGAAGTCCGGATAGCGGCCCAGGGCGGGCCAGTCGATGTGCACCTGATGCTCCCCGGCCACCCAACGCATACCGCGTGAGCGCGTCCATCCCGGAGCCTTGATGTCGACACCCATCCGGATGAGCTGGTACACCGCCCGCGGGGTCAGGCCGTCCCCGCACACCTTCTCCCGAGGGAAGTCGGCCTTCTCCAGCAGCAGGACATCGACGCCCGCCCGGGCGAGGTGGAAGGCTGCGGACGAGCCCGCCGGACCCGCCCCCACCACGATCACGTCGGCCTCTTCGCCCGAGCCGTGGACGGTGCGATCATCCGATCGGTCCGGCTTCGTTTCCCGCACGCGGAACCCCTTCCTGGGTCAGCCGGTGCCGTACCGAGGACGGCAGCCCGGCACCTCATCATTGATCAGGACGAGCCGGTGCGGAACACGGCCGGGTGTCCGGCCCCGGGTGTACGGCCCCGCTCGGCGCGCGAGTACGCCCGATGGAGCCTACTTTGGGTGTCTGGCTCAGCACGTTCGGCTACATCTCCTTCCCCTTCCTCGTGCGGGCCCGGAGGGACGCATGCCCGATCTGTTCATCGGTGGACGATGGAGCGCCGCGATCGAGGGCGGAACGCGTGATATCCGCTGCCCTGCCGACGGCACGTCCGTCGCCACCGTCGACGAGGCGGGGCCGCAGGACGCCGCAGCGGCGGTGGCCGCGGCGCGCGAGGCGTTCGACCGGGGGCCGTGGCCGAGTACGCCGGCCGCCGAGCGCGGCCGATTGCTGCTCCGCGTCGCCGATCTGGTGGAACGGGACAAGGACGTGTTCGCCAGAGCCGAGACCCTGGACACCGGGAAGCGGCTCGTGGAGAGCGAGTACGACATGGACGACATCGCGAACTGTTTCCGCTACTTCGGGAACCTGGCCGCTTCCGGCGGCACCGACCGCGTCGTCGACACCGGTGACCGGGGGATCGACAGCAGGGTGGTCCACGAACCCGTGGGCGTCTGCTCGCTGATCACGCCGTGGAACTATCCGTTGCTGCAGACGGCCTGGAAGGTGGCCCCCGCGCTCGCCGCGGGCAACACCTTCGTACTCAAACCCAGTGAACTGACGCCGCACACCGCGATCCTCCTGATGAAGGCGCTCACCGAGGCCGGACTGCCGCCCGGTGTCGCGAACCTCGTGCTCGGCGCCGGGGCCACCGCGGGCGCGCCGCTGAGCGAGGACCCGCGCGTGGACATGGTCTCCTTCACCGGCGGTCTGGTCACCGGTCGGCTCATCATGGCGGCGGCCGCACCCACCGTGAAGAAGATCGCGCTCGAACTGGGCGGCAAGAACCCCAACATCGTGTTCGCCGACGCCGAGTTCGACACCGCGGTCGACTACGCGCTGATGGCGGTGTTCCTGCACGCCGGACAGGTCTGCTCGGCCGGTGCGCGGCTGCTCGTGCAGGACGAGCTGCACGACACGTTCGTCGACGAGCTGGTACGGCGCGCCAGGGCCATCCGGCTCGGCGGACCGTTCGACGAGGACGCCCGCAGCGGGCCGCTGATCTCGGCCGCCCATCGCGACAAGGTCGAGGCGTACGTGGCCGCGGGGCTGGCGGAGGGCGCCGTACTGCGCTGCGGCGGCGCCCGCCCGGACGACCCGTCGCTGCAGAGCGGCTTCTACTACCTGCCGACGGTGCTCGACGAGTGCACGCCGGACATGACGGTCGTACGCGAGGAGTCGTTCGGCCCGGTCCTGACCGTGGAGCGGTTCCGGGACGAGGGCGAGGCCGTCGCCCTGGCCAACGACACCGTCTACGGACTGGCGGGGGCCGTCTGGACGCAGGACGGCGAGCGCGCCCACCGGGTGGCAGCCGGGCTGCGCGCGGGGACCGTGTGGATCAACGACTTCCATCCGTACGTGCCGCAGGCGGAGTGGGGCGGAATGAAGCAGTCCGGCGTCGGCCGCGAACTGGGCCCGGCCGGTCTCGCGGAGTACCAGGAGGCCAAGCACATCTGGCGCAACACCGCAGCCCAGCCTCAGAGGTGGTTCGAGTGAGTCATTCCGACCCGACAGGTCCCGGCGCGACCGGCACGCCGCCCCCCGGCACCCGGGCCGACGGCACCCACGACGACGACTCGCTCACCGAGCTCGGCTACAAGCCCGAACTCAAGCGGACCCTGGGCAACTTCCACACCTTCGCCGCGGGCATCAGCTACATCTCGATCCTGACCGGCACCTTCCAGCTGTTCTACTTCGGCGTCAGCTTCGGCGGCCCGGCCTACTGGTGGTCCTGGCCCATGGTCTTCGCCGGCCAGCTGATGGTCGCCCTGTGCTTCTGCGAGCTCGCCGCCCGCTACCCGGTGGCCGGCTCGGTCTACAACTGGGCCAAGAGCATGGGAGGCCCGCACATCGGCTGGCTCGGCGGCTGGATGATGATGACCGCCACGATGGTCACGCTCTCCGCCGTGGCGCTCGCCTACCAGATCACGCTGCCGCAGATCGACAGCGGGTTCCAGTTCGTGGGCGACGGCACCGGCAAGAACGACGCGGCGGCCAACGCCGTTCTCCTCGGCACGGTACTGATCCTCTTCTCCACCCTGGTCAACGCGTTCGGTGTGCAGCTCATGGCCCGGATCAACTCGGCGGGCGTGTTCATCGAACTGATCGCCGCGATCGGCCTGATCATCTTCCTGGGGGCGCACCTCACCCGCGGACCCAGCACCGCCCTGACGGAGACGAACGGGCTCGGCGCAGGACAGACCCTCGGGTACTTCGGTGCGTTCCTCACCGCGTCGCTCGCGTCCGCGTACGTCATGTACGGCTTCGACACGGCGTCATCGCTCGGCGAGGAGTCGCACAACCCGAGCCGCAACGCTCCCCGTGCCATCCTTCGTGCGCTCATCGCGTCGTTCCTCATCGGCGGTCTGATCCTGCTGTTCGCGCTTCTGTCGGTGCCGGATCTCGCCTCGGAGGAGCTGGCGACGGGCGGCCTGCAGTACGTGGTGCTGGAGGTTCTCGGTTCGACCATCGGTGAGATCTTCCTGTGGTGCGTGGTCGTCGCGATCACGGTCTGCGTGCTGGCCGTACAGGCCGCCGGTATCCGGCTGATGTTCGCCATGGCACGCGACAACAACCTTCCCGCGGGTTCGGTCCTTGCCCGGGTCAGCCCCCGCTTCCAGACCCCGGTGGTGCCTGCCGTCGTCATCGGCGTGGTGGGCGTCGTCATCCTGGTGATCAACGTGAACCAGCCGCAGATCTTCTCGGTGATCACGAGCATCGCGATCATCATGATCTATCTGGCCTATCTGATGGTCACGACCCCCATGCTGATCCGCCGGCTGCGGGGCACCTGGAAGCCCGCCGAAGGCAGCTTCTCGCTCGGCAGGTTCGGGCTGCCGATCAACATCCTCGCCGTGCTGTGGGGGGCGGCCATGTCGCTCAACCTCGCCTGGCCGCGCGCCGAGGTCTACAACGCGACGGGGGCGCAGCACTGGTACCTGCGCTGGGGCGCGTTCCTCTTCATCGGCGTCGTCGCGCTCGGCGGCTTCGCCTACTACTGGTTCGTGCAGCGGCACAAGACCGGAGTTCTCGAGAGCCACCGCACCGAGGTGCAGGACGCGACAGCGCCCGAACCCCCGCGCGGTTAGCCGCCCCCGCAGTCAGCCGCCCCGCACCACTACGACCTCTGGAGACACAGATGCCGGCAGACAGCCGACCGCAGGACGACTTCGACTACGTGGTGGTCGGCGGGGGAACCGCCGGCGCGGTCGTCGCCGCCCGGCTGTCCGAGGACCCGTCCGTCACCGTCTGCGTACTGGAGGCCGGTCCCTCCGACGTCGGCGACGACAACATCCTGCGGCTCGACCGGTGGATGGGACTGCTGGAATCCGGCTACGACTGGGACTACCCGGTCGAGCCGCAGGACAACGGCAACAGCTTCATGCGGCACGCCCGCGCCAAGGTCCTCGGCGGCTGCTCGTCCCACAACTCCTGCATCGCCTTCTGGGCGCCGGCCGAGGACCTCGACGAATGGGCCGCCCTCGGGTGCACGGGCTGGAGTGCCGCGGACTGCTTCCCGCTCTACCGACGGCTGGAGACCAACGACGCGCCCGGCGACCACCACGGGCGCAACGGCCCGGTGACCCTCCGTACCATCCAGCCGAACGACCCGTGCGGAACGGCCCTGTTGGAGGCCTGCGCCGCTGCCGGAATCCCCACCACACCGTTCAACACCGGTACGACGGTCGTGCGCGGGGCGCACTGGTTCCAGATCAACGCCCGCCCCGACGGCACCCGTTCGTCCGCCTCGGTCTCCTACCTGCACCCGATTCTCGGCCGGCGCCCCAACCTGGAAGTACGTACAGGACTGCAGGCCAAGCGCCTGATTCTGGACGCCGAACGGCGGTGCACCGGCGTCGAGTACCTGGCGCCCGACCTCATCCACACGCGTACCGTCGGCGCCCGACGTGAAGTCGTCGTGTGCTGCGGCTCCATCGACGCGCCGAAGCTGCTGATGCTGTCCGGGATCGGCCCGGCGGAGCACCTGCGTGAGACCGGGGTGGAGGTACGCGTCGACTCGCCGGCGGTCGGCGCACACCTCCAGGACCACCCCGAGGGCGTGATCATGTGGGAGGCGCTGCAGCCCATGGTCACCACGTCCACCCAGTGGTGGGAGATCGGCATCTTCGCCGACACCGAATCCGGCCTGGACCGGCCGGACCTGATGTTCCACTACGGATCCATGCCCTTCGACATGAACACCTACCGGCGCGGATACCCGACCTCCGAGAACGCCTTCTGCCTCACGCCCAACGTCACCCGCGCCCGCTCCATGGGCACGGTCCGGCTTCGCACCCGCGACTTCCGGGACAAGCCGCGGGTCGACCCGCGCTACTTCACCGACGAGCACGACGTACGGGTGATGACCCACGGGCTGCGGCTCGCCCGCGACATCGTCTCCCGGGCGCCGATGGCCTCCTGGGCCGGCACGGAACTGGCGCCCGGGGCCGACGCCCGGACCGACGAGGAACTGCTCGACTACATCCGCCGGACCCACAACACGGTCTACCACCCGGCAGGCACGGTACGGATGGGTGCCACCGACGACCCCGGTGCCGTCCTCGATCCGCGGCTGCGTGTGAAGGGGGTGCGGGGTCTGCGGGTGGCCGACGCGTCCGTGATGCCGTTCCTGCCCGCGGTCAACCCGTGCATCACGACGATGATGATCGGGGAGAAGTGCGCGGACATGATCAGGGAGGACCGGGACTGATCCGGTCGGCCCGCAACAAGTTGCGGAAATTTTCCGCACGTTCTTGCTCGAACCGTGACGGCCTGCTTGACTCACCCGTCGGCGACCGCAGCTGACGGCGCGTCCGGTCGACCGCGAGGGACGTCGACGCCTCACCCTCGCGCCGCGCCAGGTCCGAGAGGAACGCCATGAACACCGAGACCGACGTGCTCGTCCTGGGCGGCGCGGGCGTGGACACCATCGTGTACGTCCCCGAGCTGCCGCTGCCCTACGCCGACAGCTACATGGTGCGGCCGGGGATCGAGACGCGGGCGGGACAGACCGGGGACTTCATAGCCTTGGGATTGAGCGCGCTCGGTCTGCGGACCCATCACCTCGACATGATCGGCGACGACCACGAGGGCGACCTGGTCCGCGCCCTGCACAAGGACCGCGGCATCGCGCTGACCGAGATACCCCTGCCCGGCGGCACGAAGCGAGCGGTCAACCTCGTCGGCCCCGACGGGCGGCGGCTGTCCCTGTACGACGACAGCCGTTCGAGGGAGGAGGACCGGCTGCCGACGGCGACGGTCCGGGCCCTGGCCGCGACGAGCCGCCACGCCCATGTCTCCATCACCTACCCGTGCGCCTTCGCCCTTCCCGAGCTGCGGGAGGCCGGCGTGACCATCTCGACCGACCTGCACAACTGGGACGGTGCCAACGCCTACCACGAGGCCTTCGCGTACGAGGCGGACATCGTCTTCCTGTCCACCACCGCCCTGACGGACACGGAGCGGACCATGCGCCGGATATCGGAGCGCGGCCGGGCCGGCGCGGTCGTCGCGACCGCCGGGGCCGAGGGCGCGTACCTGCTGGCCGACGGGGAACTGACCCACATTCCGGCCGTCACACCGCCCGGACCGGTGGTGGACTCCAACGGCGCCGGCGACGCCTTCGCGGCCGGCTACCTCCTCGGTCATCTGACCGGCGAGCCGCCCCGGCGGTGCGCCCTCTACGGCGCGGTCGCCGGAGCCCACGCGTGCACCGTTCCGGCGACGCGGGCCGACCCCGTCGGCCGGGACGAACTCCTCGCCCGGGTCGCCGCCCGCGAGGCAGCGGCATGACGGCGCGGACCCTCGGCGGTACGCCTCGTTCCCGCCCTGCCAGGCGACCCCTCAGTCGGTGAGGCCCAGCGTCCCCGCTGCCTGGATCGCCAGCCAGACCTCGGCCAGGGCTCCCGTCGACGCCAGGTCGCGCCGGGCGAGTGTGCCGAAGCGGCGCAGGCGGTAGGCGAGGGTGTTCGGGTGGATGTGGAGCGCCGCCGCGGCCGTCTCCGTACGGCGGTCGCGTTCCATCCACGTACGGGCGGAGACCAGCAACTGCGAGTCGTGGGCCTCGTCGTAGCGCAACACCTCACCGAGCACGTGCTCGACCAGCGCGGTCAGGACGGCGGGGTCGTCGGGCAGCCACCGGCCCGTCGAGTCGTCGCCGTACCGGACGACGGGGCGGCCCGACTCCACGGCCTTGGAGACCGCCCAGAGCGCCTCGCGCTGGGCGACCTTCAGCGCGGCGCCCGGCAGGAAGGGGCGGCTCATCCCGGCCGCCACGCCCGGCAGCTCACCGACCGCCGCCGTCAGCTCCGGCGCTCCCAGCACGTAGCGGTCCTCGCCCCAGGTGAGCAGCAGATGGGGATGGTCCTCCAGACAGCGCAGCAGTGCCTCGTCGGTGGTGCGGCGCACCACGAGGAGCACGGTGTCGCCCTCGATCGCGTGCCTGGCGAGCCGGCGGCGCGCCGCCTCCGGGTCGAGCACCTCCTGCAGCAGTTCGGCCAGGGTCTCCGCGCCCTCGCGCCGCAGGGTCTCCCGCTCGTTGCGCACCATCGCCAGCCGCAGCGCCGCCACGGTGGCGATGTGCTGGACGACGGCGAGGCCCGCCGGCTGTGCGCCCTGACGCTCGAACGCGACGAGGAAGCCGGCCGGGCCGCCGGGCGCGGGCACCGGGAGGACGAATCCGCCCGGGATCGTCGGTGGAGCGTCGACGGAGGCCGGCAGGACACCGGGATCAGGCGTGGGGACGCCGGGCAGGAGCGGGCGGCCCTGCGGGGTGCACAGGTAGACGTCGTAACCCGACAGGCGTTCCAGGCGGCGCAGGAGTGTCGGTGTGTCGAGGCCCTCGGCGACCAGCCAGCGCAGCGAGCCGAACACCTGGAGCTGGGCGCCCAGCCGGTGCCTGGCGTCCTCCTGGACCGAGGCCGCGACCTCCTGGGCGACCGCGATGAACGGCACGGAGAGCGGCACTTCGAGAACGGGGAAGCCCCGCTCCTCGGCCGCCCGGAAGAACGCGTCGTGGAGCGGGGGCATGTGGAGCTGCGCGGAGAGTGCGAGAGCGGACACCCCGGCATCGTCCAGCCGCTCCAGATAGGCGCGCTGCCCCGTCGCGGTACGGGGGACCGCCAGCCCCGTCGTCATGATCATCTCGGCGCCCAGGAGCCAGGGCGTCGGATCGGCGAGCTCGATGGGGTGCGCCCAGGACACGGACCTGCCCAGACCGCCGGCGCCGGCCTTCACGGTGAGCTGGAGTGCCGGGAAGGAGAGCAGATCTTCGACGGTAAGTTTGTTGCTGGCCACAGAAGAGAGCCTACTGCTCCGTGATCGGCACAGTTGTCGAAGATCGTGCATGGGCCACACACTGTGGGACCGTCCCCATGCATGAACGGAAGGTGGAGCCACCCGTGACGACCTCGATCACCGAAATCGAGACCTATGGTGTCGAGAGGATCCCGGACAAGGACCGCACGGCCCGCCCGATCGACCTGTTCCGGCTCGCCTTCGGCGGTGCCAACACCTTCGCGACCTGCGTGCTCGGCGCCTTCCCGATCCTCTTCGGTCTCTCCTTCTGGCAGGGTCTCGCGGCGACCGTCCTCGGCCTCGTCGCCGGTGCGCTGCTGCTGGCCCCGATGGCCCTGTTCGGCCCCGCCAACGGCACGAACAACGCCGTCTCCTCCTCCGCGCACCTGGGCGTGCACGGCCGGGTCGTCGGCTCGTTCCTCTCCCTGCTCACCGCCATAGCCTTCTTCTCGATCTCGGTGTGGTCCTCCGGCGACGCGCTCGTCGGCGGAGCGCACCGGCTTGTCGACCTCCCCGAGACGGACGTCACCTACGGCATCGCGTACGCGGTCTTCGCCGGTCTCGTCCTGGTCGTCTGCATCTACGGTTTCCGGTTCATGCTGCTGGTCAACAAGATCGCGGTGCTCGCGGCGTCGGCCCTCTTCGTGCTCGGCGCCTTCGCCTTCGCGGGCGACTTCGACCCCGGCTACGCGGGGGCCTTCGCCTCCACCGCCGACCCGCTGTTCTGGCCGTCGTTCATCGGCGCCGCGCTGATCGTGCTGTCCAACCCGGTCTCCTTCGGCGCGTTCCTCGGTGACTGGTCCCGCTACATCCCGGCCGGGGCCCCGCGCCGCCGGGTGATGGGGGCCGCGTTCCTCGCCCAGATCGCCACCCTGCTGCCGTTCCTCTTCGGCCTGGCCACCGCGTCGATCATCGCGTCCAAGGCCGCGAAGTACGTCGACCCGGCCGCCCCCAACTACGTGGGCGGACTGCTCGCGATCTCGCCCGGCTGGTACTTCCTGCCGCTCTGCCTGATCGCCCTGATCGGCGGCCTCTCCACCGGCACGACGGCCCTGTACGGCACCGGCCTCGACTTCTCCAGCGTCTTCACGCGCTTCAGCCGTGTCCAGGCCACCTTCTTCATCGGCGCCCTGTCCATCGCGTTCATCTTCGTCGGCCGCTTCGCGCTCAACCTCGCGCAGTCCATCTCCACCTTCGCCACGCTGATCATCACCTGCACCGCACCGTGGATGATCGTCATGGCGCTCGGGTACGTCACCCGGCGCGGCTGGTACGACGCGGAGGCGCTGCAGGTCTTCAACCGCCGCCAGCGCGGCGGCCGCTACTGGTTCACGAACGGCTGGAACTGGCGTGGCATGGCCACCTGGCTCGTCTCCGCGGTCGTGGCCCTCCTGTTCACCAACCTGCCCGGCCAGTTCGTCGGCCCGCTCGGCGACCTCGCCGACGGCGCGGACATCTCGCTGCCGGTCGGCCTCGTCCTCGCGACCGTGCTCTACCTCGCCCTGCTCGCCGTGTTCCCCGAGCCGCGCGCCGTCTACGGACCCGCCGGCCCCCGCTTCGTCCGGGCGTCCGACGCCTCCGTGCCGCCGATCACCGGCAGCACCGAGGAGACCGCCACCGAGCCCGCCGCGGCGCACTGAACCCTCGCCGACACCCCGTAACCGAATGCCGGGCGTTCCGGCACCGCCCGCCCGAACGCCCGTGACCAGGAGCTGTGCATGAGCACCACCACCGTCCAGGAGATCCGGGCCGCCGCGGACGCGCTCGTCGCGGCCTTCGCCGAGGGCCGCCTCGACGACTACTTCGGCGCCTTCGCCCCCGACGCGACCTTCGTCTTCCACACCACCCCGGAGCGGCTCGGCTCCACGGCCGAGTACCGCGCGCTCTGGCAGCGGTGGGTGGAGCAGGACGGCTTCCGCATCCTCGGCTGCACCTCGTCCGCACAGCTGATCCAGCACTTCGGCGACACGGCCGTCTTCAGCCACGACGTGGAGACCCGGGTCTCCACCCACGCCGGCGAGGAGACGGTCCAGGAGCGGGAGACGATCGTTCTCACCCGCGCCGACGACGGCCGCTGGACCGCCGTCCATGAGCACCTGTCCGCCCGCACCGCAGCCTGAGCAGGAGAAACGTTCCATGAGCACCACGTTCCGCAACTACATCGACGGTGCGCTCGCCGATGCCTCGGACGGTCGCACGCTCGATGTGGTGGACCCCGCCACCGGCGACGTCTACGCGACCTCACCGCTCTCGGGGGCGGCAGACGTCGACGCGGCGATGGCCGCCGCAGCCGCTGCGTTCCCCGTCTGGCGCGACACCACACCGTCCGTGCGACAGCGCGCACTGCTGAAGATCGCCGACGCGATGGAGGCACGGGCCGACGAGCTGGTCGCCGCGGAGAGCCGCGACACCGGCAAGCCGCTCCACCTCACCCGCAGCGAGGAACTCGCCCCCGCCATCGACCAGGTCCGCTTCTTCGCGGGCGCGGCACGGCTGCTGGAGGGCCGCTCGGCCGGTGAGTACATGGAGGGCCTGACCTCCATCATCCGCCGTGAGCCGGTCGGTGTGTGCGCACAGGTCGCGCCGTGGAACTACCCCCTGCTGATGGCGGTGTGGAAGTTCGCCCCGGCACTCGCGGCGGGCAACGCGGTGGTCCTCAAGCCCTCGGACACCACCCCGGCCTCCACGGTGCTGATGGCCGAGATCATCGGCGGTGTCCTCGAGGAACTGGACCTGCCCCGCGGAATCTTCAACGTGGTCTGCGGCGACCGTGAGACCGGCCGCCTGATGGTGGAGCACCCCACGCCCGCGATGGCCTCCATCACCGGCTCGGTACGCGCCGGCATCCAGGTCGCCCAGAGCGCCGCCAAGGACGTCAAGCGTGTCCACCTGGAGCTCGGCGGCAAGGCCCCGGCAGTCGTCTTCGAGGACGCCGACCTGGTGAAGGCGGTCGAGGACCTGGTGGTCGGCGGATTCTTCAACGCCGGCCAGGACTGCACGGCCGCGACCCGCGTCCTGGTCCACGAGTCCGTCCACGACGAGTTCGTCGCCGCGCTGGCCAAGGCGGCGGCCGACACGAAGACGGGCCTGCCGGACGACGAGGACGTGCTGTACGGCCCGCTCAACAACGCGGGCCAGCTGGCGCAGGTCAGCGGCTTCATCGAGCGGCTCCCCGACCACGCCAAGGTCGAGGCGGGCGGCCACCGGGTCGGCGACAGGGGCTACTTCTACGCCCCGACCGTCGTCTCCGGCCTCGAGCAGGACGACGAGATCGTCCAGAACGAGGTGTTCGGCCCGGTGATGACCGTCCAGTCGTTCACGGACGAGGCCCAGGCGCTCGAGTACGCCAACGGGGTCGAGTACGCGCTGGCCTCCTCGGTGTGGACCAAGGACCACGCCCGCGCGATGCGGATGTCGAAGAACCTCGACTTCGGCTGCGTGTGGATCAACACCCACATGGCGCTGGTCGCCGAGATGCCGCACGGCGGATTCAAGAAGTCCGGCTACGGCAAGGACCTTTCGGCGTACGGCTTCGAGGACTACACCCGGATCAAGCACGTCATGACGTCGCTCTGACATCCGGGAATCCGTCGCCCGCCCCGGTCCCCGCCGGGGCGGGCGGGGGAGTGGCCACGTTGCTGAATGCCCTGCGGAGCGGCGTGTACGCCGAGTAGCGATGGATCGGATGTTCTACCGTTCCCTGATGCGCCGATCTGTTCCCTGGTGGGTCCTTTTCTCCTCGGTGTGCGCTCCGGTTCTGCTGGTCGCCGGCTGGGCGATCTCGGCCGTCCTCCAGGGGCCCGAGTACGATCCCGCCTCGCGAACGATCAGCACCCTCGCAGCCAGGGGCGCCGACGCGTACTGGGTGATGACCCCGGCCCTGGTCGCCCTGGGTGCCTGCCACGTGGTCACCGCCTGCGGGCTGCGTTCCGCGGCACCCCCCGGACGTGTGGCGCTGGCCGGCGGCGGCGTGTCGGCGATACTGCTGGCGCTGTTCCCGGCGCCGAGCAGTGGCGGCTCGCTGGATCATGGCGCCGTGGTGGCGGTCGGCTTCTCGCTTCTCGCGGTCTGGCCGATCCTGGCCGTACGGCGCGGCGCCGCAGGCCGGGGCGGCAGTACGAGCGAGCGGCGTCCGGCGGCCGTACCACCGGTCCGGACCGCGCCGTGGGGTCTGCGCTCCGGGCCGTCGCTCATGGCGACCGCGCTGATGTGGGTCGGCGGTGGCTGGTTCCTGATGGCGCTGTTCGTGCACGACACCGCTGGAGCCGCCGAACGCGTCATCACCTTCGCGCAGTCGCTCTGGCCTCTCGTGGTCGTCGTCTCCTGTGTACGACAGACCGATGGCGACGAGGAACCGCGGTGAGCCCGGTCTTGCGGCCGAGGAGGACGTGACTCGTCAACCGCCTCGTGCCGCCCGGGGAAGTCCGCCGGGAGAGGCGGAGCGGCTCGCCCACGAGAGCGCAGGGCTCCCGCAGTTGTGCTTGCGGCACGACCGGATCTCCGTACGGGAACAGCACGGTCTGGACGAGCGGGAAGCCCTGGCAGCCGAGTACCGGCACGGGCTCGCTCCGCTCACCGCGGGCGAGACCCGGGCCGGGGCCGACCGGTTTGCGGGGGGTGCCGGCCGCCATTGCTCCTTCCGGCTGACCGAAGACAATCCGCCGCGGTCCATGCAGTCAGGTAGAAATGCTTTCCTCGGGGCCGTAGCCGAGAGGAATTGACCTGACTCCGGCCGTTCGGGAATTCCCTGTCCGGCCGGGGAGTCGGTGCCGTAAAGCCGGCGGAGCCCAGAACCAGGACCCTTTTCAAGAAGCGCCGTCCGTCCTCAAGGCTCGTGGGCCGGGCCGGAGGGTGTCACCTCCGATCGCCGCGGCATCGTAGTCGAACCCGGGCGCGGGCTTTCGTCCGGCTCCGTCCGTAGTGGCTCCCACGAGTCCACGACCGGCCGCGTCTCACCCGGCCTCCATTCGCGAAGCAGACATCAACTCGCTAATCACCCCGCGAGTTGGTCTATCCGTGGCTTCCTGTCCGATGAGCGGTGATGAACTGCCCGTGGCGCGCGGGGGAAGTTGCTCCTTTCCGTGGCCGGAGCGGCTGCGCGGATGATCCCCTTCGCCCTGGATAGGCGCCGGTTGTCGCACTCGGCCACGCTGCGCAAGCGTTGCAACCCCCGTACAATGATCGCGATTTGGCATGCCAGGTCGCTGTGGCACCACTGCGTTCGATGGCGGAGAGCCGGAAATCGCCTGCGACCCCGTCCCCAACGGAGCCCCGATGGATTCTGATCCCCTGTCAGCGACGGCCCGGCGGCCCTGCGACCACCCCAAAGGCCCGTCGACCCAGTGGTTGTGACGTGGCGTCCGACAGACGACCGGTGAAGCCCGTCCGGCATCGCGGTGCCGCTCCTGTGGCTCCC
This sequence comes from Streptomyces sp. NPDC059499, assembly GCF_042749285.1. NCBI lineage: Bacteria > Bacillati > Actinomycetota > Actinomycetes > Kitasatosporales > Streptomycetaceae > Streptomyces > Streptomyces sp. NPDC059499. The sequence goes on from NZ_JBHYTT010000024.1 coordinate 59,111, forward strand.
TTTATTAACTCCGTGTCACCTCGGCGGCCGAGGTGTGGTGGCGTCGCCTCCGCTTGTTCAACCTTCACGGATCATTCACACGCCACGTACGACCCGCTCGAACCCGCTCGACCACAGCCCCGAGAGTCCCTCCAGGCGTATCGGGGAATGACAGCCAGCCTCTATCGACCGACGTGTCCGCCGGGCAAGTTCCCGGCAGCTCGAACCCAACCCTAGGACCCCTCACCCGTGACCTTGCTATCAGACTCCGCCATAGCACTCGGCGTCGTGACAGTCCTTTTGGCCGTCACTGTCGTGCTGCTGGCACGCTCGCGCAAGAAACACATACGGCGCGGCAGGGAATACGAGTCGGCCCGCAACGGATTCGAATCGCGCATGCGAGATGCCGAAGGGCGTGCGCTGACCGCAGCGAAGGAAAAGAAAGCTGCTGAGACCCGCGCCGGAGAGGTCGAAGCCCATGCGGCGGATTTCCGCGACGAGGTACGTCACCTTGTCTCCGCGCGGCTGCCTGCTCTGGCACTGAATCTGATCAGTTCGCACCATCCCGTTCCCGGCCTGCTGGACCAGAACCTTGCCGGTTCCGACGACGGTCTCCTCCTGGACTCCGTACTCGAGCACGTATCCGTCAGTCTGCTCAAGGAACGACGCCGTGTGGACGCCGCTGCTCGGGCTGCCCTGCGAGGCACGAACCAGGACGCGCAGGCGCTCTCGTACCGTCTGCAGACGGAGATCGACGAGCTGCAGCACGAGTTCAGCGCCCCGCAGAGTCTGACCAGCAGGCTGCTCCAGGCTGACCACCTCAACGAGCAGCTTCTGCGGCTCCTCCAGAAGTCCGCCGTGGCGTACGGGGCCTGGCCCGGGCATGTCCGCAAGGACACGTACGTGACCGAGATCATCGGTGGTGCTTCCTCGCGACTGCGCGGCTTCGAACGTATTCAGATCATCTCTCGGCTCCGGTCCTCCGACATCGGTGTCGTCGGACGTGCCGCCGAGCCCATCGCGATGGCCTGTGCGGAGCTGATGGCCAACGCGCTGGAGCATTCGCGCGACGACCTGATGGTGGAGGTCAGCGTGCTTCAGACCGGGAACGGCAACGTGTGCATCACGTTCGACGACTCGGGCACGGGCATGACCGCGGAGGCAACCGTCCGCGGGACACGCCTGCTGTCGGGCAATCAGCAGGAAGTGATGCTCACCGAGCTCGGTGACCCGCCGTCCCAGGGCTTTGCCGCCGTCGGCCGGCTGGTGGCCGACTACGGCTTCGCCGTCTCCATCAACCACCAATCTGCCTACGGTGGGGTGCGTGCTGTGCTGTCGATTCCGCCGAACCTGCTGACCTCGATGAACGAGGAGGCGAAGCCCCCGTCCGCGATGGCTCCGCTGCCCGCCTCGGCACCCCAGGTCCGCAAGCGCTCCGTCCCCGCTCAGCCCGCTGCCTCCGAGCCGAGCCGCAGCCCTGCCGCCGCCTCGGCTGCGCCGGAACTGCCCCAGCGCAACCGGCGCACCGTTGCGGTTTCGGCCACCGAGGACGTCGCTCCCCGGTACGTGCCCCAGGATCCTCGCCGCGCCCAGGACACCTGGAACGACTTCCAGGAGGGGCTGGCCAGCGGCCGAGCAACCACCGATTCGGAGGAAACACCGTGACGCTCAACAACTACAGCCAGCCCGACCAGTCCGCGTGGTACCTGAAACCCATCACCGAGATCAAGGGCGTCCTGCACGCCCTGACGATGACTCGCGACGGCATGGTCCAGGCCACCTCGGAGAATCTCAAGCGGGACGACGCGGAAGGCATAGGCGCGATGACGTCCGCCTTCTACGCCGCCGCCCGGGCTGCCACCAACACGGCCCTGGGCCAGCCGGAGAACACACCGCTCGTCACAGCGACCACGCAGAACGAGCACGGCATCTACATGGTCATGCCGGCCGGGGACAACACCCTGATCGCGGCCGCCGGCACTGACGACATGCCCATGGGCGTGGTGGCGGGGGCCATGGCCCGCCAGGCCATGAAGCTCGGCCAGCAGAGCATGTCCGTTCCCGCCCGCGCCCAGGACGGTCTGTCATGAGTCCGGAGCGGAGGCTGCTTCCGCCCTATCTGGGAACGGGAGGCTCCGAGGCCCCTACCGCCGGCAGCCTCGACAGACTGACAGCCCTGCGTGCCACCGGCCTTCCTCTTCCCTCTTATCACACACCGATACAGCTGCGCATGGTCGATCTTGTCGTGGAGGGATCCCTCAGCGTCATCGAGGTAGCCGGCTACCTCAAGCTCCCGGTCGGAGCGAGCCTCATGATCGCCGGGCAGCTCGTCAGCGAGGGGCACTTAGAGGCGAGCGACCCGGTCCCGGACGCTCTCTCCGCATTGCGCGCAGACCGTCCGTCGAAAGCAGTTATGGAAGAGGTTCTGAGTGGACTCCGCCAACTCCTCGTCGCCTAGTACGCGCCCGGTCTATCTGCCGGAGGGGACGCACAAACGCATCAAGATTCTTGTCGCCGGTCCCATCGGCGTGGGCAAGACGACGTCGATACAGACGCTGTCGGAGATACCGACGCTGCACACCGATGAGGTCATGACCGACGCGGCGGCCACCACCGACGACCTCAGCCTCGTCGGCCTGCGCAACAAGACCACGACCACGGTGGCCATCGACTTCGGCCGCCGGACCCTGCCGGGCAACAAGATCGTTCTGTATCTGTACGGGACGCCGGGGCAGCGCCGCTTCCTTCCCCTGTGGGAGGGCATCGCCTTCGGGGCCCTCGGAGCTCTCGTCCTGGCCGACACCCGGCGCCTGGACGAATCCTTCGAGGTGATGGATCTCATCGAGGAGCGCGGTTTGCCGTACGCCGTCGCAGTCAATACCTTCCCTGACTCACCCGACTACCCGATAGAGCTGCTCCGTTCGAAGCTCGATCTCGACTCGGCCACCCCCCTGGTCACCTGCGACGCCCGTGACATGAACAGCAGCCTCGAAGCTCTCATCGCCCTCACCGCCCATTCCATCTCCTCTGCCGTAGCCGGAGCCGAAACCTCGTGACCATCACCCCGACCGATGCGCCCGTGTCCCTGTACGGGGCCGAGCACGCCGCCGACCCTCAGCGCAGCTATGAACTGCTGCGCCGGCAGGGGCCCGTCGGCGTCGCCGAGGTCGCTCCTGGTGTCGTTGTCCATCTGGTCACCGACTATCAGGCAGCGATCGAACTCCTGCGGGACACGGACACCTGGTCCAAGGACACCCGTAGTTGGCTCCACCAGGTGCCGGAGGACAGTCCGATCAGGCCCCTGGTGGAATGGCGGCCGAGCCTCTTCTTCGCCGACGGCGAGCAGCACGCACACCTGCGGCGTGTGATCACCGACAGCTTCGGCCTCCTGGATCCCCACGAGGTACGTGCCCTGACGTGCCGGTACGCGGACACGCTGCTCCAGGATTTCGCCGATACCGGGAACGTCGACCTCGTCCGGCAGTACGCGCAGCAGCTGCCCCTGATGATCTTCAACGCCCTGTTCGGCATGCCGGACGAGCACGGCCCACGGCTCGTGTGGGCCCTCGCGGCGATGATGGACAGCGATCCGGAGAAGCAGGCAGCCGGCGGACAGACGTTCGGCGCCTACCTCCAGACGCTCTACGCCACCAAGTCCGCCCAGCGCGGCCAGGATCTGACCTCGTGGTTCATCGACCACCCCAACGGCCTGAACCAGGAAGAGGCCACCAACCAGATTCTGATCACGCTCGGCGCGGGTAACGAGCCACTGGTCAATCTCATCGCGAACACACTCGTCCGCATGCTGAGTGACGAGCGCTACTTCGGCACTCTGACCACCGGCAGTCTGCCCATCCAGCATGCGATCAACGACGCACTGTGGAACGAGTCTCCCTTGGCCAACTACAGCTTCCATGTGCCCAAGGAGGACATCAACTTCTATGGGACCGCCATAGCCGCGGGCTCACCCGTCATGGTCTCGTACGCCGCCGCGAACACCTGTCCTCACTCAGGGACCCCGTCCGACGGCTACCGCTCGGGTTCCAAGGCGCACCTAGCCTTCGCTGCCGGTCCTCATGCCTGTCCCGCCAGTGATGTGGCACTGCTCATCGCCACCACCGCGATCGAACGCCTCGTCAGCTATCTGCCGGACATCGAACTGGCTGTACCCGCTGGGCAACTCGCCTACCAGGCCGGAGCCGTTCACCGGACGCTCACCGCGCTGCCCGCACGATTCACGCCGCTGACACCCGATGCCAAGGGGGCAACTCCTTGGTCCCGGAGCCCCGCCGATCCCAGGAAGAAGGACGGGTCGGCCTCGGCGGATACGGACCTCAGCGCACTGTCGAGGCCATCGGCCTAGCTCTGCAAGGCCGTTATGACGCGGTGGTGCCGTCCGCGGAAGCGTTCGGCACCACCGCGCCATCCAGGCGAGTCCTTGTCCCGGGCCAGTCCTCTGTGCGAGCGAAAAACACCACGACGGCTCTCGATTAAGGGATCGACCGATGACGGAAATACTTCCTGCTCTCCCTGACCTCTCTCCTCTGCACCACGAGGTGGGCTCTGCCCTGACGGGCTTCCTGGACGCCAAGGACCGAGCGGCCCCGGGTACCGAGCTGTTGCACCTGACGTCCACCCTCCGCAGGCTCCTGGTCGGCGGCAAGCGCCTGCGTTCCCGGCTCTGCCTCTACGGATGGCAGGCAGGAGGGGCGACAGGGGACCCGGCGGCCGCCGTACGCGCGGCGGCCAGCCTCGAACTCTTCCAGGTGTTCGCCCTGATACACGACGATGTGATGGACGACAGCGACATCCGTCGCGGGCAGCCGTCCGCCCACCGCGCGCTGGCCATGGCCTACACCGACAGCGGCGGCCGCCGCGACAGGGCCGAGGCTCACGGTCTCGGCGCCGCCGTACTTCTCGGTGATCTGGCGCTCGTGTGGTCCGACGAACTGCTGGAAACAGCAGGGGCCGCGCCTCGCCGGCTCGCCCAGGTGCGGCCGCTCCTGGCGAAAATGCGGAGCGAGGTCATGTACGGCCAGCTCCTGGATCTTCAGACCACCGGCCGCCTGTCCGACGATGTCGAGACGGCGTTGCACATCATCCGGTACAAGACGGCGAAGTACACGATAGAGCGCCCCCTGCACATCGGGGCGGCTCTGGCCGGCGCCGCCCAGCCGGTGCTGGAAGCGTGCACCGCTTTCGGAATTCCGCTGGGAGAAGCGTTTCAGCTGCGGGACGACCTGCTCGGGGTCTTCGGCGATTCCGTCGACACGGGCAAATCGGTACTCGACGATCTACGCGCGGGCAAAGGCACCGTACTGATGGCGCTCGCGGTCCAACGAGCATCTCCCGCGCAGCTGAGCACCCTGCGCAGCCTCGTCGGGAGGAGCGACCTGAACGAGGACCAGGCCCATGTGGTCCGCACCATCCTCGACTCCACAGGCGCCCGGGAGAGCGTGGAGGAAATGATCGCCGTGCGACGGACCACCGCGCTCGCAGCCCTGGACGAGGCCCCCTTCCCGGGCGTCACGACGGCCTCCCTGCGCACGCTCGCGGACGCCGCGACCGCACGCCAGGCATAGGCACAGCACCCCCGTACACACCATCCCGACCATGCGGAGGAAACCACCCCCATGAGCAACGCGCCCGCCGGTACGACCTTTCCCGAACAGGCCACAGATCTGGTGGCCAGGGTCGACCGGGACAGGTGGGGCAAAGTCCGCCCTTCCCTGTACGAGACAGCCCGTGTCATCTCGGCGGCACCCTGGCTGCCCGGAGAGGCGCGCCGGGTCGGCTATCTGCTCGATGAGCAGGCATCCGACGGCAGTTGGGGCGACGGCCCGGAGCCCTATCGTCTGCTCCCGACACTCAGCGCGGTGGAGGCCGCCCTGGCGGTACTCCGCAGGGGCGCCGTCTCCGGGGATGTCAGGGCCCGGCTCACCGGCGCAGCGGCAAGAGGCCTGACCGCGCTGCGCGCACTTCCGCCGCACGGCCCGTGGCCCGACACGGCCGCAGCCGAACTCCTCGTTCCCAGCCTGATCTCCGAGGTCAACGGACACCTGGCCGTTGCCACCGAAGAAATTCCCGGCCTGGACGGCGGAGCCGTGGCGGACCGCTTGGCGATACCGGGCGGTTACCACGAGGGGGCACCCGCATACGTCGCCGCACGGTACGAGGCCGCGGGCGCGCTTCCCGTCAAATTCCACCACACCTTCGAAGGCATGGCCGGGCACATACCTCGGAATCTCATACCCGAGATCGATGGTCTCCTGGGGAGCTCGCCGGCCGCCACCGCCGCCTGGGCCGCGTCACGTACCCCCGCCGCCGTGCAGCAGGCTGTCGCGCACCTGGAACCCGTCGCACATCGATACGACGGTCTCTTCCCCGAGGCAGCCCCCATCCGTGTCTTCGAACGGCTGTGGGTTGCCGCCGCGCTCGCCGGGGCAGGACTGCCCGCCGCCACCCTGCCCACCATTCGCGGGTGGGTCGACGAAATCTACGATCCCGAAGGGGTACGCGGCGCACCCGGCCTCATGACGGACGCCGACGACACCGCCATGGCCGTGCTGGTGGCCTCACTCGTCGGCCGGCCGTACGGGCCCGGCCCGCTCGACGCGTTCCACAACGGCAGCCACTTCGACTGCTACATCGGAGAGGACACCGGCTCGGTCACGGCGAACGCCCACGCACTCCAGGCATTGGTCAGCTGTTCGCGGCGCCTCCCCCCGGAGGACGGCATCGACGATCCCCGCGCGGACAAGCTGTGCGACTGGCTGATCGGCCAGCAGAGGACCGAAGGCCACTGGCCCGACAAATGGCACGCCTCTCCGTACTACTCCACCGAGCGGTGCGTGAGCGCGCTGGCACAGTACGGCGGACACCATGCCTCGGCAGCGGTCGCACGAGCCGCCGCCTGGACCGCGGACACCCAGCGGGACGACGGGTCATGGGGCGTTTGGGGCGGTACCACCGAGGAGACCGCGTATGCCGTCAAGATCCTGCTCGCCGCGGCCCCTCCCACACCCGCGCCGCACCAGGTGCACGCTCTCCGCCGCGCCGAGGCATACCTGGACGCCGCAGCGGTCGCCGGCACCGAGCACCCCGCCCTGTGGCACGACAAGACCCTGTACGCGCCCGACGCGATGATCGAAGCCGAGATCCTCGGCGCGCGGGAGATGCTGCGGATCCGTCACCTCTGAGCCGACGGACCCCCTGTACGGACGGACCCCCGTGATCACCCCCCAGACAAAGAGTGAGGACAGGCACGTGAGCGCCGAGAAGGACCTGCCGCCGACCGCACCGGGTCGGCTGCCACTCGTAGGACACGCACTGCCTCTGATCAGGGACCGGCTGGCATACGTCCAGAAGCTCCGCTCCTACGGGCCCATCGTGCGCTTGGACATCGGCCCCAAGCCGATAGTCGTGATCAACTCGCACGAGCTGCTCCACGACGTACTCACGCGCCAGTCCCAGCACTTCAACAAGGGGCTGCTCTTCGAGAAGCTCAAACTCTTCGGGGGAAACCCGCTGCCTGTCGCAGAGGGGAAGCAGCACCTGAACCGACGGCGCATGATGTCCCCCGCCCTCCACCGCGAACAGGTCGCGGGCTACATCGAGATGATGCGGGAAACCGTGGAGCCGTCCCTCTCGGCCTGGGGCGACCGCCAGACCCTCGACGTGTGCAACGAGATGCAGCTGATGGCCCAAGGCGTCGTCATGGCGGCCCTGTTCTCCTCCACCCCGGAACCAGGACCGGCACAGACGATCCTCAACAGCGTCGACACCGTCTTCAAGGCCGCTCTGACGCATGCCATGGTCCCCGTCGCGGCCCTGGAACGGCTGCCGACGCCCGGCAACCGCAAGGCACGGGCTGCCAACGCCGTTCTGCGCGAGGCCATCACAGCCATCATCACCGACCACCGGGCGAACCCCGACGCGTACAACGACCTGGTGTCCCTGCTCATGACCGCCCCGAACGAGACCGGCGGCCATCTGAGCGACGAGGAGGTCATGGCTGAGGTCACCGCGCTCCTCGCGGCAGGATCCGAGACCACCGCGGTCACCCTGGCCTGGCTCTTCCACGAGCTGGGCCGCAATCCGGAACTGGAGCGCAGACTGCACGAGGAAGTCGACTCCGTGCTCGCCGGCGGACCGATCGCCCTCGAGCACATTCCCCAACTCGTCTTCACCCGCAGGCTCATCGACGAAACCCTGCGTCTGCACAATCCCGCCTGGATCCTCACCCGGCAGGCCATCTCCCCCGTGGAGATCGGCGAATTCCGGCTGCCGGCGGGGACGGACGTCATGTGGAGCCCCTACGCCATGCACAGGGACGCAGAACTGTTCCCCGATCCGCTGCGCTTCGACCCCGACCGCTGGATCCCGGAACGTCCCCAGCCGCCGCGAGGAGCCTTCATCCCCTTCGGGGTCGGCAAGAGGATGTGCATCGGAGACCAGTTCTCCCTGACCGAGGCCGTCGTCATCACGGCACTCGTCGCGTCCCGGTGGCGACTGCGCCCGGCTCCCGGAAAGACGGTCCGGCCGATCCCCGAGATCACCGTGCACCCGTCCTCCCTCGACATGATCGTCGAAGCCAGGCAGCATGCGGTCCTGGGGCCCGCGGCATGAGCGACACCCCCCTGAGGATGCCCCCTGCGCTCCCCGCCGCCCTGCCGATGCCGGACCTTCGCGATTCCTTCCCCGGCCCCTTCCTCGTCAGTCCTCACGTGGCCGCCATCGAGCGGCATACCGAAGACTGGCTCGACACCTATCCCCTGATCGGCTCGCCGGGAGCGCTGAGGGCGCTCCGCAACATCACGAGCCGGGGCATCGCCCGCACCCTCCCGACGGCCGACATCGACAGCCTCTTTCTCTGCGCCGACCTCTTCCTGTGGCTCACCGCGTTCGACGACACCTGCGGAGAGACCGCGGGAGCCGACGACCTCGCCGCACTTGTCCGCAGGAGCGGCGAACTCATCGAGCTGCTCGCCGGCCACCACGACGAACGGGCCGCCGGCGAGCCGAGCGTCTTCGGTGCCGCCCTGCGGGACCTCCTGGTCCGCATCGAGGAACGGGCCACGCCCACGCAGTATCTGAGGATCACCGCCCACCTGCGCGACAACCTCTTCGGGATCCTCTGGGAGGCGCACCACCTCCACACCCCCGGCCGCATCACGTTCCGCGACTACCGGGCCATGCGCCCTCACACGGTCTTCGTACGCACCGTCATGGCAGCCGCGGAGGTGGCGCTCGGATACGAGCTCACCCGGCAGCAGCGTTCCTCGGCGGCGGTCCGAGAGCTGGAATCGGCCGTGGCCAACCTCGCCGGATGGATCAACGATGTCGCTTCCTACGCGAAGGAAGCAGCCGACGAGGGACCGATCCCGCTGAGCCTGCCCACGCTGCTGATGCGTGAGAACGACTGCGACATCGAGACGGCTTTCCGGCAAGCGGCCCGGATGTGTGAGGAGGAGGCCGCCATCGTGCGCAGTCGCATCACTGACCTCACCACCGGTTCCGTCGGAGAGTCTGCCGATCACGCTCGGGCCCTGGAGGCCGTCGCCGCCTCCTACGTCTGGCACATCGAACATTCCCGCTACCGCACGTGACGGTCCGCTCCGGCACGGGCGGTGTGCAGCGGAGGAGTGCTTCGATCGGGGGGCCTTTCCGGCGGCCTCCCGGTCGAGTCCTTCGAGGCGGACGAGGCGACCGCCGGGGCGGGCTCCCGCTTCCGCCACAGCGTGCTGCGCAGATCGGAACCCCGGACGAGCTGGATACGCCACGGATCGATGCGCAGGACGTGGTAGTCGGGATCGCCGGGACCGCCACGCCAGTAGTGGACCGGGTCGTAGCCCAGACCCGGCGGACCGCCCCGCTTGTAGAGGTCCCACGCATGAACCTTGGATTTCTCATCGTCGGCCCAGCTGGAGACGCTGTCCACGAAGACCGCGTTCTGGCGGGGATTCCAGTACGCGTACGTCGTGTGGGGGTTGTCCGCGAGGTGCGCGCTCTTGACCGGGGTCCGGTTCGCGGCGAGCCAGCCGACCGGTTCGCCGTCGACGATCTCCCACACGGGAAGCAGCACACGAGCGCGTGGGCGGTGCCGGCGGTCGACCGTGACCATGGTCGCGTACTTGATGTCGCGGATGTAGGCGAGGAAGGAGTCCTGGATCTCGGAGAACGCGCTGACGGTGTCGGTCACGAGCCTGTCCTTTCTAGATTCAGCGGGAAGCGGGGATGCCGGATCGCTCGGCGGCGTCCGGCACGCCCTTCACCGCGACGGACGGCGCGGAGCCCCGTCGGGAGCGCAGGCCGAAGGCGCTGATGACGGCGGCGACCAGCGCCGCCGCGAACGGCACGAGCAGACCGGCCCGGTAACCGTCCAGCTGTGCGGCAGACGTCTCCGCGTGTGTGGCGGCCACGCTGACGGCGGTGACCGCGGAGAGCCCGAGGGCGGCACCGAACTGGAAGGCCGTGTACAGGAGTCCGCCCGCGAGCCCCTGCTCCTCCTCGGCGATCCCTTCCGTGGCCACGATGGTCAGCGGGCCGTACGCCAGGGAGAAGGCGAGGCCGAGGACGATCAGGCCCGGGAACATCGCCGCGTAGCTCCAGTCCGCTCCCAGCGGGAGGAACAGCCCGTAGGAGAGCACGGCCAGCAGGAGCCCCCCGAAGATCACCTTGGCGTTCCCGAAGCGGGCTACCAGCCGTGGGGTGAGGGTCGGCGAGAGGATCGCGTCGACCCCGATGACCAGCATCGCGAAGCTCGTCTGCAGCGTCGACCAGCCACGCAGTTCCTGGAGATACAGCACCACCAGGAACTGGAAGCCGAAGAAGCCGGCGGCGAACAGCATCGCCGAGAGGTTCGCCCGCACCAGGGATCCGCTGCGGAAGATGCCCAGGCGTACCAAGGGCTCGGCGGAGCGCCGTTCGATGACGAGGAAGGCCACGAGGAACGCCAGCCCGGCGAGCAGGGTTCCGGAACTGGCCACGATCCCGGCGTGTGCCGCACGCTCGACGCCCAGCACGGTCAGCACGAGAGCAGTGGTGATGGTGAGGGCACCGGCGGCGTCGACCCGCTTGCCGGTTCTGTCCGGGCGTTGTGACCTGGGGACGAACGCGAGGGCGGCGACCAGGATGAGGAAGGACAGAACGACCGGGGCGAAGAAGACCCAGCGCCACCCGATGGCGGTGAGCAACCCGCCGGCGACCAACCCGACCGTGAAGCCTCCCGCGGCGGTGCCCGAGTAGAGGAGCAACGCCTTGTTCCGCTCCGGACCTTCGGCGAAGCCCGTCGTGATGATGGACAGACCCGCCGGGGTCATGAAGGCCGCCGCCACGCCCGTGACGAACCGCGCGACGATCAGCATCCATCCCTCGGTGGCGAATCCGCCGAGCCCGGAGAACAGAAGGAAGACGGTGAGCCAGAGGACGAACATCTGACGGCGTCCGAACAGGTCGGCCGCCCTCCCGCCGAGGAGCATGAAGCCGCCGTAACCGAGTACGTAGGCGCTCATGACCCACTGCAGGTCACCGGTGGAGAGTCCGAGGTCGGCGCGGATAGACGGCAGCGCCACGTTGAGCATCGCGACATCGATGCCTTCGAGGAAGATCGCGCCGCACAGCACGAGCAGCACGCCCCACTTGCGCGAGCCCGGCCCGCTCGAGGTACTCAAGGCACTCATGACGAGGAACCCCTTCCGGAGTGTTGGGAGTTGGTGATGCCTCAAGCCTTCTCCACACCCCGGACGGGAACAACAGCGATGATCGCAACGTTCGTTCAACCAGGCTTACCGATCCGTGTCCTACGCGATCCCGGAGACGTACATGGACCAGAACGAACTCGAATGCTTTCTCGTACTTGCCGAGGAACTGCACTTCGGCCGGACCGCCACCCGTCTGCGCCTCTCCCGGGCACGGGTGAGTCAGCTCATCCAGAAGCTGGAGCGACGCGTAGGAGCGCCTCTGTTCACGCGGACGAGTCGCAGTGTGGCGCTCACTGCCCTCGGCAGCCGACTCCGCGACGACCTCGAGCCGCACTACCGGGGCATCGAGAGCGCCCTGGGGCGTGCCGTCGCGTCGGCGCGCGCCATCGAGGGAGTGCTGCACGTCGGCTTCTCCACACCACTGGCCGGAGAGATGGTGATGAAGGCGACCGAGAGGCTGCGCACCACCCATCCCGAACTCGCCGTCGAGGTGTGCGAAGTGCCGCTCTCGGACCCGTACGGAATGCTGCGGAGGGGCGATTTCGACCTCCAGTTGACCGATTTCCCCGTGCACGAGGACGACTTGACCCGCGGACCGACGCTCCTGGCCGAGGAAAGGGTGCTGGCGGTCGCCGCTGGGCATCCCCTGGCCGGACGGGACACGGTGACGCTCGAGGACCTGGCAGGTGTGGCGTTGCTGACGATCGCGGGAGACATTCCGGCGTACTGGCTGGAGCATCAACTGCCGACGCGCACCCCCAGTGGCCGGGAGATCGGCCAGGGTCCGTCCGTCACCAACTTCCAGGAGGCACTGACGCTCGTCGCGGGCGGCAACGGGGCTCTGCTTGCAGGGGCCCATGTCGCCCTCTACCACGGTCGTCCTGGTATCTGCTACGTCCCCGTGGTGGGGGACAAACCCCTCGGATACGGCCTGACGTGGCGGTCGGACGGAGGTAACCGTGCGATCGAGATCTTCGGTCGCACCACACGCGATATCGCACGGGACATGGCTCCGGCGGACCCGAGGAGAGCGGTACCCGGCTGACCGCGCCAGCGATCCGAGTGATCACGTACGAAGCGTCGTCCGGACTCCGAGGTCAAGGACCAAGTGAGGCGGAGGTGATCAACACCCGGCGGCCGATCTCCCCGACACCCTTGCGTTGAAGCGCACTTCAACACGCAGACTCCTGCTCATGGCCACCGGACGACGGTGACCGGAACCGGAGGGGAACGTCATGAAGTACCGCACCATCGGCACAGATCCCGCCACCCGTCGCGAGGTGAGCGTCCTCGCGCTGGGCGCCATGCTCTTCGGGTCGATCACCGACGAGAGGACGTCGTTCGCGATCCTGGACCACTACGTCGAGGCCGGCGGCACCTTCATCGACACCTCCGACAACTACGCGTTCTGGATCGAGGGCGGCCTCGGCGGCCAGAGCGAACGGCTGCTCGGCAAGTGGCGGCGCAGCCGCGGTGTCGGGGACGAGATTGTCATCGCCACCAAACTGGGCGCCGAACCGCTCGCACCCGGCACCGGGTTCATCGACAACCCGGAGGGCCTGTCGGCCAAGGCGGTGCGCGAGGCCGCCGAGCGCAGCCGGGAACGTCTCGGGGTGGAGAAGCTCGACCTGCTCTACGCCCACATCGAAGACCGGTCCGTCCCGCTCGCCGAGACCGTCGAGGCGTTCGGGGAACTGACGGCGAACGGCACGGTCGGGCTGCTGGGGGCCAGCAACCACGCCGTCTGGCGAGTGGAGCGCGCCCGGGCGCTCGCGGCCGCGGCCGGGCTGCCCGGCTACGAGGTGCTGCAGTACCAGCACAGTCACCTCCGCCCCCGCTTCGACGTACCCAGCCCCCTCTTCGAGGACGGCAGCCTGGGTCACGCCGGACCCGAACTGCTCAGCTATCTGCGCGCCGAACAGGACCTCACGCTGGTCGCCTACTCACCGCTGCTCGCCGGCGCGTACACCCGCCCGGACAAGCCGCTCCCCGAGGACTACGACCACCCCGGCACCCCTGCCCGGCTCGCGGTCCTGCGCGAGGTCGCCGCCGAGACGGGGGCGGGCATCAACCAGGTCGTTCTGGCCTGGCAGATCGGCAGCCGGCTTCCCCTGATCCCGCTGGCCGGGGCGTCGTCGGTGGCCCAGCTGAAGGAGAACCTGGCGGCGGTCGACCTGGAACTGACGGAAGAGCAGCGGGCGCGGCTGGACGCGGCGCACTGAGGTGGGGCGGGCGGACGGGGGTTGCTCGAACCCCCGCATGACTCGACTCGCGACAGTTCCCGGTGACAGGAGCACGCCCGGCATCCCGGTGCGACCGACCTGGTACCGCTCACCTGCAACGAGATCCAGCGCCGGTTCACCACGCTCGTCGCCAGGCCGGTCCACGGCGCGGGCTTGTCCGATTGGCGCTGCCGCCATCAAGTCCGCGCCCGTGCCAGTCATTACAGTCGGCAAGCTGCGAATCAGGCATGAAGATCACCCTCCGCAGTCGGAGCGCTAGCCTGCGGACATGACTCAATTCCGCGAGGCCAGGCCAGGCGACTTCGAACACATAATGCGCCTCTACCGGCAACTGCATCCGGGGGACCCGGTGCTGCGTGACAAGTCCGACGCAGCGGCGTTCGCGCACATTCTGGGCTCACCCGGCCTGCACCTGTTCGTCCTCGAAGCCGATGGGGCCATCATCGCCACGACGTACCTGAACCTGATCCCGAACCTCACCCGGTCGGCATCGCCCTATGCGGTCATCGAGAACGTCGTAGTTGAGGAAACCCTGCGGGGCACCGGTCTGGGCAAGCAGATCATGGCCGGCACGCTCCAAGCCGCATGGGACGCGGGCTGCTACAAAGCGATGCTGCAGACAGGCTCGCGCACTCCCGCCACACACGCCTTCTACCGAGCGTGCGGCTTCTCACCCGACGCCAAAACTGCATACCTCGCTCGCCCATCATGACGCCGGAGCCAGGTTGTTGCGCCTGCCGGCACGGTCGATTCCATGGCGCTGCCTACCGGGATACCCCGAGCTGTCCGGGGCGAGCCCTCCACCCAGCCGCCGCCACTTGGCAGGGCTGGGCGAGTATCGCGAGATGCCCGCAGTGACGGTAGTCACGAGGAGCCGGCGAGGGGCGTTGCGTAGACTTGCGTCGTCGCCACGGCGGGGGAGCGGATGGGCCGAGGAGTCCTCTCGATCCTTCCTGACGAACCGTCAGTGAAGTCGGCAGGTGGTCAGCATCGAGTCCTGAAAAACCTGGGGACAGCTGCCTGGACCTGCGACTCGTTGTAGAGTGTGAAAACAGCACTTGACCTGCAAAAACGCAGGCAGGGAGCCTAGATCCAGGAGTACTTCGATGATGCGTACCATGTTCAAGTCGAAGATTCACAGGGCCACGGTGACCCAGGCCGACCTGCACTACGTCGGATCTGTGACGGTTGACGCCGATCTGATGGACGCCGCGGATCTGCTTCCCGGCGAGCTTGTCCATATTGTGGATATCGACAACGGTGCCAGGCTGGAGACGTACGTCATCGAGGGTCAACGCGGTTCCGGCGTCATCGGGATCAACGGTGCGGCCGCCCACCTCGTGCACCCCGGCGATCTGGTCATCCTCATCAGTTACGCCCAGGTCGACGATGCCGAGGCCCGTACGCTCACGCCGAGCATCGTGCACGTCGACGCGGACAACCGCGTGGTCGCTCTGGGGACGGATGCCTCGGCACCGGTGCCGGGCACCCGCACCGAGCGCAGCCCGCACGCCGTTCCCGCGCGCGCCTGACGCAGTCCGCCCCGCCCTGTCGTACCGGTTCGAGGGAGTACCCACCATGGCAGCAGGAGACACCGCAGTCGAGATCCGGGACGACCGGGAGCACGGCAGGCTGGTGGCGTACGAGGACGGAAAGGCCGCAGGGGTCATCGCGTACTTCGTGATGCATCCCGAGCCCGGGGCCCTCGTCGCCGTGCACACCGTCGTGGAGCCCGAGCACGCGGGCAAGGGCATCGCGGGCGCCCTGGCCACCGAGTTCTACGCCATGGCCGCGCGCGAGGGTGTTCCCGTCGTGCCGCTCTGTCCGTACGTCGCCAAGTGGGCCCAGCGCCATCCCGAGCAGGCGCCCGAGGCCCCCGAAGAGCTGGTCCAGGGGGCGAAGAAGCAGCTCGAGTCGCATCCCGAGCTGCTCTGAGCACGGTGACCCGCACGGTCCGCACGTATGGACTCGGCAGGCGCGGGCAGCCGCACGGGGAGACGGTGGAGATGAGATCCACTCCGCCCTTCGCTGCTGTCTGGAGGCCCGAGATGACCCACCCGTACCCCGACCCCGTACCGCCCGCGCCGACTCCGCCGCCCGTGCCGGGACCCCCGACGCCGGTGCCGTCGCCGCCGCCCGTGCCGCCCGGTCCCGTGCCTCCCGGTCCGGCCCCGGACCCGATTCCCACGCCGCCGAGCCCGAACCCGGAGCCCGTGCCCGAGCCGGAACCCTCGCCGCAGCCCGCGGGATGAGCCGCGGGCGCCGCGTCACCCGGCGGCCAGGACCGCGTTCGCCCGCTCCGTGACCGTGGCCAGGACGCGGCCTGCCGTGGCCAGGTCCTCGGCGGGCAGGTCCGCGTAGAGACCGGCGGTGACCTCGGCGGTCCCGGTCCGGATGTCGTGCTGGAGGGCCGTGCCGCTCGTCGTGAGTGCCAGGCGGGAGCCGGTGTCCCCGAGGAGTCCGGACGCGATGAGCGTGTCGATCGCCGCCGCGGCCGTGTCCGCGTCGACCTTGAGGGTGCTCGTCATGCGGTCGGTGAGCCGGTCCCGCTCCATCGCGCCGCCCTCGTCGGCGGTCGCGTTGAGCGCCACCGCCTGGTGGAAGGTGATTCCGGACCTGGCCAGCACCTTCTCGAGCACGGCTCGCGTGGCGTAGTGGGCCCTGCCGATGATCTGGCCGTTGACGGTGATGGTGCTGGTCATGGCTGCTCCTTGGGAGTGGATGGCTCGTCCAGCAGCACTGCCAGCGTCCGGGTGAACGCCTCGGCCTCCGGCCCGCCGAGTCCGCCCAGCGGTGCCAGCAGCCGGTCCATGAGCTCCTGGACGACCTCGACCGCTCGCGCAGCGACCGCTCTGCCCTCGTCCGTGAGGGCCAGCTGGACCGCCCGGGTGTCGGCCGGGTCGGGCGTCCGCTCCACCAGGCCGGCCGTTTCCAGGGAGCGGGCCAGCTTGGAGACGTACAGGGGTTCGAGGCCCGTGTGGTCCGCGAGGCGGCGCTGGCTGGGGCGTTCACCGGAGCGCTGCATGCCGTGGAGCGATCCCACCAGCGAGTACTGCGCGTGTGTGAGGCCCAGGGGAACCAGCGCCCTGTCGACGGCGACGCGCCACTTCATGGAGAGACGCCAGACGAGGAACCCGGCTGTCGGTGCTCCGGGGGCGCTGCTGGAGGGAGTGCTGCTCGGAGGAGTGCTGCTCATGGAAAATAAGGTACATGGATATTATGTACATGGCTACTATTTTCTGGGGGCGCCGGTACTCAGGCCCACCAGCGCGGCGACGTGGCCCAGCCCGCTCTCCGCCGCCACCGAGTCCAGCGACTGCGCGTCCCGCACCGGAGCGAAGCGCACACCGCCTCCGCCGGGGTCGTCGACGAAGCCGTACACGGCGGGACGGGGCAGGCTGTTGTAGGCCCAGTGGGTCGAGAAGTAGTACGCCCCGGTGTCGTACAGGACGACGAAGTCGCCTTCCCGCAGTTCGGGCAGTTCCCGGGCGTGAGCCACGACGTCTCCGGCGAAGCAGCAGGGCCCCGCGACGTCCTGGACCATCGGCGGCCCGGTCCGGGGGAGGCCCTCGGCGTCGAAGGCGCCGACCCGAAGCGGCCAGGCCTCGGGCATGAAGACCGTGCGGGTGGCGATCTGCGCCCCCGCGTGGGTGAGCGCGATACGCCGTCCGCCCGCGTCCTTCGTGTACTCGACCCGCGCCCCGATGAAGCCGTTCTTGGCGAGCAGGGACCGGCCGAACTCGGTGACCAGGGCGTACCGGCCGTCGAACAGACCGGGGGCCTCCGCGCGGAGCGCCGCGACGTAGTCGGCGAAGGACGGGCGGACTGTGTCGTCGTCGAAGTTGACGGGCAGCCCGCCGCCGATGTCGATGCCGGTGATCTGCCGGGTGCCCACCGACTCGTTGATCTCCTCGGCCAGCCGGTAGGTCTCGGCGACCCCCGCCGCGATCAGTTCGAGCGGGCAGCCCTGCGAGCCGACATGGGTGTGCAGCCGCGTCAGCCACGGGCGCTCGGCGAAGGCCTGTACGACCTGCTTGCGGACGCCGGGATCACCCAGGGCGACACCGAACTTCGATGTGTCGGTGGCCGTGCTCATCGCCCCGATGGAACCGCCTCCCACCTGCGGATTGATCCGCAGCCCGATCACGGACGCCGATCCGGTCGACCGCAGTTCCCCGATGCGGCGGAGTTCGGAGAAGCTGTCGGCGTTCACGGCGACGCCGAGGTACAGGGCCAGCCGGAGCTCGTCGCGGGTCTTGGCGGGCGAGTCGAGGACGATCCTCGCCGGATCGAATCCCGCCTCGACGGCGAGCCGCAGCTCGCCGGGGCTCGCCACCTCGCACCCCATGCCGCAGTCGGCGAGCAACCGCAGTACGGGGACCAGGGACGCGGCCTTGGCCGCGAAGGTGTGCAGTACGGGCACCCCGGGGACGGCGGCGAACGCGTCGTGCAGCGCGGCGACGGAGTCGCGCACACCGTTCGCGTCGAGGAAGCCGGCGACGGGCTGTTCCTCGCTGAGCAGGCCGTCCGCGACCGCCCGGCGGATCGTCTCGCTGAACCTGGTGGAGGACGGGGCGCGCAGGGGATCCGTTTCGCTCACGGGAGATGTCGACGTCATACGGCCAGTGTCGGCCCTGCGCAGGCCCGGGGCACGCGATTGCTCCTGACCGCCGGTCGCGGGCACGCGAGGTCAGGCGATGAGCCCGATCACGGCCTCGGGCGTCAGCATCCGGAAAGTGAAGGCCTGGTGGAAGTAGAGCCGGATGTCCGTGGCGTCGTGGTCGAGGTAGCCGATGGACAGGTCCTGGCCCAGACACAGTTCGAAGTCGCCGCCGCGGGTGGACAGCAGCACACCGCCCTTGACGGCAGGCGCCCACAGGATCGGTTCGTCGAGCACCCGGGCCAGATGGGTGGCCACCGGATAGCCGTGGTCGGAGGTCTCGGTGGCCTCCGTGAACGCGTCGGCACCGAGGAGCAGCCGGTACGGTCCGTCGACACCGGCCAGGCGCAGCCGGGTCAGTGCCTGGCTCACGGCGGCCGGATAGTCCCGGGCGTCGGCGGGAAGCGCGAGAGGGGTGTGCGAGGAACCGTCCCGCAGGCCCGTGATGCCGGCCGCCGCGTACCCGTCGATGACGGCCATGTCCTCGGCGAACGCACAGGTGCGGGCCGCGTCCTTGACGGGCTGCCAGTCGCTGTCTTCGGAGCCGCGTTCCACGTCGTCGACGGCCGCCCGGGTCACTGTGAACGGCACCCGCCACTCGATGACGGGCGTGGACGTGCGGGCGCGGGCGATCACGTCGGGGGTGGGCGGGTCGATGTCGCGCAGGTGCCCGTCGCCGATGGCGGCCAGGCCCGGACCCTCCGGGTCATGGACGTCCACCACACGTCGGCCGGCCACATGGCGGCTGAAGGTGCGCCGGGCTTCCTCTTCGATCTGTTCCCAGGCGGCGTCGGTGACGGGGGCCAGTTCGCGATGGAGGTTGTTCATCATGAGGCGCTTTCTTGCAGGCTGCCGATGCGCAGCGAACCGTCACGGACCGCGGCGGCGGACGGGGACTGCGGCGCCGGCGCGGACACCGGCCCAGGCAGGGCCCCGGAAGCGGCGGAGGCGGGCAACGGCGGAGGGGCGTCGAGGAAATCGGCGCTGGGGGCGTGGAAGAGCGTGCCGGTGACCGCCGTGGAGAAGTCGAGGATGCGGTCGTGAGTGCCGGGCGGGCTGCCGAGGAACATGTTGCGGAGCATCTGCTCGGTCACTCCGGGATCGGCGGCGTATCCGATGAAGTACGTGCCGAATTCGCCTCGTTCGAAGCTTCCGAAGGGCATGTTGGCGCGCAGGATGTCCTGTTCGGTGCCGTCCGGGCCGGTGATGGTGTTCAGCGCGACATGGGAATCGGCGGGCTTGACGTCGTCGGCGAGTTCGACGTCGGCGAACTTGGTGCGGCCGATGATCCGTTCCTGCTGCTCGGTGCTGAGACCGTTCCAGCCGGTCAGGTCGTGGAGGTACTTCTGCACGATGACGTAGCTGCCGCCCGCGAAGGCGGGATCGTCCTCGCCGACCAGCGCCGCCGCCAAGGCGTCCTTGCCCACGGGGTTCTCCGTACCGTCGACGAAGCCGAGAAGGTCCCGGTGGTCGAAATAGCGGAATCCGTGGACCTCGTCGACGACCTCCACCGCGCCGCCCAGCCTGCTGAGCAGCTGGGACGCCCACTCGTAACAGACGTCCATCTGTTCCGCCCGGACATGGAACAGCAGATCGCCCGGGGTGGCCGGAGCATGATGCAGCGGACCCCGCAACTCCTGGAACGGATGCAGGGCGGCCGGCCTGGGACCCGAGAACAGCCGGTCCCAGGCGTCCGAGCCGAAGCCCGTCACACACGCCAGCCCGGCGTCCGGCACCCGGAAGCCGATCGAGCGGGCGAACGCGGCGAGATCGGGCAGCACCTCGCGTACCGCGGATTCGCCCCCGGGCTCGATCGTGGCGACCAGGACCAACGCGGCGCTGGTCAGCGGCGTGACGACGGGCTGGACGACGACGGGATCCGGGACGGCCTCGGGCATGCGCGCACTCCGTGGGTGGTGGCAGGACTCCCTGCCACTAATCCACAGCCCCGTCCCGGCCGCACTCCGGGCGGTCCGGCCGGGCGAAGGAGCCGCGCCGTCAGCCGGTGGCGGTCTCCGACCTGTCGCCGCCCCAGAGCGTGTGGAACGAACCCTCACGGTCCGTGCGCCGGTAGGTGTGCGCCCCGAAGAAGTCCCGCTGGCCCTGGGTGAGTGCCGCCGGCAGCCGGTCGGCGCGCAGCCCGTCGTAGTACGAGAGCGCCGCCGCGAAACCGGGAGTCGGCACACCCTGGCGCACGGCCTCGCCGATCACCGAGCGCCAGTCGTCCTGCGCCGCTCCGATCTCCTCGGCGAACTGCTTGTCGGAGAGGAGGCTCAGCAGGTCGGGTCGGGTGTCGTACGCCGCCCGGATCCGGTCCAGGAACGCGGCGCGGATGATGCACCCGGCCCGCCAGATCGCCGACACCGCCCCGAGATCGATGTCCCAGCCGTAGGCGTCGCTGCCGGCCCTGATCTGGTGGAACCCCTGCGTGTACGAGACGATCTTCGATGCGTACAGCGCCTGCTCGACCCGGTCGGCGAAGGCCGCCGCGTCCGCCTCGTCCAGTGCGGCGGCGGTGGGCCCCGGCAGCTCACGGGCGGCCTCGCGCAGATCGGCGTGTCCCGACAGGGAGCGGGCGAAGACGGCCTCGGCGATCCCGGACACCGGCACACCCAGGTCGAGCGCGATCTGCACGGTCCAGCGGCCGGTGCCCTTCTGTTCCGCCCGGTCCTGCACGATGTCGACGAACGGCCTGCCCGTCGCCTCGTCCGTGTGGGCGAGCACCTCCGCCGTGATCTCGATCAGGTAGGAGTCGAGGCGCCCGGTGTTCCAGCTGCGGAAGGTCTCGGCGATCCGGGCGGGGGAGTAGCCCGCGACGGCCCGCAGCAGGTCGTACGCCTCCGCGATGAGCTGCATGTCGGCGTACTCGATGCCGTTGTGGACCATTTTCACGAAGTGTCCGGCGGCGTCCGGCCCGATGTGGGTGGTGCACGGCGAGCCGTCCTTCGCCTTGGCGGCGATCTTCTCCAGCATCGGCCCCAAAGACGCGTAGGACTCCTCGGAACCGCCCGGCATGATGCTCGGCCCGTTCAGCGCGCCCTCCTCGCCGCCGGAGATACCCACGCCGACGAAGTGGATCCCGCGTTCGCGCAGTTCCTTCTCGCGGCGACGGGTGTCCTCGAAGTGGGCGTTGCCGCCGTCGATGATGACGTCGCCGTCCTCCAGGAGCGGGGCGAACTCCTTGATCACGGCGTCCGTCGGCTCACCCGCCTTGACCATGATCACCAGACGGCGGGGGCGCTCCAGGGCGGCGACGAACTCCTGCGGGGTGTGCGCGGCGACGAATGTGCCCTCCTGTCCGAACTCCTCGACGAGGGCGTCGGTCTTCGCGGTGGTGCGGTTGTGCACGGCGACGGTGAAACCGTTCCGGGCGAAGTTCCGGGCGAGGTTGCGGCCCATCACCGCGAGTCCAGTGACGCCGATCTGCGCAGTGCCGCTCATATGGGTGCTCCTGCAATCTGTTCGGGGATGCCGGTCAGGGATACGGGTTTCGGCGGGTGGGCGTTCAGCGGGCGGTCTCCTCGCCCAGGAGGTCCTCCTCCTCGGGAATCACGTGCATCGCCGCCTCCTCGGCCGATGCCGCCGCACCGTCGATACCGACGTCCTGGGCGGTCAGTGTGGCCGGGACGTGGCCGTCGCCACCCTGGGTGAGGCGTCCGGCGCGGTCGGTGCCCACTTCCGTGTCGTAGAGCTCGCCGTCACCCTCGGCCAGATCTCCCGGCCCGTCGCCGTCTTCCGAGACTTCGGGAATCTCCCTGGTCAGACGGGTGTCGAGGGACTGGCCCGTGTGTCCTTCCGTCGCGGTGGTGCCTTCGTCGTTCACCGCCCACGGCCGATCGGGCGGTGAGTACCCCTCGTCGAGGACGTCGGTGACCCCCGTGGTGTCCAGGGTGTCCTCCACATCGAGCAGGTCGTCGGGGTCCGAGGCTTCCGGTTCCTGGGGCTGGTAGACGTCGTCCCCCCGGTCGGTGTCGCTCATGGTCTCTTCCTTTCGATCCGGGGGTGGGTGGGGCTGCCGCCGCGTCCGCGGGGCGCCGGGGATCGTCGCGCCCGTTCCGGGTCCCTGTACGCAATTCCACTCCGGTCCAGCGATCACCGCAACGGAAGCGGTGCGCGAAAGAGCATGACGAAGCTTTAGATGACAATGAAAACGATTATCGATAGCGTGTGGGCCGTCGGGCAGGACAGCCCCCGCACCGGGGTGAGCTCTGCCTGCCCGGCATTCCCAACGGCACTGTGAGAAGGGGGAGCTCGTGGCTCACCTGTTGGTGGTCGAGAGCTGGGTCGGATCGATGAGCAGACTGCTGCCGCGGGCGCTGGGTGAGGGCGGGCATCACTTCACCTTCCTCACCCGCGACCTGCAGCACTACCTCCGGGCCGCACCGGAGGGCACGGCCCATCCGCTGCTCACCGCACGGAACGTCGTCACGGCACCGACCAATGACCTCGGAGCGCTGCTCCCGCTGGCCGAGCGGCTGCACGGAGCGCTTCCCTTCGACGGGGTGATCACCTCCTGCGACTACTACCTGCCCGCGGCCGCCCGTATCGCCGCCCGGCTCGGTCTGCGGGGCCCGGCACCCGACGCGATGGAGAACGCCTGCCGCAAGGACGCCACCCGCCGGATCCTGGCCGCCGCGGGCCTCCCGGGCCCTCGGTTCGCGGTCTGCGAGGACGCCGTCGCCGCGGCGGAGGCCGCGCGGGACATCGGCTATCCACTGGTGGTCAAGCCGGTGGACCTGTGCGCGGGCATGCTCGTCCGGCGTGTCGACGACGCAGCGCAACTGGCCGCGGCCTGCCGTGCTTTGGAGGCGTTCCCCGTCAACGCCCGTGGACAGCGCCGCACGGCCCACATCCTCCTCGAGGAGTTCCTGCGGGGCCCCGAGGTCAGCGTCGAGACCGTGACGTACGAAGGCACCGTCCATGTCGTCGGGGTGACCGACAAGAGCGTCGGCGGTGCGCCGGCCTTCGTCGAGACCGGTCACATGTTCCCCGCCGACCTCACCCCCGACAGGATCGCCGCCGCCGCGGACACCGCCGTACGCGCCGGAACCGCACTCGGACTCGACGACGTCGTGGCGCACACCGAGATCAAGCTGACCGCCGACGGACCCCGCGTCGTGGAGGTCAACCCACGCCCCGCGGGAAACCGCATCACCGAACTCGTACGTCACGTCACCGGCATCGACCTCGCCGCCGCCTGTGTCGACGTGGCGCTCGGCCGCCGGCCCGATCTCCGCCGGCGCGACACCGGACTGCGCAGTGCCGCCATCGGATTCCTGGTCCCGGACACCATGGGCACGCTGGCCTCCGTCGAGGGATCCGCCGGGTTGCGCGACGCCGACGGAGTGCTCGACATCCAGCTCGCCGAACCGGGACGGACGGTCGGGGCGGCGGACAGCAACAACGCCTACCTGGGCCACGTCATGGCGGGCGACGCCGCAGGGCTCGGTGCCCGTGACCGCGTCGAGTCGCTGCTCGCAGGCCTGCGCCCCCGGTTGGTGCGGTCATGACGACGGCTTCTTCCGCCGAGGCCGAGACCCTCACCCTCGACGTGCTCCTGCACCGCGCACTGGCCGGGGAACTGGGTCCGGATCCCCGTACCCGCCGTGTCTCCGTGGCCTTCACGACGTCCCAGGCCGCACGGCACGACGGGCGGCGCGGCGGGTACCGCAACGAGGTGCTGAGCCTCCGCCTCGGCCGGGCCGTCGGCTCCTGCTCCGTCGAACCCGGCGCCCTCCCTGCCGGGACGGTCGACGACTGCGCCGGTGCGGACGTGGCCGGTCTCCTCGCCCATCCGCTGCTGCCGGTACGGGTCGCGGCGCTGGACGCCTACCTGATGGACGTCCTGCCGCACAGCCGGGCGGACGGGGCGCAAGCCGTGGCCGTACCCGCCGGGACGTCGATCGAGCGCTCCCGTGCGCGGGCGAAGGCCGTCGTCGATCTGCTGGCTGTCGCGCCCGGCGGCACGGTCCTGGTCGTCGGAGTCGTCAACTCCCTGCTCGCCGAACTGCGCGCACGGGACATCACCGGCCTGCCGTGCGACCTGAAGGGCGGCACCACCGAATGGGGCGAACCCGTCGCCACCGACGCCCTGGAAGCCGTCGCGCACTGCGACGCCGTGCTGGCCTCCGGCATGACGCTCGGCAACGAAACCTTCGATCCGCTGCGCCGGCGCGCCCTGGACCGCGGCAAGCCCCTCGTCATGTTCGCCCAGACAGGGAGCGCGGTGCTGCCCCGCTTCCTCGGCGCCGGAGTGACCGCGGTCTGCGCGGAGCCGTACCCCTTCTTCTGGCTCGACGGCGGACCCGGCACCGTCCACCGCTACCGGGCGGGCACGGACAGCCGCTCCCCGGCGGGCGCCGGCGGATCCGGAACCGAGCACCGGCACCCGGCGGACGACGGAGGCACCCTGTGACCACAGCGGCAGCACCACAGACCCTCGCACCCCACCGCGAACTCCTCGCACTCCTCGGCCGCACCCCGCTGGCCAGGATCACGACAGGACTCCCGGCACCCCACCCCGGCTTCTGGGCCAAGCTCGAAGGGCACGCCGTCGGCGGCATGAAGGCGCGGGCCGCGGTGTCGATGCTCCTGGGAGCCGAGGAACGCGGCGAACTGCGCCCCGGAGCACCCGTGGTGGAGTCCACCTCCGGCACCCTCGGCATAGGTCTGGCCTTCGCGGGACAGGCGCTCGGCCACCCCGTCGTCCTCGTCGGCGACAGTGAACTCGAACCGTCCATGCGGCAGTTGCTGCGCGCCTACGGAGCCCGGCTCGAGCTCGTCGACCGTCCGGCCGCACGGGGCGGCTGGCAGGGCGCCCGGCTGGAACGGCTGCACGACCTGCTCGGCCGGCTGCCCGGCGCGTACTGGCCCGACCAGTACAACAACCCCGACAACACGGCCGGTTACGCCTCGTTGGCCGCCGAACTGGCAACCCAGCTAGATCACTTGGACATCCTCGTGTGCAGCGTCGGCACCGGCGGGCACAGTGCCGGGATCGCCGGGCCGCTGCGCAGGCACTGGCCCGCCCTGCGCATGATCGCCGTCGACTCCACCGGATCCACCATCTTCGGGCAGTCCGCGGCACCACGCCTGATGCGCGGGCTCGGCAGCAGCATCCATCCCCGCAACGTGGCCTACGACGTCTTCGACGAGGTCCACTGGGTCGGTCCGGCCGAGGCCGCCGACGCCTGCCGACGCCTCGCCCGGGGCAACTTCGTCAGCGGCGGCTGGAGCACCGGCGCCGTCGCACGCGTCGCCGCGTGGGCCGCCCGCACCCAGCCGGGCGCGGCCGTCGCCACCGTCTTCCCCGACGGACCGCACCGCTACCTCGGAAGCGTCTACGACGACGACTTCACGACCGCCCACGGAATCGCCCCGGACCTCGCGGCCACCGAACCCGTGGAGATCCCGCACCCCCGCGCCGCCCCGAACGCCGGATGGGCCAGGTGCACCACCGTCACCGACCCGCTCGCCGAACACCTGGAGAGGCAGCGGTGAACGTCACCCAGCACACCGGCCGGCTCGTCCTCGCGGAACCGCTGCGGATCTCACGCTCGACCATGACCTCGCGCGACGCCGTGCGGCTGACCGTAGAACACGAAGGGCTGCGCGGTCACGGCGAGGCCGTCACGAGCGTCTTCTACGGCCTCGGCACCTCGGCACTGCAGAGGCTGTTGGCCGACGTCGCAGGGCAGCTCACCCGCTTCGCCGTGCCGGAGACCGCACTGCACGCACTGCGCGTCGGGGAGCTCACCACCCCGGACACCCCCGCCGCCGTGACCGCAGCCACGGAAGCGGCGCTCCTCGACCTGGTCGGCAAGCGCACCGCCACCTCCGTACACGGGTTCCTCGGTTCCCCCGAAGCACCGAGGGCCGCCACCGCCCGCACGATCTCCCTCACCTCTCCGGGCCGCGCGGCAGCAAGAGCCCGCCTGCTGGCCGACGCCGGGTTCTCCGTCATCAAGATCAAGGCGGGCGACCGGGACCAGGAAACCGACCTGGACCGGGTGCGGGCCGTCCGCGCGGCAGCCCCCGGCGCCCGGCTCCTCCTCGACCCGAACGGCGCCTGGTCCGCGGGCCAGGCCCGCAGGCTCCTGCCCCGGTTCGCCGAACTCGGCATCGAGGCCGTGGAACAGCCGCTCGCCCCCGGCGACCCGGAGGCCCTGGCGCGACTCGCGGCCCGGTCCCCGCTGCCCGTCATCGCGGACGAGGACGCGGTCACCTACGAGGACGCCCGACGGCTCGCCGGACGCGTCCACGGAATCAACGTCAAACTCGCCAAGTGCGGCGGAGTCCACGCCGCACTGCGGATCGCCGCCCTCATCGAGGGCAGCGGGACGGACCTGATGCTCGGCTGTCTGACCGCCAGCACCCTCGGTATCGCCCCGGCGGTCCACATCGCCGACCGTGCCCGCTGGATCGACCTCGACGGGCACCTGCTGCTCGCCCACGACCCCTGGACCGGCATCGGCGGCGCCGACGGCTTCGTGGGAACGACCGGGCGGCCGGGGCTCGGCGTGCGACAGCGCACCGCGGTGGAGCACGGGACGTCCGAGGCGGCGGTGTCATGAGGACCTGGCACGAGATCCGCGGTTTCCCGCTCGCCATCAGGCTCCTCCTGGTCAACCAACTCGGGGTCAACACGGGCTTCTACCTGCTCATCCCCTTCCTGGCCGTCCACCTCGGCGACAACCTGGGCATGTCCGCAGCCGTCGTCGGCATTGTCCTCGGAGTGCGCAACCTCAGCCAGCAGGGCCTCTTCCTCATCGGCGGATCGGCCGCAGACCGGCTGGGCGCGCGTGGCGTCATCATCGCCGGCTGTGCGATACGCACCGTCGGCTTCGCCCTGTTCGCTCTCGGCGACGGACTGCCCGTCCTGCTCGCCGCCTCGGTGCTCAGCGGAGTGGCAGGGGCCCTGTTCAACCCGGCCGTCCGTACGTATCTCGCCCAGGAGGCGGGAGAGCGCCGGGCCGAGGCCTTCGCGCTCTTCAACGTCTTCGCGACCACCGGTGCCCTCATCGGCCCGCTCCTGGGCAGTGCCCTGCTCCTCGTCGACTTCCGGGCCTCCGCGCTCACCGCCGCCGCGATCTTCGCCCTGCTCACGGTCGCCCAGGCACTGGTCCTCCCCGCCCGCGAGGTGCCACCGGCCACGAGCAGCGTCACCGCCGACTGGCGGGAGGCCGTCGGCAACCGCGCCTTCCTCGCCTTCGCACTGGTCATGGTCGGCATGTTCACCCTGGAGAACCAGCTCTACCTGCTGCTGCCCGACAGCGCCCGGCGGGCCACCGGCTGGGACGGTGCGGCCGGACTCGTCTTCCTCGTCGGTACGCTCGCCGGCCTCGCCCTGCAGCTCCGGATCACCCGTGTACTGAAGCGACGCGGCAGCAGGGGCCGCTGGATAGCCACCGGTCTTGCCCTCATGGCCCTCGCCTTCATACCGCCCATGACACTGGCGGGGACCGGCGCACCACCCAGCGGTGCCACGGACACCGCCCTGCGCGCCCTGCCCGTACTGGCCGGAGCCTTCCTGCTCCATCTCGGGATCATGACCGCGCAGCCGTTCGTCATGGAACTGATCCCCGGCTTCGGGCGGCCCGAACTGACGGGAACGTACTTCGGGATCTTCTACGCGGTCTCCGGAATCGCGGCGGCAGTCGGCAACACCGCCGTCGGCTGGGCGATGGACGCGGCCGGGCGCGGTGGGGCGGGCAGCGCCGCCGGACTGCTGCCCTGGGTCTGCTGTCTCGTGCTCGGCCTCGTATCCGCAGGTGGCGTGGCATGGCTCCACCGCATCGGCACCCTTCCGGCGGCGCACCCGTCCCCCGTACCGGTGACGGCATGAAGCACACGGGAACCGCAGGGACGGGGAACCTGCTCACCGACCGCCCCGCGCTGTACGAGGCCCGGTTCCCGGACCCCGGCCGGCTCGCCGGCCGATGGGCCGAGGACTGCCTGCGGCGGTACGGGGCGGGCCCGGCGGTCCTGGACCTGGGCTGCGGCACCGGACGCGATGCCGCCCACCTCCACCGTGCGGGACGCCGCGTCACGGCCGTCGACCTCTCCTCCTCGATGCTCGCCCACGCCCGTGTCCACCACCCCGGACCGGTCTACGTACGCGCGGACCTGAGCGCGTTCGATCCCGGCCGACGCGCCTTCGACGCCGCGGTGTGCCTGGACAGTTCGCTGCTGTACTGCCACACGAACGAACAGCTCGACGGCTTCCTGACATCCTGCCGCCGCGCCCTGGCCCCGGGCGGCCTGCTGGTCGCGGAGATGCGCAACGGCGCGTAAAGCGTGTTGCAGAAGGCTGTGTGGTGGCGTGCTGACGCCGGGCTGAAGTCCTGTCTGATCATGCGGCGAGGGCGTGGTTGTGCATGTGGG
>NZ_JBHYTT010000025.1:0-25115 GCF_042749285.1 Streptomyces sp. NPDC059499
GGCCGCCGGCCGCAAGGACCGGGATCGCTTCATCTCCGGCAAGAACAAGCAGAACGCCGTGAAGACCATGGTCTTCACCGACGGGGACGGGCGGCCGCTGTTCTGCAGCCCGACCAGACCCGGCAGCTGCGCGGACATCACCCACGCCCGCGAGTTAGGGCTGGTCAAGCTCCTGGCCGACGGTCCAGCAGTCGAGATCCTCGCCGACGCCGGCTACCAGGGGCTCGGTGCACAGACCGGCGGACGCGTCGTGACGCCACCGCACCGCAAGTTCAAGAAGAACGCCCCGGACTGGTACGAAGAAATGCACGAGCGTCAGCGCAAAGCACACTCCTCCCGACGCATCCGGGTCGAGCACAGCATCGCCCACCTGAAGAACTGGCGGGCACTGGCCCGTCACCTCGGCCGCCGAAAGCACATGGACGACACCGTCCAAGCCATCGCCAGCCTGCTGTCCCAGCAGCAGACCGCAGACCTGGTTTTCGCGTCACAGACGTGAGAGCCGGGCCCCACCAGCGCCTTCGACGTCTCACCGCTAACCGTGCACGAGCTCGTTAGTCTCGGTGCAGCACCGCAAGGGCCGCAGTCATGCCACGAATGCTCCCTTGCTCGAAGAAGAAGCGAACTGGTACCTGCAGCCCGTAATCATTGCGCATGCGGGTAGCGAGCTCTAAGACCGTAAGGGAGTTGGCACCGAGCTCAAAGATCGTGCGGTCAAGGTCCAATGGGTGGTGCGCGATACCAAGGATGTCTACGACGGTCGCCAGGATTCGGTCCACGTCCTCCACGGCAGGTGGTGTGGGGACCACATCAAGCCTGACCTCACGATTGTCGCTGTCCTGCCGCGGGTTTCCTTCGCCGTCCAGGACGTGTCGTGCTGCGGTGGCGAACTCCCGTAGCACGGTGTGGATCGCGACGCGCTGCTGAGTACAGGTGGCGAGGTAGGCGGCTGCGTACGTATCCATAGCGGGGCCGTTGCTTACCTCGTCCGGCGGGAGTTCGGCCAGGGCCGTCAGCCCGGTATGAAAGAGGACCAAGCCCTCCTCAATGCGCATCGCCGTCTCCAGGACGGAGTCCGGGCCCTCGACATAGACCTTCGCAGTGGCGAGACGGACCGCGTTGATGAGCGGCTTGGTCTCCCCCAGGCGGGCTCGGATCCGCGTGAGCCCTTCCTCGCTAGTCGGATCGGCGCGGCGCAGGTCGGCAAAGATTGCTCCGAGCTCGTCTCTTGCCTCAGCGCCGGCCCCGAGGAGCGCACCGTAGGTGTCGCGCCGCAGCTGCCTGCGCCACTGCTGCTGCTGACCTGCGGACTGAAGAACTGCCTGCCGACCACTGGCACGGCCCGCCGTGAGAGCAGCGAGCGTTGCTCCGGCCGCACCCACTGCAGCCGCCCCGAGCACCATCCACCCCTGGTCCATCCGGACAGCGTAGGCACCGCCTGCCCTGCTGCGCACGGCGTTTCACCGACTGTCAGTCGCCCAGCGCGCGGCGGAGAACGGCCGGATGAGCTCTGTGTCAGAGAGCGCGCCTGTCGTCGCGCCGCTGCAGTGCACGGAGCCACGGACCATGCCTACCAGTGCATGTTCAAGGCATCGAGTGCGCGGACCCGGTCTGCGGGGAGACGCTCTTTGCGGCGGCGGGCGTTGCTGATCCACTGACCGAGACGTACGGGTTCCCCATCGAGGACTTCGACGTGGCGCTGGGGAACGTCGAGGTGCCCTTCTCGATGGTGGAAGGCGCGGGCGGCAGCCAGGCCCTGCTCTGGCTTGTGGGCGGCGGGTTTCCGTTTTTCTGGGGACGGCTCGGTGTTCTGGATCAGGCCGAGATCAGCCAGGAGTTGCTGCTGGGTGGGGTGCAGGCGCTCGGGATGGAGGCGCTGGTTGTGCAGCCACTCCCCCAGGCGGTGTCCGTCTTCGGTGTTGTAGTCGCGGGGCACGTCGGTCAGGTGGTGGCCGGCCGTGTGATGTCTGCGGGCAGCGTGGTAGGCGCGGTGCCAGGTCAGGGGCCAGGGTGGATTCCAGTGCGGGTCGAGGTCCTGGAGGGCTTGGGCGCGGGCGGGAGCGAGGTCGTCGGCTCGTTTGCGTTGGGTGGCGAGCCACCGGCCGAGGGCGAAGCCGTCGTGGTGGTGGCCGACGGGGGCGGCGAGGTGGCCGTGGTGGTGGGTGTAGGCGGTGGCGTGGGCGAGGCCGCGGTCGAAGGCGTGCTGTTGGGGGTTCCAGATGATGCCGAGGCGTTCGAGGGCTTGGGTGCGGGCTGGGTCGAGGGCGCCGGTGGTGTGGAGGTGGCGTTGCCAGGTCAGCCAGCGGCCGAGGGGGTAGCCGTCGGGGTCTTCGTGGGTCTGGGGGGCGTCGAGGTGGTGGTGGGTGCGGTGGTAGCGGCGGGCGGCGGTGAGGCCGCGGCGCCATTCGGCGCTTTTGGGGTTGAGTACGCGCAGGGTGAGGGCGAGGGCGACTTCTTCTTGTTGGGTGGGGCGTTCGAAGTGAAGCCAGGCGCCGGGGTCCTCT
Organism: Streptomyces sp. NPDC059499; assembly: GCF_042749285.1. Taxonomy (NCBI): domain Bacteria; kingdom Bacillati; phylum Actinomycetota; class Actinomycetes; order Kitasatosporales; family Streptomycetaceae; genus Streptomyces; species Streptomyces sp. NPDC059499. Next base: position 2,505 of record NZ_JBHYTT010000025.1, read on the forward strand.
GATCCGAGGGTGGGGCGGTGGGTGCGGGGGTCGGCGAGGCGTGCGGTGAGGCGTTCGTCGTGGGCGCGCAGGGCTTGGACGGTGCGCCACAGGGGGGTGTAGGCGTCGGCGCCGAGGAGGTCGTCGGGGTCTTCGTCGGGGGTGAGGTAGACGGGGACGATCAGGGTGGCTTTTTTGCCGGCGCCGGGGGTTTGTCGTAGGGCGCGGCCGACGGCTTGGACGGTGTCGACGGGGCTGTTCTTGGGGTCGGCGAAGACGACGGCGTCGATGGAGGGGACGTCGATGCCTTCGCCGAGGACGCGGGCGTTGGACAGGATGGCGGGTTGTTCGGGGTGGGTGTGGGTGGCGAAGTCGAGGAGGATTCGGCGGCGGGTGCGGGGTGGGTGGGTGCCGCTGATCCACTGCGACCAGAGGCCTTCTGGTTGCAGGTGTGTGGGGAGGGCGGCTGCAGTGTCGGGGAGGGTGGTGGCGAATGCGCGGGCGTCGGCCACGCGGTGGTGGAAGGTCAGGACGCGGCGCAGCTGGTGGTCGTGGATGGCACGAAGGACGGCGACTTGGTGGCCGGCGAGGCGTAGGCCGTCGGCGCCTGCGCCGGGGCTGGTGGCGAGCCAGTCGCGCAGGTCGGTGTCCTGGATGACGGGGACGAGGATCTGGTAGTCGGCGAGGAGGCCGAGGTCGATGGCGTCGGAGAGGGTCAGGCGCCAGGCGACGGGGCCGAAGAGGGTTTCGTCGTCCATGGAGGCGACGGGGGTGTCGCTGTGGTCGGTGTCGGGGTCCCAGATGCGGGGGGTCGCGGTGAGGTAGAGGCGGCGGGTGGCGGGGACCTGGTCGTCGTGGTGGATTCCGGCCCAGGCTTTGCCGAGGCGGCCGGCGGTGCGGTGGGCTTCGTCGACGACCACCAGGTCCCAGGGCGGCAGGTGGTGGTCGCGGTGGGCGTTGATGACGGTGGGCAGGGAGGCGTAGGTGGCGTAGACGGTCACCGGGCCGGTGGGCGGGGCGAGTTCGGACAGCTCGGCCGGCTTCGTCGTCATGGGGACGTTGCCGGCCGAGGGGTGCTCCATGGCCTGGCGGGCCGAGCAGACGGCTACCGCCTGTCCTGTGTGGCCGGCCGTGTGCCAGGAGCGAACGGTCTGGGAGAGCAGATCCAGAGTCGGGACCAGGACCAGGACCCGCCCGTGCGGGGCGACGCGGGCGGTGGTGCGGGCCGCGATCAGGGTCTTCCCGGTGCCGCACGCGGCGATCACGCTCGCCCGCGCATGGGTGCGCAGCGTTTTGACCGCCGCGGTGACGGCTTCCTTCTGATGGGGGCGGAGCTCGATCGCAGCGGTCGGCATGCTCTCCTGGCCGGTTCTTGGTCTGGACGGTGTTCTTGGGCGCCGCGGATGCGGCAGGGCGGTGGGGCGGTGGGCGTGCTGGTGGTGTTCTCCCCTGCCTGGTGGCTCTGACGTTACAGATCGGTGCTGATCAACGGGCGCAGTGTGGAGCCGTTGCGGTGTTTCATCACGTTGAGCTGGCTGGGGATTCGGCGGCTGAGTTCCGCGACGTGGCTGACGATGCCCACGGCCCGGTTCCCGGCGCGGAGTTGGTCCAGGACGTCCATGACTTCTTGGAGGTTCTGTTCGTCGAGGGTGCCGAAGCCTTCGTCGATGAAGAGGGTTCCTAGCGGGCGGCCGCTGGCTTCCTGGGTGACGACGTCGGCCAGGCCGAGGGCGAGGGCGAGGGAGGCGGTGAAGGTCTCGCCGCCGGAGAGGGTTGAGGTTTCGCGTTCGGTGCCGGTCCAAGTGTCGAGGATGCTCAGCCCGAGGCCGGACTTGAGGCGTCCGCGTCGGCCTGCGTCCTTGTCGGCACTGTGCTGGAGGAGGTAGCGCTCCGAGGTCATGGCCTGCAGTCGGATGTTGGCTGCGTCGGCGATCTCTTCGAGGCGTGCGGCCAGGACGTAGGCCTCGAGTTCCATGCTGAGGGTGTTGGCGGTGGTAGTGGCGGAGGCGATGCTGGCCAGGCGGTCGGCGAGGGCGTGGCGTGCCTGCAGGGGTTCCAGGTCGCTGAGGCGGCCCGTGAGGGTGGAGATCAGTGCGGTCAGGGCGGTGACTCGGTGATCGGCCTGCTGGCGGGCGGCTGCGGTCTTCTTCATTCGTTCTTCGGCCTCGAGCAGGACCTTGGCCGCGGCTTGTGCGTCGGCGGGGGGCTGGAGGCCGGCCTCGAGCAGGTTCGGGGTTTTCAGGAGGTCAGTGACGACGGCATCGTCCTTGCCCCACTGGTCTAGTTCCTGGCTCCACTGTTCGAGGAGTGCTGGGTCCTGAAGGGCGGCGGTTGCTTCGTCGAGCGTCGGGAACCCGGCGTCGTGGGCGGTGGTGGTGGCGGTGGTCGTCGCGTCGTGGTGGCGGGCGGCTGCCTCGGCTGCCTTCTGGGCGGCGTCGATGGCGTCGGACAGGCCTTTGGTCGTGTGGCTGAGTTCGGTGATGCGCTCGCTGAGGGTGGTGGCGGTGCCGCGTGCGGCGGCCAGGGTGTCGGCGAGGGTGGTTTGCTGTTGGGCCAGGGCTTTGGTGCGTGCCTGGCATTCGGTCACACGGTCCTGGGCTTCCTGGCGTTGCCGGGTGCGGGTGTTGTGTTCTGTGCGGAGTCGGGCCAAGGCCTCCTGGGCTGAGGGCAGTGCGGCGGCTGCCTCGCATGCGGTCCGGTGGGCTTCCTTGACCTTTGTGAGCTGTGCCTTGAGCTCGTTGCTGGGGGTGGGGCCTGCTGCTCCGGCTGCTTCGGCGTGCTGGGTGGCGAGGTCGTGGCGGTGGCTGCTGGCCTGGGCGTGCAGCGTGTCGGCCTGCTCGTGAAGGGTGCGGGCTTTTTCCTCGTCCTGGCGTGTGGGCTGGTCTGGTTGGCGTTGGGCCGGCTGTGGGTGGTCGGGTGAGCCGCAGACCGAGCACGGGGTCCCGTCGGTGAGTTCGTCGGCGAGTTCTCCGGCCATGCCGTCCAGGCGGCGTTCGCGCAGGTCCAGCCATTGTTTTTTGGTCTCGAGGGCTTCTGCGGCACGGTCGGTTTCCGCTTTCGCGGCTGCGACGAGCTCGCCGGTGAGGGTGTCGCGGAGGCGTGCAGCCTTGAGGTGGGCGTTGAGTGTCTGGATGTCTTGCTCGTGTTGCGGTGCCTGGTCGGCTGCCTTGGTCATGTCGGCGAGGCGGCCGGTGTGTTCGGCCTCCAGTGCAGGCCATGCGGTCAGCCATTGCACGTCTTCGTCGAGGTCGGCGCTTGCCTGCTCTTCTTTGGCGTTGAGGTCGGTGATCTGGGCGCCGAGCTGCGTGTGCTGCTGTTCGTCTGGGAGCAGCCCTTCGGCGCGCCCCTTTTCGGCGTGGTGTTGTTCAAGGAGGCCCCGCAGCTGGGGAATTGTGGTGTGCCGGTGCTCGTCGGACAGCAGCAGGCGGGCGTCGGCCTCGGCGATAGTGGCCGTGCCCAGGGTGAGTGCTGTGCGCTTCGCGGTGTCCAGGAGGGGGCGCAGGCGTTCTGCGCGCCGTCCGCTGTCCAGTTGCGAGCGGAGCCGGGGGTGGTCGGCGGCCTTGTCATCGAGAGCTGCACGGCGCGCTTGGGCCTGCGCGTGCTGGGTTTGGTGGTTGGCGAGGTCGATGGTGCGCTGGTGTTCGGTCTTGGCGTGCCGGTGTTCGATGTCGCTGCGTTTCTCGTCGTCCACGGCTTTGGAGTGGGCGCTCTGGGCGCGGGCGCTCAGGTGCTGGGCCCAGGGCAAAATGTCGGCGGGTTGCTGGATGTCGGGTCGGTCGGGCTCGTCGGCGCCGGTGCCCTCCTGGTGAAGGAGGGGGCCGGCTTCCTGGTCGATGCGTTCGCCGAGCTGCTGCAGGGTGGAAGTGACCTCATTGAGATCCTCCCGAGCGGCTTTGCTCCGGCTGGTGAGCCAGGCCTGCAGTTCCTGGAAGCGTCCGGTGTCAAAGAGGCGGCGCAGCAGCACGGCGCGGTCCTTGGCGTCGGACCGCAGGAAGGTGGCGAAGTCGCCTTGCGGCAGGAGCACGACCTGGCAGAACTGTTCCTTGGACAGCCCCAGGGCCGCTTCGATCTCTCTGGCGGTGTCCTGGTGGTTGGCGCTGACCGGCTCCCACCCTGCAACACCGTCTGTGGTGCCGGTCTGCTGGTGGAGCTCGACGGTGGCCTCGGCGGTGGCGGTGCCGGTCTTGGCACGTGTGCTGGGGTAGGTCTGCTTGGGCTTTCGCGTGATCTTGAGGCGGCGTCCGGCTGCGCTGAACTCCAGAATGACCTGGGTGCGCGTGTCGGTTGGGGCGTGGTCGCTGCGCAGGCGGTGGGTGGGGCGGATGCCGGGCACAGTGCCGTAGAGGGCGAAGCAGACGGCGTCCAGGATGCTGGTCTTCCCGGCCCCGGTGTCACCGCGCAGCAGGAACAGGCCGTTACTGGCCAGGGCGTCGAAGTCGACGGCTTCCGTGCGGGCGAAGGGCCCGAATGCCTGGACCGTCAGGTGGTGGAGGTACATCAGGTGGCCTCTCGTGCGGCGGCTGCGGTGCGGACGCTCTCGAGTCCCTCTTGCAGCAGGTTCTGCTCCGGGACGGTGGCGGGGACGCCGGTGACGTGGTCGAGGAAGCCGAGCGTGATCTCGTGGTCACTGCGGCCGTTGACGCGGGAGCGGTAGGACTCTTCCCCGGTGCGCTGCTGCTGGGAGAAGCTCAGCTTCAAGGCGTGGGGGAAGCGCTGGCGCAGGCGTTCCATGGCCATGTGGGGCCGGTCGGTGTCGGTGAGCGTGATGTGCAGCCAGCAGTCTTCGTACTCGGCGTGCTCGGGCTGGGTGAGCAGGTCGTTCAGCGTGCCGGTCAGCTGATGCAGCCGGCGGGGCACCGGGCAGAGGATCTTGCGGTCTGTCAGGGCGGAGGTGGCGTCCAGGTCGATGAGCCATAGGGCCTTGGGGTGGCCGGCCTCGGAAAAGGAGTAGGCCAGGGGGGATCCGCTGTAGCGGATGCGTTCGCTGATCTGCTGGCAGCGGTGCAGGTGCCCCAGCGCTACATAGTCGACTCCGGTGAAGACGGAGGCGCCGACCGAGGGGACGCCGCCGGCGGTGATGTCACGCTCGCTGTCGCTGGTGTCGGCTCCGGTGACGAAGGCGTGGGCCAGGACGACGGAGCGGGTGTTGTCCGGGCGGGCCGCGAGATCGGTGCGGACCTTGTCCATCGCCGCGCTGAGCACAGCATGGTGGCTGGGCTTCTCGGCCCCGAGTTGCGTGTGGACGAGGCCGGGTTCGAGGTAGGGCAGACCGTAGAAAGCAACCGGTCCGTGTTCGTCGTGCAGGACGGCGGGGCGGGCGCAGTCCTCCACGTTGGTGCGCAGGTGGATTCCCGCACGTTCGATCAGTCGGGCGTTGACGCCCAGTCGGCGCGGCGAGTCATGGTTCCCACTGATCATGACGAGCGGTACCTGGAGGTCGGCGAGCTCTCCCAGGACCCAGTTGAACAAGTCGATCGCGTCCAGCGGTGGGATGGCGCGGTCGAAGACATCGCCCGCAACGGCCACCGCCTCGACGTGCTCCTGGCGCACCGTGTCCAGCAGGTGCTCGAGGAAGGTGCGCTGCTCCGTGAGGAGGGGCACGCGATGCAGTTGACGGCCTAGATGCCAGTCCGAGGTGTGCAAGATCCGCATGAACGCAGACGGTAACCATCTGGAAGGGTGTTACGGGCGGCTTTCCTGATAAACGGGCTTAGCTCTGAGAATGAACTGATAGACGAAGAACGGTTCCTCTCCGGACACCACAAGGAAGCGCTACAGGGCGTCGGCCGCGACCGCGCAGGTGCGCAGGCTGACGCGCGCCCCCGCCTCGTCTTCGACGTGCCATTCGTTCATGCCCTGGCAGGTCTTGGTGCCGCGGGCGACAGCTCCGGCTCCGCATCAGCGGCTCGATCCGATCCCACATCCCACCAGTGATCACCAACCGGACAGACATATCCAATCAACCGACAGAAAGGACAAGGAGACACGCTCTAGGTCTGGGTCAACGGGGCCGCCAGGTGCGCATTTCCAGGTGCACGATGTGTGCGTCGGGGCGGATGCGGCTGGTCTCCACGAGCCATTGATGGACAGCCGCGGTGACGTCCCCACCTGTTTGGTCGACGCGGTGGGCAAAGTCGGTGGCGGCGAACCCGCCGGTGGTGGCAGAGCCGTAGGAACGCTCTTCGGTGTGGTCGGCGCGTTGGATGACATCGCGGCGGATGCCCGGCGAGTCGGTCCTGCTTCCGGAAGCGTGCAGGAAGCCGGTCCTGGCCAGGCGCACGGTGAATGCGAGGCGCAGGCCCTGGCGGGCGGCTTCGGCGATGAGGGGGCGCAGGCGTGCGGAGCCGGAGGCGATGGCTTGTGCTCCGGCGCGGCCGGTGCCGGTGCCGGTGGGGGTGATGAGGAGTGCTTTGGTGCGGACGCGGGCTTTGGTGCCGGCGGCGGTGGTGCGGCGGGTGATGTGCCCGGCTGCGATGGTGGCGAGTTCGGTGGTGTCGGTGATGCCCGCTGTCTGGATGGCGGTGAGGACTTGGGTAAGGGCGGGGACGAAGGCTGCGCCTTTGTTCTTTGTGTAGAACTGGGAGACGAGGGAGGCGTCGCGGTTGATGATGCGGGCGACGTCGCGTTTGGTGTAGCCGGCTGCCTGTAGCTGGTCGGCGAGGCGGGCTGCTTCGTTGAGGTGCGGTGCGGGTGCGGGGCGGCGGGAGCGGCGGGGCGGCATCAGGGTGCCTCATGGGTGGTCGTGGGCTGCTGGGTGGTGCGGCCTCGGTCGCGCAGCGCGAGGAGTTCGTCTTCGCTGGCGGGGGCGGTGACGGGACCGGTGAGGTGGCCCTTGTTCAGGTAGTCGCCGGGCTGGCCGTGGTAGGGCCATGGCCGGGGTTGGGTGAGGTAGACGGCGTCGGTGCGGAAGGCGACGACGGTGCCGGGTGGGGTGTGGAGGGCTCCGGCGTAGGTGTCGTCTTCGCGGTGGCGCTGGGAGAGCAGGGCGGCGCGGGCGGACGACCAGGTGTGGGCGGCCCATTCGGGGTGGGCGTTGGGGTCGCGGGTGAAGCCGGTGGGGCGTTGCCAGGTGATGGTCTCGTCGTTGAAGCCGATGATTTCGGCGTCGGTGGGGACGTCGCGTTCTGCGGTGCGGGGGGTGGTTCCGGTGACGGTGCGGGGTCGTTGGGCGAAGGCGCCGATGCCGTACAGGAGGATGGCGCGGACGGCACGGGAGGCGAGGTGGGCGGCGGTGCGTTGTGCGGGGTCGCCGTTGAGGTCGGCCTGGGCGGTGAGGGAGGCCCAGGCTTCTTTCAGTTTCTTCGACCAGTCGTCGAGCGGTTTGCCGTCGTCGAAGAGGATGCCGTCGAGGATTTCGATCTTCCACGGGCCCATGGGGTTGGACAGGGCGGTGTAGATCTCGGGTCCGCCTGCCCAGGTGGTGAACGTGTGGCCGGGGGCGGCTGGGTAGTGCCAGGCGCGGTCGCCGGGGGCTGGTGCGGGGAGGATTCCGACGTGGTTCCAGGTGCCGGGGACGGTGACGCGGACGTGCCAGTGCCCGCAGGCGAACAGGGCTTTGGTCTGTTCCTTCTGGGACCAGGAGGCGAACGTGGCGGCGGTGACGCGGCGGGGGGGTCCGACGCCTGATTTCCAGGTGTGTTTGGCGTAGGCGAAGGTGCGGTCGTACTCGACCAGGGCGGGGAGCTGTTGGGGGACGCGGGGCGGGGTGATGAGCTCGGTGCGGCCCTGCCCGGCCGTCGCGTGGAAGAGGCCGCGGAGCTCTTCGGACAGGACGGGGTAGCCGTCGGCGTACTGGCCCTTGGTGGGGATGGTGCGGGTCCACAGGTCCCGGCCGGTCTGGGACGGTGAGCCCATGAGGACGGCGTCGGGCCAGTGGCGGCGCAGGGCTTTCCACAGCAGGACGAACGCATCGCGGATGATGGCGGGTTCGGTGCCCTCGGTGTCGAACCACTCCCCCGCCGAGCGGATCTCCACATGCTGCTCCCCGTTTTCGCGCTGGTAGCGGCCGACCGGGTTGCGGGGGTGGACGAAGTGACCAGCCATACGGTCCTTGCCGCGGCCGGTATCCGTGCGCCAGCCCGGCGTGGGGGCATTCAGCCAGGCTCCGACAGCATCCTTGAGGAAGGGGTGCTGGTCGGCCATACAGTGCCACGGGGCGCCCGCGGTGATGTAGATCCGCTCGACACCGTCGGGCAGGACGTGGAAGACGGTGTTCAAGATTTCTGCGGCACCGGCGGTCGGCAGGTCCAGACGGAACGTCTGATCCCGGTGCACCAGCACACCCGTCTGCGTATCCAGAAAGACGGTGCTGCGGGCCTGCTGGGTGAAGTTCGGGTGTGTGGAGGCAAGGTTCGCAGTGTGTGCGAACCACCGGTCACCGTCCAGGCCTTCAGGGACACCGGGAAGGTCGCGCTGCTCTCCCGTCCGCACAGGCGGAGCAATGGCAGTTGGTGGTGTCAGGGCCGCAGGGGCGACGGGGTCAGTTGAGCGCTGTACCGGCGTCTGTGTAGCAGGCCCGGCCCCTGAGGCCGGTTCGGACGCCGTGTCGCTCGTGTTGGCTTCCGAGAGCCGACCGGGTGCAGGTTCAGGGGTCGGTCGGGTCATGTCCGGTGCAACCGTGCCTGAGCGGGCGGGTAGCTCCTCAGCAACGCTGGGTGCCGGACCGGCCCCGGGTTGAGGCGCCGGCGGAACGGGGATGGACTGTGCTGCCGGTGGGGCTGCGGTGAGCCGATCGGGGGCGAGGATCGGGGCGATTGCCACCACGTCAGCAAGGCTGAGCCCGGCCGCAGGTGCAATCCGCTCCGCCTTCGCCTTCTCGTATCCGGCCAGCGCGGTGATCTGCCGCGCACGGTCCGTCTCCAGCTTCGCGAGCACAGCCTGGGCCTTCTTGATGTCATCACGCAGCACGCGCAGCTCGGCCAGCTGTGCGGTATAAGCCTTTGCGTCCATCACGATCCCTCATGCCCGCAGGTCAGTTGATGAGGCGGTTGCCGGTGGCGACGTACGCGATCGCGCCGCCCGAATGCGAAATGAGGCGCGTCCCCAGGAGAAGATCAGCCACGTTCCGGTCCTCCTGCCGTGAGGCCGTCACGTGCTTGACGGGAGTGGCCAGGTCGGCGACGTAGCCGGCAAGGACGGCGCCCGGAAACGCATGCCGGCCACCCTCACCTTTCTCCCAGGTGTCCAGACCGGTCAGGACGGCCACAACATAGCCCGACAGAGTCACCGGCAGCACTCCCCCGGCAGCCACACTGGCGGCGTCGCAGCGCCACCAGCCCCGCAGGCCCTTGAGGAGATCGTCGGGCCCAAGACCGGATGCGTATCCGATCCATTGCCGGTCGGTGTCTTCGACTTGGCGTGCCGCGTCGACACGCAGGACCCCGAGCTCTTTGGCCTCCAGGCGGTGCACGGGAGCCTGGGCGCGTTCCTGCAGGGCCTGGACGACCCAGAGAGGCGTCATCACGCGAACACCACGTCGGGAAAGGCCGGGAAGCACGCCTGCGTTGATGAGGCGGCGGAAGGTCGTGACTGCGCAGCCCAGCTCCTCGGCGGCTTGTCCCGTCGTGAGCAGCATGACGTGCCTCCTCAGATCTGGTCGTTGCCGCGCTTCGACGCTATCGGCAGACCCACTGAACATGCAAGTCTGATCAGATATCTGAGTCTAGTTGTTGCGGTTCTTCGAGGGGACCGCAAGTTCCGCGGCCAGGCGGGTCGTACGGTCCGCCTCTCAGCGGCTGGAGTCGATCAGCCCGGCCTGCCGCTGGAGAGCGCCAGCCGACCGTGGTTTCCGGGACGGCACCCCACCGCCACCGGACGCCACGGTGTGGTCGCCTGGGACACCGGTCTCGCGGCGTCAGGGGCGACGGTCAGGAATGGGCGCCCCCGACGCACTGCGGCTACGGGTGCACGCCTGCTGCTTTTCGCCAATTTGTCATGGCTGGGCTGTCGGTGTCACCGACAGCTTTTGTGCAGGTGGGGGCTCTTCTGCAGTGCTGTGTGTCGGAAGGTCCGTGGGCTGAGGGTAGGGGGTGGCGGGGAGCCGGGAGGCAGGTCGGCCGAGGTGAGCCGTCCGGGGCTTCGGAAGTCGGGACAGCAGGGCCGCGGAAGCTTGGGTGGCTTAATCGCGGCTTTGCCGGACCGTGCCCCGTAATGATCCATCAGTTTCTGTCAGTGCCCGCTGCTACACCAATTCCATATGGGACGGGCCGCATCCCGCGGCCCGTCAGCGGGAGGGGAACAGCATGTCGAAGGTACCGGACGGGTTCCATCGCGTACGCGGGCACATCCGGCGCAACCCGAAACCGCGCAGCGCGAAGCGAATGAGCGGGTGGATGATCGCCGGTCTGCTGGCCGGTGCGTGGCTGTGGGGGCAGGTGTTCGGGTTCGGCGAGTCCTCTGTCCCCGCGCCGGCGGCTGATCCGAAGCCGGCCGCTTCCGCGCAGACCGAGCACTGATGGCGCTGCTGCGTTTGCGGCGCCCTCGCGGCACGGCAGAGGTGATCTCGGCCGCCGTTGTTGTGGTGGCCGTGCTCGTGCTTGCTCTGCGGATGTTGGTGGCGGCGGCAGGTGCATTGGCGCAGGCCTGGCCTGTTCTGCTGGCGCTCGTCCTGATCGTGGGAGTGGTGGGCGCATGGCGCCTGCGGCAGGCGAGCACACGGCGGCGCCGTGAGGTCGTGCGGATGGCGGCGCTTCGGATCGCCCTGGCCGAGTTCGACGCGATGGACGACCGGCGCTTCGAGCATGCCTTACGGGACCTGCTGGTCCGCGACGGTTGTCCGGCCCGCAGCGTGGGGGGCGCCGGAGACCAGGCCGCCGATGTCATCGGTGACCATCCGCAGCACGGCCGGATAGTGGTGCAGGCCAAACACACCCGCGTCGGCGGGAAGGTGGGCTCCTCGGTGATGTACGCGGTGAAGGGCACCGCCGGGCCGGTACACAAGGCGGCTCATGCCGTCGTCATCACCAACGGGACCTTCACCCCTGACGCCATTGTGTGGGGTGAGCGGCACGGCGTGCACTGGGTCGACCGCGACAGGCTGCGGCGCTGGGCCCAGGACGGCGCAGCCTTGCATGAGCTTCTCGGGCTGTCCGTACGCTCCCGCCCAGGCCGGTTCAAGCGGGCTGCCTGATCAGCAGGATCCGGATCCTCATTCATTAGATCGGGAGGTGTGGTGTTCGACGAAGACGGGTCGCTCGACCCGCTGCTGAAGTTCCTGCTGTACTCCGTCCTCACGCTGGCCATCGGCAAGATGCTCTGGGAGTGGCTCACCGAGGACGTCAGCCGGTGGCTCACCGTAGACCTGTGGGGTGTGATCACCGGCCACCCGTGGTGGACTGGGCTCATTGTGGCTGGCGGGCTGCTCGTGTTCCTCATGCTGGGCCTGCTGGTGGCGTTCGTGTCCGACGCCTCGGCCGCTGTCTACGGCCCGCGGGACACGCTGATAGCTCCCGATGCTTTTGCCGGACCGCACGTACTGACCTACAGGATGAAGGAATTGTCCTCGATGAGCGCGACGGGCTTCGAGCAGGCATGTTCCGACCTACTGGCACGGGACGGATTCCTCAGCCCACGCAGGGTCGGCGGCGCCGGCGACCTCGGCGTGGACGTCACAGCCCGCGACAGCGACAACCGTCTCCTGATCCTGCAGTGCAAGCAGTATCAGAGCCCGGTCGGATCGGGACACGTGCAGAAATTCAACGGGACAGCTCGCCCACACCACGGGGCCGACCTACCGATCATGATCGCGCTCAACGGCTTCACCCGACCGGCGACCGACTTCGCCCAGCACCACAAACTCATCCTCATCGGACGCCCGGAACTCAAGCAATGGGCCCACGGCCAGCACCTCTACGACGTCCTCGGCATTCGGAGCACGACGCAGTGACGCCACACCTGGGCCGCTGTTCAGACAGCGCCAGGGCCGAAGAGCCTTCTGGTCGGCTTCGTCTCCGGCTCTTCGGTGACGAGCATCGCACTGCGTCAGTGAACTTTGCTGGCTTACGAGTGAGCCCAGTAAGCGCCCTCCGGCCGTGAACGCACGCCCTCCACGTTAAGCCCGTCCCGGCCGTCGTTCGGGTGATCTTGAAACCGGGAGAGGGCGTGGCGATCCGTCGGTACTCCAGCAAGGTCACGATGACTACATGTCACCTCGCCGAAAGTCTGCAGACTCACTTCCGTGGGCCAAGGAACCGGATCCGCTGTTGGCCCTGGCGCTGCATGACCTGTCCTTCTACGAGAACGCGCGCCACATGGCTCGTCGTTGGCATTACATCGTCGAGTTGACCGTGTTGCTTGCCGCATCGGGGACACTCATGGCTGCTGGGCTGGGAGCTCCCCGATGGCTCACAGCTTTGATCGCGGCTGTCGCGTTGTTCGCCAATGGGTTCAGGCAGGTGTTCACCCCGGCTGAACGCTGGGAGCTTGCGGCCAGCGGATGGGCAGTTCTGCGGCGTGGCATCGACCGCTACCTTCTGCTCCCCATCGGGCAAAGGGACCAGGCGGCAAGGACGCGACTCCAGGACTGCATCGAAGAGGTTGGGCAGAACGAGATTGACGGATGGGTTACCCAGCGGCGTAAGGCACGGGGCGCCGCAGCAGGCAAGACAGGGGCTGACGAGAACAACGAGGTTGCGTAGCGGACTGAAGTTCACCCCTTCAGGAGTTCGCCGGTTCCCCCACCCCGAGCAGGTACAGGCACGCCGGGACCTTTCCCGTGGGGAGGGCGGGGCGTGTGCGGGCCCGCCCGCGTCCCCGCTCAGTGTGCTGTCTACCGCGAAGGGCTCGTCCGCTGGTGTGGTGTGCGACCAGTACCGGATCGACACTGTCGGCCTCTACCTGACCCGCTCCGGGGTTCTCACCTCTTGGCCCGTTGACGACTACCTCGCCCTGTTGGGGGCCTGTGGAAGGCGGGCAAGCGCCGGACGTACCGGCCGTGGATTCCTGAGCCGGGCCGGTGGCTGCAGTTCGACTGGGGCGCGGGGCCGCGGATCGGCGGACCTGGCTGTTCTGCGCATGGCTGTCCTGGTCGCGGTTTCGGGTGGTGATTCCGGTCTGGGACTGCACATTGGGCACGTTGGTGGCCTGCCTGGACACCACGTTGCGGCGGATCAGCGGGGCGCCGACGTATGTGCTGACCGACAATGCGAAGACGGTCACCGTCGAGCACATCGCCGGGATACCGGTACGTCATCCGCAGATGGTCGCCGCGGGCCGGCATTACGGCTGCCAGGTGGTCAGCTGCGTGCCCTACGACCCCGAATCGAAGGGCGGCTCGGAGGCCACGGTCCGGATCGCGAAGGCCGACCTGGTGCCTACCAGCGCGAACCTGCCGGCCGCCTACGACACCTTCACCGAGCTCGCCGATGCCCGCCTGACCTGGTGCGATGCGGTGAACTCGCGCCGTCACCGGGCGACCGGACAGATACCCGAGAGCCGTCAGGACGTCGAACGCCACAAGGGCCTCAGCCCCAGCACCTTCCGCACCACGGCGGCGTGAGTCACGGAACGCGGCCGCAAAGACCGCCCGTTCGGCATGGACCCGGAGCAGCTGGTGTCAAGGCACGCATCTACGCAGACACCCGTCCGTCCAGGTGCGTCCGCGTGATGCAGCCTCCTGAGGGGAGCCCGGTTCGTACCAGCCCGGGCTCCCAGAGTGTCGGGTGCGGTGCGTTGTTACGGGGCGGGGGTGTAGGAGAGAACGGTTTCCCCGCAGGGGCCGTCGACGAATACCTTCAGCCCCTCGAGTTCGGCGGGGTCCACGGTCAACTGCCGGCGGAACTTGGTGACTACCCACTCCCCCACGTACCTACCGGCACGGCACCTCCGGGGCCGACGGCAGCCACTCGGCCGGGTCCTGATCCGACTTCTGCCTGTTCGTTCGAGCCGTCACCGCGACCAGCGACGCCGCGGCGCCCTGGTCGTTCGCGTAGGCCTCACACCGGGACCGGGCTGCCGTCCAGGCGGAGGCACCAGCTGGCAGGGCGCGCTTTTCGCATCAGCGGTATTCCATGCGCCCTCGCTGGTGCTTCGCCTCGCCGTGCGTATGGGCGAGTGTTTCGACCATGGGGCCGATGACGGTGGTCTGGGGCCAGCCGACGTAGTGGGCGAGGTGGACGTGGATCCGGGCCACATGCGGCCCCTCGTGAAAAGCCGTCAGGCCTTCTATGTTTCGAGTGATCTGGGTCTGGTGCACTTCTGGAGATCGGCGTTCGCGGCGGCATGATGATCTACTGCGTGAAGTGACCATGCGCCTGGCTGGTCTGTTCGAGGGTTTCCGGCGGCGAGCGAATGAGGCTGCGATGAGTGAACTGACGAAGCCCGAGATCGTCCTTCCGCAGGGTGAGGCTCCTACCGAGCTGGCAGTCCGCGACCTCGTCGTCGGGGACGGGCTCGAGGCGAAGCCGGGCAGGGTTGTCCGGGTTCACTACGTCGGGATCACCTTCGAGTCCGGAAAGGAGTTCGACGCTTCCTGGGACCGGGGCCAGGCGTTCAAGTTCGCCGTGGGCGGTGGCAAGGTCATCAAGGGCTGGGACCGGGGGGTCAGAGGGATGAAGGTCGGCGGCCGGCGCGAGATCATCGTTCCCCCGCGTCTCGGCTATGGCAACCAGTCGCCCTCGTCGTTGATTCCGGCGGGCTCGACACTCGTCTTCGTGGTGGACCTGCTCTCCGTCGCGGTCTGAGGCCTTCTGCCACCCGGCGTCTTTGCCCGGGAGCGAGGACGCCCACGGCGCGAGAGGCGTTCGAAGGTTCTCGTGGCGACAGGCCCCGGACCGGCTGCGGTCCGGGGCCTGTCGCTGTGGGCTGCGAGCTGTGGGATGGCGGGTTCAGGGGATGAGGCCTGCCATTGCGCCGCCGCCGGTGGCGACGCCGCCGCTCGGTTTGGGGGCGGAGAAGGGGGGTGTGTCCTGTCGGCACTTCGTTCCGGCCGGAGGAAGGGTGCCGTCGATGAAGTAGCGGCTCTCGTGCTCCTGGATGCAGCTGCTGGGGTTGAGCAGTGCGGTGTGTCCGTAGCCCTCGTTGGTGAGCAGGCGGGCGTCGGCCAGTTCTTCGGCCATGGCCTGCGAGTTGGGGTAGGCGGTGGACGGGTCGTAGGTGGTGCCGACCACCAGGACGGGGTTCGCGGTCGGCTTGTTCCAGGGGCCGAGGTAGCGGTCGGGGGAGGCCGGCCAGGTGGCGCATCCCGCGGCTGCCCAGGTCCAGAAGCGTCCGGCGTCGCCGGCACGGGCTGCGGCGGCTTCCTCCAGGGCGTGGTAGACACCGGGGTCGCGCGGATTGGGGCTGTCGCCGCAGAGCACCGCGGCGGCCTGTTCCTCGCCCAGGTACGGGTTCGGATCCGGGACCGGCGGTGCGGGCGGGAAGGGCGCCGCCTGCGGGGTGCGGCCCTGCCACAGGTCCTCCAGCCTGCCGGCGAGGTCGGCCCACCCGCTGACGAGGTAGAGGCCGTTCACGGCGTCCGCGATGGTGCGGGCATAGGTCCAGGTGTCCACGGGTTTCTTCCGGAGCCGCTGTGTCAGCTGGTCGAACTTGTCCCGCGTCGCTGTCGGGGTGCCGGCGGAGAAGGCGCAGCGGGTGGTGGTGGCGGAACCGCACAGGTCCAGGAACTTGTTCAGGGTCGCTGCCGCGCTGCGGTCCGAGCCGACGCGCAGGAACGTCGTGAGCCGGGCGTTGTCGGATGCGTTGTTCGTCCAGGCCCGGGGGGCGATGTTGCTGTCGAGGGTCATGGCCCGGACTTTGCCGGGGAAGAGGTTGGCGTAGGTGGCGCCCAGGATCGTGCCGTAGGAGATTCCGTAGTAGTTGAGTTGTGGCTCGCCCACCGAGCGGCGGAGCTGGTCGAGGTCGCGAGCGGTGTCGGCGGTCGACACGTGGCTCAGGAGCTCGGGGTCCTTGTGCCGGCAGCGCCGGACGAGGTCCTTGTACGCGGTGGTGAAGTCGGTCCGCTCCTTCTCGTCCGCCGGGAAGCCGGCCGCTTTGCTCGCGTTCCAGTCGGCGGCTTCCTGGGGGGTTTCGAAGCAGTTCAGCGCGGTGCTGCTGCCGATTCCGCGGGGGTCCCAGCTGACGATGTCGAAGTGTTCCCGCACCTCGCGGGGGAAGAAATCGTAGTTCTGTGGCATCTGAACGGTCCCGGGGCCGCCGGGGCCGCCGGGGTTGAAGAACAGGGTGCCGATGCGCTGTGCGGGTCGGGTGGCCTTGCGTTTGATGACTGCCAGGTCGATGGTGCGGCCCTGTGGGTTCCTGTAGTCCAGTGGCACCTTCGCGGTGGCGCAGTCGAAGGGGCTGCCTTGGATGCAGGGTCTCCAGTCCAGTCGCGGGGCGGGCACCGAGGGTGTGGGCGCACCGTCGGCCGTGACGGGGCCCTGCCCGGTCAGTACCGTCGAGCAGGCCATCACCGTGGCGATGACTGCGGCGTGACGTCGCCGACCCGCTATGAATCCGCGCAGGGGGTGTGGGGGCATACTCCGGCCTTCTCTCTTGCTTGTGTGAGCGCCCGGGACCACTGATGACCTGGCCCTCGGTACGCATCCGTGTCGACACCACAGCGGTACAGCGGTCCCGTGTCGCGTGCGAGGTGGCCGCAGCCGAATGGCCGATCTCCCGCCCCTGGGGAGGGGGCTACCGCGTCGGCGCCGCCCCGCACGGCTCTGGGCTGGTGGCGAAGGCGCCGTGCGCTTTCGTGTTCCGTGGCTTCCGGTCTCATCTCGGCGGAGAGCGGTTCATGGCCTGCGCCGAGTCCTGTCGGCGGGGCTCTGTCGGACCTCGCCTCGCGTAGCGGTTTAGCATGAATAGTGAGGTTTTGTTCTCCAGGCCCGGGCTGCGAGCGGCAGGGAGGCCGGTATGGCGTTCGACTCGACTGGTTTCGGGCAGCCGGACGGCTGCGGTTACCTGCCGATCTCCGATCACGGTCTGATCGGTGATCTTCGTACGACCGCCCTGGTCGGCACGAACGGCACGATCGACTGGTACTGCTGCCCGCGTTTCGATTCGCCCAGCGTCTTCGGGTCCATCCTCGATGCCGACCGGGGCGGGTCGTTCGAGCTGGCCGCCGAGGTCCCGACCCGCACCAGGCAGTTCTACTTCCCCGACACGAACGTGCTGATCACGCGGTTCTTCGCCGCGGACGGGGTGGCGGAGATCCAGGACTTCATGCCCGTGGCCGACGAGTTGCGCGAGGCGGACCGGCACCGGCTGATCCGGCGGGTGGTCTGCGTCCGTGGGACCCTGCCGTTCCGGGCGCGGATCGCCCCCCGTTTCGGCTACGGCGCCGAAGCGCACACCACGCACCTCGAAGGGCGCACGGCGGTGTTCCGCTCTGCGTCCCTGTCTCTCGCGCTGACGGCCACCGCGCCCCTGGAGAGCGACGGCGTGGACGTGTGGTCGCACTTCAAGCTTCTTGAGGGTGAGTCCAACGTGTTCGCCCTCGACCAGATCGGCGACGACGTCCCGGCCCGGTCGTGCCCGCGCGCGGAGGCGCAGGAGCAGGCCGGGGCGACCGTCCGGTTCTGGCGCCGGTGGCTGGCCGGTTCGCGCTACCACGGGCGGTGGAGGGAGACGGTGAACCGCTCCGCGCTGGTGCTGAAGCTGCTCACCTACGCGCCGACCGGTGCGATCGTCGCCGCGCCGACCACCAGCCTGCCCGAGCAGATCGGTGGCGAGCGCAACTGGGACTACCGCTATGTCTGGGTCCGCGATGCCGCGTTCTGTGTCTACGCGATGCTGCGCCTGGGGTTCACCTCGGAGGCCGAGGCGTTCATGGGGTTCATCTCGCAGCGGGGCATCCTGCGGGGCGGGGGCGAGAGCGGTCCGTTGCAGATCATGTACGGCATCGACGGGCGTACCGAGCTGCCCGAGTACGAGCTTGCGCATCTCGAGGGCTATCGAGGTTCTGCGCCGGTCCGTGTGGGCAACGCGGCCACCGGTCAGCTTCAGCTGGACATCTACGGTGCGCTGATCGACTCGGTCTACCTCTACGACAAGTGGGGGCAGCCGATCAGCAGTGACCGCTGGGATGAGGTCGGTGCTGTGGTGGACTGGCTGTGCGAGCACTGGGACCAGCCCGACGAGGGGGTGTGGGAGACGAGGGCGGGCCGGCGGGACTTCGTGTACTCGCGGTTGATGTGCTGGGTGGCGCTGGAACGCGCGATGCGTATGGCGAACCGGCGCGGTCTGCCGGCGGATCTGCCCCGTTGGCGGGAGTCCCGGGATGCGATCTACCGGCAGATCATGCGGCGCGGCTGGTCGGCCGAGCGAGGGGCGTTCGTCCAGGGGCTGGATGACCAGGTGCTGGATGCCTCGCTGCTGATGATGCCGATGGCCAAGTTCGTCTCGCCCACCGACCCCAAGTGGCTGTCCACCCTGGACGCCCTGACTGCGGATCTGGTCTCCGACTCGCTGGTGTACCGCTATGACCCGACTGCCAGTCCGGACGGTCTGCAGGGCGCCGAGGGCACCTTCTCGATCTGCTCGTTCTGGTACGTGGAGGCGCTGGCCCGTGCGGGCCGGCTGGAGGAGGCCCGGCTCGCCTTCGAGAAGATGCTCACGTACGCCAACCACCTCGGTCTGTTCGCGGAGGAGATCGGCCCGACCGGGGAGCAGCAGGGTAATTTCCCGCAGGCCTTCACTCATCTCTCGCTGATCAGCGCCGCTTTCAACCTCGACCGTGCGCTGGGCTGACGTGGTGTCACCGCTGGGACGGTAGTGCCTTCGAGGTGCTGCGCCGTGCTGCCTCCGGCACTCGCGTGTCCGGGGCCCTGGGGATGGCACCCGGCGCGGGCGGAGTGGGCGGCGAGCGTCGCCTCCTTTGCCAACGGATGAGGACATCAGCCGCTTCCGTGATCGACGAAACCCGTCAGCGGATGGTGCCCGTATGTCTTCTTCAAGGTGGCCGCGGCTTCCTGTTTTCGGGGTGCGCCAGTATCAGCGCTCCGTCAGGTCCACGATCACTTGGCGCTCCTAGGCCGTGTATCGAAAGTGGATCATGAGGCAGGAATGATCACGGTTCATGGGGCGGGGAGATCTCACGGACGAACAGTGGGTGGTGTTGGAGCTGTTGCTGCCGAGGGGGACGAAGGCGGGGCGACCACCTAGCTGGTCCCGGCGGCAGCTGATCGACGGCATACGGTTCCGGGTCCGAACGGGCGTTCCACGGCGGGACGTGCCCGCCGAGTACGGGCCGTGGGGCCGGATCTACGACCTGTTCCGCCGATGGCAGCAAAACGGCACCTGGCACAAGGTCTTCAGCCGGCTGCAGTCTCTGGCGGATGCGAAGGGTGCGATCACGTGGGACCTGAGCGTCGATTCCACGGTGTGCCGCGCTCATCAGCATGCGGCCGGGGCCCGGAAGCAGGGCGACCTGCAGAAGGAACCGCCGGGCGGTGTCTTCACTGAGCCCCTTGACCATGGACTGGGGCGCTCGCGCGGTGGGTTCACCACCAAGCTGCACCTGGCCGTCGAGCAGGGCCAGAAGCCCGTGTCGATCGTGGTGACAGCGGGGCAGCGCGGGGTCTCGCCGCAGTTCGAACCGGTGCTGGAGAAGGTCCGCGTGCCCCGCATCGGGCCAGGTCGGCCACGCGTCCGTCCCGATCGGGTGCGCGCTGACAGGGCGTACGCCTCCTCCCGCAAGAACCGTGCTTACCTGCGTCGCCGGGGGATCCGCTGCACCATCCCGGACAAGGCCGATCAGGCGCGCAACCGCCAGAAACTCGGCTCCCGCGGTGGCCGGCCGCCGCACTTCGAGCCGGTCGACTACCGCGAGCGCCACGCGGTCGAGTGCGGGATCAACCGCCTCAAGAGGCACCGGGCCGTCGCCACGCGATACGACAGACTCGCGGTCCGCTTCGAGGCGACCGTCCTTGTCGCGGCCATCAACGAGTGGCTGTGACCATCGCCCATTCGTGTCAGGTCCGCAGTTGCGCCTGGTCCTTCTCGGTCACTGCATAGCCGGGAACGGACGGCCACCGAACAGTCAGTACCACCGACTCTTCCTCCGCGAACCATGAGTGATCGACTCCACGCCCCCACACAACGTAATCGCCCTGCTCCTCCAGAAGGACGCTGTGCCCGGGCAGTTCGACGCGGAAGCGGCCACTGATGAGAACCAGGAGAGCCGTGCGTTCCTCGCCCCTCACCCACTGCGATCGCGCATCGGCACGGGGGTGGACGCCCCATTTGATCTCTAGGGCCTCGCTGTGGCGCGGGTCGCCAACGTCCTTGAAGTGCCCGAGGAGCCATCCTCGGTCCAGCGCCGCATCCTTGCCTGCGTTGCCCACATACACGCTGTCATTCACGTGGCCGAACGCTAGCAGTCGCTCTTGTACTCGCAGCCAGCGCTTTCGATACACGCCCTATCCGGCGCCTGGCTCCGGGCCAATTTCATACTTACTCGCGGTCACCGGCCCGGGCGATGCGGATCGCGTCAAGGGCCTTCGGCCCGGCTGCGGCGAGGGTGTCGACCAGACGAGAGTCGGTAGGGTCGGAGACCACCGGCCCGAACACGGCAGACTCGGCCCGCAGCATGCCGGCATTGGTCAGACAGTCCCCGCCCAGCGCGACTGCGAGCGCCATATCCAACAGGATCTTGCCCGGATCGCGCACCGCCCGAGGGCGTCGCCAGGGCGCGAGCACCGCCGATATCGCGGTATCGAGTCCACTCTTGCGGGCGGTCTCGACCAACAGCACAGCACCGGCCTGGGAGACCACCCCGTGACCGCCGCTCTCCATGGGAACACGCGGGTACGTCCCGCTACGCTTCCTCACCTGGGGAGCGCCTCTCTCAGGATCGAGGCAGTTCCAACAAAGCTTTTCCTTCGATCAGCCACGGTCGCCGGGAGTGCCATCGCGCATCGTCTGGCTGGCCGTTCAGGGGCACGGTCGCCAGTTGGAAGCGGGCATCCAGAGCATCGAGCTCCGCCTGCCGCGCGGCCCGAATCCTGTCGGTGAATACGGGCCATGCCTCCGCGATCCAGCAACGGCAGCGAAGCCTGTCCGCGTACTCCCAGATGAGTTCGGCGGCGTCGAACCCCTCTTCGGTATCCTCCACCAACGCCTCCCACGCCTCCATCATGGCGTTGAGGGTCACCATCCCGTACCGCGCCGCCAATCCTCGGCTTGCCCGGTGCACCGACTCGTAGTCATCTGCGCTGAGCGCCTCCATGTCCATGGACACAGCGTGTCAGCTGTGACACGCCGAATGGCTGCGTCACCCGACAGGTGAATGCACCGTGGCCGAGATGACGACCGGGCCGAGATGCAACAGCCCAGATCCCAGGCAGTGGAAGCAGTCGGCCAAGAGGCTGATCGAACAACTTCCGGGGCAACTCGGCCGGGAGTCTCGTCGGTCGCCGTCGGGCGGGATCTGGGCAAGGAAGCGCGTGCGCTCAAAGCCGCCCGTTCCACGCGCAGCCCGACACCGCCTGGCAAGACCAGCCGCGGCTGTCGTGGAACTCCGCTGGGGCGGGGTCCCCGACATCGGAGCGATAGTTTCCGCCGTGTTCGCCCATGAGCAGACCGGTCTTCCCGGTGTCGCTTTCGTAGGTGCCGATCACCACCAGGTAAGGCTCGTATGGAATACGGTGACGGTCGATTGTTCCCTGGACTGGCAGGTTGAGTCGCATGATGGCTCCCATCGTTGGCATGGGCGCGCGCGACACCGTCCGGTATGAGACCGGACCAAACGATGTGGTGGCGTCGCCGCGAAGACCGGGCAGCCGTGCCGGGCGAGCCGAGTGGTCGCTGTCGCCCGGCACGGTGATGGCCTCACTCTCAAAGCAGGCTCGAGAGCAGACCCAGGCCCCCCGCCAGCAGGGGGAGGAAGTTGGCTTCGACGCCTGGGGTGTCACCGTCGGCGCCTGCCGGAACAGCTGCGGTCCGGTCGACCGGAGGGGCCAGCTGCGGCATCTGCAGCATGGCCGACACCGGCTGGAACTCGCCTTGCGTAGGTTCATTCATCACCGTTCTCCTTTGCCTCGTTGCACCGACCGGCAGGGACGGACACAGTGGTTCAGGTGCCCCTGGCACAGCACTGGCGCTGTGCCGGATCCGGGCCGGACGTTTCGGGGCCGGGACGCCGGCGACAGGCGGGCAGCACTGTCGCCGACGCCGGACAGCCTCAGCTGAAGAGGGATACGACCTGCGGGATCAGGTCGAAGAGGCTGTTGGCTTCGACGCCTGGGGTGTCACCGTCGGCGCCTGCCGGAACAGCTGCGGTCCGGTCGACCGGAGGGGCCAGCTGCGGCATCTGCAGCATGGCCGACACCGGCTGGAACTCGCCTTGCGTAGGTTCATTCATCACCGTTCTCCTTTGCCTCGTTGCACCGACCGGCAGGGACGGACACAGTGGTTCAGGTGCCCCTGGCACAGCACTGGCGCTGTGCCGGATCCGGGCCGGACGTTTCGGGGCCGGAACGTCGGCGACAGGCGGGCAGCACTGTCGCCGACGCCGGACAGCCTCAGCTGAAGAGTCCTGCAATCTGCGGGATCAGGTCGAAGAGGCTGTTGGCTTCGACGCCGGGAGTGTCACCGTCGGCGCCTGCCGGAACAGCTGCCGTCCGGTCGACCGGAGGGGCCAGCTGCGGCATCTGCAGCATGGCCGACACCGGCTGGAACTCGCCTTGCGTAGGTTCATTCATCACCGTTCTCCTC
>NZ_JBHYTT010000025.1:25213-29523 GCF_042749285.1 Streptomyces sp. NPDC059499
CGTCCGGTCGACCGGAGGGGCCAGCTGCGGCATCTGCAGCATGGCCGACACCGGCTGGAACTCGCCTTGCGTAGGTTCATTCATCACCGTTCTCCTCTCACTTCATGTCGGCGGGAAGGTCCCGCCGACACTGTGGGGCGGGGTCAGCGCGGCCGGCATCGACGCCCGCCCGGTGCTCGCCTGTCACACCGAAAGGCCGTGGCGCGAGGCGTAGCACATCTGACGAGCTGCTCCGGGCAGTTCGGCGCAGCCTGACTTGGCTGCTTG
The DNA here is from genome assembly GCF_042749285.1 of Streptomyces sp. NPDC059499. Lineage (NCBI taxonomy): Bacteria > Bacillati > Actinomycetota > Actinomycetes > Kitasatosporales > Streptomycetaceae > Streptomyces > Streptomyces sp. NPDC059499. Next base: position 25,481 of record NZ_JBHYTT010000025.1, read on the forward strand.
CACGCCGCTTGCTGTCCGCTGGGCGGCTGGTGCCGTCGGTCCGTCCCGGTATACGGGCGGGGCCTGGAGCGGAGGTGTGATCTGCGGCTCGTTGGTTCGGCTGTTCATGGCTGACCTCCTCGGTGGGGCGAATCTCAGATGCCGCCGATGAACTGGTGGACCGGTGCGAGGCTGACTGGAAGCTCGTCGCTCACGTCGTACGTGAAGAGGTAGGACACCCTCGATCGCCGGTCGTTCTCGGGGTCGAAGAAGTGGACGACGACGTCCTGGCAGTCCGAGCCGGGGCGGCAGTACGGGCTTTGCGAGACGCTGATGGTGTCCAGGGAGTAGAAGTTGTCGCCTGCCCCGGGAACGTGCTTGGCGGACAGAAGGCCGTCACGGAACTGGCCGCCGAACAGGAAGGCGTTGGTCCCGGCTGCATTCAGCGCCCGGTCTCCGGAACTCTGGCCGAGGTTGCGGAACTGCCAGTAGATCTTGTCGAGAAACGCCCTGATGGTCGTGCGGAGGATGGCGCTGTTGACCTTGGCCTTCGGGACCCGCTTTGCGTACTCCTGCTCGACCTGCGCAATCACAGCGTCGACCAGCGCAGCCTCGTTCCAGGTGTAGAGGCCCCGGCTCTTGACCTCGAGCACGGGAACCACGTGCCCGGAGTACAGCCGAGTCGTTCGGCCTGTCAGAACTCCGGGGACCGAGACGCGCGAGACGTAGCTGGGGCTCTCCGACTTCTGCACCTGGCCCCAGATGGCGTCCCGGAGGACTCGGTACACCGATGACACGGGCGGGTAGGAGAGCGTCTCGAGGATTTGCGTGAGCTGTTCTGTCTTCTCGGTGGCCGCCTTCGCCGCCTTCGCGACCTGGGCCTTCGTCAGCTTGGGGTCGCTGATCATCGGCCGGGTCCAGTCCATGCCTACGGCTGTCTCGGCCTCGAGGGCGTAGACGGGCGTGCTGTCCATGCACAGAGTCCAGGTCAGCTTGTCGGACGCCCATGGGTTCTTCGACAGGTAGGAGTGCAGCTGTTCGGGGTCGTAGATGTTGGGCTGGACTTCCCTCTCCACGCCGTCTGCAGTGTCCGCGGCGTCGATGGAGCTGTAGAACATCTGCTGGCGGAAGCTGTCCCTGCGGGCCTCGGTCTGGAAGTCGAACCCGATGGTGCCGATCGCATAGACCAGCGGGCGGCGTGAGCCGTTTCCGTTCTGCTGGCACTGGCAGCCGGATGAAGGTGTCTCCGCGCCCCCGCACGAGGGGCGGACTCCGAGCGCCTGAGTGCTGTGGCCGGGTATAAGTTCTGGCGGTGCCTGCGTCGTTGTCCCTGCAACCTCACTTGCGGTGGCGGCTGCCTGGTGCGGGGCGGTCTGCGCGGGCTGGGAGTCCATGACGTTGGTTCCCTCGTTCGATTCGGAATGGGGAGTCTCGGGGGACGAGAGACTCCCGGCGGCGCTGATGCCTGCCTCGGTCGGGATGGTCTCGGCCTGCTGCTCCCCGGACTGCACGGGCGGGACGTGGTCCGAGGCGGCCGAGACCGGTGGGGGGACAGCATCGGTGATTCCTGCGAGTTCCCCCGTTGCGTCAGCTGCCTCGTCAGGGGTGTCGTGCGCGGGGTGAGTGTCCATGGTGCTGGCTCCCTCGTTCGATTCGGAGTGGCGTGTCTCGAGCTGCCCGGTTCCACTGGCGGCGCTGATCCCGGGGCCGTAGAAGTCGTCACCGGATTGCCGCGCCATCGCCTGCGCAGGCCAGACCGGTGCCGGTGCCGGTGCCGGTGCCGGTGCCGGTGCCGGTGCCGTACGGAGATGGATTGCGGCAGCGCGCTCTGGCCTGATGAGGTCGTAGGCCCGTGCGGCGTCCATTGCGCCGGCGAGTTGCCGACGGCACTCGGGAGCGTCGCCGGGGCTGCAAGGCCTGGTGGCTGTGGTGTCGATGATGGCTTTCCCTGCCGCTCGCGGGTCCGCGTCACGTCCCTCGTGCAGCTGAGCCGTCACGAGCAGCGCGGCCACTCCGGCTACCGCAGGGGCGGCGAAGCTACTGCCCGTCAGGGCCAGCTTGCCGCCGCCGGAGGCGGCACCTTCGATGTCCTGCCCTGGGGCCAGCACACCGTTGGTGCGGTATGCGGCCCCCCAGTTGTTGGTGCTCATCGGTTCGCCGTTGTTCCCTGTTGCGCCGGCGGCGAGCACCGAGGGTGCCGCTGCGGGTGCCTGCAGGCAGTCGCACCCGTCGTTGCCCACGGCCGCGACGACGAGGACCCCTTTGTCGTCGCACAGTCGCAGGGCCCGTTCCAGCATGCTGTCGGCACGACCGTCCTGAGTGCGCTCGCCACCGCTGATGTTGATGACGTGCGCTCCCTCCTGCACGGCCTGCTCGATGGCTCGCGCCAGGTCCAGCTGCGGAACGCGGCCTTCCTGTGAGTCCCGGAACACGGGCAGGATGAGACCGCGGCACCGGGGTGCGATGCCGACGACAGGGCTTTCCGGCTGACCGAAGATCAGGCTCGTGACATGCGTGCCGTGAAGTGACATCGGTCCGGGGCCTGCGGGATCCGGCACGAGGGTGTCGAGCCTTGTGAGATTGGCGTTGGTGAAGCAGGGGTGGGACAGGTCCACCGGTCCGTCGAGCACAGCGATGCACACCTCGGGGTCGCCGAGATACTCATCCCCCTGTGGGAGGTCCCGTAGGACCGATCGAACATCCACTGGAGTCCCCTTCCGCCCATCTGGCACAAGTAGCGGTGTGCGTCCCAGAAGCAGGTTCCCCCGTGGCTGTTTCACTGGTGTGCGCCGGGTCATTCGGAGTGCGTCTCGTAGACGTCGCTGGTTTATCTCCGACACGTCTTCGCTGGTCAGGATGGGTGTAAGGCCGCTCTGCGGGAGTACACAGCAGGTGCGTGCGACACGCGCCGGTTGCACAGTGGTGGTGTGTCGACCAACCGCGCGCGCCTCGAAATCCTGAAGCCCTTCGAGTTCACGTATGCCAGCAACAGGATCTGTGTCCCTTTGGGGGCCCAGCGTTTGTTGGCGTTCCTTGCGCTGCAGGGCGACGGTGCGCACCGTGCTGCGGCTGCTGAGCAGCTGTGGCCCGATTGCACGCCTTTCCGGGCGGCGGCGAACCTTCGGTCAGCTCTGTGTCAGGCCCGGCGGGTTGAATCGCTGACCGTCATCGACTGCTTTGGTCCGCGTCTGCTGCTTTCGCGTTCAATCAACGTGGATCTGCACGGGGTTTGGGAGTCGGGTCGTCAGGTCATGGCAGGAATGACCCCGTTGCCGGAGTGCTGGGATGCGCTCATCGCTGACCTGGGCCGTGAGCTGCTGCCGGGGTGGGCGGAGGACTGGCTGGTCCTGGAACGCAGTCGGTGGGATCAAATGCGCGTGTACACCCTGGAGAGCCTTGGTCAGCAGTTCCAGGCGGCGGGTCAGTATCTTCCTGCCCTGCAGGCCTCTCTGGCGGCCATGGCCGTCGACCCTCTCCGGGAGACAGCGCACCGCATCGCGATAGAGGTACATATTGCCGAAGGCAATGTAGCCAGCGCTATCAAGCGCTACCAGGACTACCGGTCATTTCTGGAGCGTGAGCTGCGGGTGGCACCCTCGATACAGATGACGCAGTTGGTGCAAGATCTGATGCCCACGTAGGCACGCCGGGCTGAGGCTACTGCTGACGTTGAGTCGGCCCTTTGGTCCTGCATCAGCTGAATGCCTGGTTGACGTCTCCTGTGCGGGCTTCGCCTTCACCTGTTCGGATCGGCCAAGGGTCCGGGCGCGGAGGCGTCAGGGCAGGCCGGGCCAATGGGGACTGATCGGCTTCGGATAGCCGGCATCGACCTTTTCTGATTCGATGTCGAAGCGCATGTACTCCGAGCCCCGGAAGAAGTAAGCCTTGCCGTCATTCCAGACGACTCCTCCGGTGAGGTCCGCCGGCCAGAGACCTGGCCAATAGTCGGCGATCGGGAGCGGGTATCCGGGAGCGACTTTATCGTTCTCGATGTCGTACCGGACGTACTGGGATCCGCGGAAGAAGTACGCGTTGCCGTCCGGCCACACCACACCTGCATCGAG
>NZ_JBHYTT010000025.1:29621-65534 GCF_042749285.1 Streptomyces sp. NPDC059499
CTCGTACCGGACGTACTGGGATCCGCGGAAGAAGTACGCGTTGCCGTCCGGCCACACCACACCTGCATCGACACGGTCCTCGAAGAGGCCGGGCCAGTGAGGGGCAATTGGCTGAGGGTAATCGTCGTCGGCCTTGTCGGACGCGACGTCATACCGGTAGTACTTTCCGGCGACAAACATGTACGCCTTGCCGTCCCCCCACAGGACGGGTGCGGTGATTACTCGCTCGGCGAGGGTTTCCGTGAAGTACTCGTGGTTGTCGGCGTTGCGTACCGCGTTCGACGGTTCCGCGGATGCAAGATTGCGCGCCCCCAACTGCCCATATGCCAGGTCATCGGTGCTGGAGACGGCGTGGCTGAGCTCGTGCACCACCACGCCCAGCTTCGAGTCCAGGCCTGTGGTCTCGGCGCCCCAGAAATTGGAGCAGAGCCAGATCTTCCTGGTGTTCTTGTAGGTGTAGGCGTACCAGCCGCTCTGGCATCCTTCGCCGGTGAGGTCGTAGGTGACCTGCTGGCCGGCAACCACACCCGTGATGTCCGCGAAGTGCTGACGAACAGTCGCGTAGCGTCCGGCATCGTGGGCGCCGAAATACTCGGTGGAGAGGTCGTTCTTGGGCCCACGTGTCCACGTCAGCTGCTGCATCGCGCTCTGCGCGAATGCACCAGCATTCTCGTGCGCCGTGTACACCTTCTGCTGTTCCTCCGCAGTTCCTCCCACCAGCACGGGAACGAGAGGAGCCAATTTCGCTGAGATCACACCCGGGGTCGGCGGCTGTGATCCTCCGAGCTCGCGGCGTACCTTCTCCGCGACCGTCTGGCGTGGCTCGCCGTCCTCGGCCACCTCAAATGTCACGTCAACCGGGTCGACTGCAAAGCCCCGGTGTTCCTGGACTCCACGAGCAGCGGGTGTATCGGGATCCTGTGCAAGGGCGTCCAGGATGCGCGTACTGAGCGTGACCTTATAGGTGCCCGGCCGGTAGATCGCATATGCCGAAGACAGATCGTCAGTCACGATCACACTCTGTCCGGCTCGGATCAGTTGGTACGAAGACGCCTCGGGATCACCGCGCTTGACGAACCGGCCGTCGTACGGCACAACGGTGCTTGCGTAGCGAACCTGGAAATACTCGAATACCTCCTCACTCTCCATCGGCGTATTCCATACCAGCAACCGGACATCCTGGTCACTGACATTGGTGATCTCAAATGTGATCAGAATCGGCTCACCCAACCGATAGCGCGGCTTTTCAGTTCGCAGGGAGACGCGGAAGTTTTCCTTCACGGGATGTCCTCCTTTGACTTGTTCACACGGAAACTGATCTGCCCTCGGTCGGAGCACCTCCTGGGCCAAGGGCATGACGTGGCATAGCGGCCTTTCGGACCGGCGCTCAGCAGAGCAGTTTCCCTGTCGGCCGGAACACCTACAGGGTTGATAATCCGCTGGCCTTGTCCCGGTGACGTCCCCCGGAACATCCCTGGCGCGTCACGCAAACGTTGAGGGCTTGTTCAACGATCAATCCTGGCGACCACGCCCTGTCACAGTGGGATGCAGGCAAAGAGCTTCCGCGAGAGAGGCGCACACGGGCCCGCACAAGGGGCGGTTCCTCCGTGGCTTCTGGCCCACGGCAGAGTTCGCATGCTGGTCGGAACCGCTCACGCTCAGCTCCGTACACGAAGTTGCTCGCTGCAGAATACGGTTCCCCCAAGGCGCGGATCAGGGTCATTCCGTCGTCCATGAGCACCATGTCGGAGCCCGACGTTTGACTTCCGCTCCCCGGGCTAGAGCCCGGGGATTCCTGCCACGGTCGGCTGACCGTCTCGGTGGGTTCCTGCTTCACTGCGCTGGGCCGGTACGAGTACCGGTCTTACCTGCGCTCCACAGGCTGACACCGCCAGTCCGGCGGCCTTGGCGACGTTGACCGCCGCGTTGATGTCCCGGTCCAGGACGGCCCCGCAAGCCCCGCACGTCCACACTCGGACGTGGAGAGGCTTGGGGCCGTCCTTGACACCACACTGTGAGCAGACCTGGGAGGTCGGCTCAAACCGTCCGATGCGGTGAAAGCCGCGGCCGACCTTCGCGGTACGAGCGAGCCCCTTCACCGCCAGGTCCTCAAGGGCAATCGCTTGGTTGTCGCGAATGATCCGAGTGGAGAGCTGGTGGTGGAACTCGCGCCGCGCGTCGGCCACCCGTGCGTGAGCGCGGGCGGCCTTCAGCCGGGCTTTTCCTCGGTTGTTGCTTCCCTTGGCCTTGCAGGACAGGCGACGCTGTTCCCGCTTGAGCTTCTTCTCTGCCCGGCGCAGAAACCGAGGGCTGTCGATCTTCGTGCCGTCGGAGAGGACCGCGAAGTGCGACAGGCCCAGGTCGATGCCGACGACCGATTCGCTGTCGGGCAGTGTCCCGGGTTCGGTCTCGACGACGAAGGACGCGAAGTACCGGCAGGCGGCGTCCTTGACCACGGTCACCGAGGACGGGGCCGAGGGCAGGGCGCGGGACCACTTGACCCGCACATCACCGATCTTCGGCAACGACAGGTCCCCGCCGGTCGTGATCTTCCACCGGGCGTTCGCGGTGAACCTGACGGCCTGCCGGTTGTCCTTGCGGGATTTGAACCGGGGCGCTCCCCTGCGCGGGCGCCTGCCCTTGAGGCCGTCGAAGAAGTTCCGGTACGCGGTGTCCAGGTCCCGCAGGGACTGCTGGACGCATGCGGTGGGTGCTGTCCCCATTTCCGGCCGGGCCGGGCCAAGGAGCGGTCCCGTGTCTGCCGGGCGCCGAACTCCATCCATTTGCAACCGAGTTCGCTCCCCCTTTTCGCAGCGGTATCGGGTGGCTGTCGGGTGGCTGTGCGGTCGAGGTCGCACCTGGGTCCGGGCACAGGGGTGCCGTGGGGCGTGCGTGGTCTGCTGGTCGGGTGGTCAGCCGGTCCGGGTCAGGCCCCGGTCGGCGGTCATCCCGTTGAGTCCGGTACCGCCTGTGGCGGTGAGGGGGCCGGAGAGGAGGATGGAGCGCTGCACCTTGACGAGGGCGGCGGACGGTTCCAGGCCGAGGTCGCGGATCAGTGTGGTCCGTAGCCGCTGGTAGGCGTTGAGGGCCTCGCCGCGGCGGCCGGAGCGGTGCAGGGCCAGCATGAACTGTCCGCACAGGCTCTCGTGGGTGGGGTACCGGCTGACGAGTACGGTCAGTTCGGCGAGCAGTTCACGGTGGCGGCCGAGCCGGAGGGCGGCGTCGATGCGCTGGTCCAGTGCGCACAGCCGGCTCTCCTCCAGCCTTTTGACCTGGGGTTCCAGATGGAGGCCGGTCTGGACGTCGGCCAGGGGCTGCCCGGTCCACAGGGAGAGTGCCTCGCTCAGGCGTTTGGCGGCCTGCGGGTAGTCCTCGGCGTCCATGGCCCGGTATCCGATGCCTGCGAGCCGTTCGAACTCGCGGACGTCGCTGTGCCCTTCGCCGGTCCTGAGGAGGTAGCCGCCGGGCACGGTCATCAGTACGTCCTTGGCGGAGCGCGGCACCGCGGTGCCGGACTGGCGCAGTGCTGTGCCGATCAGTTCACGCAGTTGCAGGATGTAGGTCTGCAGTGTGGGGCGTGCGCTGCGTGGGGGTTCGGTGCCCCAGAGTTCTTCGATCACTGTGGTGACCGGGACGACCTGGTTGGCGTTGAGGGCGAGCAGGGCGAGTACCTGCCGCGGCTTGGGAGCGGTGGGCGTGACCGAGACGCCCTGTTCCCGCACCGTCAGTGCACCGAGTACATCGATGTCCACGCTGTTTCCCATCCTCTGTGGAGCGCTTGTCCAGGACATGGCCAAGGCGGCGCGTACCGGTGGCTCTGCGGCACCGGTACGGGCCGCTCATCCCCACGGGTTGTGCGGGTCGGGCTCGTCGGTGGGAGGCTGCACGTCGTCCGTTTCCCTGGTGGCCGTCAGCGGCTGGTCCGCCTGGACGGCGGCCGTCGCCATCTGTGGGGCCACGCTCGTGATGGCGGCTGCGAGAAGAATTGCGTGTGCTGCGCGAATCGACCAGTTCCTGCTCATGTGTATTGTCTCCCACTTCCGGAGTTTCCGGCCTGTCGGCGGCTGCTTGAGGATGGCTATAGCTTGGCAAGCCGTGACATCGGGTCGCGATCGATGAACTGGCGGAAACAATAGGGAGACAATAGAGGTGGCGGCGGGCCGTGCTGGTGGGCGTGCAGGAACTCTCTGGATGCCTCGGCGAACTGGTGTACCTGCAGGTCGGGATCGGCCCTGGGGGCGGACCGGCCGGGCGGAGCGTTTTTCGTCGCGCCGCGGGGAGTTCGAGGGGGGATGGCCGTGCCGGGCCGGCAGTTGCCGGAATTCGCCGGGCCGGCCGGCTTCTCGGGGCCGGCCTCCTTGCGGAGCCGTACCTCTCCCGTTGCCGGAAGGGAAGGAGGAAGCGGCCGAGGAGGACCTCATCGGTGGGCTCGACGGTTTGAGGGTCCGTCAAACCGGTGGGGGAAATCGGCATGTTGACAGGTGTCCGCGGATCTGGTGCGGCAGGGCCGCACCGAGGCCGGGTCGGTCCGGCGGCGGGGCATGTCACGTAACGCGGTCCTGGTCGGCATGGAGGGAGAGTTTCGTGCCGTCGGAGAGCACTGTAAATAGCGCCTGGGACCGAGCCTCATGGAATCGTTGACTCGCTCACCGGCTGATCTTTAGAGTTCTGCGAGTGACACACGTTCCTTGGGGGGAAACCACGTGGAGCAGACCGTGTCCGGGGACGATAGTGAGATCTGCCGATCCGCAGTCGAGTTCGGCATCCTCGGTCCCCTTCGGGCGAACGTCGGCTGTACGCCGTTGAAACTCGGCGGTGCGCGCCAGCGGATCGTGCTCGCCACCCTTCTGCTCCACGCCGGCCAGGTGGTGAGCTCCGACCGGCTCATCCGTGCCGTGTACGGGCACACTCCGCCGGCGACGGCACGCGCTCAGCTCCAGATCAGCGTCTCGGGGCTGCGGCGCCTGTTCGGGGTTCACGGCGTCGAGGACGTCATCAGCACGCACCCTCACGGCTATCTGGTCCGTGCGGACGAGGAGAGTCTCGATGCCTTACGTTTCGACTCGCTCGTGGCAAGGGCGCGCAAGCTGCATGACGGGGGGCGGCAGGAGGAGGCGGCGGCCACCTACCGTGAGGCGCTCGGGCTGTGGCGCGGCTCCCCTCTGGAGGGCTTATCCGGCGAGGTCGTCGAGTCCGGTGCCGGCCGGCTCACCGAGCAGCGCATCACTGCCACGGAGGAGCACATCCGGCTCGGGCTCGCGCTGGGCCGGCACAGCGTGCTCGTGGGTGAACTCTTGGATCTCATCGCGGAGTTCCCGCTCCGTGAGCGGCTGCGCGGCCAGCTCATGCTGGCCCTGTACCGCTCCGGGCGCCAGGCGGAGGCGCTCAACGTCTACCGTGAGACCCGCAAGCTCATGCTCGACGAACTGGGTGTGGAACCCGATGTCCGGTTGAGGCAGCTCGAGCATTCCATGCTGGTCACGGACCCTCGGCTGGATCTCCCGGAGAGCCGCGCGGCGGTTCCTGCGTACGGCGGTGCGCCGGCCGGTCCCGGTGTGCCGGAGATGCTGCCCGCCGCCGTCGCCGACTTCACGGGGCGTGAGGGGCTGGTCGCCGATGTCCGCAAGCTGCTGGTGTCGCACCACGGCAGGTCTGCGTTGGCGGTGCCCGTTGTCACGTTCGTGGGGAAGCCGGGGGTCGGCAAGACCGCCACGGCGATACACATGGGCCACGAGGTCGCCGCGGACTTTCCCGACGGCCGGCTCTTCGCGGAACTGCACGGCGGGGTCTCCGCACCGGTGTCGCCCGCGCAGGCCCTCGAACGTTTCCTGCGCGCCCTGGGCGTCAAGGGCACGGCGATTCCCGAGGACGTGGAGGAGCGGGCCGAGATGTACCGGGCGCTCCTGGCGCAGCGGCGGGTGCTGATCATTCTCGACAACGTCGCGGAGGAGAGCCAGATCAGACTGCTTCTGCCGGGCAGGCCGACCTCCGCCGTCATCATCACCAGCCGGCGCCACATCGGCAGTCTCGCCGGTGCGGTTCGGGTGGACATCACCACGTTCTCGCCGGAGGAGTCCGCCGATCTCCTGGGCCGTATGGCGGGGGCGCAGCGCGCCGCGGACGAGCGGGAGGCCACGAAGGCTCTGGCCGCGTTGTGCGGGCACCTGCCGCTGGCGTTGCGCATTGCCGGGGCCCGCCTCGCTGCCCGGCCGCACTGGGAGATCGCCGAGCTGGTGGAGCGTCTTGAGGACGAGACGCGCAGGCTGGACGAGCTGAAGTACGCCGATGTCGGTATCAGGGCGGGGCTTTCCCTCACGTACGACAGTCTGGGCGAGGGCACCCGCTGTCTGTTCCGGCGTCTGGCCATCCTGGAGGAGGGGCCGTTCTCCCTCTGGGCGGCGATGGCGCTCCTGGACCTTCCCGAGATGACGGTGCGCGATCTGATCCACGAGCTCACCGACGCGCAGTTGCTCGACATCGTCGGTGTGGCGAGCGGACGTCACCGGCAGTACCGGCTGCACAGTCTCATCCGGCTCTTCGCCCGGGAGCGGCTGGTGGCCGAGGAGAGCACGGAGGCCCGTGAGGCGGCTGTCCGCCGGGTGCTGGGGTGTTTCCTCTTCCTGTTGACGAACGCGCGGGACCGTGAGTACGGCCAGGACGTCCTGATCAGGAGTCCTGACGTCTCTCTGTACACGTTGCCGGGCACCTTGGTGGAGCGGATCCTGGCCGAGCCCCTGCAGTGGTTCTCCAGGGAGCGTTCCTCGTTGCTGGCCTGTGTCCGGCGGGCGGCCATGATGGGGCTGACCGAGCATTGCTGGGGGCTCGCGGTGACTGCGGTGACGTTCATGGAGACTCAGGTGTGCCTCGACGACTGGCGTGACACGCACGAGGTGGCGCTCGCCGCGAGCCGGAGGGCGGGTGACCGGGTGGGTGAGGCGGCGACGCTCCACTCGCTCGGTTCGCTCGCCGTGACGAAGCAGGACTTCGCCTCGGCGGAGGCCCATTTCCTGCGGTCTGCCACTATTTTCGGGGAGATCGGCGACGAGCTCGGTCGCGCTCTGGCCACCCGTGGACTGGGGTACCTGGCCCGGATCCACGGCCGGCACGACGAGGCCACCGCCCATTACGAGGCGGCGCTGAAGGTGTTCAGGGAGGGCGAGGGGCTGGTCGCGGTGGCTTATGTTCTGCACAACCTCGCGCAGTTACGGCTGGACAGCGGTGACGACGCCGCGGCGGGGCCGCTGCTGAGTGAGGCGCTGCGACTGAGCCGGGAGGGCAACGGCCGTCGTGTCGAGGCGCAGGTGCTGCACCGGTTGGGGCAGACGCATCTGGATCGCGGTGACTGCGGGGCCGCTCTGCACGCGTTCGAGCAGGTGCTGGACATCGTCCTGCTCATCGGCGACCACACCGGTGAGGCGTACGCGTTGCACGGCATCGGCTCCGCCCTGCTGATGCAGGGGGAGACGAAGGGGGCCGCCACGGCCCTGCACCGCGCGCTGGCGCGCGCGGAGGCGAACGGCGAGCGGCTGATCACGGGTCGTACCCTGGTGACCCTCGGGGAGCTGGCGCTCGCCACCGAGGACGCCCGGGAGGCGGTCGTGCACCTGCGCCGTGCGCTGCCTCTGTTCCGGTTGATGGGTGCTCCCGCGGAGGAGGCCGAGGCGCTGATCGTCCTGCACGCCGCCCTGCGGGCCGGCGGAGACGTTGAGGCTGCCGAGCAGTCCCTGGCCCAGGCGCGGGAACTCGTGTCCGCGATGCCGCCGCAGTCCGCCGGGCCCATCCTTGTCCGTCTCGAAGCGGTGACGGGGCCCCGCGGTCTAGGTGAAGGCCACGAAGTAGTGGTGGAGGGAGAAGTTTAGGCTCACCCGGCACTGGGCCTGCTCGCCGGAGATCCGGAACGTGGTGACGACCTCCGGACAGGTGGGGGTCAGGCCGAGTCCGGAGAAGTACCGGTCGACGTCGAACACGATCTGATAGAGGCCTTGGCTTTCGCCGGGGCTGTCCCAGTCGTCGATCCGGCCGCGCTCGTCCGTCTTGCGCTCGGCGAGCAGGACCCATTCCTTGTCGACGAGTGCCTCCAGTCTCACGCGCAGGCCGGCGGCACTGCGTCCGTGGACGCTCTCGAGCGCTTCTACGGTCAAGTTCACCATGATCAATCAACCCTCTGTTCGCACACTGGCGGGGCCGCGATCCGCCGTGACCTGGGTCAGAGGATCAGCACCTTCAAATTACTTGCCTTTAAAAACTTACGTTGCGTTCAATCATCCGACAACCACTTTCTTAGCTCAACTGCCGTCATCGGCAAGGGAATCCGGGCGCCCGTCGCGGGTGTCTCGAATTTGGTGCAACAGGCTTTCTCCGGGCCGTTGCAACAAATGGGGGTGAAGGTGATAAACCCGTGGGCGGTGATTCGGCCGAGTTCCGGTGCCGCCGCGGGCGGTGCCGGAATTCGGCCGGGACCGGAATTCTGATCGAATGTCCGGACGGTTGTTCCGCAATCCGCCGGCCGGAAAGCCTCAACGGTTCGAGGTGTCGGGGACGAATGCCTGCGCAGGCGTTTCTCCTCGGCTCCGTGCCGGGGGCCCTCCCCCTCATCCGGTGACCTGCCCGGCCCGGGCCGGGCCGGCCGGCGATGCGATGAGGGCCGACGGGTCGGCCGTCGCCCGCGCCAGGCTCCCGGCGAGGTCGGACGCCCAGCTCTCGATCGTGGCCGGCTCGAAGAGGTCGGTCGAGTACTCGAACGTGAGGGTCGTCCGCTCCGGGCCGGGGTGCACGACGACGTAGAGCTCGTTGCGGGCGGACGCGTGGACGGAGACACCGCTGATCGTCGCCGTCAGGCGGTGCAGGTCCAGGGCGGGCGGCGGGGCGGTGACCACCGTGAACAGCACGGTGGGGAAGAGTTCGCCGGCCAGGCGGTCATCCAGCAGCCCCGCCACCTCGCTCAGCGGCAGGTCCTGGTGGTCGAGCGCCGCGAACAGCGTGGCACCCACCTGGTCCACCAGGTCCGCGAACGTGACGGCGTCGCCGACCCGGGCGCGCAGCAGGACGGCGTCGCCGATGAAGCCGACGGCGCCCTCGCACCCCGCCCGGGCGCGGTTGGCGCTGGATGCCGCGAGGACCACGTCGTGGGGGCAGCCGCTGCGGCGCGCGGCCCAGGCGGCGAAGGCGGCTGCCCAGACGGCGTACGGGGTGGTGCCCAGGCCGGCCGCCGTCTCGGCGACCTGCCGGGCCGTGCGGCCGTCGAGTGTGCGGGTGTGCAGGGCGCCGCGCCCGGACAGGGTGGGCGGGCGGGGGTGGTCGTAGGGCAGGTTCAGCTTCAGCGGGGCGCCGTCGAGTTCACGGCGCCAGTACTCCTCCAGGTCGCGGCGCCGCTGCGCGGGGAGCTCGTGTTCGGCGCGCGCCAGGTCCGTGAACTGTGCGGAGGGCGGACGCAGTTGAGGACGGGTGCCCCGGCAGGCGGCGTTGTACAGCTCCTGCAGTTCCTGCCACAGCACGTTCATCGACCAGCCGTCGCATATTGCGTGGTGCAGCACGGCCAGCAGGATCCAGCGGCCGGCGGCGACCCGGGCGATGCGGAAACGGAACAGCGGGGCGTGGTCCATGGCGAAGGGCGCGGACGCCTCGTCGCGGCACCAGCGTGCGAGGCCGTCCTCGTCGGTGGCGTACGCGCTCAGATCGGCGACCGGGACCTCCACGGGCACCTCGGCCAGCACCTCGAGGAGGTGGTTGCCGTCCCGTTGGACGCACCGGCTGCGCAGCGCGTCGTGCCGGGCGACCAGGGCGGCCAGTGCCCGCTTCAGGTGGTCGGGGTCCAACTCCCCCTGCAGGTCGACGCGGTGCGTCACGTTGTAGACGCAGGGGTCGCTGCGTTCGTGGTGGCGCCGCCACAGCCGGCGCAGGCTCGAGGTCATCGGGGTGACGGCGAGGACCGCGGCCGGGGCCGTGCCGTTGCCCGCCGTGACGCTGCTGTCCGCCGTGTCGGCGTTGCCCGCCGTGTCGGCGTTCTCGGCCCGCGCCGCCAGTGCCCTGATCGTCGGGTTGCGGAAGAAGTCCGCCATCGAGAGCCGTACGTCCAGTTCGTCGGCCATGCGGTGCAGCAGGCGGATCGCGCTGAGTGAGTGGCCGCCCAGCTGGAAGAAGGACCGGTCCACGGGCAGCGACCGGGTGCCCAGTTCCGTGCACCACAGTTCGTGCAGGGACTTCTCCAGAACGGTGGTGGGCTCGGCGCCCGCGGTGTGCGGGGTGTCGGCCGCGCGGGGCTCGGGCAGGCGGCTCCGGTCGAGTTTTCCGGATGTGTTGACCGGGAGCCGCTCCAGGGCGACCCAGCGGCCGGGGACGAGGTGGTCGGGCAGTTCGCGGGCGAGTGCGTCCCTCAGCTGTGCCAGGGGGGTGCTGTCGGTGTTCTCGGCGGTCCCGGCGTTCTCGGCGTTCTGCGGGACGACGTAGGCGACGAGTTCCATGTCGCCGTGCGCGTCACGGCGCGGCACCACGGCCGCGTCGCGCACCCCGGGCAGTGCGCTCAGCGCCCCCTGTACCTCGGAGGGTTCGGCCCGGTGTCCGCGGATCTTGACCTGGTCGTCGAGGCGGCCCCGGTACTCCAGCGTGCCGTCCGGGCGCCAGCGGGCCAGGTCACCCGTGCGGTAGCGGACCGCTCCGGCGCCGTCGTCGACGAAGCGGGACGCCGTCTCCTGCGGGAGGCCGTGGTAGCCGTGCGCGACCGGTGTGCCGCCCACGTGGATCTCGCCGATCGCACCCACCGGCACCTCGCGCCCGTCCGGGGCGAGGAGCTGGATACGCGCCCCGGGCACGGGCGTCCCGATCGGCGGCCACTGCTCCTGGCCGGGCACGACCAGGTGCGAGGTGACGATGATCGACGTCTCGGTGGGGCCGTACTGGTTGTACAGGGAGCACTGCGGGTGGCCGGCCAGGAAGCGGCGCAGCGCCGGAGTGAGCTGCAGCGCCTCCCCGCAGTGCAACACCTCGCGCAGGGCGGGCAGTTCGGGCCCGGTCTCCATCAGGTAGCGCAGCGGGGTGCACGGCATGAAGAGCCGCTGCACCGCGTGGCGGCGGGCCGTGCGGGTGAGCGCCTGCGGGTCGTGGCGCACCTCGTCGTCGATGAGGACGAGGGCGGCCCCGCAGGCGAGGGTCGTGAAGATCTCCTGGACGCTGATGTCGAAGGCGGGTGAGGTCCACTGCAGGGTGCGCAGCGGGCGGTGCCGGGTCAGCTGGCTGCGTATGAGGGCGGCCGGGCCGCGATGGGGGACGACGACGCCCTTGGGCCGGCCGGTGGAGCCCGAGGTGTAGATGCAGTAGGCGGGGTCCTCGGCCCGTACCTCGGGGTCCGGCGGCAGGTCCGCGAGGGGTTCGGATGTGTCGGTGTCCTCGGTGAGCAGGGTGGTCCCGGTGGTCAGCGTCGGGTGCCGTTGGAGGGTGGCCGCGCTGGTGAGCAGGAGGACGGGGAGGCTGTCGTCGAGGAGTCCGTTGAGCCGGGGTGTCGGCGCGGACGGGTCCAGCGGAACGTAGGCGGCCCCGCTCTTGAGGACGGCGAGCAGTGCGGTGATCAGTTCGGGGCCGCGCGGCAGGAGGATCGCCACGCGCTCGCCGCGGCCCGCGCCCTGCCGGCGCAGGTGGTGGGCGAGGCGTCGGGCGTGGGCGTCCAGTTCCGCGTACGGGAGGGTCAGTTCGTCGTGGATGAGCGCGGGGGCCTGGGGTGTGCGCCGGGCCTGCTCCTCGAAGAGGCCGTGCAGGGTGTCCGGGCCGGTGGGGGCCTCTTCGTCGAATCCGCCCCACCGGGCGAGCACGGTGCGGTCGGCGGCTGTGGGGGCGGCCAGTTCGGCGAGGGGGAGGCCGGGGGCGTCCAGGGCCCGGCGCAGCAGCTGTTCCACGTACTGCACGAACTGGTGCACGGTGGCCCGGTCGAAGAGCGCCGTGTCGTACTCGACCATGAACCGCAGGCCTTCGCGGTGGTGCGTCAGGTAGATGCTGAGGTCGAAGGGGGCTCGTTCGCTCGGGGCGTCCAGGAGCGTGGCGGTCAGCGTGGGCGGGTCGAAGTCGACCTCGCCCTCGCGTTCGTACTCGACCATGACCTGGAAGAGCGGGTTGGAGCCGGGGTCGCGGTGCGGGGCCAGTTCCTGGACCAGGTGGTCGAAGGGGACGTCGCGGTGTTCGTACGCCGCTGTGCTGGTGTCGCGGACGCGGCGCAGCACGGCGGCGAAGTCCGGGTCGCCGCTCAGGTCCAGGCGGAGCGGAACCGTGTCGAGGAAGAGCCCGATGGTGTGCTCGGCGCCCTCGGGCCGGGCGGCGACGGCGGTGCCGAGCGCGAAGTGGGACCGGCCGGCGAAGCGGCCCAGTACGGCGCCGATCGCACCGGTCAGCGCCATGAACACGGTGGCCCGCTGGGTGGCGGCCAACTGGCGTACGCGTTCCATGAGTTCGGCGTCCAGCGTGTGGGACAGGCTCGCTCCCCCGCCGGTGCGCACCGGTGGGCGCGGCCGGTCGGTGGGCAGTTCCAGATCCGGTACGCCGGTGAGTTCGCGCCGCCAGAAGTCGAGGCTCGCTGCGGTCGCCGCCGGGTCGGTGGCGGGCTCGGCGAGGGCGTCGCGCAGGGTGGGGAGCTGGGGTCGGCCGTCGGGCCGGGCGCGGTAGTAGGCGGCCAGGTCGCGGGCCAGTACCTGGGTGGAGGACGAGTCGAAGGCGATGTGGTGGGCGAGCAGGAACAGCAGGTGCCGCTCGGGGGCGAGGCGCAGCAGCCGGGCGGACAGCAGGGGGCCCCGGCTCAGGTCGAGGACGCGTCGGCCTTCGGTGGCCAGCACCGCCCGCAGTGCCTCCTCCTCGCCCGTCCCGCTGTGGTCCTCGACGGGGCAGTCGAGCGTCATGCGGGGCAGGACCTGCCGGTAGGGGACGCCGTCCGCCTCGCGGAAGACGGTCCGCAGCGCGGGATGGCGGTCGGCGACCTGCTGCAGGGCCCGGCCCAGCGCCTCGGTGTTCAGCGGCCCGTCCAGGCGGATCGCCTTGGGTTCGTGGTACATGCGGGTGCCGGGGTGCAGCTGCTCCAGGAACCAGATGCGGCGCTGGGCCGGGGTGAGCGGCCCGCGCTCACCGGAGTCGTCCTGCGCCCGGTGCTCGGGGGGCGTGTGCTGTCGCCGGCGCAGGCGGTCGATCAGTGGCAGGGCGGCCAGGACCTGCTGCGCGGGCACGCCGAAGTCGACGAAGCAGGCGATCTCGTCCGCACCCGCCGCCACCAGTCGGGCCACCGTCTCGGCGGCCGTCGACTCGTCGCCGATCAGGGCACGCGAGGCGCAGTAGCGCTCGTAGGCACGGCCCAGCAGGTACTCCACGTCCTGTTCGGGGGTGTTCGCGAGGTCCACGTCGAAGCCGAGGCTGTTGGTGACCTGGTTGAACAGGGACAGCGAGGAGCGCAGGTAGGACACGAAGGGCTGGTAGGCCTCGGCCCGCGCCTGGGCCGCGTCCGGGCCCAGATAGGTGTGCGCCAGTACGACGACGCGGCCCGCGGCCGGGTCGAGGCCGTGCTCGGCGCGGGTGCGGCGGTACAGGGCGATGTTCTCGGCCAGCTGCTCCACCGTCTGCGCCATCAGGTTGGTGACGATGCCCAGGTCGTGGGCGGCGGCTTGCCGGTAGCTGTCGGGGTTTGCCACCACCGCGGCGTACAGGGGCGGTTGTTCCTGGAGGGGTTTGGGGTGCAGCGTGACGTCGACGGGTTTGCCGTCCCCGCCGGTCAGGGTGAGCGGCTGGCCGGACCACAGCCGGCGCACGGTGTCCGCCTGCTCGTACATCAGCTCGCGGTGGCGCCCGAAGGCGTCCGGGGCGAGCGCGAAGTCGGTGGCGTGCCAGCCGGCGGCGAAGCACAGGCCCGCCCGGCCGCCGGAGATGTTGTCGACCACCGACCATTCCTCGGCGACCCGGACGGGGTGGTGCAGCGGCAGGACGACGGACCCGGCGTGCAGCCGGATGCGGCGGGTACGGGCGGCCAGGGCGGCGGCGAGGACGGAGGGGTTGGGGAAGAGTGCGCCGAAGGAGTTGAAGTGCCGCTCGGGGAGCCACAGGGCGTGGAATTCGTGCTGGTCGGCGAATTCGGACGCCAGCATGATCAGGTCGTATTTGTCGTGGGCGGCGTCGTCGGGGTAGTCGCCGAAGAAGTAGAGGCTGAAGTCGACGGCGGCGGTGGGTGACGCGGCGGTGGCGGGTGGTGGTGCGGTGGCGGTGGACGGGGCGGGGGCCGGGGCGGGGGCCGGCTGCGGTGCGGGGCCGCCGGGTGCCGGGGTGACCGGCGCGGTGGAGGGGGTGGTCACCGTGGTGGAAGGCGGTGCTGCCCCGGCCGGTGTGGCGGCGGGGGCGGTCGCCGGCCTGGAGGGTGCTGCCTGGGTCTTCGGCGGGGCGGCGGGCACCGTGTGCGGCGGTGGGCCGGCGGGGGGCATGGCGTCGATCTGCCGGTTGATGACGCCGGTCACCTGGTCGACCAGGTGCCGGGTGAGCTCCAGCTGCTGGGCGAACAGGTCGCGTACGGCCGGTGGCATGTCCGGTGTGGCCGGGGTTGGTTCGGGGCCGGGAGTGGTCTGCGGCTCCGGCAAAGGTGACGCTGCGAGGGAGGGCGCGCGGTGCGCTGCCGAGGCGGGGTGGGGGGTGGTCACGTCGAGGTGCGCAGGCACGTCGAGATGCGCGGGCACGTCGAGATGCGCGGGCACGTCCTGCGGTGCGGGTCCCCGCGGTGCGGGTCCCGCAGTGGCCTGCGGTGGTCCTCCGGTCACCGGTCCCGCAGTGGCCTGCGGTGGTCCTCCGGTCACCTGGGCGCCGAGCTGGACCAGGCGTTCGGCGAGCTTGCGCGGCGTGTCCGCCTCCTCGAAGAACTCCCGGACGGGCAGGCGCACGCCGTAGCGGCGTTCCAGGTCTGCGGCCGCCCCCATCAGGGCGAGTGAGTCGGCGCCCTGCTCGAGGAAGGAGCGGTCGGGGCTGATGTCCGCGAGGGCGGCGCCCAGTTTGACTGCGGTCAGTTCGCGGATCTCGGTGAGCAGTTCGGCCTCGTCCGACAGGCGGGGAGGGCCTGCAGGAGCAACGGGGTCGGCGGGGGCGGCAGGGGCCACGGGGGCGGCGGGGGTCTGGATCGCAGGCGGCTTCTGGGGGGTGTCGACCGGGCCGGTGGCGTGCCGCAGTTCTTGCGCGGGAGGTGCGGGCAGTGCGGGAGGCGCGATCGTTCGGCGTCGCAGCGGGTGTCCCGGCAGCGGAATCCGGCCTCCGCCGGGTGCGAGGACCTCCCAGTCCAGGTCTGTCCCGGCACGGTACAGCTCGCCGAGCGAGTGCAGGACGCCGCGCTGTTGCCCGGTGGTGTCGTCGCCGGTGCCTTGGGCGCTCAGCCAGCGGCTTTCGGGGATGCAGTGCCGGCCCAGGCCGCTGAGTGTGTTTCCGGCGCCGATTTCGACGAAACCGCCCGGGGCCCGGTCCGCCGCCGTGGCCACGGCCAGGTCGAAGCGGACCGGCTGCCGCGCCTGGGCGCACAGGTACTGGGCATCGACGGTCCAGCCCGCGGGGCGCGTCTCGCCGTCGAGACCGCTGACGAAGGGCACCCGCACAGGTGCGTAGGCGATCTCCTCGGCGCAGGTGCGGAAGTCGGGCAGCGCGGTGTCGAGGGCGGCTGTGTGGAAGGCCCGGTCGACCGGGAGGGCGCGGTGGCCGATGCCGTCGCGGTCGAGCAGGAGCTCGGCCTCGGCGAGGGCCTGGGGTGTTCCCGACAGGACGTGCGAGCGGGGCCCGTTGACCGCTGCCACCTCGAGGCCCGTTGCCGCGGCGACGCGTTCGGCGGTCGCCCGGTCGGTGTGGAGCGCGAGCATGGAGCCGGGCGGGCACGCGCGGTGCATCAGGTGACCGCGCCGGGCGGTGAGGCGCAGCCCGTCCTCGAGGGTGAACGCTCCGGCCGCGTACAGGGCGGCGTACTCGCCGACGCTGTGGCCGAACAGGACGGCGGGCCGCACTCCGCAAGCCTGCCAGAGGGCGAGCAGCGCCGCCTGGTGGGCGAACAGGACGGGTTGGGCCACCTGGGTGGGCCACACCCGGTCTGCGGCACCGTCCGCACCACCGGCCTCGCCGGTCTCGTCGAGCAGCATCGGCATGAGGGTGCCGCCGAACTCCTGGGCGTAGACGCGCTCGCAGCGCTCCAGCACCGAACGGGCTTCGGTGAACCCGGCGTGGATGCCGCGGGCCATGCCGGCGCGGGCGCTGCCCTGGCCGGGGAAGGCGAAGGCCAGGGGCCCGGACGGTGCGGGGGCGGGCGGCTGCTGTTCCAGGGCCCGGGCGAGTTCCGCGGCGTCGGCGGCCACCACGGCGAGGCGCGCGGTGTGGTGGGGGCGGCCGCGCCCCAGTGTGGCGGCCACGTCGGCGGCGGCTGTGTCCGGTGAGGTCCGCAGGTGGGTGCGGATGTTCCCGGTCAGCTCCCGCAGGGCTTCGGTGTCGCGCGCGGACAGGGGGACGAGCACGGGACGGCCGGGCGCGGGTGCGGGGCGGCGTGGCGGGGCTTCCTCCAGGATGATGTGGGCGTTGGTGCCGCCGACACCGAGTGCGCTGACCCCCGCCCGCCGGGGTGTCCCGGCGGGTACGGACCAGGGCTGCAGGTCGGTGCCCAGGCGCAGGGGTCCGCCGTCCAGTCGCAGTTGGGGGTTGGGTTCGTTCAGGTGCAGGGTCGGCACCAGGGTGCGGTGGCGCAGCATCAGGACCGTCTTGATCAGGCCCGCCATGCCGGCGCAGCTGTCGAGGTGTCCGACGGCGGGCTTCACCGAGCCCACCGTGCAGAACCCGGTCTGTCCGGTGTCCTGTGCGAGCGCTCGGCCCAGTGCCTCGAACTCGATGGGGTCTCCCAGTGGTGTCCCGGTGCCGTGTGCCTCCACGTAGGTGAGGGTGTCGGCGGGGACCGCGGCCCGGCGCAGTGCCTCACGGACGACGGCCACCTGTCCGGCCACGCCGGGGGCGGTGAAGCCGGCCTTCTGCGCGCCGTCGTTGTTGACCGCCGAGCCGAGGATCACGGCGTGGACGGTGTCGCCGTCGGCCAGTGCCCGGTCCAGGCGCTTGAGCAGGACGGCTGCGACCCCGTTGCCGCCGACGGTGCCGTCGGCGTCGGCGTCGAAGGCGCGGCAGCGCCCGGAGGGGGACAGGATGGAGCCGGGATGGGTGCGGTAGCCGGTCTCCTGGGGCAGGTGGACTGCGGCGGCGCCGGCGAGTGCCATGTCGGCGTCACCGCTCAGCAGTGCCTGTGCCGCCAGGTGTACGGCGACCAGTGAGGTGGAGCAGGCGGTCTGTACGCCGATGGCGGGGCCGGTGAGGCCGAGCCGGTAGGCGACGCGGGAGGCGACGAAGTCGGGCTGCTGCCCGATCGTGCGCTGCATGGCGGTGACGGGGTCGGTGCCGTCGTGCTCGTGGTTCTCGCTGTGGGTGGGGGGTGTGTCCTGCTGGTGGTCGTAGAGGTGCATGCCGGTGCCGGCGTACACGCCGATTCTGGTGTTCTGCCGGGTGCCCGTGTAGCCGCCGTCCTCCAGGGCCCGGTGGCAGCATTCCAGGAAGAGGCGGTGTGCGGGGTGTGTGAGCCGGGCCTCCTTGGGGCTGAGTGCGAAGAAGTCGGAGTCGAAGTCCAGTGCCTTGTCGAGGACTCCGGCGACCGGGACGCGGTCGGGAGCCTTTGCCTGTTCGGGGGTGAGGCCGGCTGCTGCCAGTTGGTTGTCGTCGAAGACGGTGAGGCAGTCGACGCCGTCGCGCAGGTTCTGCCAGAAGCGCTCCGGTGAGTCGGCCCCGGGAAAGCGCAGCGCCATGCCGATGACCGCGATCCGCCGGTCCGTGTTCTCGCCGTTGCTGCGGTCCGCCGGTGTCACGGGCTCCTGGGCGGTGCAGAGGTGGGTGGTGAGCGCGGCTGCCGTGGGGTGTTCGAACAGGACGGTCTGGGCTATCCCCCGGCCCAGGCGCTCTTCGAGACGCCCCCGCAGCCGCACCAGCTGCACGGAGGTCAGGCCGAGTTCGTAGAAGGGGGTGTGTGCCCCGGCGGGGTGGCCCAGGACGGTGGCCAGTTCCTCACGTACCGCATGTTTGATGTCGTCGCCCGGTGCGGCCTGGCTGCCGGGGTCGCCACGCGTCCCGGGGTCCGTGCCCGGGCGTGTTTCGAGGAACCGGTCGCGCAGTTCGCCGCGCCGTACTTTGCCGGCGGGTGTACGGGGGAACTCGTCCCGTGCGACGGGCAGTACATGTGCGGCGGTCAGGCCCAGGCGTGTGAACAGCTGCGCCTGCACCTGCCGTGCGATGCGGGCGTCGTCGTCCGTGCCGTGGCCGACGAAGAACACGGCGAGCTGCTCGGTTCCCCGCTCTGCGTCGGGTATCCCGCAGGCGGCGACCTCACCGGCGTGCACCCCGGCCACCGCCGTCGCGGCGGTCTCGACCTCGTGGGCGTACACGTTGTGCCCGTTGAGGATGATCACGTCTTTCTGCCGTCCGGTGATGACGACCTGGTCCTCGGTGAGAAACGCCAGGTCGCCGGTGTCCAGCCAGTCGTGGCCCTGCGGGTAGGCGGCGGCATCGGCGCTCGGGTTGTCGACGTACCCCGGTGTCAGGCGGGCCGGCGCGTGCACCTGGAGCCGTCCGATCCTGCCGCCGGGCTGCGGTTGCCCGTGGTTGTCGACGATGCGCAGGGTCGTCCCGTGGGCGGGTGATCCGGCGGCGACGAAGGTGACGCACTGGTCGTCCGGGGTGTCGTCGTCGGCGCTCAGCAGTTCGCCGCCGAGGGTGGACTTGACCAGGCGGTGCACGGTTCCCGGCCGGTCGAGGCGGCCGTAGGTGATCGCGGTGACGGTCTCGGCCATGCCCCAGGCGGGGACGAGGTGGTTCTCGCGGACGCCGAAGTGGCAGGTGGCGTCGAGGAAGGCGCGAAGGGCCGGCAGGACGATCTGCTCACCGCCGCACACCAGGGAGGTCAGGGCGCTCAGGTCCCATTTCCTGTCGGGTTGTCCGGCCAGGGCGTCCGTGACCATCCGGTACGCGAACGTGGGTGCCCAGCCGTGCTGGGCGCGGTGCTCGTGGAGCAGGTCGAGCCAGCGCAGCGGGTCGGTCAGCACTGTTCGGGTCGGTGCGTGCACGTTCGTGCAGCCTGTGAAGACGGGGAGGACGTGGTAGAGGAGGAATGCCCCGCTGTGGTCCACCGGCAGCCAGTTGACGAAGGTGTCGCCGGCCCGTACCGGCAGGATCCGGCGGGCGCTGGCCGCGAAGTCGGCGAGTCCGCCGTGAGTGAGCCGCGCCGCTTTGGGTGCGCCCGTGCTGCCGGAGGAGAGCATGAGCAGTGCGGTGTCCGAGGCGTGGGGGGCATGGTGCTCGTAGGTCGGCGGGTGTTGTGCCCAGTTCGCTGCGACCGCCACCGGCCCGTCCGGTTCGGTGCCCGTGAGGCCGGCCGCTCCTTGGGCGTCGGTGACGACGAGGGGGTGGTCGAGCAGTGTGCGGGTGTGCCGCAGTCGTTGCAGGGCGGCCGGGCCGGCGGTGGGCGGGTCGGAGAGGGCCACGGGCACGGCTCCGGCCAGGACACAGGCCCAGAAGGCCGGGAAGAACTCGGCCAGTGGGAGCCCGCACAGGACCACGGTGTCCCCCGGCCGCACCCCGTGCGTGTGCAGCCCGGTCACGAACCGTCGTGCCAGGTGAAGGAGTTGGGGGTAGGTGAGCGTGGCGCAGGAGTTCTGCGGCCCCACCGTGACCACTCCCGCCCCGTCCTCGGCGGCCGCGGCCGCCAGCAGGGCCTGGACCGCGTCGCGAGGGTCGTTCGCGGTGAGCTCCGGCTCAGGTCCTCGGCACAGGGCCTGCCCCCGTACGCGTGCCATGTGTGTCCCCTTCTTCAGCGGTCGGTGGTGCCTTGGAATCAGGACGGCTGGTGGTGCGGGCGGAGCGCACCGTGGCGGCGCACGGCGATGTACAGCCAGAGGGCCAGTGCCCCGCTCAGGGCGGTGCCGTGGAACGCGGCGACGACCGTGAGCGCGGGAAAGGCCTCCAGTGCAGCCGCGGCGCCGAGCATGCCGAGGCTGAATCCGGCCGTTTCCGCGGAGGCGGACAGGCCGAACAGCCGGCTGCGCTCCGGATCCGGTGCTGCCTGCAGGCGCGAGACGTACACAATCTCGGTGCAGCCGTCGGCGAGGCCGGCAACGAGGGCCGCCCCGATCAGGGCGGGCATGGGGAGGGGGGTGAAGGCGAGCACGAACGCGAGGGACATGAGGCCGGTGCCGAGCGCGAACACCCGCGCCCCGTACACCTTCTCCCCGCGCACACGCTTCAGCAGCTGATAGGACAGGGAGGTGCCCACGGCCCAGGCGGCCCAGAACGCGGTCATGAACAGGGCCGGATCGTCCGGGTACGTGAGGCCGGCCACGATCGGCAGGGCCACGTTGTGGGAGGAGGAGGCGAACGCGTCGGTGCCCCGCAGCAGCAGCATGGCGAGCAGCAGTCCCGGAATTCCCGCGAGCAGACGTCCGGCGCCGGCGCCCGGCGGCCGCTTCGGGATCGGCTGCGTCGGTGCCGGCTCAGTGGCTGCGCCGGTGTCCGCGCCGGTGTCCGCGTCGGTGGGCAGCCGCAGGGCCAGTACCGTCGCGGCCGACACCACGAAGCTGGCCCCGTTGACCGCGAACGCGAGGCCGTACCCGCCGAGGGCGATGATGCCGGCGGCCGAGGCGAAGCCGAGAACGGTGGCGAATGAACGTGCGGTCACCAGCAGCCCGTTGGCCCGTCTGCGCTCGTCGTGGCCGACGATCACCGGTACGGCGCTGCGCAGCGCCACGGTGAACAGGGTGTTGCCCGCGCCGAGCACGACGACCGCGCCCAGGAGCAGGGCGAGTGAGGGGTTGTGGGCGCTGAGCGCGAGTGCCGTCATGGCGGCGGCCTGCGCCGCGTCGGCGCCGATCATGACCGTGCGACGGCCCAGTGCGGTGGTGATCGTGCCCGCGCCCAGGCCGGCCAGCACGCCGGAGAACAGCCGCAGCGCCATCACCGCGCCGATGCCGAGGGCGGTGCCCACGAGGTGGTAGGTGAACAGGCTCAGGGCGATCAGGTTGAGGAAGTTTCCGTAGGCGGACACGCTGTAGCCGGCCACCAGGGCCCGGACGCGCCATCCGATGGGGGCCGGTTCACCTCGCAGGGCCTGCTGCGCCGGGCTCCCCGTCACGCGACCGACGCCCGATCGGCCTCGAAGGGCTGGGCGGCTCGGGTGAGGGGGTGTGGCCCGGTCAGGTCGGTGACCGGGCCCCGCACCGCGCTGGGCCGCACCGGCTCCGAGGGCGCGTCCGGTGCGCGGTTGGCCGGGGTGGTGCGGTGGTGGTGGCCGGGGTGGACGCGTAGGGCCTCTCGCCCGTGTGCCCCGGGTGCGGGCACAGGGCGGGCAGCAGTCGCACCGACGGGGGTGCTGTCCTGTGTCGTCGGTGTGGTCCTGCCGGGCGGGCCGGCCACGCCGCCGGGGCCGGCGTGCGCGATCGTGCCCGCCCGGCGTGGGTTCTCCTCAACGGACCCGGACCACAAAGGGCTCAACACCTCTTGGAGTTGGTGGACGCGACCCGTGACCGCCCTGTTCGCAGGGGGCGGCCGGGGGCGCGATGCGGCTCGACGGACCGGGGCTTACGAGCTCACTGCTTCAGGGCTGAGAAGTTGACCGGTCTGCTTGCCTTGCGCCCCGGCGCGTTCGTGTTGGCGCAGCAGCGGCAGTACCCGGGTGTAGAAGATCCGCATCTCCTGCTGGGTCGGCCAGCCGGAGAAGATGAACTCGCTGATTCCGGCTGCCTTGTACTCGTAGAGGTATGCGGCGACTTCTTCGTAGCTGCCCACCACGCACAGGGCCGGGCCGCCGCGGTATGCCACGGCACCGGAGTACAGCATGGGAGAGAGCCAGTCGGAGTCCGCGGACTCGGCGAGCCGGAAGGACGTGTTCACCGCCACGGAGTCGGAGGCGGCCACGGCGTCCGCGATCCGCTTGCGGTGTACTTCGTCGGGATCGCGCATCAGGTCGGCGAGGTCCGCGAGTGCTTCGGCGCGGGTCTCCCTCGCCAGGACGTGCATGCGGGTTCCCACGCGGCCGCCCTGCGCCAGGACGGGCTTGGCCGCCGCGGCCATTCCCTCGGGGGTGTCGCCGTAGCGCAGCCAGCAGTCGCCGTGGTCCACGGCGGTCTGCTGTGCGACCTGCGATGCCCCGCTGATGTAGATCTCGGGACGGCCTGCGCCCTTGTATCCCAGGCCGACCTGCGCGTCCTTGACGCGGTAGTGGTCGCCGTCGTAGGTCAGCGGGGTCTCACCGCGCCAGAGGCGGTGGAGGATGTCGAGGAATTCGTTGGAGCGTGCGTAGCGCTCGTCGTGGGCGAGGAAGTCTCCGTAGTACGCCTGCTCGACCGGGGAGGTTCCGGCGACCAGGTTGAGGGATATCCGTCCGTCCGACATCCAGGAGACGGTGTTGACGACCTGGGCGAAGAGTGTCGGCGGGAGCAGGCCGGGCCGGTAGGCGAGGAGGAACTTGACGCGTTTGGTCTCGCGGACCAGGGCGCCGAGTATCGGGAGCGGATCGGGCATGTGGTTGCCGATGCCCATGAGGAGCGAGTCGACTCCCAGGCTGTCCGCTTCCTGCGCGAAGTCGACGATTGCGTCGAAGTCGAGCTGGCCGGTCCCGTACTTTCCCGACGCCTTCTGCTGCCCGCTGAGCGGCGAGTTCCAGTGCACTCTCAGCTCGTTCGAGTCCGACTGAGGCTGGTTGGGCAAGCCACTGACGACCACGTTCTCACCTTCCGATCGTTCAAGAAGTCTGTTGGTTTCACTTCGTCGGGACCCGTGCGGTGCCGCCGAGTTCGACACGCAGGTCCGTGTCCGCCGTGGCGGTGACGGTGGCGGGGCTGGCGAGGGCGTCGCCCATGTCGACGGTGATCCGGCGGATGCCTTGGCCGGCCAGGTGTGCGGCGAGGCAGGCCGTGCCGTTGGCGTTGGCGATGTCTTCGTCGACGCCGGCCGAAGGGGCGAACATCCGGGCCGCGAGCGCGCCGTGGGGCGTGGGTTGCGAGTGGACGTACGCGCCGAGCAGGCCGAACCGGTCGCAGGCCGCCCTGAGGCGGTCGGGGTCCGGGCGCAGGGCGGCGACCGCGGCCCGGGTGGGCAGCGGCACCAGCATGCGTTCGCGGCCCACGCCGGCGATCCGGATGCCTCGTGGGGCCTGCTGGGGTGTGAGGCCGAGGGCCGCGGGAACGAGGGTGCGTTCCTGTGCGGTGGGTTCGCGCAGGTCGACGGGTCCGGGGTCGAAGGCGGCGGTGATCAGGTCGCCGTCACGCTCGGCCCGGCCGGCGAAGACGCGCCCCCCGGCACGGAGGGTGGCCCGGTAGGGCCCGGTACCGGTGTGCCGTGCCGCGAGGAGGGCGAGGGCGGCGACCGTGCCGTGGCCGCAGGCGGGAAGTTCCCCTTCGGCGGTGAAGAAGCGCAGCTCGGTCGTGTCGCCGACGTGACGTATGTACACGGCGTGCGAGGTGCCCTGTGCGACGGGGATCCGGCGCAGCTCGTCGTCGTCCGGCGGGCTGTGGCCGTCGTCCTCCAGGACGACGGCCGTGGGGCTGCCGCCCGCGCCGTCCCGCAGGCAGGCGCGGACGACCGTCACGTCCGGGGGGCTCATGGGGCTGTCACTTCGCCTCCTCCAGCGTGGCGTACCCGGTGGTCGCCGCGGTCTCGGCCTTGTCGATGCCCTCCTGGAGCTGGAAGAGGGAGCCGAAGGGGCGCTCGGCGAGCGGGAGACGCCATGCCCCGCCTTCCACGCGCGCGGTGTCCGACACGCTGCCGCGCAGCAGCTGTACTCCGGGCTCGTTGTGGCCGGCGTGCGGGCCGAAGTGGATCGGGTAGGCGTCGGCCGCCCGGTAGGCCGGCAGGAAGGCGCGGCGGTAGCGGTCGGAGAGGTTCGGGGAGGAGTAGTGCAGGAGCAGGCAGTGGATGAAGACCACGCTGCCTGCGGGTGCCTCGATGGGCACGGCGAGCGCGGGGTCGGGGGCGTCGGCGCCCGCTACCTTGCCGCGGAAGTAGCCGTCGACGTAGTGGTCGGCGAGGCCGCGGTGGTGGGAGCCGGGGATGACCTGGAGGGCGGAGTTCTCGGTGGTGGTGTCGTCGAGGTAGACGAGGGCCGTCACCAGGTCGGTGTTGGTGTGGGGGTAGTAGGAGAAGTCCTGGTGCCAGTCCACGACGCTGCCCACCTGCGGGGCCTTGAGGTGGAGCTTGCTGTAGTGGAACAGGATGTCGGGGCCGATGAGTGCCTCGACGTGGTCGAGGAGTGCGGGGTGGGCGGCGGCACGCTCGAACGCGGAGTGCTGCTTGGTGGGTGACCAGATCCGGCGGGCCATGCCGTTGTCGCCCGGCTCCACCTCGGCGACGGAGCCGATGTCGGGGACGGCCAGGATGTCGGTGATGGCGGTGTTGAGTTCGGCGACTTCGCTCGGGTCGAAGAGACGCTCGGCGACCGCGAAGCCGTTCTCCTGGTACTCCTTGACGAACGCGGCTGTGTCGGGTGCGGACATGCGCGGGGTTCCTCTCTTTGCTTGGGCGGCGGCGAGGGTGCGGTGGGTGGGGTGGGGCCGGTGCGGGGGCCGCCGGGCGATGGCTGCCCGGCGGCCCCTGCGGCGGCTCACAGGCACCCGACCGGCATCGCGACCGGGGCCCGTCGCAAGACCCCGCGCTCCTACCGCGCCCGGATGTGGACGCCTGCCGTGGACGGTTCGCCGGCCACGGCGGTGCGGGATGCCTCGCGGGTCACACGGTGGCCTCGACGTGCTTGGCGAAGGTGTCCTCGTAGATCTCCCGGAAGAACAGCGCGAGGATCTCCTGGACGTCGTCGATGTACTTGAACACCTTCTGGAAGTCCTCCTCGCTGAAGATCAGCTGGTGGAGGATGTCCCACATCTCCTGGGAGTGGTCTTCGGTGGTGTCGACGTGCAGGTGGGCGGCCTGTCCCTTGACGTTCTCCTTGCCGAGCCGGTTCTGGAGGTTCTCGACGATGGCCGGCTGGAGCTTGACCTGCGTGTACTCCACCAGGTAGTTGGAGACGACCGGGGCGAGGGCCGACTCGTGCTCCAGGGTGAAGTAGAAGAAGCCCTCCAGAAGGCGGGTGGAGAGGTAGGGCTCCGTGGCGAGGATCTCTTCCTCGGTGACGCCGGCGGCAGCGGCGTCGCTGATGTAGAGCTTGTCGTGGAGCATCTCGTCGGCCTGGTACTGCGCGTAGTCGCGGGCGGCCCTGGGCGCGACCTGGGCGATCTTGTAGATGGCCTTGGTCTGGCTGACCCGGGACAGGCGGATGCGCCACACGTGCTCGATGAGGGTGCGGCGGTAGTACGCCTGGTGGAGCTCGGGCTCGGTCAGGTGGGACGCGAAGGGGACGGTGTCCTTCCACTCCGCCATCTTCTTGTCCATGTAGCGGTCGAGCTCGGCCTTCTTCAGACGGCTCTGCTCTTCGTTGTAAAACGGCTTCGGGTGGTTGATCCCGGTGTTCTGCACGCGGTTCATCGCGTTCTCCTTCGCAAGAGGGTTCTCAGAAAGACGTTCTTCGCGGGGGGTTCTTCGCAGGGGAGGGCGTCAGGGGGAGGGTCGGGGTGTGTTGCCCGGCGGGTCGGCCGGCGGGTCGCGGGTGATCTGCCCGGCTACCCGGGTACGGGCGGGCCTCCGGCACCCGTACCGCGTAAGGGCGGCCCGGTTGTTCGGGTTGCCGCGCGGGGGCGGGTTGCCGGCCGGGCCGGTGCGGTCAGCGGTAGCTGACATGGAAGTGGTCGGTGGCGTGCCGGTCGAGGAAGGCGGTCTCGGCGTCGAGGTCGTCGGCCGCCACGTCCCACAGGGCGTCCATCAGGCAGATTCCCCGGTCGGACGCTTCGAGTTCGGTTCCCTGCGCCACGTGGACGCGCAGGATGCGGGGCGGGCGGGTCGGCGGGTCGAAGCCGATCGCGTCGACGGTCCGCCCCTTCTCCCCGTACTTGCTGAGGAAGACGGTCGCCGGGGTGGCCGCGCCGGTGCGCAGGGCCTCCAGCTGGGAGGCGCGGGTGAGCCGGTCGTGGAAGGCGTCCCGCTCGCTGTCGGGCAGCAGCAGGGACTCGGTCCACAGGTCCAGGAGGGAGTGCCCGGTGACGGTCTGGACGCTGGCGTTGATGAGGCTGCCGCCCATCCGCGGGTTGATCTCGATGATCTCCCAGCGCTTCTTCGACTCCCAGTACTTGACCTCGATGTGGAAGGCGCCGGCGGTCAGCCCGTGCTCCGCCAGTGCGGTGAGGCAGCGGGTGACGTGGTCGGCTCCCTCCAGGACGAGTTCACGGTCCAGGCTGACGGGCGGACTGACCGACATGCCCTCCAGGGTGGTGCGCTCCAGGCGTTCCACGCGGGCCTTCTCGTGGACGCACAGGTGGTGGATCCGGCCGTCGAGGACGAACGTCTCGAAGCTGAACTCCGGTCCCTCGACGTACTCCTCGACGAGGAAGTCGTACCGGTCCATGAAGATCGCCTTCATGGACCGGTCGGCGCGCATCTGCTCCTGGATCGCGGGCAGGTCGGCCAGGTCGCCGATGTCGTCCAGGACGAAGGTCGCGAACGACGACGCGCCGCGTACCGGCTTGACGAACCAGCGTGCGGACGGGTCGAGTTCGGGTGTCACACCGGGGGTGATCCGGTGGACAGCGACCTCGCTCAGCCCCTCGGCGAAGAGGTAGCGGCGCAGTTCGTACTTGTCCAGGCACAGGCGCAACGCCGGTTCGGCGCAGTCCCGTGCGCCGAGCCGCTCGTTGAGCTCGGCCATCAGGAGCCGGTAGCCCTCGAAGCTGGCGAGGGCGGCCTCGACCCGGTAGCCCCGGTCGGCGAGTTCGCGCACCGCCTTGTCGACGTCACCGGAGGTGAGTTCGGATTCCTCGGTGACCACGCAGTCCGCCACGTGGCGGCGGCTCTCCTCGAGGACACCGGGCTTGCGCGGCCGGGAGCTGAGGGCGACCAGGTGCAGGCCGAGCCCGGCGGTGGCCGCGGCGATCTCCTCGGTGTACGACTTGCCTTGGTGCATGAGGAGCAGGATTGCTCTCTTCATCTGTGCATCTCCTCGGGGTTCCGGGCCGCCCTCAGCGCTGTCGGACCGGCTGCCGGCCGGCGGTCTCGCGCCGGTGGGCGCGCAGGATGTCCACGAGCCGGCCGGCGCCGCCCTCGCGGACCGGGTCGACGACAGGCAGTCCGGTTTCGGCCTCCAGCTTGTCGGCCTCGCGGCGGTACTCCTCCTCGGTGAAGCCGACGCTGTTGACGCTGACGGCGGCGACCTTGGCGGGCCGTTCGAAGACGGTGAGCTCCTCGTTCATGCGGATGAGCTCGGGGATGGGGATGATGGGCGTCTCCCAGACCTTGGTGCGCTCGGCGCCCAGGCGGTGGCAGAAGACCAGGGCGTGCGGCAGGGAGCCGTGGAGGATGGCGAGGGCGACGCCGCTGAACCCGATGTGGTTGAGGGAGCCCTGGCCCTCGACGACGACCCATTCGTTGCCGGCGGCGGCCTCCAGGACGACCTGTTCGACGGCGCCGCCCATGAAGTCGCCGGCCACACCGTCGACCGCGATGCCGTGGCCGGAGATCAGCATGCCGCTCTGGCCGGTGGCGGCGAAGCCGGTGGGGATGCCGCTGCGGTTGGCCTCGTTCCAGATCTCCAGGGCGGCGGTCTTCTTGCCGATGTTGGAGTCGCTGCCGCAGGTGTGGATGACCCAGGTGTCCAGGTCCAGGACGCGGGCCCTGTTGAGCGGCACGGTCGGGGCGTCCTTGGTCTCCCAGACGGTGATGCCCTTGTCACGGACGGCGCGGGCGATGTCCGGGTCGTCGGCGAGGCGGTAGTGGATCGAGTTGATCAGGTGCAGGCCGTGCTCGACGGCCGCCAGGATGTGCGGCTTCCAGCCGGAGGGCAGCTCCACGGAATGCAGGCCCTTGCCGATGACCATGACCTCGGGGTGCAGGTGCAGGGCCTGCTCGACGCGGCCGACGATCGGGATCGCGCCTCCGTAGCCGAGGACGTCCTGGACGGTCTGGCCGGCCTTGCGGCTGTCGATCACTGCCACGCAGCGGTCACCGCGGTAGCGGATCAGCGAGGCGGCGATCTTGCTGGTGAAGAGTCCGAAGCACCCCTCGGCGAACAGCACGAAGTTCTTGTCGGCTAGCTTCGCGTGGCTCTGATCCACGTCTTCCTCCACGGATTCGACGATTCGATTGCCGATGGCATGAGATGGTTCGGGCGCTCTGCGCTCTGGCGGTCTGCGGTCTGGCGGTCTACGGGGCGGGCTCGGTCGTCAGGCGGTACTGCGCCCGCGCCTGGCGCACGGCCTGTTCGATCTGCTCCTGGGTGCCGCCCCGGAAAAGGAAGCGGCCGCCCTGGAGCGTGGCGTACGAGCCGGGCCGGGAGACCAGGACCTCGCCCGCACGGGGCACCAGTTCCCGGTACACGTAGGGAACTTCGCCCAGCAGCGGGGTCGCTTCGGTGATCTTCTGGGGCAGCGGCCTGGGCCCTGGGATGATCAGCCAGCCGCCGCTCGCCTCCGGTTCGGGGACCGGCGGGTCCACCGGCCGGCCGAGCAGCACGTCGACCCACAGCCGGAAGAGATTCACGCCGTGGACGTCGTGGATGACGTAGGGCACGTCGGCGCCCGGCACCCGGGCTCCGACCTCCAGGAACACCAGCTCGTCACCGGTGTCGAAGAGTTCGAGGTGGAAGGCGGAGCTGCGCAGGCCGAGCGCGGTCAGGCAGCTCACGGCGAAGTCCTCGCAGCGGCCGCGCACCGCGGGGTCCGTCTGGAAGACGGAGCCGAGCGGTTCGCCCAGGAGCTCGAAGTCCAGGCAGGTGGAGATGTAGCGCGAGGTACACAGGAACAGTGGTTTGCCGGCGGCGTCCAGGACGCCGTCGACGTGCAGGATCTCGCCCTGTACGAACTCCTCGATCTCGAGGTCGTGCAGGCTCTGTTCGGCGCACAGGGCCCGCAGTTCCTCGGCCGAGGCGATCTCGCGCACACCCTGGCTGGACGCTCCCCGCACCGGTTTGACGATCACGGGGTAGCCGAACTCCTCGGCGGCCGCGAGGATCTGGTCCTCGGTGCGGCAGGACGCCCAGCGCGGCACGCGAAGGCCTGCCCGCGACAGCGTCTCCTTCATGACGGTCTTGTCGCGGAACCGGGAGGTCTCCTCGGTGGTGGAACCCGCGATGCCGTACCGCTCGCGCAGGGTCGCCGCGAGGTCGAGGAGCATCTCGGAGAACCCGATGACATGGTCGAAGGGGCCCTCGTCGCGGACGACGGCGTCGACGGTCCCCAGCACACCCTCCAGGTCACCGAAGTCCGCCACGACGTGGACCCGTTCGGCGTCGGCGGGCACGGCGCTGAGGCCGCCCTCGTCGCAGATGTACGTGACGCGGTCGGTCTCCGGGCAGAAGACGATCTCGGGAGCGGCGAGGCGGTTCTCCCAGCGCCGCTCGTCCTCGTACAAGGGCCAGCGGTTCAAGAACAGGATTGCGCCGGACATGGATATCGTCCTCACGGTTCACAGGAGGCATGGAAGCGCCCGGCCGGTTGACGGCGGCGGCGGGCCTTTGGGAACCGAAGAATGAACCCGAACCTGAATCCCGGGAACGGCCCCCAACGTGTTGATCGCGCTGCCTCAGACTCGCACGGGACCGGCCTGGTCAGAATAGGACCTACGTCCCAGCGCCCCCGGCGCTGTCAGTGCGGCGGGGGCGCGGGCGGGTGCTGTCCGGGCCGGTGCTCCGGCTTGCGCCAGGGGCGGCAGACGGAGCCTGCCGTTGGGGGGCGAAGGGTGCGGCTCGCCGTGTACCGGCCGACGGATCCGACGCTGCGGCGGCTTTGCGGCACCCGCCTCGTCGTCTCCGCCGGCCGGTGACCGCAACGGCCGCCAGGCAAAGGACCCGTCGGGCGCCGGGGGCTGCCGCCGGCAGGACCACGGTGATCGCGGACGGCGGCCTGCCGGGGCGCCGGGCCCGGCCGTTCCCCACCGCCGCGAAATCGCCGGGCCCGACTCCCGGTAAGGGAAAAGGGAGCACACCCCCTCCCCCGCAAAGTCTTGTCCCACTGGGGGTGTTCGTTGTTTGACCAGTGCGCCGGGCCGGGTGGTTCGCTGAGCACCTCGGCGGCACAAAGAGGCCCGGACCTCCCCTATGTGCCGAAAACGCCATGGGCAGATGGACCTATTGCCCACGCGCCGCACGGAACACAGAATCCCTATCGCGCCCCCCGGCCGCCGGAGGAGGGCTGTCGTGCGCGCCAGGAGGGTTTTCCCGAACTGCCGCCCCGACATCGAGGCGCCGAGCGGCGGGATGACGTGTACTCGCTCCGCGGATATCGCCCGTGCCGCGTGCAGCCTGGACACGCCCTGCAGCTGGGCTTCGGAACCGGACTGAATTTCGCAGGACAGGTGGTGGTACTGCCATGACGGAAGCGACGCAGACGGTACGACGGGCGAGCTCCGAGGACTTCCGGGCGGCGATGGCCCGTTTCGCAGCCGGGGTCGTGGTCGTGACGACTCTGGGCGACGACGGGGTGCCACGCGGCTTCACGGCCAGTTCGTTCTGTTCGGTGTCGCTGGGCCCGCCGCTGATCCTGGTCTGCCTCGCGAACTCGGCGGACTCCTACGCGGCGTTCACCTCCTGCGGGCACTTCGCGGTGAGCGTGCTGGGCACCGAACACAAGCCGCTGGCCGTGCAGTTCGCCACCAAGGGCGCCGACAAGTTCGCATCGGACGGCCTGTCCCGTACGCCCGGCGGACTGCCGGCTGTCGCGGGCGCGCTGGCCGAGCTGGACTGCGAGGTGCACGCCCGGTACCCGGCCGGGGACCACACGATCCTGATCGGCCGGGTGGCGGGCGCGCGCCTGGGCGGGGACGCGGGGGCCCCCATGGTCTATTACAAGCAGTCCTTCCGGTTCCTGGCCTGAGCGCAGGCCGGCCGTGATGCCCAGCGGCACCGGGCCCGGGCCCGGGCTGTCCCGCCCTCGTGCGGACCGCTCCGCGCAACAGCGCAGCGACCCGCACGAGCAGCCCCTGCCGCGGCCGCGGCCGGCACGTCAAGTGCGTGCCCTGCGGCCTGCGCCGGCGGGGGCTCTTCGGTTTTCCGCCGCGCCCGGCTGCGAGCGCCCTGCCCGGTGGAGGCCCTCCCCCGGCGCAGTCAGGGCCCCCGCAGGGCGCGATGGCGATGGCCCCTCCGCCTGCAGTGGGCCGGCTCCACCCGTGCGGCCGGCCTTCCGGGCCGTGCGCCCGGTGGTTCCGGTGGACCGGGTGGACGGGGTGTGCCGGGTGTGCCGGAGGTCCTCGGGCACGGCCTGCCACGGACCCGTCCACGGGCCACCGGCCCCTCCCCCACCCCTGCCCCGGTCGTGTCCTGTCTGCCGGCGTGGCAGCACTTCCGGTGGCACGAGAGGGTCCGGGCCCCTTTATGCCGGAAATGCCATGGGCAGATGGACCTATTGCCCGCGCGTCCCACGGGACACAGAATTCATATGGCGCCCCCCACCGCCAAAGGAGGGCCGCCGTGCACGCCAGAAGCTTTCCCCTAACTGCCGCCCGGCATTGAATCGCCAAGCGGTGGGATGACATGTTCTCGCTCCGTGGATACCGCCGGCCCGGACGTCAAAGCGACATCGCTTGCAAAAGCATCAGACGGCGAATGATGGGAAACAGGAGACACGAGGATGCTGCTGAGGGTTGATCCGGTTGATTCTTTTTCCGGAACGTTCCGCGTCCCTTCTTCGAAACCGGAGACGCAACGGGCAATTCTGACCGGCACGTTGGCCGAGGGCACGTCACGAGTTTTCAATGATCTCCGTTGCGATGAGACGGAGACCATGAAGAACGCCTGCCGGGCCTTCGGTGCCAAGATAACCGAGCACGACGGGTACCTGGAGATCCAGGGCATCGGACAGTCGCTCCCGCGCATCGGGCGGGTCATCCAGTCCCGCGGCTCGGGTCTGGTGTTCCGCATCGTGACGGCGCTGGCTTCCGTGCTGCCGTCGCCGGTCGTGGTGACCGGCGACGCGACCCTGCGCAACCGCGTGATGGAGCCTCTGCTGGAGGCGCTGCGCGAGCTCGGCGCGGACATCGAGTCGATCGTCGGCGAGAACAAGGCCCCGGTCATCAACTGGGGACGCGGCCTGAAGGGCGGCACCTGCCACCTGCCGGGCGACATCAGCTCGCAGTTCATCACCGCCATCCTGTTCGCCGCGCCGCTGGCCGAAGGACCGGTGGAGATCAAGGTGACGGGCGAGGTGTATTCCCAGTCCTACATCCGGCAGACGCTGGCGAGCCTGACCGAGGCGGGTATCAAGGTCTCCGCGTCGGAGGACATGCGTCACTACCAGGTGGAGCCCTCCACCTACCAGGCCATGGACGTCACCGTGCGTGAGGACTACACCTCGGCGTCCTACCTGCTGGCCGCCGCCGCACTGTTCCCGGGCCGGACCGTCCTGAGCAACGTGTACGGCGACAGCATGCAGGGCGAGTTCGCGATCGTCCCGATCCTGGAGAAGCTCGGGGTGAGTGTCACCTTCGACCAGGAGTCCTCGTCGCTGATCGTCGACAACCCGCCGGGCAGCATGCGCGGCGCCTTCGAGGTGGATGTACGGGACTGCCCCAACATCGTGCCTACGCTCGCCGCCCTCGGGGCGTACGTGCAGGGCAGCCTGCGGGTGACCGGCGGACGCCTCACCCGCTTCCACAAGGCGTCGCGTATCGAGGCCATGGCGGCCGAGCTGACCAGCGCGGGCGTGGACATCGAGGTCCTGTACGACGACGGGATCTGCGACGGCTTCGAGGTCCGCGGCGCAGGGACGTACCCCGGCGGAGTGACGCTGTCCAGCTGGGGCGACCACCGCATCTTCATGTCGCTGTTCGTGGCAGGCCTGCGGATGAAGTCCGCCAACCGGTTCTCGGGCTTCGAGGACGTCAAGCTGTCCTTCCCCACGTTCCTGGAGGAGTTCGCCAAGGCGGGCGTGGAGACCAGGGCCGTCGAGGAGGTGAAGACGCCCGCCGAGGCCGTCGGCTGACCCTGGCAGCGATGTCGGCGCGCGGGCTGGATCCCATAGCCCGCGCGCCCGGCGCGGCGCCCCGCCTTCCGTCGCGTTCCGGCGCGGCACCCCGCCTTCCGTCGCGTTCCGGCGCGGCACCCCCGCAACCCCTGGTGCCCCGGTGCCCCGGCGTCCCGGTGCCCTCGATGAACGGCGCCCCCGCACGACCGTCCGCGTCCCCCGGTTCAGGAAGTTCCGTCGATGCCCTCTGCACCTGCCCCCCGGCTGCGCGCCGATGTCTCCGGGCTGCCCCGCTACGTCCCCGGCCGGAGCGCTCCCAGCGACCTGGTGGACAAGCTGTCATCGAACGAGAACCCCTATCCCCCGCTGCCGTCGGTCCTCGCCGCGATGCGCGAGGAGCTGGGGCGCGTCAACCGCTACCCCGATCCGACGAACAGTGAACTGGTCACGGAACTGTCCGCAGGCCTCGCTGTGCCCCCGGAGCACCTAGTGCCCGGCACCGGATCCCTCGGGGTCACCAGGGACCTGTTGCGCGCCGCGGCCGGCGAAGGGGACGAAGTGCTCTTCGCCTGGCGCTCGTTCGACGCCTACCCGCAGCTCGCCTGGGCCACCGGGGCAACTCCCGTGCAGGTTGCGCTGCGTGAGGAGCGCCACGACCTGGAGGCCATGGCCGATGCGGTGACGGACCGCACGCGCCTGATCTTCGTGTGCAACCCCAACAACCCGACCGGCACGGCCGTGCACCGCGGTGAGCTCACGCGTTTCCTGGACCGGGTGCCGAGCCATGTGCTGGTGGTGCTCGACGAGGCGTACCGCGAGTTCGTCGACGACACCGATGTGCCCGACGGCATCGGTCTCTACCGCGACCGTCCCAACGTCGCCGTTCTGCGCACCTTCTCCAAGGCGTACGGGCTGGCGCGGCTGCGTGTGGGTTACGCGGTCGCGCATCCGCCGGTCGCGGCCGCGCTGCGGGCCTGCGCCGTACCGTTCGGTGTCAGCGGGCTCGCCCAGGCCGCCGCGCGGGCCTCGCTGAACGCGGGACCCGAACTGCTGGAGCGGGTGCAGCTCCTGGTGGCCGAGCGCGCCCGGGTCACCCGTGCGCTGCGGGCCGCGGGCTGGAGCGTTCCCGACAGCCAGGCCAACTTCGTCTGGGTGCGCCTGGGTTCGCACACACCGGCGTTCGCCGACGTGTGCGAGGCGGCGGGAGTCATGGTGCGCCCCTTCGGCGACGAGGGGGTACGGATCACCATCGGCACCCCCGAGCAGAACGACCGCCTGCTGAAGATCGCGTGTGACTGGCGGGTGTGAGGTCCCCGCCGCAGAGCCCGCGTTCGGGAAGGGAAACGGTACGGGGCCGGTCTGACCGGGTCCGTGGCGGTCCGGGCCCGAGCGCGCAGCGGCCGCGCGGCATGATCGGGCCGGATTGCTGGTGCAGCGTCCCGAACGGATGCGGGCCGGCGCACCGAAGTCCTGCCGGGGCCCTCGGCCTCGCACCCAAGCCCTCCGGGCTCCCCGCCTCGGCGCAGCGGCCCATCGGGCGTACCGGCCGGGCGCACCGGGCGTGCCGACCGGGTGTGCCGGCCGTCTCGGCGCGGACCCGGGCGTGGATGTCGGCTGGCAGGACGCGGCCGCGGTCTTCCCCACACAGGTTTTGGTCCTGGTGGCGGTCCTTGCCGTGTCCTGGTTCTGGTCCTGGTTCCGGTTCTGGTTCCGGTCGGGGAATCACCCGGGGTAAAGGGCCGACCTGACACGGGTCGCAGGCCCCTCGCCCTGGGGGACGGCGCGGGCCTCGGAGCGACGGGTAGGTCAGCGCCGGTGGCGACCGGGGTCACCCGCGCCCGCGGCCGGCTGCGGGACACCTCGGCCGGGACGTGGCCGCCGCCGGACACCCCGTCGGCGCCATTGCGTGCCCCTGCTGCCGTCTGCGGTCCAGGACGGCAGGTTCTGCCTCCTCGGGGCAGACCCCGGTGGGCAGGGTGGCGTGTCCGGGGATCGTGCGTCAGGCGGCGACAATCTCGTCTGTTGCCGGGAGCTCGGGACGTGCCCCGGCAATCCGTCGCTGTTCCGGCGCCGCACCGGCCCGCCCGACGCGCTTCGGCTTCTGCGGCAGCAGCGACGCCCGGTCCGATCCGCCGTGCTGGACCGCTGCGCACACCGATCCCTCCTCCGCCGCGGGCACCCCCTGCGTCCGCATCGCAGAGCGCCGGAAGGACCGGCAGGCAGGCGTCGCGCCCATCAAGGACACCCCTTCGGTCTGTTGACCGGCTCCGGGCGAAACCACCGGCACACCGCCCCCCCCCTCCCCCAGACAATTGCCAGGACAACCGGCCCCCCAGCCCCCACTTTTTTGCCGGGCAGTGCGCGGGATCCGTGGAACCCGGAATTCGCCTTCAGGGAATCTTGTCATGGATGCCGGATCCCATCAGGCCACCGAAATCACCTACATGGGTATGCCATCGATGAAATCTCCCCATGTGCACACGCACCAAGGTTTTTCGCAGGCGAAATGCCGGCGCCGCGATGAATCGATGACGTGACGTCAAAGCGCCACATCCTGGCCTGCGAGGGTGTCCCCGCTCGACGCCCGCTCGAGGCGCAGCCCAAAACCGCTCCAGCCAGGCTCTTGAGCTGCACGCCTGTGCGAGCTATTGGCCGGAACAAGGCATAGCTTGACCGGAGGAGGCCGGAAGCCTGGATGCCGGCGCCCGGAGCTGCTTCCCCCGGACTCCTGAAACTGCGGGTTCCGCGTAATGAAGTCCTTGGACGTCTTTTCCTCATGCCCCGTGAGAAAAGTAAGGAGAGGCAAAACGTGGAAGAAGAACCGGCCGTAAACCTCACCGACCGGGAGTTGGATGTACTCGGCCTGCTGGCCCAGGGGTTG
>NZ_JBHYTT010000025.1:65634-76887 GCF_042749285.1 Streptomyces sp. NPDC059499
AGCAACCGGCTCATCTCCCGACGGCTCGACATATCCGAGAAGACCGTGAAGAACCACCTCAGCAGCATCTACTTCAAGATCGGCGCGACCCACCGCACCCAGGCCGCCCTCTACGCCCAGGACGTCGGCCTGACCGGCCCGGAGGAGGCGGCCCCGCCTGCCGGCCCCGCCCTGACCGCACGCGAGCGGGGCGTACTCGGCCTGCTGGCCCAGGGGTTGAGCAACCGGCTCATCTCCCGACGGCTCGACATATCCGAGAAGACCGTGAAGAACCACCTCAGCAGCATCTACTTCAAGATCGGCGCGACCCACCGTACCCAGGCCGCCCTCTACGCCCAGTACGTCGGCCTCGCTTCCTGAACGGCCCGGGGCCGAACCGCCTTCTCCACGGCCGGGGCCCCGGTCACGATGCGCGCACCACCCTCAGGTAACCCGGGCTCGGGCACAGGTGTCCGTTGCCTTCTGCGCAAAATCCCTGCAGCCGGATCGCCGGGGGCACACAGCACCGTCCGACCGGCCCCCCGGCGTTGCCCGCCGAGCCCCCCGTTGCACACCGAAGGTCAGCGCCGGCCACGTCGTGTGCGCGGCCCGCACCGCATCACGGTCCGGTGGACCGGCGTGTGTGCCGGTTACAGGGCGGTGCCGCTCACCGGCCGTCCCTCCTCGACGAGGAACCTGCGCACCAGCTCCCCCGCCTCCTGCCGGCACTCCTCGAAGTAGGCGTGCCGGGCACCGGGGAAGAGATGGGTGCGGGCACCGGGGATACGGGAGGCGAGCAGCGGGAGGTTGTCCGGCGGGGTCAGCCGGTCCTGGTCGCCGTGGAGGATCAGGGTGGGTGCCGTGATGCGCGGCAGTTCGCTCCAGGCGTCGTGCTCGTTGCTGGCAATGAGGTGGCCGCGGCGCGCGTGGGCGGGCATCCGCGGGTCGCCGAGGGTGCGGTAGGGGCCGGGGTGCGTGGCCCGCCACAGGGGCGAGTACATCAGGTCGGCCAGCACCCGGCGTACGCTCTGCGCGTCCGGTTGTGCGAGGGACCGGCGTACCGATGCGTCGCGTTCCACGGCGTGCGGGCCGCCCGGGGAGGTGCAGCCCAGGACCAGCCGGCGGATCCGCTCCGGGTGGCGGATCGCGAGCCGCTGCGCGACCCGGCCGCCCATCGAGGTGCCGTACACGTCGGCGCGGACGATACCGAGGGCGTCCAGGACCGCGATGACGTCGTCGGCGAACTGCCCTATGGAGTACGGCCCTTCGGGCTTGTCGCTGTCGCCCGTGCCGCGCAGGTCCAGGGTGACGGTGGAGCGCACGGTGTGGAAGTCCTCCCGCACACCGTCCCACCAGTGGTGGTCGTTGGCCTGCCCGGCGAGCAGCACCAGCGGTGGCCCCTGCCCCTGGTGCTGGTAGGCCAGTGCGGTGCCGTCCTGGGCGCGGGCGAAGGCCGGGGCCGGCCGGTGGTGTGCGGTCATCGACATCCTTCGAACGGGTACGCGGGCGGTGGCGCGTGGTGGCACGGGTCCGCGTGACGCTGACATGCTCCGCGGGGTGAACCCCGCCCGGTTGCGGGCCTTCCCGTTCACCGCTGTGCCCTTGCGCGACACCCGCGCCCAGGGAGCGGGGCCGGTGTGCGACCGGCCTTGTCCTCGCGCCCGAAGGGGGCCCCATCATTTTCATGGGTGCGGGCGGCGGACGGGCGGGTGGCCCGGCGGTCCGGACACCGGTGTTGGGTGACACCGGCCCCTGCCCGGCCCGGTAACGCCGGGCAGCCTTACGCCGCGGTGCGGCCCGTCCCGTCGCGTCGCGTCGCGGGTGGTGGTTCCTGGCGCCGGGTTCAGGCCCGCGGCCGGCTCATGGGTCAGTGAACCGACTGGCGGGCCCGGGCCACCTCGATGTCCGGGACATGCTGTTCGGCCCAGAGCCGGACGGCGCGCAGCGGGATGAGCAGGGAGCGGCCCAGCGGTGTCAGGGCGTACTCGACGCGGGGCGGGTTCTCGTCGTACTCGTGGCGGCTGATCAGACCGTCGGCTTCCAGGGAGCGCAGGGTCTCGGTCAGGGCCTTGGGGGTGATGCCCCGGATATGCCCCTTCAGATCGCTGAAGCGACGAGGTCCACCGTCCAGGGCGTTGACGACGAACACGGTCCAGCGGGCGCCGATACGGTGCAGCACCGTGCGGCTCGGGCAGGTCGCTGCCATCACGTTGTACGCCGTCCCCATCGCTGCTCCCAGTTTCGTTGAAGATACCGGTATCAAATCCATACCGTTGTACCCGATCGTACGAGAGGGAGAGGGACACATGGAACGGATCCTGGTCATCGGCGGTGCGCGGGCGCTCGGCGCGGCTGTCGCGAGGCGTGCGGTGAAGGACGGGTACGACGTGGTCGTCGGTGCCCGCGATCTGGCTGCGGCCGAAAGGCTGGCGGGCGAGATCGGCGCGACGGCGCTGCGGGTCGATCTGCAGGACGAGTCGACGCTCGCGGCCGCGGCGCACCGGCTGAAGGAGGGCATCGACCACATCGTGACGACCGGTTCGGCGCCGCACGATGTCCGCGCGACCGAGCTGGACCGGGACAAGCTGCTGGCCGCGTTCACCGCGAAGGTGATCGGCCCGATGCTGGTGGCCAAACACTTCGCGCCGGTGCTGCGGCCGGCCGGGTCGATGGTGCTGTTCTCCGGTGTCGTCGGCTGGCGCCCCGGGCCCGGATCACTCGTCAAGGGAGTCACCAACGGTGCCGTCGAGTACGCCGCACGCCACCTGGCGGCGGATCTCGCGCCGGTACGGGTCAATGCCGTCTCGCCCGGTGTCGTCGACTCAGGGGCATGGGATCGCCTCGGTGACAAGAAGGCCGCCCTGCTGAGCAAGAGCGCGGCCAAGACGTTCGTCCAACGCCACGGCGAGAGCGACGATGTCGTCGAAGCGGTGATGTGGCTCCTGCGTGCGGGTTTCATCTCCGGCGAGACGATCCACGTCGAGGGCGGCGCCCGCCACACATCCGGCTGACACCCCGCAGCCGAGCGCTTTCGGGCTGCCGGGTCCGAAACCCGCCAGCACCCACAAGCCACCCCTGAACCCACAGCCCCGCAATCCCGCAGTCCCGCAGTTCCCCGGCCCCGTAGACCCGCAGTCCAGCAGTTCCGCAGCCCGTCCAGCAGTTCCGCAGAGCCTTTTGGGTTCTTCACGCCGGACAGCACGCGTCCGGCTCCCGTGCCCGGGCCGGCCATGGACGGCCCCCTTCGGCCCCGGAACACCCGACGCCCGGCGCCCTCGTTTCGTTTTCCTGGCCGCCACGCGGCTCTCACACAGGCCTGGCCACCACCTCACACCCGTCACCCAGGAGACAGACCATGTCCGAGCACATACTCGTCGTCGGCCCCGGTCGTGATTTTCCCCCCCGCCTGCGCCGCGCCAGGCCCGGGACCCGCACCACGGTCATCTGCGACATCACCTACATCGGCCGGATCCGCGAGCCCGACGAGAACGCCCGGGTCATCTGCCTGCGCAACAAGGCCCCCGAGCAGGAATGGATCGACCTGGCCATGGCCGTGCACAAGGTCGATCCGTTCACCCGCATCGCCTCGTTCGGCGAGCTGGACCAGTTCCCCTACGCGGCGATCGCCGAAACCCTGGGACTGCCCGCACACAGCCCGCACACCGTGAACCTGGCCCACGACA
Organism: Streptomyces sp. NPDC059499; assembly: GCF_042749285.1. Taxonomy (NCBI): domain Bacteria; kingdom Bacillati; phylum Actinomycetota; class Actinomycetes; order Kitasatosporales; family Streptomycetaceae; genus Streptomyces; species Streptomyces sp. NPDC059499. The sequence goes on from NZ_JBHYTT010000025.1 coordinate 69,297, forward strand.
AGGCCGCCATGCGCGCCTGGCTGCGCGAGAAGGGCATCGACGGCGCAGCCTCGGCACGGGTGAACGACCTCGACGAGCTGCGCACCTTCGTACGCAGCCACGGCCTGCCCTGCATCGTGAAGCCGGTGACCAGTGCGGGCAGCGCGGGAGTCAGCAAGGTCACCTCCGAGAGCGAACTGGAGCGCGCCTTCGCATGGGCCGGCGAAGGCGATCCCGGCTTGGCCGGCACGGGCGTGCTGGTCGAGGAATTCTTCGACGGCCCGCAGTTCAGCGTCGAGGCGTTCTCCGAGAACGGCCAACACGAGGTGGTAGGCATCACCCGCAAGTACTCCGACCCGGTGAGGTTCGTCGAACTCGGCCACGTATCACCCGCCGACCTCACAATCGAACAGAGCCGGGACATCAACACGTACGTGACACGGATACTCAAGTCCATCGGCGTGAGCGACGGACCCACGCACACCGAGGTCGTCCTCACCGGCCGCGGCCCACGGCTGATCGAGACACACGTCCGCGTGGGCGGCGACAGCATCCCCGACCTGACCATGGACGCCACCGGTGTCGACCTCAACGACTACGCCGCCCGCCAGGCACTGGGCGAGCAGGTCCTGCCGGACATCCGGGCCGCCCTCAACTCCACGGACCGGCCCAAGCGGGCCTCGGCGATCTGGTTCGCCTCACTCGAGACGACAGGCACCCTCGAAGCGGTCACCGGAACAGACAAAGCAACAGCCGTAACGGACGTGACCGAGGTGAAAGTACTCGCCGAACCAGGCACAACCATCGGCGCACTCGCCGACTCCGACTCGCGACTGGCATCCGCCCGGGCACTGGGAGACACCGCCGACGCCGCACTCGCCGCCGCCCAAAAAGCCGTCTCCCACCTGGAGTTCCAACTCAGAGCACGCCCACAGAACACCGCAGTCTGAACCCACCCCACCAAGCCCACCCACACACCCGCACACCACAAAAGCAGGCAGGTGCGCCCTCCCGGAACCGGGCAGGTGCGAACACGCGGAACCGGGCAGGTGCGAACACGCGGAACCGGGCAGGTGCGAACGCCCGGGCCCGTGCCGATCCGAAAGCATCCCCCTCGAACGGCTCTCCCGGTCTTCCACAACCCGGCACGGCGCGGTCACCGTCCCGGCGAGAAGCGGACGGGTGGGCGGGCGGGCGGGCTGACGTCAGCGGAGACCCGAGAAACGACCGGTGACGTTGTCACCACCCGTTCCTCCACCCCTCCCGGCATCCGCACCGAGCCGGAACCGGCCGCAAGGGAAAAGAACCCCGCCGCGGTTACGCACCGAACCGTCACCCCCAACACGACCGTTGTCATCGCCCCGCCACCCGCACACGACGCCCCGCACCGAACCGGAGCATTAGGGCGTGCCGGCTCCACCAAAGAACTGCCAGCCACACAGAAAGAAGGGGCCCAACCCGGGGCCTCCATGAACCCGGGGCCTCCACGAACCCGGGGGCCCCTGTGACACAGGGCCTCGACGAACCCGGGGCCTCTGCGACACAGGGCCTCTGCGAACCCGGGGCCTCTGCGACACAGGGCCTCTGCGAACCCGGGGGGCTTCTGCGAACTCCCCCGGAGCGGGTGGTTGTTCGTCCGGCAGTTCGCACGGCCGGACGGCACGCAGGCACCGGTCACGCCGAATCATCTCCGGGTCCGAAGACAAAGATTGGAATCCTGTCATGACGATCGGCCCCCAGACCGACACGCCGCCGAAAAGCGGCTCCTCGTCGCGCTCAGGATTCTGGTACTTCTGGGCCGCCTCGGGCACCAGCAGCCTGGGATCCGGAATCACCGCCGTCGCCCTCCCGCTGACCGCCCTCGTCGTCCTGGACGCATCAGCCTTCGGCGTCGGACTCATCACCGCCGCCAGCTACGCAGGGGCGGTCCTCATCGGACTGCCGGCCGGCGTGATCGTGCAACGCTTCCCGATGCGCCGGCTGCAAGTCACCACCGACCTCGCCCGGGCCGCCCTGATCGCCTCAGTCCCCGCCGCAGCCTGGCTGCACATGCTGACACTCACACAACTCGTCCTGGTCGGACTTTTCATCAGCCTGGCCAACATCATCTTCGACGTCGCCAACACCGCCTACCTCCCCCAGATCGTCAGCAAGGAAGAACTGACCGCCCGCAACAGCCTCATCTCCGGAACCATGGCGACAACCCAGCTGGCCGGCCCCTCACTGGGCGGCCTCCTGGTCCAGACACTGGGCGCAGCCACCAGCCTCCTCACCGACGCCGTCAGCTACCTGCTGTCCGCCACCCTCCTGTGGCGCATCCCCAAAGAAAAAACCCGCCCACCCGCACCCAGCCACGAACCCTTCACCACACAGATCAAAGAAGGCCTGAGATTCGTCCTGCAACACCCGGTGATACGCCCCTGCGTAATGGCATCCACCGCCCTCAACCTCTCCTCCGGCGTCGTCCTGGCCCTCGCACCCGTCTTCCTCATCCGAACCGCCGGCCTACCCGCCGGGACCGTCGGACTCGTACTCGCCGCGGACGGCGTAGGAGCCCTCGCCGGCGCCGCGATCACCACCCGCCTCGCAGCCAAGGCCGGCACCGCACGCACCGTGCTCGCCGCAACCACCGCAGGAGCCGTCACCGCCCTGTGCATGCCCCTCGCCCACACACCCTGGACAGCCCCCACCTTCGCCCTCGGCCAAGCCGGATTCGCCGCCGGCATCACCATCCTCAGCATCCTCACCCGCACACACCGCCAAACCGTCACCCCCCCACACCTCCTACCACGCGTCGTCGCCTCCGTCCGCTTCTTCACCTGGGGAGCCCTACCCATCGGCGCACTCCTCGGCGGAATCACCGCCAACACCCTCGGCACACGCAACGCCCTCCTCACCGGCTGCATCCTCGCCTTCCTCGCACCACTCGCACTCACCCTCAGCAACATACGCACCACCAAAAACCTCACCGACTAAGCACTGTCCGGCCGATCACTGACGGCGTGCGTCTGGCTGCTGCTCGAGGCGCCTGTGGCGGCGGTTGGAAGTCGAATTGCCGGGCGCCGGGCGCTGCGCGACCATCGTCGGATGAGTACGGATGAGGGTAGGAAGCTGACGCGGGTTGTCCAGACATGTCCCGCATACCCGTCGCAGTGGGATGCCTGGACGGCGGACGGCCAGTACCTGTATCTCCGATACCGGCACGGCGAGGGCTGCGTCGAGTGGCATCCCGGCCCTGAGAATGACGCTGACACGCCGGAGTCTTGGAACGAGGGCCTCTCCGGGCTCCTGATCGAATGGGACGACGGCAGCGGCAGCGGTGTCATCGGCCTTGAGGACTTCCTTGCGGCAGCGGGCTCGGTGTTGGCGCCGGGCGCCTCGGTGAGTTGAGGTCCTGGCATCGGTCAGGTGCGGAGCCAGATGACGAGGGCGGCTGCGGTGACGGTGCCGAGGAAGACGTAGCCACGCGTGTCGTAACGTGTCGCCACGGCACGGGAGTTCTTCAGCCTGTTGACGGCCCTCCCGATGGTGCTGCGCTTCCGGTACTGCTCCTCGCCGAACCCCGGTAGCCGTCCACCTCACGATCCATTGCGCCCACATCCTGACGGGGCGGGCCGACCCGGCCCAGCTCGCAATCGTCCCATCGTCGTCGGCGTCCGCCCTGCGTTTTCAGCCCGCGTCGTCGGTTCCAGTACTGCGGCCGCCGCAACCCGGACCGTGTCCAGGGGGGCCTGGTAGGCGGCGAGCTCGTAGGCCACGGTTCAGCGGGCCATCTGTTCGGCTTCGCCGACGCCACTGGGCGTGAGCAGGAAGACAGCGGCCACGTACACAGTGATGCCCGCGACTACCACGACGGCCAGCCCCGCCCTCCGCGCCCCCGCGCCGGGACCAGCCGGCACGATCCAGGTCAACCCTGTTCGATCCCTCGTGCACAGGGGTATGCCCTCCCCTGCCGACCACACGTCAGGGCCCGGACCGGATCAGGCCGATGGGGGAATCATGCACACTCGCGTGTCCGGACTGGGCCTCGGTCCGATCCGAGGGGACCACGCCCTCATGACCCCGTTCACGGGCACCCTGCTGCAGATACTCCGGGGATTCCTGCTGATCGCCTGGGTCCTCATGGCCGGTTTCACCGTGTTCACCCCCGACCAGGTCGACGGGAACCTCGCCTGGACGACGGCAGTGGTGATCGCGGCCTACACCATGACATTCGGATGGCGCCTGCTGACCGCCCGGCTCGGCACGAACCGGTGCTACCTCCTGACGGAGGGGATAGCCGTGACCAACCGCTTCGCCCGGGTAACCGACTCCGTGGCCTGGAGCGACGTGACCGGTATCCAGCAGACAACGGTCATCGAACTCTACATGGGAGCCCACCGCATCGAGATCCACCGCAACCAGACCACCAAACCCCTCACATTCCTCGCACCAGGCGTGAAACCACAACTGGTGAAAGCACTGCTCACCGAGGGCCACCGCACAGGAGCCCTCCAGTAAGGGGCGGGCATCGGAGCCCCGGGCCGTAGCCACTCGCTTATGGCAAACACGGATACATCCACCCCGCAACCATCAGCCACACAACCCTCATCATCCGGCACCGCACACAACCCAGGAAACAGCGTCTAGAAGAGGTTGGAAGAGGTGCTGTGCGTGAGGTTCTCGACGATCGTGCGCACCCACAGGCTGCGCGCGGCCGACAGCCGGACCAAAGTGTGCAGGAACGTTTCCCGGTCGGCCCGGAACAGGTAGTTGGGGAGCAGCGGGAGAGGGTCGTCGCGGAGTACGTCTTGGGGTATGCGACCTGACGCAGGAACCGGCAAGTAGGGCTGGGGAGAGACCAGCCACAGCCACACCCCCAGCGGCAGCGGCACCAGGTATGCCGACGCAGTGGGGCTGGCGGGGGTCCAGGTCTGACCTGTCTGCGGATGGACCGGTACGAGGAGGATGTCGACGCCCGCCTCGGAGGAGGGCTGTCCCGGTCCAGCCAGGATGGCGCGCCGCTTCGGGGGGCCTGCGGGCAGCAGGGCGTCGAGCGTGCGTTGGAACACGTCTGCGGTCAGACCGCCCGGGACCTTCACTGGCTGCCCTTGGGAGGCAACCAGCAGGTGGGCGAGCGCCTGGCCGGCTGCCGCCTCCCACTGCGGGCTCCACGACCAGTAGTGGTTCGACCCCATCCGTCCTCCCCACGTGGCAATCGGCTCGAACGGGGACGTCCTCTCCCCCTTCTCTGCCAGCTCCGACCAAGAGAGGGGCGCAGCGTGGATACCGTCAACGGGGACGCGGTGCACGGCGTCCGGGCTGAGCCGCACTGCCTGCCAGAGCGAGCAGTCGTCGACCCTGGTCGCCACGGGAAGGTCGCATGTCTCGCAGGCCATGTTGGGCCCGTCGGCTCCGTCGAGGCCGCAACAGGCACCGCCGCGTTTCTCAGGAATCAGCCGGGTTCCACGGATATCACCGGGCGCGATGACACTCGCCCCGGGCGTGCTGTCGGACAGGGCGTACACCGGCGCGTAGATGCCGCGTGCCTCCGCCTCACCCGGATCGATCTCGTCCCACATCCGCCACGGCCCTCCCCAGGGATCCGGGTCGACAGCGAACGTCCCGGACTCCATGAGCACCGGAAGCTGGGCCCCGTTCCCGTACTTCTGACGGGCGTGGACTGGCAGTGAGACCTGGGACAGCGGGGTGGTCAACTCGGCGCCGCATCCCGCACACACGAAAACGAACAAATGTCCTCCGCCTGGGAAACAGACGCATCGTTGCAGCTCGCCGGCAGCCAGCCAACATGTTTTCTCATTCGTTGTGGGAACAGCACCCGCCACCGTCGTGGAGTGTCAACGGCGCGCGGGCAAGTGCCAGCCGCCACCTCGAGCAGGGACTCGCCGAGCTGCGCACAGCCTGATGCCGGTCCGTGCCGAGAGTCCTCGGTGCAAACATTCCGTGAGACGGGCCGCGATCGTCCCGTCGGGGTCGAGACGGGGGTTGAAGATCGTGATGTCGAGGCCGACGGCCCGGTCACCGGACAGAGCCGTCCGCAGCACGCTCTCCAGCTCCGCCCAGGTCAACCCGCCGCCAAACGCTGCACCAACACCCTGCCCTCCTCCCCCGGCGGCCGAACACCTGACCCAGCACACCAGAGCCAGCCCGGATACCTGACCGCCCGCCACACGCATACACGGCATGCACGACGAGCAGGGCAGGCAGAACCGACAGTGAACCGATCCGACCCCCGCACTACGCAAGCACCGACCAGCGACCGCCCCGTGTCGTAGCCACAGGGCACGAAGGACGAAAAGCGCAAGAGGCGAAGGGTGGAAGGGGCGACGGATGAAGGGTTAGGCGTCACAGCCAGTGCATTGGACCTCACCACCGGGCAGAACCCACCCGCAACCCGACCAACGCGAAACGCGCTCCACAGGCCCCGCCCCGGAACGCAGGCGGACGGCCACCCCGCGGGAGACGCACCACCCCACTTACACCAGCTGAGCCTTGAACAGCTCGATGCCGATCCGGTGAGAAGTCCCCCGATCGCCTTCATCTTGCTTGCGGTACACGAAACGGGCCGCACCCACGCCGCGACCCCAACGGACCAGGCCGCACGGAGCGACGGGACCGGACCGGACAGGTCCGGACCACGGGACCGGACGGGACGGTCAGGATGCCCCCGCACATGATCTTGTCCGGATTCGGGGGCAACGCGAAGGCCACGCAGCCTGATCCGGGCGTGATGACACATCAGGATCGCTCCGGCGCAGTCGCATACCGAGAGCCGAAACGGGACGGGGAGGGTGGGGCGGCGGGCCGCGGGGCGGTCCTCGCCGCGGCACCTCTCGGGTATCGCCGGGCCGGGCCCGTATCGGCGGGCTGCGGCCAAGCACACTGCGAAGTCCCACGCCACCGCCGCCGGCTGACGGCTGCCTGGCAGCTGTCAGCCGTCAACCGTCAGCCGTCAACCGTCAGCCGTCAGCCGTCAGCCGTCAGCCGTCAGCCGTCAGCCGTCAGCCGCAGTGTTCGCCGGGGCCAGGCTTGGATGACGGTGGCGGTGGCGCGGGAACTTCGCGGGCGGTGCAGTGACGGGTCAGCGGACTTCGGTGACCCGGCGCTCCCTCAGGGCAGCGCAGTTGGAGTTCTCCACCGACACGTAGATGTTGTCGATGTTGCCGCCCCAGCTGACGCAGTAGCCCCGGCCGTAGACGTAGGCCGGCCCGGCGTACGAGGTGAAGTTCCCGTAGTCGCCCGCCCACTCGTCGGTCGCGGGAACGTAGATGTACGTGGACATGTTCTTCACCGCGCCGGGGTTGCTACGGATCGTCGCGACACAGTTCTTGCCGTTCGTCGGGTTGTACGTCAGGTACACCGTCCCCAACGAACCGACAGGAACCGAGTTCACGGTCTTGTACGCACTGCCACACACCGTCCGCGGCGTCACATTCGGCGCAGCAGAAGCAGACGCACTCAGCACCGTCGTGCCACCCACCGCCAAAGCAGTCAACGCCCCAGCCGCCGCGATACTACGCGTCATCATCATATTTCCCCCTTACACCTCGGAGAGCGATTTGCTCACACAAGATGTGACCCACAACACACACGGAAGGTTGTACCAAGCCCA
>NZ_JBHYTT010000026.1:0-75062 GCF_042749285.1 Streptomyces sp. NPDC059499
CCGCCCCCGTCCCGGGCCCCCCCCCCCACCCCCCGCCCATCCGGCCCGGGGGGGGCGCCGCCCACCCTGGGGGGGCCCGGGGCGCGGCCGGCCGCCCCCCCCACGCCCGGGCTGTGCTCCGCCCGTTCAGCCCTTCTTGGTGTTCTCCGCCGTGCCGTCGGCGGTGCCCCGGAGCAGTGTGCCGATGTGTGCCGCGGCCGTCGCGAGGTGGCGGCGGGCCTCTGCCAGCTGGTCCTCGGTGACTCCCCGGTCCCGCGCCACGTCCCGGATGTCGTCGCGGAAGCGGTCCAGCAGGCGGTCGAGGTCGCGGGACGGGTCGCCCGTGGCCGTCGCGTCGGAGGCCCACTCGACGTCGGGGGCCCACTCGACGTCGGGGGCGGCGGGATCGGGCCTCGTGTACGAGGGCCAGCTGCCGGTCTTGGCGAAGTTGCCGAGCTGGCCGGTGATCTCGGCCAGGCCTTCCCGTACGCCCGTGGGCCAGTCGCCCCGAGCGAAGTGCTCCTGCACCTGGCGTGCGGCGTTCTGCATCTGCTCACGCGCCTTCTCGTGGGCCTCCCGGGCCTGCCGGCGGGCCTGCTCCGCGTCCTCACGGGCGCGGCGGGACTCGTCCTTCGCCCGGCGGGCCTGTTCCTTCCACTCCTGCTTCGCCTTGCGGAGCTCTTCCTTCGCCGTTCGCCATGTCTCGCTGTCGGTGAAGTCGGAGTCCCAGCCGCTCCGGGCGCCGCCCGTCGCCTGCCGCGACTCGGACGCCGCCGCTCGCATCTCGCTGCGCACCTTGCCCGCCGCCCCGCGTACGTCGTCGCGGATCTCCGCGGCCAGCTCGGAGACCGATTCGCGGATCTCCAGCTCCAGGTCGGCCAGCTCGCCGCCGCGGCCCGCCAGCTCGGCGCGCCCGGCGTCGGTGATGGAGTAGACCTTGCGGCCGCCTTCGGTGGCATGGGTGACCAGGCCTTCGGCCTCCAGCTTCGCCAGGCGCGGGTACACGGTGCCGGCCGACGGCGCGTACAGCCCCTGGAAGCGTTCCTCCAGCAGGCGGATCACTTCGTAGCCGTGCCGCGGGGCCTCGTCCAGCAACTTCAGGAGATACAGGCGCAGGCGGCCGTGGGCGAATACAGGGGGCATGTCAGAGCACCTTTCCGGTCGGCTCGGCGTCGTACCGGTCGTCCTCGGCCGGTGGGCGGCGCAGCAGGGCGATCGAGCCGGAGACGGTCGTCGCCTTCAGCTTTCCCGTCCCGGCGCCGAGCGTGCCGGTGATCTTCTTCGCTCCCCACTGGCCGCCCACCCGCAGGTCCTCGAAGGCGTTGGAGACCGCGCCGCTCGCGGTGTTCGCCTCGACCTTCGCGTCCGCCGGATGCGGCAGCCGGATGGCGATCTCGCCGGAGACCGTGGTCAGCCTGATGTCCGTGGGCTTCGGGGACGCATCGACATCAAGGACCATGTGGCCGCTGACCGATTCCGCCCGCACCGACGTCCCGGCGCCCTCGACGACCGTCAGGTCTCCCGACACGGACTGGAAGCGGAGGTCGCCGGTGACGGCCTGGGCCTCCAGGCTGCCGGAGACGGTCTCCGCGCGGACCACGCCGGACAGTCCCACCAGGGTCGTGTCACCGGTGACACCACGCAGCTCCGTGCGGCCCCGGATCCCGGAGACGACCGCCCCGGCGCCGACCACACCGACCTCCACGGCGGAACCTGAGGGAACGGCGAGCGAGACGACGGCGTGACGCCGCGGCGTCTTCCGGTCGAGCCAGCTGAGGAACCCCTTCCACGGCAGATCCTCGTAGGTCACGGTCAGGGTGCCGTCCCGCTGGGTCACGATCAGCGGGGGGCCCTCGATGCCGGAGACCTCCAGGCGAGCGGTGGCCTCCTCGGTGCCGACGACATTGACCGTCCCGTTGACGATGCGCACACTGAGCGCCGTCACGGGGGCGTCGAACGTGAGCTTCTGGGGCTCGGCGACGGACCACGTCGACTCAGGCATGGATCGGACCTCCCGAAGAGCGTGACGTGACGCAACATATCGCGTCTCTTGAGAACACGATATATCGCGGATTGCGGAAGTCAAGGGGTTGTCGATATATCGCGAGAGCGGACAAATGGACTCATGTGCGGGTGAATTGCCCTAGCGTATGGGCCATGACCGCGACATCCGTGGGCGCCCTGCTGCTGTGCCGGGCCGACCCCGAGACCGTACGGCCCCTGGCGCATCTCCTGCGTGAGCCGATGCTGCTCACCCCGGCCGGCGACGGGTGGAGCGCCCTCGTTCCCGAAGGGAAGCCCTGGCGCGGTGAGGACGGCGAGCCGGTCGACCGGGTCCTCGGCGGCTGGGCGACCGCGCTCGCGGTGGGTTCGACGTGGCCCGTGCTCGCACTGTGGTGGGACGGCGACCGCTCCGGCTACACCCTCGCCTCGGGCTTCCGCCGCCCGGTCGGCTACATCTGGCTGGCCGACGGCACCCCGGCGGGCGAGGACGAGGCCATGCGGACGTTCGCGGTACGGCTGGGCCTCGACCCGGTCCTGGACGTCCAGGACCTGGAAGCGCTCACGCGTCCGGACCCGGAGGCGGACGCCGACGCCCGGCTGCGCGGACTTCTCTCCGTCCTCACCCGTACCGGCGTCTCCCTCCCGGCCGGCCTCACCCCCGGCGAACCGGCCGACCGGCTGCGCGGCGCGGCCGGGGCGCACCCTCGAGCGGAACAGATCGAGTGGGCGGGCTGGCGCGATGCCGTACGGGTGGAGCTCGACGCGGTCGAGAGCGGGAGCCTCGGGCCGTGGATGCTCGGTCCCCGGGCCCGCGCGGCGGCCGCTGCACAGGTCGCGGTGGGAGTCCCGCTCGCCCTGTGGGGTGCCCGCCGACGCAGCGGGGGCTGGGTCGCGGCGGGCGTGATCCTGCTGGCGCAGGGCGTCCTGGGGCTCGCCTACAACCGGTTCAGACGCGAAGCGGAAGCCGCGGGAACGCCCCGGCGGTGACTACGCGTCCTCGTCCTCGTCGTCGAGCCGGGCCAGCCAGGTCGCCAGGCGCTCGACGGGAACCTCGAAGTCGGGGTTGAGGTCGACGAACGTGCGCAGCTGCTCGGCGAGCCACTCGAAGGTGACTTCCTCCTCGCCGCGCCGCTTCTCAAGTTCCTCGATGCCACGGTCCGTGAAGTACATGCGACCAGAATAACGAGGCCGAAAAGCCGCGGTGCCCGGCCCCGCGACGATCTCGCGGAACCGGGCACCGACGGTGTGTACAGCAGCCGATCAGGCCTCGAAGACCTCGTTGACCAGCTGGGTCTGCTCGGCCTGGTGACGCTTGGCCGAACCGACCGCCGGGGACGAGCCGTGCCGGCGCGAGATGCGGCGCAGGCGCTCACCGTGCGGCACGTCCGCGCCGACGGCCAGGTCCAGGTGGTCGATCAGGTTGAGCGCGATGAACGGCCACGCACCCTGGTTGGCCGGCTCCTCCTGGGCCCAGAGGTACTTCTCCGCGTTCGGGTACTTGGCGATCTCGGCCTGGATCTCCGCACCCGGCAGCGGGTACAGGCGCTCCAGACGGATGATCGCCGTCTCCGTGTCGCCACGCTTCTCGCGCTCGGCGTCCAGGTCGTAGTACAGCTTGCCGGCGCAGAAGACGACCTTGCGGACCGCCTCCGCCTTGACCGACTCGTCGCCGATCACCGGACGGAAGCCGCCGGTGGTGAACTCCTCCGCCTTCGACGCCGCCGCCTTGAGACGGAGCATCGACTTCGGCGTGAAGACGATCAGCGGCTTGTGGTGCGGGTTGTGCACCTGCCACCGCAGAAGGTGGAAGTAGTTCGACGGCAGGGTCGGCATCGCCACCGTCATGTTGTCCTGCGCGCACATCTGCAGGAAGCGCTCCGGGCGGGCGGACGAGTGGTCCGGGCCCTGGCCCTCGTAACCGTGCGGCAGCAGCAGCGTGACGCCGGACGTCTGGCCCCACTTCTGCTCGGCCGAGGAGATGAACTCGTCCACGACCGTCTGCGCGCCGTTGACGAAGTCACCGAACTGGGCCTCCCAGATGACCAGCGACTCCGGGCGGGCCAGCGAGTAGCCGTACTCGAAGCCCATCGCCGCGTACTCGCTGAGCAGCGAGTCGTAGACGTTGTAGCGGGCCTGGTCGTCGGAGAGGTAGAGCAGCGGGGTGTAGTCCTCGCCGGTCTTCTGGTCGACGAGGACCGCGTGGCGCTGGCCGAACGTGCCGCGGCGGGTGTCCTGGCCGGCGAGCCGGACCGGAGTGCCCTCCATCAGCAGCGATCCGATGGCCAGGGTCTCGCCCATGCCCCAGTCGATCGTGCCGTTGTCCACCGAGGCCGCGCGGCGCTGCATCTGCGGCATCAGACGCGGGTGGACGGTGATCCCGTCGGGGATGTTGACCTGGGACTCGGCGATCAGCTTCACGACCTCCGAGGAGACCGCGGTGTTCACCGCCACCGGGAACTCGGCCTGGACGTCCGGGACATGCGGCTGGGACGGCGCGGAGGTGGCTTCGCGGACCTCCGCGAAGACCTTCTCCAGCTGGCCCTGGAAGTCCTGGAGTGCCTGCTCGGCCTCTTCCAGCGTGATGTCGCCGCGACCGATGAGGGACTCGGTGTAGAGCTTGCGCACCGAGCGCTTCTTGTCGATCAGGGTGTACATCTGCGGGTTGGTGAACTCCGGGTTGTCGCCCTCGTTGTGACCGCGACGGCGGTAGCAGATGAGGTCGATGACGACGTCCTTGTTGAACGTCTGCCGGTACTCGAAGGCGAGCCGCGCGACGCGGACCACGGCCTCCGGGTCGTCACCGTTGACGTGGATGATCGGCGCCTCGATCATGCGCGCCACGTCCGTGGCGTACATCGAGGAGCGCGACGCCTCCGGGGCGGCGGTGAAGCCGACCTGGTTGTTGATGACGACGTGGACCGTACCGCCGGTGCGGTAGCCGCGCAGCTGCGACATGTTGAGCGTCTCGGCGACGACGCCCTGGCCCGCGAAGGCCGCGTCGCCGTGGAGCGCGACGGGCAGGACCGTGAAGTCCGTGCCGGCCTTGTTGATGATGTCCTGCTTGGCGCGGGCGATGCCCTCGAGAACCGGGTCGACGGCCTCCAGGTGCGAGGGGTTGGCGGCCAGCGAGACCTTGATCTGCTCGCCGTCCAGACCGGTGAACGTGCCCTCGGCGCCCAGGTGGTACTTGACGTCGCCGGAACCGTGCATCGACCGCGGGTCGAGGTTGCCCTCGAACTCCCGGAAGATCTGCGCGTACGACTTGCCGACGATGTTCGCCAGGACGTTCAGACGACCGCGGTGGGCCATACCGATGACGACCTCGTCGAGGCGCGCCTCGGCGGCGGAGTCGATGACCGCGTCGAGCAGCGGGATGACGGACTCGCCGCCCTCCAGCGAGAACCGCTTCTGGCCGACGTACTTGGTCTGCAGGAACGTCTCGAAGGCCTCCGCGGCGTTCAGACGGCGCAGGATCCGCAGCTGCTCCTCGCGCTCCGGCGCGGGGCGCGGACGCTCCACCCGGTCCTGGAGCCACTTGCGCTCCTTCGGGTCCTGGATGTGCATGAACTCGATGCCGGTGGTGCGGCAGTACGACTCACGCAGCACACCGAGGATGTCGCGGAGCTTCATGAGCGTCTGCCCGGCGAAACCGCCGACCGCGAAGTCCCGCTCCAGGTCCCACAGGGTGAGGCCGTGCTCGTTGATGTCCAGGTCGGGGTGCTTGCGCTGGCGGTACTCCAGCGGGTCGGTGTCGGCCATGACGTGGCCGCGGACCCGGTAGGAGTGGATCAGCTCGAAGACCCGTGCGGCCTTGGTGACGTCGTCGTCGTGCGAGGCGTCGATGTCCTTGAGCCAGCGGACCGGCTCGTAGGGGATGCGCAGCGCCTTGAAGATCTCGTCGTAGAAGTCGTTCTCGCCGAGCAGGAGCTGGGACAGGACACGCAGGAACTCGCCGGACGCGGCGCCCTGGATGACCCGGTGGTCGTACGTCGAGGTCAGCGTCATGACCTTCGAGATGCCCAGCTTGTTCAGGGTGTCCTGCGAGGTGCCCTGGAACTCCGCCGGGTAGTCCATCGCGCCGACGCCCATGATGAGGCCCTGTCCGGGCATCAGGCGGGGCACCGAGTGAACGGTGCCGATGCCGCCGGGGTTGGTCAGCGAGGCGGTGACCCCGGAGAAGTCGTCCATGCCGAGCTTGCCGACACGGGCGCGGCGGACGATGTCCTCGTACGCCTGCCAGAACTCGAAGAAGTTGAGGGTCTCGGCCTTCTTGATGGCCGCGACGACCAGCTGGCGGTCGCCGTTCGGCTTCACGAGGTCGATGGCCAGGCCGAGGTTGATGTGCTCCGGCTTGACCAGGGTCGGCTTGCCGTCCTTGACCGCGAAGGAGTAGTTCATCGTCGGCATGGCCTTGAGGGCCTGCACCATCGCGTAGCCGATGAGGTGGGTGAAGGAGATCTTCCCGCCGCGGGCCCGCTTGAGGTGGTTGTTGATGACGATGCGGTTGTCGAAGAGCAGCTTCACCGGGACCGCGCGGACGGACGTGGCCGTCGGCAGCTCCAGCGAGGCGTTCATGTTCTTCGCGACGGCGGCCGAGGGGCCGCGCAGGGTCACGTACTCCGGGCCGGCCGGAGCCTCGGTCGCATCGGCGGCCTCGGCCTTCGCGGGTGCTGCCTTCGCCGGGGCGGGTGCCGCCGGAGCAGGGGCTGCCGGAGCAGGGGCCGCCGCCTTCGGCGCCGGAGCGGCGGGTGCGGGCACGGAGGCCGGGGCCTTCGCCACGGGCTCGGCCGGAACGGCGCTGTTGACGGTGGTCGCGGCGGGAGCCGGCGTCACCGCAGCCCCCGCGGCTGCGGGGCCGGGCTTGTCCGCCGTGCCGGACGTGCCCGGCTTGTAGTCGGCGAAGAAGTCCCACCAGGCGCGATCGACCGAGCTGGGGTCCTGGAGGTACTGCTGGTAGATCTCGTCGACAAGCCACTCATTGGGGCCGAATGCGGCCGCCGGGTTGGACCCGGAGCCTGCTTCTTGATCGGTCGAGATGCTCGAGTTACTGGGGGACTGAGACGACACGGCGGCAACCGCCCTCTTCCGCTTCACAAGGTGATGGACAGCGGAAATCAAGGCTACGCCTCCCCAGCCGTTACGTGCAGGCCGGGCCGGTCTTCGTCGTGCACATCACATCGGAAGCCGGGTTTCGGCGCATGAAATGGCGGGAAACAAGCGGGGTTCCGCTGCACTTCGGGTACGCGAGGCCGTGGACACGGCCCCTTGGACCGTATCTCTTTCGGGGCCGCAGCGTAGAACGCCGCCTTCCGGTTCGAACTCTATGTCAACCGCGGAACTGAGAGGTCCCCGGAAGAGTGACCTGGATCCGGCATCCGCGAGCTGATTCGGCCACGCCGATATGGCCGCCGTGCAGATCCACCGCCCAGCGGGCGATCGCCAGCCCCAGCCCCGTACCGCCGTCGTTGCCGGACCCGTGCGGGTAGGGCGCCTGGCCTCGGTTGAAGCGTTCGAAGACCCGGTGGCGCTCCGCCTCCGGAATGCCCGGGCCCTCGTCGACGACCTCCAGTTCGAGCGACTCGGGGTGGTCCCCGCGCCGCGCCAGCACCGTGACCCGGCCGTGCGGAGGGCTGTGCTTGACCGCGTTGTCGATGAGATTGGCGACCACCTGGTGCAGCCGTTCCGCGTCCGCGTGCGCCGTCAGCTCGGGCGGCGACACATCGAGGTGCAGATGGACGTCCGTACGGGAGTGGTTGCCGGAGCCCGAGGAGAGCCGGCGGTGCGAGGCCGCGAGGTTCGCTTCCTTCAGGACCCCCGAAAGATAGGGCCACACCTCGAAGCGACGGGCCTTCAGCGTGACCACGCCGTTGTCCAGCCGTGAGAGGTCCAGAAGCGTCTCCACCAGCCTGCCGAGGCGCTCGGTCTGCTTCAGGGCCGTGCGCATGGTCTCGGGGTCGGCGGCGGACACCCCGTCCACCACGTTCTCCAGTACGGCTCTCAGCGCCGCGATGGGGGTGCGCAGCTCGTGCGAGACGTTGGCCACCAGCTCCTTGCGGTGCAGGTCCTCGGCCTCCAGGTCGTCCGCCATGCGGTTGATCGTCTGCGCCAGGTCGCCGAGCTCGTCGCGGCGTCCGGCGCCGCTCACCCGTCTCGTGTAGTCGCCGTGCGAGATCGACCGGGCGACGGCTCTCATCTCGTCCAGCGGCGCGGTCAGGCCGTGGGCCACGAACTGGGTGATCAGCAGCGTGGCGATCACCGAGAAGACCGTGATGAACCTGAATTCGGTCCTGGTGCGCAGCGCGACGATCAGCAGACCGGTCGTGATGAACACCGAGACCACGACGAGCGTGCCCAGCTTGGCCTTGATCGAGAAGGGCCGCAGTCCGGAGCCGGGCCGCGTCATGGCGCGGGAGTCTCCAGGGCGTAACCGACGCCGTGCACCGTTCGGATCCGCTCGGCGCCGATCTTCCGGCGCAGCGCCTTGATGTGGCTGTCGACCGTACGGGTGCCCGAGGCGTCCGCCCAGTCCCACACCTCTGCCAGCAGCTGCTCCCGGGACAGCACCGCGCGCGGTGTGTTGGCCAGGCAGACCAGCAGGTCGAACTCGGTCGGTGTCAGGTGGACGTCGTCGGCGCGCACCCGGACGCGGCGCTGCGCGTGGTCGATCTCCAGCTCGCCGAGGCGCAGGATGCCGCTGCGCGGGGTGACGGCGGCCAGCGCGGCCCGCTCCACCCGTCGCAGCAGGACGTGCACCCGCGCCGCCAGCTCACGCATGGAGAACGGCTTGGTCATGTAGTCGTCGGCCCCGACCCCGAGCCCGACCAGCATGTCGGTCTCGTCGTCGCGTGCGGTGAGCATCAGCACCGGAACGGGACGCTGGGCCTGCACACGGCGGCAGACCTCCAGGCCGTCGAAGCCGGGAAGCATGATGTCGAGCACCATCAGATCGGGTTGCCAGGCCTCGGCCGCATCCACGGCCGCGGGCCCGTCCAGTGCGGTCTGCACCAGAAAGCCCTCGGCCCGCAGACGGGCGGAAATGGCGTCGACGATTGTCGCGTCGTCCTCGACCACCAGAACCCGGCGCTGAGCCCCGGGGGTGGCCGCGACGCCGTTGTGGGTGGTGTGTGTCTGTTCCATCGCCCCGCCCCTGCCCGTTCTCGCGGAGGCCATTCCCCCGGAGGCACGGTTATCGCTTGTGGATTTCGTGGGTGATCCCTTGTGCCGGTCAGAGCGTAAAGGCAGAAGACGGCTCACGGCTACGCAGGGTGTTGACCGAGGTGAAGGTGTTACCTCCGCGGGAGAGGCGGATCGTCGGCCTTGTGCCGCTTGGCCCGCGGGATACCTGGGCTGTGGGTACCGGGTGGGGGTTCAGGCACTTCGGAGTGCGAGATGGACCACGTCGGGCACACCTCGGGCAACGGCTACTTCTTCGGTCCGTACCGCGTGGAATCCGGCATTCCGCAAGGAGTTCTCGAAGTCCGCGGACGGCTGCGCGGACCACACGGCAAGGACTCCGCCGGGCGTCAGACGGGCCAGGCAGGCCGCGAGGCCGGCCGGTGAATAGAGGCTTCCGTTGTCCTCCGTGACGGTCCAGCCGGGGCCGTTGTCGATGTCCAGGCACAACGCGTCGTAACGCTCCGTGGTCGTACGGAGGTGCTCGACGAGATCCGTACGGAGGATCTCGGTCCGGGGATCGGCGAGCGCGGCACCCGAGATCCGGTCGAGCGGCCCCTCCAGGTGCCAGTCCACGATCGCCTGCTCCCGCTCGACGACCACGATCCGGCCCCATCGCTCGCCGGCCGCCGCGCGAACCAGCGAGAAGCCGACGCCGAGCCCGCCGATGAGCACGGCCGGGTCCTGCCGCCCGTCGGGCAGTGCGTCGAGCGCCGCGTCGATCAGCAGCCGCTCCGAGCGCCCGTCGGAGGTGTCCATGAGGAAGCAGCCGTTGGCGATGATCTCGAAGTCGTCGCCGCGCCCCCGCAGGACGACCTCACCGTGCGGCCCTTCGCGCCGGTCGAGCGTGACGGGGCGGTGGGCGTCTGCGACGGACATGTGGGCGGTCTCCGGTCTCCGGTCGGCGGTCGGACGGTCGGCCGGTCCATCATCCCCGGGCGCCGCCGCCGGGACCAGCGGATTTCCGCAGTGTCACCCTCCGGTCCGAGCAGCCGCCCCGCGTTCGATTCCGCGGCTCGCGGGCGGCCCGTCGGGAATGGCCGTGCCACGCGGAACGCTGCCGTAGGGGCAGGCGCCGCGGGGCCCGTGGGCCCCGAGGCGGGGCAGGGCCCGAGAGTGATCGCTGAGAGCGAACGCACCGTGGGGAACATTCGGCAACTCAGGAGCATTGAGTCCACGTAACTCAACTTGCCTGCCGAAGGGGAGATCATGACTGCTGAGTCCACGTCCCAGGTGTCCACGCCGGTCGACCTGCCCGTGCTGCCGCTCGACGACGAGGTCGTGCTTCCCGGAATGGTGGTGCCCCTCGATCTGTCGGATGCGGACGTACGTGCCGCCGTGGAGGCGGCCCAGGCCGTCGCACGGCCCGGCGGCGGCAAGCCCGAGGTGCTGCTCGTCCCCCGTATCGACGGGAACTACACGGGGACCGGTGTCCTCGGGACCGTCGAGCAGGTGGGGCGGCTCTCGGACGGGGACCCGGGCGCTCTCATCCGCGCCCGTGACCGGGTACGGATCGGTGCCGGGACGAGCGGGCCCGGCGGGGCACTGTGGGTGGAGGGAACACGGATCGACGTGTCCCTGCCCGATCCTCTGCCCGGCTCCGCCGCCGAACTCGCCAAGGAGTACAAGGCGCTCGCCACCAGCTGGCTGAAGAAGCGCGGCGCCTGGCAGGTGGTGGACCGGGTGCAGCAGATCGACGACATCTCGGCCCTCGCCGACAACTCCGGGTACTCGCCCTTCCTCACCACCGCCCAGAAGGTCCAGCTGCTGGAGACCTTCGACGCGGTCGCCCGGCTCAAGCTCGCCGTCCAGTGGCTCGGCGAGCACCTCGCCGAGCAGGACGTCGCCGAGTCCATCGCCAAGGACGTCCAGGAGGGCGTCGACAAGCAGCAGCGCGAGTTCCTGCTGCGGCGCCAGCTCGACGCCGTACGCAAGGAGCTCTCCGAGCTCAACGGTGATCCGGAGGACGAGTCCGACGACTACCGGGCGCGCGTCGAGGCCGCCGAGCTGCCCGAGAACGTCCGTGAGGCCGCGCTCAAGGAGGTCGAGAAGCTGGAGCGCGCGTCCGACCAGAGCCCCGAGGGCTCCTGGATCCGCACCTGGCTGGACACCGTCCTGGAACTGCCGTGGACCGAGCGGACCGAGGACGCGTACGACATCAGGGGTGCCCAGGAGATCCTGGACGCGGAGCACGCGGGTCTGCAGGACGTGAAGGAGCGCATCACCGAGTACCTCGCGGTGCGCAAGCGGCGTGCCGACCGCGGGCTCGGTGTGGTCGGCGGGCGGCGCGGCGGTGCCGTGCTCGCGCTGGTCGGTCCGCCCGGGGTGGGCAAGACCTCGCTCGGTGAGTCCGTGGCGCACGCCATGGGCCGCAAGTTCGTCCGCGTCGCACTCGGCGGCGTCCGGGACGAGGCGGAGATCCGCGGCCACCGGCGTACGTACGTCGGCGCGCTCCCGGGACGCATCGTCCGCGCCATCAAGGAGGCCGGTTCGATGAACCCGGTCGTCCTGCTCGACGAGATCGACAAGGTCGGCTCGGACTTCCGGGGCGACCCGGCCGCCGCCCTGCTCGAGGTGCTCGACCCGGCACAGAACCACACCTTCCGCGACCACTACCTGGAGGTCGAACTCGACCTCAGCGACGTGGTGTTCCTCGCCACGGCGAACGTGCTCGAAGCCATCCCGGAAGCCCTGCTCGACCGCATGGAGCTGGTCAGGCTGGACGGCTACACCGAGGACGAGAAGGTCGTCATCGCCCGCGACCACCTGCTCCCGCGCCAGCTGGAGCGGGCCGGTCTGGAGAAGGACGAGGTGAGCCTCGACGAGTCGGCGCTGCGCAAGCTGGCCGGCGAGTACACGAGGGAGGCCGGGGTACGGAACCTGGAGCGGGCGGTCGCACGACTGCTCCGCAAGGTCGCGGCCCAGCACGAACTGGGCGACCGCGAACTCCCGTTCACGGTGACCGACGAGGACCTGCGGGGCCTGATCGGACGCCCCCACCACGTGCCCGAGTCCGCCCAGGTACCGGCCGAGCGCCGCACCGCGGTGCCGGGCGTGGCCACCGGGCTCGCGGTGACCGGAGCGGGCGGCGACGTGCTGTTCGTCGAGGCGTCGCTGGCCGACCCGGAGACCGGGGCGTCCGGACTGACCCTCACGGGACAGCTCGGCGACGTGATGAAGGAGTCCGCCCAGATCGCGCTGAGCTTCCTGCGGTCGCACGGCGCTGAACTGGAACTGCCGGTCGCGGACCTGAAGGACCGCGGCGCGCACATCCACTTCCCGGCGGGCGCCGTCCCCAAGGACGGCCCGAGTGCCGGCATCACGATGACGACGGCGCTGGCCTCGCTGCTCTCGGGACGGCTCGTCCGTACCGATGTGGCGATGACCGGTGAGGTGTCGCTGACCGGACGGGTGCTGCCGATCGGCGGTCTGAAGCAGAAGCTGCTGGCCGCGCACCGGGCGGGCATCACCACGGTGGTGATCCCCAAGCGGAACGAGGCCGACCTGGACGACGTCCCGGCCGAGGTCCTCGACACCCTGGAGGTCCACCCGGTCACCGATGTCCGCCAGGTACTGGAGATCGCCCTCGCCCCGGCGTCGGTCGGGGCCGAGGAGAGGATCCCGGCTGCGGCGTAGGTGTCACGCAGTGACGGGCGTGGCACCACGGACACGGCCGGTACGGACGGCCCGCTCCTCCCTCGCGGGAGGAGCGGGCCGTTCCGCGTTCTCCTGGTGCGGGGGCAGGGGCGCGGGCGGCTCAGGGGCGGTACACCGTGCCGGCCTCCGGTTCCGCGGGGGCCATCAGCTGGGGGACGGTCACGAAGGTGTAGCCACGGTCCTTCAGGGTGTCGATGATGCCGGGCACCGCGGGGACCGTCCCCCGGTAGATGTCGTGCAGCAGGATGATCCCGTCCCTGCCGGTCTGGTCGAGTATCCGCTTCCTGATCAGCGCCGAGTCGTTCGTGGAGTAGTCCTTGGCGGTCGCGCTCCACAGGATCTGGGAGAGCCCGAGCTCCTCGCAGATCCTGGAGACCGTGTCGTCGGTACGGCCCTGCGGCGGACGCATCAGGCGCGGCCTCTTCCCGGTGATCCTCTCGATCGCGGTCTGGGTCTTCTCCAGCTCGGCGCGTATCTCTTCCGGCTCCCTGTCCGTCAGGATCTCGTGCGTCCAGGTGTGGTTGGCGACCTCGTGCCCCTCGGCCTGGATGCGCCGCACGGTGCCGGGGTGCTTCAGGACGTGGTCCCTGCCCAGCAGGAAGAACGTGGCCGGCACCTTCTTCTCCTTGAGGACGTCAAGGAGATGCGGGGTGTCCTTCGCCGGACCCGCGTCGAATGTCAGCGCGATGCACTTCGCCCTGCGGCAGTCCACCTGGCCGAACGGCCCCTTCGCGTCGGACGGGGCGTCCCGGCGTGCGGACCCCGGGGCGGTGGTCTGCATCGAGCAGCCGCTGAGCGTCAGCGCGAGCGCGGCGGCGAGGGTGGCGGCCAGGCCCGTACCGAACGGCGACATCTTTCTGGGCACGGCAACGTCACTCCTTCATGGCTGAGCCGCACACCGGCGGTGCGGCACGCCGCGACTATACATAGCGCGTATACGCACTATGTATAGTGAGTGCCCGGACAGCACGGAGCCCCGGTGACGTGGGTCTTGTCACCGGGGCCCGGGTCGTACGGGGTGGGGTCCGATCAGCCGTTCGCGAGTGCCTGTACGCGGTCGAGGGCGCCGTTGAAGTGGTTGTGGTCACCGACCGTGGGGCCGGACGAGGTGTACTGCCACATCGTGTAGAAGCCCCAGCCGGCCGGCAGTTCACCGACCGTGGTGTTGTAGCGGGCCACCCAGAGCGGGTTGGTGGCTCCGAAGCTCGCGTTGTTGCCCGTGCAGTCCTTCCACCAGCTGGTGGCGGTGTAGATCACCGGGTCGCGCCCCGTGCGTGCCTTGTAGGTGTTCGTGAAGTCGCGGATCCAGGACACCATCGCGGCCTGGGTCTTCCCGTAGCACTGCGCGCCGTAAGGGTTCCACTCGATGTCGAGCACGCCGGGCAGCGTTCTGCCGTCCCTGGACCAGCCGCCGCCGTTGTCCACGAAGTAGTTGGCCTGGGCCGCACCACTGGTCGTGTCGGGGGTGGCGAAGTGGTAGGTGCCGCGGATCATGCCGACGTTGTACGAGCCGTTGTACTGCTGCGTGAAGTACGTGTTCTTGTAGTACGTGCCCTCGGTGGCCTTGACATAGGCCCACTTCACGCCGCTGTTCCAGAGGGTCTGCCAGGCCACGTTGCCCTGATGGCCGCTGACGTCCACGCCTTCGGTCTGGACGGCGGCGGGACCCGTGGGGCCGCCGCCCTGCTGTCCGTCGTGCGCGATGACGCCCTGGCCCAACCTGGCTGTACCGCGCTGGGGAACGTCGGCCGCGCCGGCCGCGCCGGGCAGCGCGAGCAGGAGGGCGAGGGCGGCGAGGAGGGATCCCGCTGCGGCGAGGTGCGAGCGGCGGGTCGTTCCGGATCCGGATCTGTGCTCGGGCATCTGCGTGCCTCCGAGGACTCGGTGGGGGGAGGTGCCGGCCCAGGAGCGTGTGCGGGACACTCCTGCGGTGCGTGCCACCATGGTGTGGACATGCCACCCGTGACACTCATGAAGCTACGCACGTAGACCCGCTCGGCGGAAGGGGGACCGGCCGCTGCCGATGGTCTACGCCTACGAAATACTGGCCCAGCTGCGGTGATGGCCGGGGCTGGAAGAAACTTTCATCGGCGGGAAAGCGTACGAAGGGTGCTGACGTGCACGGGAGTGGAAGCGCAGGTGAACCCGGTGCCGCGGCCGGGAGTGGTGTGGACCACGAATTCCTTGCGCTGGAGCGTGAGTTGGCGGTGTTCCTGCGCCGGGCGCGGGCCAGCTCGGGGGAGATGGCCCGCGAGGTCCACCCGGACCTGGAGTCGGCGGCCTACGGGCTCTTCGTGCGGCTGGAGTCGGCCGGCCGGCAGCGTGCCACCGAGCTCGCCGCCTACTTCGGAGTCGGCAAGGCGACCATGAGCCGACAGCTGCGCGCACTGGAGACCCTGGGGCTGGTGGCGCGCGAGAGCGACCCGGCGGACGGTCGTGCCTCGCTCGTCCGGCTCACCGAGGAGGGTCTCGCCCGCTTTCGGAGTGTCCGGGATGCCCGCCGAGGGCGATATGCCCGCAAGCTGGCGGACTGGGACCGTGCCGAGGTCGCGGAACTGGCGCGGCTGCTGCACCACTTGAACGAGCGTGCCGAGGAGTGAGGGCGTCGGTCGGTACGGGTGGATGCCGGCGGGCGCGGCAACGGGTGGGGCCGCGGCTCGATTCGGCCTACAGCTCGACCAGGACGGCTGTCGCGTCGTCGTGCGTCTTGCTGCGGCGCAGGTACGTGCGGTCCGTGTCGGCCCGCTCCAGCTCCCGGACCCGGTCGATCAGCCCCTGCGGCCCGGCCTTGCGCAGCAGTCCCAGCGTGGCCGCCCAGTCGCCCTCACGGAACGTCTCCGTCCAGCGGCTCGCCCCGTCGGTCATCGCCGCCAGCGTCCGGACCTCCGCGCGCGGGGTGCGGCCGGTCACCGCGCGTGATGCCACGGCGGGGTCGGCGGCGGCGGTGAAGAAACCGCCCTCCTTGTTCCGTGCGCGTGCGTCGGCGACCGCCTCGGAGGCGAGAGAGCCCGGTGGCAGCCGGTCGAGACGGTCGTCGAGGACCGCCCGAACCGTGCCGTCGGGCGCTTCGAGGAGCAGCGCGGAGTCGGAAAGAACCAGGTGCTCGATCTCCTGTTCGTCCCAACGCGCCATGACCACTGTCGCCTGCGGTGTCCGTACGTGAGAAAGGTCACACAGGGAACGGTGCGTGTCGGCGGTGCGCCGAATGGACATCGAGAGGATCTCGGTCAGCGTCAGATCCCGCCGCGAAGCGGACAGTTCGGCCAATGAGCCACCCAGTCCCGAGGTGAACCAGGGCACCGAGTGCACACATCCGTCGTCGCCCCTGGGTGGCGTGACGCCGTCGAGCAGGACGAGCACCCCGCCCAGGCCGGCTGCCGGGAGGGCGGTGGATACCCAGTCCTCGTTGGGGCGTTCGGGGCTGCCCGGCTCGGTGGCGAGTTCGATGCGCATGCGATCAGTCTGCACGATGTCTTCACGAGGGCTGCACGAACCAGGGGTTGGGTCGTACCAGCAGGTCAGAGCGGCCTCCCCGGGGGGAAGGAGGTGCTCTGTGCATATGCGGGTGGGCATCCTGCCAAAGCCTGGGCCGAAGTTCCACCCAGGGGGCCATGCATGGCCGGGAGCGCCCGCGGGGAGACTTGTTCGCCAACTCCGGAGTGATGTTCACTCGTTCGAGTGGCGGAGCGGTTGATGCGCGCCCCCCTCTCAAAAGCACTGGAATGGTCAGAAGCCGTACCAGGGCGGGGGCGAGCTTTGCACGTGACCGTGTGTCACCTCTGCTTCAAGGGTGGACGAGTCAAGATTGCGAGCACCGGTGCAGAAGAAGCGGCCTCGGAGCAAGGACAGCACGCGCGACGGTTCCGGGGCGACGCCTCCGGCAGCGGGTGCTGACAAGCGGACCGTGCGGGTGCGCAGTCGGCTCGTCGCCGGCGTCGCCGTCGTCGGGATCACCGTCATCGCGGCGGGCGCCCCTGCGGCTCTCGGCGCGTCCTCCGATCTCAACGAGTCCCAGCGACTGGTCACGCTCGCCGAGCTGAACCAGCAGGCCATCACGCTTGCCCACTCCCTCGCCGACGAACGCGACGACGTCACCGCCCACATCGCCGCCGGCCGTGACGAGGACGACGCCAAGGACGCAGGGCGCGTGCCCGCCGCCCGCGTCGACCAGCAGGTGGACGAGATCAGGGCAGCCGCCCCCGCGGCCCTGCGACGCGACCTCTCCACCATCCCCTCGTTGCGCCGCGACGCCCTCACGGGCAAGGGCTCGGCGCTGGAGGCCCACCAGGCGTACTCCGAGGTCATCTCCAAGCTCCACGACCTCGCCGACGAGCTGGCCGAGAGCACCCCGCCCCGTGCCGCCGACGCCACCCGCGCACCGCTCGCCCTCGGTGGCGCCGTCGAGCAGGCCTCCGCCACCCGGGGGCTGCTCCTTGCCGCGCTCTCCGTGCCCGGCACCGAGCCGGCGGAACCGCAGATCGACCCCTTCACCGGGCTCCCCGTCCAGACCCAGGACGAGGGCGGCGGTGAGAACGACCGCAACCGCGACGAGTTGAGCGCCGCCGCCCAGCAGGCCCGGGTGCGCGAACTCGCCTCGCTCGCCGATTTCGACCAGGCCGCCGGCCCGGCCGCCCGGGACAAGCTCGCGTCCACCGTGACCGGACCCGAGGTCAACAGCGCGGAGAAGTACCTCACCCGGCTCACCGACCGCCCCGAGCTGTCCGAGGCGGACCGCAGGACCGACCGCAAGAAGGCCCGCTCCGCGCTCTCCGCCCGCATCGACCGGATGAGGGGCGTCGAGTCCGCGCTGGGCACCGCCCGGATCAAGAGCCTGGAACAACTGCGCGACGACGACGTCACCGCGCTCGAACTGCGCATCGCGCTGCTCGGCGGCTGTCTGCTGATCGCCGTCGGCGTCTCCACCGCGGTCGCACGCACCCTCACCCAGCCGCTCGCCGTCCTGCGGATCGGCGCAGCCCGCCTCGCCGCCGAACCCGAGACGGCCGAGCCGGTCCGCTACACCGGGCGCAACGACGAGTTCGCCCAGGTCGTGCGGTCCATCAACACCCTGCACAGCAAGCTGCACGGGCTGCACCACGAGACGGCCGGCCGCTTCGAGAGCCTGCAGAACGAGCGCGGCGGACTGATCGCGAACCGCGAGACACTCGCTGCCCAGCGCGCCGAACTGCAGACGCAGGTCGCCGAGCTCACCACCGCGCTGGCGCAGCTGAGGAACACGGTCCACCACACCTTCGTCAACCTCTCCCTGCGCACGCTCGGTCTCGTCGAGCGCCAGCTCGGTGTCATCGAGGGACTCGAGGAGCGCGAGCAGGACCCGGAGCGCCTCGCCACGCTCTTCAAGCTGGACCACATGGCCACCGTCATGCGGCGCCACAGCGAGAACATGCTGGTCCTCGCCGGTACCGACCACGGGCACGGGCACGGCGGGCCGATCCCGCTGGTCGACGTGCTGCGTGCGGCCGTCAGCGAGATCGAGCGGTACGAGCGGGTCACCATCCAGTCCCTGCCTCCGCACTCCCAGATCGCCGGTTTCGCCGCCGACGACCTGAGCCACCTGGTCGCCGAACTCCTGGAGAACGCGACGTCCTTCTCTCCCCCCGACTCCCGTGTCGAGCTCTCCGGCTGGCTGCTGGAGTCCGGGGAGGTGATGCTCTCCGTGCAGGACGAGGGCATCGGCATGTCGGCGGTCCGGATGGGCGAGCTCAATGCCAGGCTGGCCGACCCGGCATCGTTCGAGGCCGGTGAACAGGCCGCGGACGGGGCAGGACTCGGGCTGCAGGTGACGTCGATGCTGGCCGCACGCCACGGTGTACGGGTACAGCTGCGCGAGCAGAAGGGGGGCGGAGTGACAGCTGTCGTCGTCCTTCCGGAGGCCCTGCTGCCGAAGGCGCCGCCCGCCTCGTCACCACCAGCCGTGCAGATGCCCGGGGACGCGCCCGCGCTGAACCTGCCGGGTTCCGTCGCGGAGGCCAACTCCAACACGCTGCCGCCGCGTTCGGCGCCCGTGTCCGAGGACCCGCTGATCGCCGCCGCCGAGCGGACGGTCCTTGAAGCAGGCGCGGACAGCGACCAGGCAGCCCCCGCCGCGCTCGATGAGACCGCGGAAGCCGCGGATGCCGGGACGGCGCCCGCCGAGACCGCGCCCACCGAGAGCGTGGACGCCGTACCCGCGGACGTGGAGCCCACGGACGCGGTTCCCACGGACGCCGAGCCCACGGACGCGGAACCCGCGCCGGCAGTACCCGCGTCCGACGGGCCCGAGAGCCGTGGCCCCGAGAGCGACAGGCCCGAAGCGGATGCCTCCGGGCACGCCGAGTCCGAGTCCGAGACGACGATGCAGGTCCGGCTGCCGGTGCCGCAGGACGCGCCCGGCCCGTACGCCATCGGACCCGACAGCCACGAGCGCGCCGCCGACACGAGCCCCGCCGCCTCCCCGGCCGCCCCCGAGACCGACCCCCTCTCCGCCGCCGACGTCCTCCCGGGCCCGCGGCAGCCGATCACGGAGCCCCTCACCGACAAGGGGCTGCCCAAGCGCACCCCGAAGGTCGTCACCCCCGTCGCGGCGCCCGTCAAGGAGCGCAAGGGCGGCGTGGACAGGGACGCCCTGCGCCGCAGGCTCGGCGGCTTCCAGCAGGGTGCGAGGGACGGCCGGCGCGACGTCGAGGCCGAGATCGCCGGGGGCACCGACGGGAGCGACGGCGCCGGGAGCGCCCCACAGACCGACCACACTGAGCTGGACGACCGTACCGATGGTCGATTCGATGAGACGGGGGACACAGTCGAGGAGGCACGCAGTTGACTGCGCCCAGCACGTTCGGGCTGAGTACCGAGGCCCGGAACCTTCACTGGTTGCTGAGCAATCTCGTGGAGGAGGTGCCAGGGGTCCACTCGGTCACCGTCGTCTCGTCCGACGGGCTGATGCTGCTCTCCTCCGACCCCGGACTCGCGACGGCCAAGCCGGCCGAGCGGCAGAAGGGCCCCAAGGGCTCGAGCGCCGACCTCGCCACCATCGTCTCCGGCATCGGCTCCCTGACCGTCGGCGCCGCGAAGCTGATGGAGGCCGGCGGCGTCAAACAGACGATGGTCGCCATGGACGAGGGAAGCGTCTTCGTCATGTCGATCAGTGACGGCTCCCTGCTGGGTGTGCACGCCACCCCCGACTGCGACATGAGCGTCGTCGCGTACCACATGGCGCTCTTCGTCGGCCGCGCCGGACACGTACTCACCCCCGAACTCCGCAGTGAACTGCGCAAATCGATGGAGAGCGACCAGTGACCTCTGCTGCTGAACCCGTACGCAAGCTCCCCGTCCGGGGGTCCGACCGCAGGCCCGCACGGGTCCGCCCGTACTCCCTCACCGGCGGCCGTACCCGCTTCGGCCACGTCCTGCTCGTAGAGACGTTCGTCGCAGCGCTGGAGGCCCCCGAGGAGCGCCGCGAACTCACGAACGGCAACCTCGCCTCGCGGGTGATGCCGGAACTCCGTGCCATCGTCGAACTCTGCCGTCGTATGCGTACGGTCGCGGAGATCTCGGCCCTGTTGAAGATGCCGCTCGGTGTGGTCCGGGTGCTGCTCAGCGACTTGGCCGACCAGGGAAAGATCCGCGTGTACGGAACCGGTCACGGAACCGGTCAGCCCGACCGCGCACTGCTCGAAAGGGTGCTCAATGGACTCCGCCGTCTCTGAGGCTCCGCTCTTCACCCCGCGTCAGCCGGGGCCTCGGGACCAGCCCGACGAGTCGGTGCAGGCCTGGCAGCTGGACCACACGCGTGCGCCGATCGCGACCAAGATCGTGGTCGCGGGCGGCTTCGGTGTGGGCAAGACGACCTTCGTGGGCTCGGTCTCGGAGATAACCCCTCTGCAGACCGAAGCGATGATGACGCAGGCCAGTGAGGAGACCGACGACCTCACCTCCACGCCCGACAAGGTCACCACGACCGTCGCGATGGACTTCGGCCGCCTCACGCTCGACGAGGACCTCGTCCTGTACGTGTTCGGCACACCGGGCCAGCAGCGCTTCTGGTTCATGTGGGACGACCTCGTGCGTGGCGCGATCGGTGCGGTCGTGCTCGCCGACACCCGGCGTCTCGCCGACTGCTTCCCGGCGCTCGACTACTTCGAGAGCTGCGGTCTTCCGTACATCGTCGCCGTCAACCACTTCGAGGGGTCGACCGGTTACGAGGAGAGTGACGTCAGGGAGGCCCTGACCGTACCGCCGCACGTGCCTGTTGTGATCATGGATGCGCGTAAGAGGATCACGGTCGTCGAATCGCTGCTCGCCCTCGTGGGGCACGCGCTCGACGTCACCCCCGCGTAACTGCCAGACGCACCCACGTATTACACGTAACGGAGAACCGCGATGCGGAAGATTCTGATAGTCGGAGCCGGCCAGTCCGGTCTCCAGCTTGCCCTTGGACTGCAGTCCAGCGGGTACGAAGTCACCCTCATGTCCAACCGCACCGCGGACGAGATCCGGTCCGGCCGGGTCATGTCGACGCAGTGCATGTTCCACACGGCTCTCCAGCACGAGCGCGACCTCCAGCTCAACTTCTGGGAGTCGCAGGCGCCGCGGATCGAGGGCCTCGGTGTCTCGGTCGCCGCTCCCGACTCCTCGCGTCCCATCGACTGGGTGGGCAAGCTGGACGGCTACGCGCAGTCCGTCGACCAGCGCGTGAAGATGGCCGGCTGGATGGAGACCTTCGCGCAGCGCGGCGGTCAGCTCGTCATCCACGGCGCGGCCGTCTCCGACCTGGACTACTTCTCCCGCACCTACGACCTGGTGATGGTGTCCGCGGGCAAGGGCGAGCTCGTCTCCATGTTCGGGCGGGACGCCTCCCGTTCGCCGTACGACGCCCCGCAGCGCGCGCTGGCCGTCTCGTACGTCCACGGCATGGGCCCGCGCCCGGAGCACCCGGACTTCGACGCGGTCCGCTGCAACCTCGTCCCCGGTGTCGGCGAGCTCTTCGTGATGCCGACGCTGACCACTTCGGGCCGCGCGGACATCCTGTTCTGGGAGGGCATCCCGGGCGGCCCCCTCGACGCCTTCCAGGGCATCAAGGACCCTTCCGAGCACCTCGCCAAGACCCTGGAGCTCATGGAGAAGTTCACCCCGTGGGAGTACGCACGCGCCACCAAGGTCGAACTGACCGATGCCAACGGCACGCTGGCGGGCCGTTACGCCCCGACCGTCCGCAAGCCGATCGGGCGGCTGCCCGGCGGCGGCCTGGTGCTCGGTGTGGCGGACGTGGTCGTGGCCAACGACCCGATCACCGGCCAGGGTTCCAACTCGGCGTCCAAGTGCGCGAAGGCCTACCTGGACTCGATCATCGAGCATGGCGACCGCGCGTTCGACGCGGACTGGATGCAGTCCACGTTCGACCGGTACTGGGACACCGCCCAGCACGTGACGAAGTGGACGAACGCGATGCTCGGCGTCCCGCCGGAGCACGTGCTGAACCTGATCGGTGCCGCCGGTCAGCTCCAGCCGGTCGCCGACCGCTTCGCCAACGGGTTCAACGACCCGGCGGACTTCGACAACTTCTTCTTCGAGCCCGACCGTACGAACGCGTACCTCGCCGAGGTCTCGGGCGCGCAGGCCTGACGTCCACGCGTACGACGGCGGCCGGGCCGCCCCACCGGTCACGACGGCGGGGCGCGCCCGGCTCACTCGTCCGGAGCGTCGTAGCCCGTGTCCGGTCCCGAGGAGGCGTCGTCGGGCAGTTCCGGCCGTGTGTACGTGGACAGCGGCTCGCCGCCGGGGTCCGGACGGACCGCGCCCAGCAGGGGGTTCGACGCCACGGGTGAGACCTTGACCGTGGCGCCGGGTCTGGGCGCCTGCACGACGAGACCGTCGCCGATGTACAGCGCCACATGGGTCGCCCTGGGGAAGTAGATCACCAGGTCGCCGGGGCGCAGCGACTCGACCGGTACCTTCGGCAGCTGCCGCCACTGCTCCTGCGAGGTACGCGGAATGATCCGCCCCGCCGCCGTCCAGGCCTGCGAGGTGAGGCCGGAGCAGTCGAAGGACTCGGGTCCCTCCGCCCCCCAGACGTACGGCTTGCCGATCTGCTCGATCGCGTACCGCACGGCGTCACCGCCCTGCTCGGACGGCAGGCGGGCCGAGCTCAGCGCCCCAGAGGCGACCAGCTCGTCCTGGGCCTTGTCGATGTTCTGCCGCTCCAGCCGCGCCAATGCGGCGATCTGCTCGTCGGACAAGGAGGCGAGGAGCCCCTCGACCTGGTTCAGCCGGGACCGCACGGTGTCGCGCTGCCGCTTCTGCTTCCTGGCCAGCGACTGCTGCCGGTCCAGCGCCGCACGGGACCTGGTCGCCAGGCTGTCGGCACGCTTCTCGGCGCCCGTGAGCCTGCCGACCGCGGCGGACCGGCCGGCCTGGACACGCTCGATCACATGGCTCTGCGCCAGCGCGTGCTCGGGGTCGTCGGACAGCAGCAGCCGCATGTACACGGAGAAGTCGGTGCGCCCCTGGTACTGGGCGCGGGCCAGGCGTCCGGCATCCCGGCGGCTCGAATCCAGCACCGTCCGTGCCTTGGCGAGAGCGCTGTCCAGCTTCTTGGCCTCGGCGGTCCGCTTCCTGAGCTCCTCGGCCGTGCCGTTGTAGATCTCGCCGGCCTCCTCGGTCTCCTGATAGAGCGTCTGCAGCCGCTTGAGGAGCCCGGCGACGCTCTGCGGGGCGTCGGGGGCCGGTGCGGGACTCGGGTCCGCCGGTGCGGTGCTCGGGTCCGCCGGTTCCGCGGTGGCGGGGGAGGCGGCCACGACCGCGGCCAGCACCGCCGTGCAGAGCGTGCGCGCGACTCTGCCTGACACGACATCACCTCCGGTGACGGGGCGCCGCCCATAAATCGGACTACCCCACAAATGCTCGGATCTCATCAATCCGGTCATCCGGTGTCAGGTGATGCAAGAACCGCGGGGCGCGGCGCCCGGAGGACCGCCCGGACGGCGGACGCCCGAACGCCTCACTCCACCGGGAACGCGTAGAAGACCGCGCCCCGCTGGACGACGACGGCCTTCCCCGCGGCCAGCACCCGGTACGGCGCGCTGACCGTGGCGCCCTTGGGGTCCTGCGCCCCGATGTCCTGGAACTTCCACAGCCGGCGCCCGTCGGCCGCCGCGAACGCGGTCACCTGCGACGCGTCCGCCGCGAGCAGGGTCCTGGCGCCGCTGCTGAGGGTGAGGGCGGGGGCGTTGCCGCCGAGGGGTACCTCCGTGGAGCGCCGCCAGAGCAGCTTCCCGGTCGCCCGGTCGACCGCGCCGACCTCCTGGTTGCGATTCGTGGTGTGGAGCAGCTTCCCGGCCGGAACGGGCGTGCCGAACACGGACGCCGCCGTGCCGTTCAGGGTCCACACCGGCTTCGCGGTGGCCGTATCGAAGGCCTGCAGGTCGTCGCCCACCCCTCCGTACAGCCGGCCCTCCTCGTCGCCGAGCACCGCACCGGCCGGTGTGAGCGCGCCGAACTGCCGGGTCCACAGCAGCTTTCCCGTCTTCCGGTCGAAGCAGCGGAAGAACGCCTTGCCCTTTCCTGCCGTGACATCGGCCGGTGTCAGCGTCGCCGCGTTCTGGCGGACGACGAGATCGGCGGCCCGGACCGCGGTCAGCCGGTAGGCGGGAGTGCCGGGGGACCGGCCCGCGGGGACGGCGACGCGCCAGAGTTCCTTGCGCAGGACGATGTCGTACGCGAAGAAGTACGCCTTGACGACCTGCGTGTCCTTGCCGGGCTTCTGGCCCTTCTTCGGCTTGGGGGCCTTCACGAGGACGGTGTGGGAGCCGGTGAACCAGACGACGGAGCCGGACTGGCCGGTGAGCGGGGCCACCTTCATGTTCGGTACGCCGGTGAACTGGTCCACGAACCGGAGCCGGTGCTTGACCTGCCCGTCCTTCGGGGACAGCCAGAGGAACTCGGTGGGGCTGGCCAGGAAGCAGAGGTCCTTGCCTGCGGCCAGCACCGCCTGGGCGCCGGCGGCGTCCGCACGCTGCCACAGCTTCCGCCCGGTCCGCAGATCGATGCCCGTCGCCCCGGTCGTGCCGGTCAGCACCAGCAGCTTGTCCTCCCAGACACCGGAGGTGACAGGTGCGGGCTCGGCGGTCGGATGCGTGTAGATCCAGCTCGGCTCCGGCGCCTGCCCGGGAAGGGTGCTGCGGGGCTTCGGCGCGGGCTTGTCGTCGGCGGCCGAGGCGTCGTCACCGGACCCGAGCGCGGCCACCGCACCCCCGCCGACGATCAGTCCTGCCGCTCCGGCGGCGACCACGGTGAGAAGGGCACGCCGGCTCGCCGGGGACGCTGCGGGAGCTGCCGGTGCCGCGGGCGCGGGTGGCTGGACGGGCAGCGGGAGCGGGGCGGGGGCGCCCTGCGGCGCGGCGGCAGGGTACGTGTACGTGTGGGGCTGAGCGGCCGGTGCGGAGGGAGGGAAAGGGGCCGCGGGAGGGGCAGCGGGCCGGACGGGCTCCGGATGCTGCGCCTGCGGGCCTGCGGCCAGTTCGCGCGGGACGGCGAGCTGGGTCGTCGCCCGGTCGGTCCGCGGGGCGGGCGAGGCGGTCCCCAGGAAACGGGTGGTCCTGCTGTCGCCGACGTCCCCGTCGGCGGAGGCGGGGGCGGGCAGTCCTCCCTGCCGGTGGCCGGCGGCGTCCGGGGTTCCGTCGGCCGGACCGGAAACGGGCCGGACGTCCTCGGGCGCGGAACTGTCCCGTACGTCCGCGGGTGCCGCGGGACCGGATGCCGGAGCGGGTGCCCTGTCGGCAGGTTCGGTCGCTGCCGGGCCGGCTGCCGCGTCCGGATCCGCTTCCTCCTGCGGCACCCGCAACGCCCGTACCCGCGCGGCCTGGTCCGCCACCGACGCCGCCAGCCGCTCGGGGAGCCAGCCACCCTTGGCGAGGCCAGCCGCGCCCTCCAGCGCCAGCTCCGCCGCGACCGAACCCGCGCTCGGCCTATCGGCGGGGTCCTTCGCCAGGCAGCCCGCGATCAGGTCGCGCAACTCGTCGGGTACGGAGTCGAGTTCCGCGGAGGCGTGCGCGATCCGCTCGGCGGCCTCCGCGGCGGGGCCGTCGGCGAGCGGGGTCGTCCCCGTCGCCGCGTACGCCAGCAGGAGCCCGAGCACGAAGAGGTCGGAGGCCGGGCCCACGTCCTTGCCGTCGACCTGCTCGGGGGTGAGGTAGCCGAGCCGCACGGACAGTTGCCCGCTCGCGTTCGCCTCGGCCGCGGCAGCCGCGCCCAGCGGGCCGAACGCGGTCAGCCGGGGCCCGTCCTCCGCCAGCAGCACCGTCCCGGGAGCGAGCCCCTGGAGGACCGCCCCGGTGGCGTGCACCCGGGAGAGGGTCTCGGCCAGGCCGGCGCCCAGTATCCGCACGGCACGCTCGGGCAGCGGCCCCGCGAGATCGATCGCCTCGGCGAGCGTCAGGGCGGGCACGTAAGCAGCAGCGGTCCACAGGCCGTCCGCCGGAGCGGCGAGCGGCGGCTGGACCCAGCCGCCGGCCAGCCGTTCGGCCGTGCGGGCCTCGGACTGGAAGCGGCGGCCGAAGGCGGGCACCGCGGCCAGGGAGGGCCGGGCGGCGGCCACCACGGCGATGTCGTCGGCGTCGGCGCCCCTGGCCAGATAGTGCACCGTGCTCGCGGTCTCACGGAAGCGTGCCAGCACGGTGTACGGCCCGAAGTGGCGTGGATCGTCCTGACGCAGCGCCTCCATGGCGCACCCCCCTTGTCACCGTGCCCTCGGCACCTGACCGTCGATCTTAGTTGGTCCGGTTCCCGCGCCGGCTCAGGCGCCGCTGCCGGGCTTGTTCCAGGGCCACTTGAGGGTGCGGCGCTCCCGGCCATCGGGCACGTACTCGTACACCCAGCCGCGCTGCAGCCGGAGCCGCTTCGTGTAGCCGGACGGGGCGCGCCGGTAGGCGTACACGGTGTCCGGTCCGCCGTCGGCGTCCGGCACGGGAACCTCGTACCACTTGGGCGGATGTCCGGTGGGGCCGAGCAGGACGGGCAGGACCCGGCCGTCCAGGGGGCCGCCGGTGAAGGGGGTGTTCTCGCTTTTCACGGTGCCAGTGTGACCCAGAGGACCGGACGCGGCCCCTCGGCCCGTTCGGCGGCTGAGGAAGACCCCCGGGGCCCGCCGGGAGAACCGTCCGCCGGCCCTCAGTCCCCTGCGGCCTGTCCCGGGGGCAGCAGGTGCGTCGCCGCCTCGCCGGCCACCGGGATCACCAGTGCCGCCAGCCGTCCGACGGGGCCGTCGGCGGTCTCCTGGCCCAGCAGGTCCGTCACCACGGACGCGGTCTCCGCGTCCGTGGCGGCCGTCACCGCTATCAGGCCGATCAGATGGTCGACCAGCCAGCCGCGCAGCTCGGGCGCCTCGGGCTGCTTCCCCTCGTCGAGCCAGATGAGGGAGGCCGCCTCGACGGCCGCGATCCAGGTGCGCACCATCATCCGCAGCCGGGGCCCGGCGGGCCGCAGACCGGGACCCGATCCCCTGCCCAGGTGCAGGAGGATCTGTTCGGCCGCCGCGCGCCGTACGCCGTCCACGATCGTGGTCGTACGCGAGGTCTCGGCGACGCTGCCGCCGCGCAGCAACGCGCTGAACCCGGTGTCGTGTTCGTCGACGAAGCCCAGGTAGCGGTCCAGGACCCGCCCGACCCGCTCGGTGGGCGGGCCGACGGCGGGTTCCGCGAAGCACAGCGTCAGCTTCTCGGCGGCCGACCCGAGCGCGGCCTCGTACAACTGCTGTCGCCCGCCGGGGAAGTACCGGTAGACGAGCGGCCGGGAGACACCGGCCACACTCGCCACCTCGTCGAGCGACACGTCGTCCGGGGCCCGGTGGGCGAAGAGGCTGAGCGCCGCGCCGAGGAGCTGGGCGCGCCGCTCCTCGACGCCGAGCCTTCGGTACGCGCGGGTCGGCGGGGCAGCAGCGGCGGACGTCATGCTCCGAAGCCTAGGGCCTTTCGCGAAGGGGAGTTCGCTCAGGCCAGCAGGCCCGAGCTCTTCCACAGCCTGCGTCCGACACCGTTCAGCAGCCCGATGTCGTCGAAGAAGTCCGTCAGCCGCCTGGCGCCCGTCTGCATGACCTCCGTGCGGTGGCCGCTCGCCTTCACCTGGGCGACCGCCTCCCGGCGGTCCAGGCCGACGTTCTCGTACACCTGGGGGTTGACGAAGCAGACGGAGAAGACCCGTGCCGCCTCTCCGCAGCTGACCCGGGTGAACTCCCGTTCCCAGCGAGGCGCGGTGACCATCTGGCGGCGCAGCTCCTCGCGGGCGTACCGGACGTGCCTGGCCTCCTCGACGACGTGGATGCGGGTCACCCCGCGTACCAGCGTCTGGACGCGCTCGTCCGGGAAGGTCAGCCGCTGCATCCAGTCGAGGATCTCCTCGCCGAGCAGGGTCGCGGCGAACGAACCGGGGGTGGTGGAGACGGTCTTCAGCACGCGCGCCAGGTTGTGGTAGCGCGGAGGTACCGGATAGGCGGGTCCCTTGCCCCACTGGATCATGCGCGCGAACATCATCGAGTGCCGGCACTCGTCCGCTATCTCGGTGAGTGCGTAGCGGACGTGGTTGCTGGTCACCGACTTGTCGTAGATGTGCCGGACGAGCAGCTGCATGAGGATGATCTCGAACCAGATGCCGAGGGAGGCGAGCGAAGCCGCCTCGTGCCGGGCGAGGTCCATCCGCTGTTCCTCGGACATCTTCCGCCACAGCGGGGTGTCGTAGAGGGAGACCAGCTCGGGCGGCCAGAACCACTTGCCTTCCTCGACGGGAGAGTCCCAGTCGAGCTCGGTGTCGGGGTCGAAGGAATGCTTGGCGGAGGCTTCGAGCAGGCGGGCGGCGAGCTGTTCACGGTCCTTGAGAGGGCCGAGCGCGTCACGAAGCGCCTGAACGTCCTTCTCGGTCACGGTCGTCATGGCTGAGGGCACCTCGCACGTGGGTTACCGGCGGTCATCTCTTATGAGACTGCTCGTCAGCAAGGCCGTCAATCCCTTGCGCACGACTTGTTGACCCGGCGTCTACCAACGTGTGAACCTGCCAACTGCAGTCAGCACCACGGAACGTACGATCCTCGCCAGGCGAAGGAGCTGTCCGTGTCGACACACGACCTCTACATCAACGCCCCCCAAGCCCCGTCGTGGCAGGTTCCCGCCACGGGCGCGGCCCGGTTCAGCTGGGACTACGACGACGGCCGCGAACGCCTGCTCGCCCTGTACCAGAAGGGCAAGGACAAGCAGTGGGACGGCAACAAGCGCATCGACTGGAGCCTGGAGGTCGACCCCACCGACCCGCTGGGCACCCCGGACGAGGCCCTCACGCTCTACGGCACCCCGCACTGGGCGAAGATGACCGAGCGGGACCGGGGTGAGCTGCGCAAGCACTACACCTCCTGGCAGTTCAGCCAGTTCCTGCACGGAGAGCAGGGCGCGATGGTCTGCGCGGCGCGGATCGTCGAGTCGGTCCCCGACCTGGACGCGAAGTTCTACTCCGCGACCCAGACGATGGACGAGGCCAGGCACGCGGAGATCTACGGCCGCTTCCTGCACGAGAAGATCGGGATGCTCTACCCGATCAACGACAACCTCCAGGGCCTGCTCGGCGACACCCTGCGCGACTCCCGCTGGGACATGCCCTACCTCGGCATGCAGGTCCTCATCGAGGGCCTCGCGCTCGCCGCGTTCGGCATGATCCGCGACACGACGACCAAGCCGCTGCCGAAGCAGATCCTCGCCTACGTCATGCAGGACGAGGCCCGGCACGTCGCCTTCGGGCGGATGGCACTGCGCGACTACTACAAGCAGCTCAGCGACGCGGAAATGCGCGAGCGCGAGGACTTCGTCATCGAGGGCTGCTACCTGATGCGCGACCGGCTCAGCGGGGTCGAGGTGCTGGAGAACTTCGGCATCGGCAAGCAGGAGGCCAAGGAGCTCTCCGAGCACTCGGAGTACCTGCAGCTCTTCCGCAAGCTGCTGTTCAGCCGGATCGTCCCCTGCGTCAAGGACATCGGCCTGTGGGGCGAGCGCCTGCAGAAGGCGTACGTCGACATGGGCGTCTTCGAGCTCGGGGACTCCAGCCTCGACCTGCTGATGGCCCAGGACGAGGAGATAGCCGAGCAACTGGACCGGGACCGCTTCGCGGTGGAGGAGCAGGCGCGGGTGGCGGAGGTCGCGGACGCGATAGCGGAGGGCGGTGCGGGCGGCTGAGCCGGGACCGTCCGCCGCACGGTCTCCAGCGTCTCTCGTCCGGATCGGGCCCGGCCGAGCCAGGCATGATCCGAACGAGAGCCCCTCAGTTCTCGTCGGGGAGCTCGATCGTCCTGCCCTTGTCGTCGAGCGTCCGGGTGTTCCAGTAGGTGTCCCACGTGTCGCCCTCGTGCTTGGGAACTTTGCCCTCCGGGTAGCGGGCGTAGCCCTTGGGCGGCTCCTCGTCGTCGGGCACGCACGCGCTTCCGGCGCTTCCCACGGCCAGAACCGGGTATTCGCCGCCCCCGCACGTGGCCTGCTGCATGGAGCAGGCGCTGGTGAGCAGGGCGACCGTGACGCCGC
This sequence comes from Streptomyces sp. NPDC059499, assembly GCF_042749285.1. NCBI lineage: Bacteria > Bacillati > Actinomycetota > Actinomycetes > Kitasatosporales > Streptomycetaceae > Streptomyces > Streptomyces sp. NPDC059499. Next base: position 30,360 of record NZ_JBHYTT010000026.1, read on the forward strand.
CCAGAATGAACCCGAGGGCGGTGCGTGACGGGGTGCGGAGTCGGTTGGCCGTGCGCATGGTCGGGCTCCCTCTCGTGTGTGGCTGACGGGGGTCCAGCCTGCCGTGGCCGGGGATGTGGAGCGTGAGCATGCGTACTCATATCCGGTATACGTACCGGGCGCACGGGCCGAGGATGGAGGGCATGAACTCCGTTCCCGGCAAAGGTGATTCCGCAGCGGCCCGCCGCAGCCTCGAAGCGCTCGCCCTCGGTGACGCGTTCGGGGAGCGGTGGTTCCCCCTCTTCCGTCCGCCCCGGCAGGCGTACAACGAGGTCCGGGCGCGCCGTACCCCGCATGAGCCCGTCTGGCACTGGACCGACGACACGGCGCTGGCACGCGCTCTGCATCGGCTTCTGGAGGAGTGCGGGCAGGTCGATCAGGACCGGCTCGCCCTGTATTACGCGCTGGCCTTCGACGCGGACCAGGCCCGTGGGTACGGGCACGGCATGCACATGTTGCTGCCCGAACTGCTGACATCACCTGCCGACTGGCGCACCCTGGCGCCCGGGCTGTTCGAGGGCGGCAGCCTCGGCAACGGTGCCGCGATGCGGGTCGCGCCTCTTGGGGCCCGCTTCCACGAGGACCTCGGCCGTGTCGCCGAACAGGCCGTGCTGTCGGCGGAGGTCACCCATGCCCATCCGGAAGGCGTGGCTGGCGCGGTGGCGGTCGCGGTGGCCGCGGCCCTGGCGGTGCGCGGGGAGTTCACGCTGGCCGCGGTCGCCGAGCGCACGCCCGGAGGGCTCGTGCGGGAGGGGCTGCGGCGGGCCGTGGAGGTGCCGTTCACCACGGAGCCGTGGAAGGCGGCCGATCTCCTGGGCAACGGGCAGCGCATCCGGGCCGACGACACGGTGCCCTTCGCGCTGTGGACCGCCGCCCGTCACCCGGGTGACCTGGAGGCGGCACTGTGGGCGACGGCTGAGGGCTTCGGTGACGTGGACACCACCTGTGCGATCACGGGGGGTGTGGTCGGAGCGGTGACCGGGGTGGACGGGGTGCCGGCGGAGTGGCGTCAGCGGCGGGAGCCACTGGGCTGACGGGGTGCATCTTCCGACCTCGTATCGATAGCCCATGCATCGAATGTGTGTTCACTCCGGTGACGTAACGTGAGCGCATGACCATGCCGCCCCAGCCGCCCCAAGGCCCGTACGGGCCGCCTCAGCCTCAGCGGAATCCGTACGGGCAGCAGCCCCCGGGGCCCGCGTTTCCTCAGCAGCCGGGTTACGGCTACCCGCCCCAGCAGCCGGGCTACGGATACCCGCAGCCGCAGGGCGCACCCGGGTCGTGGGGGCAGCCGCAGCCCGTGACGCAGCCGGGGGCGTACGGCTGGCAGCCGCAGCCACCGCGCAGGAAGCGGACCGGGCTGATCGTCGGCATCGTCGCCGGGTCGCTCGTCGGTGTCCTCGCCATCGTCTTCGGTGTCTACGAGCTGGTCGGCAAGGGCGCGGACGCCGTGTTTCCCGAGGCCACGCACAAGCTCGTCGTGGAGAAGACGGTCCTGGAGGGGGAGTTCACCCTCAACAAGGACATGTCGGACACCGAGGGCAAGGAGATCGAGGACACCCCCGACCCGAGCATCCGGGACGGCGAGGCCGTCGTCGCGCAGTACGGCTCCGACGAGAACGGCATGCTCGTGCTCTCCGGCATGTACGGGCGGCTCGCCAGCCCCGCGCTCATGCGGAGCAAGATCATGGAGGGGGCCGCCGAGGCGGACAACGCGAAGGTGGTCGTGCCTCCGAAGGAGTTCACGCCCGAGGGGTACGACGTCACGGTGGAGTGCCAGGTCGTGCAGTCCAAGGAGATCGGCCTGACCACCAACATGCCGATGTGCGCGTGGGGCGACGACAACACCGCCGCCATGGTCGCCGTGATCCGGCCGGCCGAGCTCAACGAGGCCCCGGAGTCGCTCGACCTGGTGAGGATCGCCGAGGACACCGCGAAGGTCCGTTCCGAGATCCGCAAGCCGATCAGCTGAACCGGCGCGGTCGCGACGGCGGCAGGGCGCGCTCCGCCGCGCATGCCATGCCCAGCAGCTCCGCGTCCGTCCCCCGGTCGGTCACCAGCTGGAGGCCGACCGGGCAGCCGTCCGGGGTGAATCCGGCCGGCATGCTCGCCGCCGGATGGCCGCTGAGGTTGAACGCCCAGGTGAGGGCCGTGGAGTAGACGTCACCGGGGCCGTCGTGACCGTGCGGCGCGTTGGGCGTCACCGGAGTGAGCAGCAAGGGCGTGCGGGCGAAGAAGGCGTCGAGCGCGCGGGCGTTGGCGGCGCGGAGCGCCCGGGTGGCCGGGGTCGGTGATCCCCCGCGTACCGCCGTCCACGCCTCCGCGGGGTCGAGCAGCGTGACGGGGTCCCTGACGAGGCGGACGACTCCGGCCGCGGCCAGCCGCTCCACCGCGGTTCGCGTCACCTCCGCGACGTCCGGGTCCACGGACGCGAAGCCCAGGTCCGGGCTGTAGGCGGCGCGGACCGGGAGCCGCGGTGGTCGTGGCGCGCACCCGTCCAGTACGTGCCGCAGATACGTCCCGGCCCGTGCCGCCGAGCTGGCGAGCACACCGGGGGAGGCGAGGCCCGTGCGGTCCGGGGAGGGCAGCAGCCCCGTGGTCGTCTTCAGGCCGAACACCCCGCACCACGCCGCCGGGATCCGTACCGACCCCGCCCCGTCACTGCCCGTGGCCAGGTCCACCATGCCCGCCGCGACCGCCACGGCCGAGCCCGCCGACGAACCGCCAGGGGTGCGGTCGGGGCGCCAGGGGTTCACCGTACGGCCGTGCGCGCCCTGCCCCCACGTCTGCCAGCGCGTGCCCGGGCCGGGGACCGAGGTCGCACCCACCGGGACGGCGCCCGCGGCGGTCAGGCGGCGGGCCGCGTACGAGCGGATGCCCGCGCGGCCCTTCACCGCGAACGGCAGTCCGGCGAGCGGAAGGTCCCGGGCGGTCAGCTCCCGGGCCAGGGCGTCCTCGTGCCACACCTCGGTGAACGCGCACAGCTCCGGGTCCAGTGCGTCGATCCGGGCCAGCGCCGCCGCCACTGCTGAACTCATGCGTCAGTCTCCGTCCTCGAGCGCCGCCTCCATCACCGCCCGGGCGATGGGGGCAGCGTTGCCGCCGCCGCTGATGTCCGCACGGTCCGCCGAGGCGTCCTCGACGACGACGGCCACGGCGACGGCCGGACGGCCCGAGTCCGGTGCCTGCGCCCAGGAGATGAACCAGGCGTACGGCGTACCGGAGTTGTCGATGCCGTGCTGGGCCGTGCCGGTCTTGCCGCCGACCGTCACTCCGTCGATTGCCGCGTTCGTCCCCGTACCGCTCTCCACGACGTCGACCATCATCCGCTGCAGCTGCATGGCCGTTGCCGGGCTCATCGCCTGCCGGTACGAACTCGAGTCCTGCCGGCGGACCGTGGCGCCGTCGGCGTCCGTCGTGCGGTCCACCAGGTGGGGGCGCCTGAGGTCGCCGCCGTTCGCCACCGCCGACGCGACCATCGCCATCTGCAGCGGCGTCGCCGTGGTGTCGAACTGCCCGATCGAGGACAGGGCGAGCTGGTCGTCGGTCATGTCCGAGTCGAAGTTGCTGCGGGCCACCCTGGAAGGGATCTTCAGGTCGTTGTCGTTGAAGCCGAACCTCCCTACCGCCTCCAGCATCCCGTCCAGCCCCACCTCCACCCCCAGGTGCGCCATCACCGTGTTGCAGGAGACCCGGATCGCCTCCGCCAGCGAGGCCTTCGCGCAGCCGCGCGCCTCGTTGGGCAGCGTGGTCGAGGTGCCGGGCAGGACGTACGGCGACGGTGTGTCCGTCGCCGCGTCCGGATCGGTCACCACACGGTCGTCCAGCGCAGCCGCGGCCGTCACGATCTTGAAGGCCGAGCCCGGCGGATAGGTCTGCCGGATGGCCCTGTTGAGCATCGGCTGGCTCGCGGACCGGTTGAGCCGCGCCCATGCGTCCGTGACGGAGGATCCCGTACCGGAGAGCACCTCGGGGTCGTACGACGGGGAGGAGACCAGCGCCAGGATCCGGCCGGTGGCCGGATCGAGGGCGGCGACCGCGCCGCGGCGGCCGTCGAGGCCCTCGTACGCGGCGCGCTGCATCGAGGCCTTGATGGTGGTGACGACGTCGCCGCCGGGCTGCCGGCTGCGCGTGATGTCGCCCCAGAGGGGGAGCGGCGCCAGGATCGAGGCCGAGCCGGACAGGATGTCGTCCTCGGCGTTCTCCAGGAGTGTGGTGCCGTACGTCTGCGAGGCGTAGCCGGTCACGGGCGCGTACAGCGGGCCGTGCCGGTAGGTGCGCTCGTACGCGAGCTGCTCGCCGGTGTTCTTGGAACCGGTGACGGGCTCGTCGCCGACCAGGATGTTGCCGCGCGGCTGGTCGTAGCGGTCGATCGTGGTGCGGCGGTTGGCGGGGTTGCTGTCCAGTTCGTCGGCCTCGAAGAGCTGGATGCGGGCGGCGTTCGCCAGGAGCGCCACGAGCAGCAGCAGACAGAAGGCGGCGGCCCGCCGGATGTAGCGGATCACCGCTCGTCCTCCGTGACCTGGGCGACGACACCGGTCTCCGCGCGGCGCGGGTCCGGGGTGCGGGACACGTCGCTGACCCGGATCAGCAGCGCGATGATGATCCAGTTGGTGACGACGGAGGAACCGCCCTGGGCCAGGAACGGCATGGCCATGCCGGTCAGCGGGATCAGCCCCATCACCCCGCCCGCGATCACGAAGACCTGGAGCGCCATGATCGAGGCGAGTCCGATCGCCAGCAGCCGGCCGAACAGGTCGCGCAGGGCGAGGCCCGCCCGGTAGCCGCGGGCCACCAGCAGCGCGTACAGCAGGAAGATCGCGGTGAGTCCGGCCAGACCGAGCTCCTCGCCCGCGGTCGCGAGGATGAAGTCGGACTTGGCGGCGAAGCCGATGAGGATGGAGTGGCCGAGTCCGAGGCCGGTACCGAGCATGCCGCCCGCGGCGAACGCGAAGAGGGACTGGGCGAGCTGGCTCGGCCCCTGCCCGGCGTTGATCGTCGCGAACGGGTCCAGCCAGTCCTCCACCCGGCTGTGCACATGGGGTTCGAACGAGCCGACGACGAAGGCGCCCGCGGCGGCGAGCAGCAGCCCGACGGCGATCCAGCCGGTCCGGCCGGTGGCCACGTACAGGAGGATCACGAAGAGGCCGAAGAAGAGCAGCGACGTGCCCAGATCGCGTTCGAGGACGAGGACACCGACGCTGATCAGCCAGATCGCCACGATGGGGCCCAGCACCCGGCCGGTGGGGAACTGGAGCTTCCAGATCTTGCGGCCGGTGTAGGCGAGCGCGTTGTGGTTCGCCGCGAGGTACGCGGCGAAGAAGACGGCGAGCAGGATCTTGGCGAACTCGCCCGGCTGGAAGGACAGTCCGCCGACCCTGATCCAGATCTTGGCCCCGTTCACCGCGGGGAAGAAGATCGGCACGATCATCAGCACCAGTGCGGCGGCGACCGAGAGGTACGCGTAACGCTGGAGCACCCGGTGATCGCGCAGCAGGACGACGACGGCGATGAAGAACGCGACCCCGAGGGTGGACCAGACCAGCTGTGTGGTCGCCGCCTGGTCCCTCGGGGTCTCCAGATCGAGCCGGTAGATCAGTACCAGGCCCAGCCCGTTGAGGAGGACGGCGATGGGCAGCAGGAGCGGATCGGCGTACGGGGCACGGAAGCGGACCGCGAGGTGGGCGAGGAGGGCGAGGAGGCCGAGACCGGCGCCGTACCCGGCGACGTCCGGGGGTACGGCGTTGTTCCTGGCGAGGCCGACGGCCGCGTAGCCGTAGACGGAGATGAGCACGGCCCCGATCAGGAGCGAGAGCTCGACCCCGCGCCGCTTGGGCAGGCGTAGCTCGGGAGGGCGCGCGTCCGCCGTCGTTGCGGTCATGCCCCGCAACGTAGCAAGACGCGGGTGCTATTTCCCTTATGTCGGCTTCGTGGCACTCGTCCTTAGCTCTGGTACGGGTTCCGGCCGGGAGGCGTGTAGCCCGGCTGCTGCTGCGCGGCGCCCTGCTGCAGGCCGTCCTGCCCCGCGCTGTGCTGCGCGAGCAGCTGGTCGGCCTGCTCCTTCGGTATCTGGCGCTCGCCACCGCAGAAGGTGCACTGCGTCGCGTACTTCGTCGAGAACGGGAACAGCGGCACGAAGAACAGCGTGAACTTCGTGACCCGCTTGCGCAGCGTGTGCGCGGCGGGATTGCCGCACCAGCCGCACACCATCGTGAGGATGGCCAGCTGGTAGATGTAGCCCCGCGTGCCGAAAATGATCATGGTGTGGTTCCTTCTCCCGTGTTCCCCAGAAGGGCCCGCCGGCACAGCGCCAGCAGTTTCTCGTCCTCATAAGTGTCGTGACTGCCGTATCCGCCGTCCATCGCGTTGTGGCGGCGTACGGAGAGGAGTTCGGCACGCAGCACCTGTGCCGCGTCCGGCCCCGCCCCCGCCACACCCATCCGGGCCAGGCATTCAGCCACCCGGACCCTGACGTGACGGTTCTTCTCCCATGCTGCCAGGAGTACCGGCACCGACTCGCCTGTCCGCCCCGTGACCTCCCACAGGGCGATCGCGGCGTCGACCCGGAGCCACAGCTCGTCGTGCGTCAGCAGGGCGCGCAGCCGGGGTGCGGCCACCGCCGCGAGCCCGCCCAGCCCGCCCAGAGCGCTCGCCGCAGCCCGGCAGTCGTGCACCTGGTCCGCCCCGAGACCCTCGATCAGCACCGGAAGCACCGCACCGGCATCCCCGTCGACCGCCCAGAGGGCCTCGGCCGCCTCCGTCGCCGCCGCGGTGCCCGGGCGCCTGATCAGCATCCGCAGCTCCGGTACGGCACACCGCGCCGCCGGACCGAACGAGCTCAGCGCCCGCAGCGCCGCCGTGCGCAGCCACTCGCCCCGGTACTCGGGTGCCCCCCGCAGCACCCGCAGCACCTCCGGCGCGGCCTCGCCCGCCCGCAGCGCCGTCAGCCCGCCGAGCAGCGGACTCGCCCGGTCGTACGCGCCCTCGTCCAGGCCGACCTCGCCCAGCCTGCGCCTGAGCACCCCGGCGAGCGGGGCCGCGGTGTCACCGAGGTACCCGATGGCGAACCCCACGTCGTGCGGCACCTCCGACCGCTCCAGGGCCGCCGCCAGTGCGGGCAGCACCCGGGCGTCGCCCAGCCTGGCCAGCGCCTTCACCGCGGAACCCAGTCCGGGCGGCCCGCTGGCCCACTCCTTGACCCAGCCACCGGGATCCCCGGCCACCCGCTCCGCCAGGGCGTCGGCGGCCGGTCCGGCCAGACAGAACAGCTCCTCCAGCACGTGCGAGGCCGCCTCGGCCAGCCGCGGCTCCGGATCGGCCAGCTGAACGCCGACGAGCCGGACCAGTCCCTCGTACGAACCGCGCCAGGCCCTGATCAGCCCGCTGCTCATCCGTACGGCATCGATCCGCTGCCACGGATCGGGGCTGCACAGCTGGTCGGTCAGCAACGCGGTGCGGTCCTCGACGCGGTCGTCCAGGCCGACGTGCAGCGTCCGCAGCAGGTCGGCGGCCCAGGGGGCGCTGCGGCCCGCCGACTCCTCCGCCGACAGGGCCCGCAGCTGCCCCAGGAGCGTCGGCGCCGAGGTGCGCTCCAGCGACGCGGTGTCACCGCCCGCGGCCTCCACGGGGTGCGGATCCGGCCGTCCGGGCCGCGAGCGCAGTTCCCGCAGCAGTCCGGACACCACTTGTACGACATCGCCGGGCAGCGCGTCTGGAGCGCACCGGGCCAGTTGCGCGAGGGCGGCGAGCCGCAGCCCCGGCGCGTACGCCTCGGCGGCGAGCCTGCTCAGCCAGTCCGCGGCCTGCCCGGCCAGCGGGCGGTGGCGCAGCGCGACCCGCCCCGCAGCCTCGACGAGGGCGAGCCGCACCTCGTCGTCGGCCTCCACCGGCAGCCGTTCCCGCAGCAGCGCCAGCACCTTGACGGGATGGCTGTGCAGGGTGGCGAGTGCGAGCGGGGCCGCGAGCCGCACGCCCGGGTCCTCGTCGGCGATCAGCTCGAAGAACACTCCCGCTCCTGCGGTGACGGCGGCTGCCGCCATCGCGTAGTTCGCCGCCCCCTCCATCTCGTCCTCGTCCAGATCGTCCTCGTCGTCCTCGTCCAGATCGATGCCGCCGATGCTGGTGAGGAGCTCCACGACGCTGCCCCGGTCCTGAATGCCGGGATCCGCGACCAGTTCGAGGAGAAACGGAATGCAGGCGAGCGTGCACGCGTACACATCGCCCTGGTGGTGAACCGCGCCGTACATCCCGTCGAGCGCGCTCTCGCGCTCCGCCGGATCGGCGGACGCGAGTCCTTGCAGGAGCCCCGGCACATCGTCGGCCGGCCCGTAGGCATGCTCCATCGAGGCCCAGTCGACCTCGTCGATCCCCGCGAACACGCCATTCCCTCCCCGTGTCATGCTCTGCATCCCGAATCCGGCGGACACCGTGTTCAGGAAGCATCTCTGCGCAGAGTGTGCACCACTGCCAGGACAATCCACCCTCCACTTGTGGCCTTTCCTCGCCAGGTGGCGCGGCAGCTGTGGAAGGGCTGTGCCCCGCCTGTCCGTCTGTCGTCCGCCTCAGCCCCCGGGGAGCGGACGCGCCTGGCCGGGATCGGTCAGCGGGGCGAGCAGATCCCCGTGCCGGTCCAGCCGTGCGGCCATGTCCCCGGCGAGGAAGACCAGCTCGGAGGGGGTCCCGCACGCCTCGATCTCGTCCCAGGTGACGGGTGCGGAGACGGCCGGGCTGTCCTTCGCGCGCAGCGTGTAGGGCGCCGCGGTCGTCTTGGCCGCGGCGTTCTGGCTGAAATCGACGAAGACCTTTCCCGGGCGCAGCGCACGGGTCATCCGGTGCACGGCCAGTTCGGGCAGTTCGCCCTGGGCCTCGACGGCCAGCGTCTTCGCGTAGGCCGTCACTTCCTCGCTGGGCGTGGGCTCCAGGGGGACGAGCAGATGCAGCCCCTTGGATCCCGAGGTCTTCCCGTACGCGGACAGCCCGTCGGCCGCCAACCGCTCCCGCAGCCAGAGCGCGACCGTGCAGCATTCGACGATGCTCGCGGGCGCCCCCGGATCCAGGTCGAACACCATCCGGTCGGCGACCGCGGGCGTGTCCCGGCACCACTGGTGCGTATGGAACTCCACCACCAGATTCGCGGCCCACATCAGCGAGGGCAGGTCCTGTACGAGGATCTGCCGGGCGTCCGGATCGTCGTGGCGGGGCACCGGGGCCGTGCCTACCCAGTCGGGTGTACCCGGGGGCGGATTCTTGGTGAAGAAGCGCAGTCCCGCCGGGCCGTCCGGATACCTGAGGAAGGACAGCGGCCGGTCGCGCACATGGGCGAGGAGGACGTCCGCCGCCGTGGCCGCGTAGTAGTGCAGCACCTCACCCTTGGTGGTGCCGGTGGCCGGGTACAGCACCTTGTCGAGATTGCTGAGCGCCAGGCGCCGCCCCTCCACCTCCGTGATCGGCGTCATACGATAAGAATCACATGAAATCGTAACAATGCGGGCTCAGTGGGCGTTAGGGGTGAACGGTGAGGTCCATCTGGAACGGCGCCATCTCCTTCGGGCTGGTGAGCATCCCCGTCAAGCTGATGAACGCCACGGAGAACCATTCGATCTCCTTCCGGCAGATCCACCTCGCCGACGGTGGCCGGATCCGGTACCACAAGGTCTGCGAACTGGACGAGCAGGAGGTGACCGGCGCCGAGACCGGCAAGGCGTACGAGGACGCCGACGGCACCGTGATCCCCGTGACCGACGAGGATCTCGCCTCACTCCCGCTGCCCACCGCCAAGACGATCGAGATCGAGGGCTTCGTACCCGCCTCCGCGATCGACCCGCTCCAGCTCGACTCGGCGTACTACCTCTCCGCCAACGGGGGGCCCGCGGCCAAGCCGTACGCGCTGCTGCGCGAGGCCCTGAAGCGGAGCGAGAAGGTCGCCGTCGCGAAGTTCGCGCTGCGCGGCCGCGAACGGCTCGGCATGCTGCGCGTGGTCGACGACGTGATCGCGATGCACGGCCTGCTCTGGCCGGACGAGATCCGCACCCCCGAGGGCATCGCTCCGGACCCCGGCATCAAGATCCGTGATGCCGAACTCGACCTGGCGGACACCCTGATGAACACCCTCGGCGAAGCCGACCTGGACACGCTCCACGACGACTACCGCGAGGCGGTGGAGGAGCTCGTCGCGGCGAAGGCCGCCGGGGAGACCGTGGAGACGGTGGAGGACGAGGGCGGCGGTGGCCAGGTCATCGACCTCATGGCGGCGCTGGAGAGCAGTGTGCGGGCGGCGAAGGAGTCCCACGGCAAGGACGGGGACGAGGACGCGGGCGACGTGGCGGACGTCCACCCCATCAAGGGCCGGAAGAAGACGGGCGCGAAGGCCGCCACAGGCGGGAGCGGCGCGGCCAGGAAGACCGCTGCGGGGAAGACTGCGGCGAAGAAGGCCACGGCGACGAAGACGACGGCGAAGAAGACCGCAGCGAAGAAGACAACGCCGAAGAAGGCAACGGCAAAGAAGACGGCCGCGAAGAAGACGTCGGCGAAGAAGACCGCGGCGAAGAAGACGACGCCGAAGGCCACGGGGAAGGCGGCCGGGAAGCGGGCCGCGTCGAGCCGGTCCCGCTCCACGGCCTGAGGGTTCTCGCGGACCGGCGGCGCACCGCCGGAGCCGCGCGGTGCGGTCCTCCACCGGTGGAACGGAGGACCGCCGGGCCGGCCCGTCAGCCGGCCGGGACAGCGGCTTCGAGGGCCGGCAGGTAGGCCTTCTCGTGCCCCTCCGCCGTGGGGTGCACGTTCGAGTCGCTGATCCATGGGTCGCTCGTGCAGATCTCGTGGCCCGCGAACGCGGGGCGGCCGTCGGCGAAGGCGAAACCGGCCGCGGCGGCGCGGCCCGCGATCGTCGCGTTCAGAAGGTCGGAACCCTCGTTCACCGCCGTGCGCTTGGCCGAACCGAGACCGCCGAGGCAGAGCCCGCCCTCCTTGTAGAGGTGGGGGTAGCCCACGACGACGACATGGGCGCCGGGTGCACGGTCGCGCACCGTCGCGTACAACTGGTCGAGCTCGCCCGGAAGTTCGCCGCGTACGTACTCCGCCGCCGTGTCCAGGGCCCGCTCGCAGGCCGAGAGGGTGGAGTACCTGCAGCTGAGCATCGTCGACGCGAAGCCGGAGTCGTTGCCGCCGATGCTGAGACTGACCAGGGTCGTCCCCGGGCCCAGGTGCCGCACCTGGTCGGCGAGGACATCGGGGATCTTCGCCCCGCCGCAGGCGGCGAAGGTGAAGGAGGCCGGGGCGTAGGCGTCCGCCCAGAGCTGCGGATAGGCGTTCCTGCTCCGGGTGCAGGCCGTGTCCGAGTAGTCGCCCGCACCGGTACCGGAGGCGTACGAGTCACCGAGGGCCACGTACTGCCCGGCCGCCGCCGTGGTGGGCGTGGCCGCGGACACGGGCACCGGGATGCCCGCCAGCCCGAGGGCCAGCACGGTTGCGGTGAGCACGCGGGGGATGCGCATGGGATTCCTCCGGGGAGCGGGTGGGGGCGGGTTCCGTTGCACACCATCGCGCCGCCCGCTCCTCCGGAACATCGGTGAAATCGCCTACCGCGTCCGACAGGCACCGCGGATGTCCGGGCAGTAAAGTGCGGAACGCCGCGACTGGCGCGCACCCGGCAGGGTGCTCCGTGGAAACGACCACGAGGGAGCGGCACACCCCGGGCCTGCCCGGGGCGTCATCGCCGGAGGGCCGTCCGCCTGGGCATCCGGGTCCATGTCGCAGCAGTGCGACCGACCCGGGAGGACCCCGTGGCCGTACAGCCGTCCGATGACCGCCGACCCGCCCTGACCGCAGCCGATCCGGAACTCGCCGCCCTGGTGAGCGCCGAGGAGCGGCTCCAGGCGGACACCCTGCGCCTGATCCCCAGTGAGAACTACGTGTCCGCCGCCGTCCTGGAGGCGACCGGCACCGTCCTGCAGAACAAGTACTCCGAGGGCTACCCCGGCAAGCGCTACTACGAGGGCCAGCAGGTCATCGACCAGGTGGAGACGCTGGCCGTCGAGCGGGCCAAGGCGCTGTTCGGGATGGACCACGCCAATGTGCAGCCGTACTCCGGCTCGCCCGCCAACCTCGCCGCGTACCTGGCCTTCCTCGAACCGGGCGACACCGTCCTCGGGATGTCGCTGCCGATGGGCGGCCACCTCACGCACGGCTGGGGCGTCTCCGCGACCGGCACGTGGTTCCGGGGCGTGCAGTACGGGGTGCGCCGCGACACCGGGCGCATCGACCTGGACGAGGTGCGCGACCTGGCACGCGCCGAGCGGCCCAAGCTGATCTTCTGCGGCGGCACCGCGGTTCCCCGGGTGATCGACTTCGCCGGGTTCGCCGACATCGCCCGCGAGGTGGGGGCGGTGCTGGTGGCCGATGTCGCCCACATCGCCGGGCTGATCGCCGGGGGCGCGCACCCCTCGCCCGCTCCGTACGCGGACGTCGTGTCCACCACCACCCACAAGACCCTGCGCGGACCGCGCGGAGCGATGCTGCTGTCCAGGGCCGAGCACGCGCGCGCCGTCGACCGTGCGGTCTTCCCCGGCCTCCAGGGCGGTCCGCACAACCAGACCACCGCGGCGATCGCGGTCGCGCTGAAGGAGGCGGCCGGGGCCGAGTTCCGTGCGTACGCCCATCAGGTCGTCGCCAACGCCCGGACGCTGGGGGAGGAGCTGGCCGCACGCGGCTTCGACCTGGTGTCCGGGGGGACGGACAACCATCTGCTGCTGGTCGACCTCACCGGGAAGGACGTACCGGGCAAGGTCGCGGCCAAGGCCCTGGACCGGGCCGGGATCGTCGTCAACTACAACACGGTGCCGTACGACCCGCGCAAGCCCTTCGACCCGTCCGGCATCCGCATCGGTACGCCGGCGCTGACGTCCCGGGGCATCCCGGAGTCCGAGATGCGCGCCGTCGCCCAGTGGATCGACCTCGTCGTCGAGGCGGCCCGCACCGGTGACGAGGCCACCGTGTCCAAGGTCCGCGGCGAGGTGAAGACCCTGATGGACGCCTGGCCGGCGCCCGGTCTGCCGCCCCGCTGAGAGGCGCCGTCGGGGACCGCCGAGGGCGCGGGGCGGCCCGGACCGCCGGGGGCTCGACTCCGCGCGCCCGCTCTGCGCCCTGCCCGTTCGTCGAACTGCCGTACAGGCTGGGGGAGTCGGGTGGCGCACGCGTGAACGCGAGGGGGCACGAATGCAGGATCTGAAGGTCACGTCATGGCAGCTCTTCGGGCACGACCGGCTCTATGTGAACCTGCCGGACGGCACGGCGATCGGATGGGCGGATCTGGCCAGCGGCACGATCACGGTCCTGCACCCGCGCTACCGCGACGCCGTGACCGACGCGCTCGCGCGACAGGTCCCGGACATGCCCGCGCTCGGCGAGGCGGCCCCGCCGGGGCCGCCACCCGCCCCACGGATCCCGCCCCTCCGCCGGATGCGGAAGCCCGCCGCTCCCCGCCCGGTCCCGTCGGGCAGGGAGCCGGTCCGGGAGCCGGACGGCTTACGGGTGCCGGAGCAGGGACAGGCCCGGGAGCCCGAGCCCGCACCCGAGCAGCAGGGACAGGGACGGCAGCCCGAACAGCGGGTACCGGCAGGGCGGTCCGGACAACAGGCGCAGGAGGGGCAGCCCCGGCAGCCCCAGCAGCAGGGACCGGGGCGGCGGCCCGTGCTGCCCGCGCTCACCGCCGTGAACGACCTGGCGACCCGACGGCCCGGTGCCGCGCTCCGGGCGCAGCTCGCAGAGGACGGCCCCGGGCTGCTCGTACGGGCCACCACCGGGGCGCTGCGGCGGAGCAAGGAGGCGGACCCACGCCGGGCAGCCCTCACCGGGGAGAGGCGGGTCGGGGCCGAACTGAGGCGGCTGACCCGGCACGGCTGGCGGGTCCTGCACTCACTGCCCCTGCCGGGCGGTGCGGAGATCGGGCATCTGCTGATCGGCCCCGGAGGGGTGTTCGCCGTACGCACCGAGCACCGGCCCGGTGCCTCGGTACGGATCGGGGACGGGACGCTGCGGATCGATGAGGGCTCCCCCCGGACGTACGTGCTCGAAGCCGGTCAGGACACCCGGTATGCCCGTACGGTGCTGGAGACGCACTGCGCCTTCGCCGTGCCGGTCCAGCTCGTGCTGGTGTTCGTCGGAGTCGCCTCCCTCGATGTGCTCGCCACCCCGCCGGGCGTCCGCGTCTGCCGGGACCGCCACCTGTCCGCCCTCGCCCCGCTGAAGGACGTCCTCACCCCCACCCAGGTCGAAAGGGTCTACGACGTCGCCCGGAACCGGGACGCCTGGCCGGACGCGTGAGCACAGAGAACTGCCGGTAGATTCCTCGGGAGCCACCGAGGGAGAAGACGCCGTGAGACTTCGCTGTGCCGTGCTGGACGACTTCCAGTCCGTCGCCACCACCGCCGCGGACTGGTCGCCCGTCGCCGACGACGTCGATGTCGTCGGCTTCGCCGAGCACTTCGCCTCCGAGGACGAACTGGCCGCCGCCCTCGCCGGTTTCGACATCGTCGTCACCCTGCGCGAGCGGGTGCCCTTCCCCGCCTCCCTGATCGAGCGGCTGCCCCGGCTGCGGCTGCTCGTCGCGTCCGGCATGCGCAACTCCGTCATCGACTACGCCGCCGCCGAGCGGCACGGGGTCACCGTCTGCGGCACCGCGAGCACCACCACCCCGCCCGTCGAGCTCACCTGGGCGCTCCTGCTCGGCCTGGCGCGCGGAATCGTGCCCGAGGCCAATGCCCTGCGCGACGGGGGCCCCTGGCAGTCGACGGTCGGGGCGGATCTGCACGGGCGCAGGCTGGGACTCCTCGGACTGGGGAAGATCGGCAGCAGGGTCGCCCGGGTCGGCCTCGCCTTCGGCATGGACGTGGTGGCCTGGAGCCGGAACCTGACGGCCGAACGGGCGGCGGAGGAAGGTGTCGTGCTCGCCGCGTCCAAGGAAGAGCTCCTGGAGACCAGCGACTTCGTCTCCGTGCACCTGGTGCTGAGCGAGCGCACCCGAGGGCTGCTCGGGGCGAAGGAGCTCGGTCTGATGCGGTCCGGCAGCTATCTGATCAACACCTCGCGGGCCGCGATCGTCGATCAGGACGCGCTGCTCGACGTGCTGCACAAGGGGTCCATCGCGGGAGCCGGAGTCGACGTGTTCGACGTCGAGCCGCTGCCGGCCGGCCACCCGATGCGTACCGCGCCGCGCCTGCTGGCGACCCCGCACCTGGGCTATGTGTCCCGGGCCAACTACGCGACGTACTACACGCATGCCGTCGAGGACATCCGCGCGTTCCTCGACGGGGAGCCGGTCCGCAGGCTCGGCTGACACCGCGGGCCGTCCCGGAGCGGGGAGCGAGTCCGTCTCCAGCGGCGCTGCAGCCGCACCCGGCAGCCTGGTGGTGACGGCGCAGCCATGAGGGCGGCCGTCGCGAAGGGAGTTGCCATGTCTCAGCCCGTCGGGACCCTCCGCCAGCAGGTCACGGGTGACCTGTACGCCGAGGTGCAGACCTTCTATGCCCAGCAGATGCGACGGGTCGACGCCCTGGACATCGAGGGCTTCGCCGACACGTTCACGGACGACGGCGAGGTCGTGCACGCGGGCGGCCAGCGGCAGAGCGGCCGGGTCGAGATGATCGCCGGGATGCGGGCCAACCTGCCCCGCTACCAGGACATCGCCGTGCGGCACTGGTTCGGTCATCTGCTCATCGAGACCGACCCGGCGGACGAGGACACGCTGCGCGTCTCGTACTACACCCTGGTCACCCAGACCGACCGTGAGGGGAAGGTCTCCTTCCAGCCGACCTTCACCGTGGACGACGTGCTCGTCCGCCGCGACGGCCGCCTGCTGACCCGCTCCCGCGTCATCCACCGCGACAGCCCGGTCGCTCCGGCCGCCTCCTGAACACGGTGTCCGGCGCATGGACGAGGGGCCCTTTACGAAGGGCCCCTCGTCCATGCGCCGGACACCGGTCCGGCAGGCCGTCAGTCGATGCCGCGGCAGATGTGCGGTTCGCTCCCGTCGTCGTCCAGGTCCCCGGCCAGCAGCAGGGGGACCCAGGGGGGTGCCTCGACCGGCGGGGCGACCGGCAGAGGCAGGGGCAGGGGCAGGGACAGTGGCAGTTCCACCGTGACGCGGTCCAGCAGCATCGTCTCCATCGACGACTCCTCCTTCGGTTGTGCGAGGTGTGCGAGGTCTGTGAGTGGTACGAGAGGCGCCGCGCGATGCGCCGTACGGTCAGGCGTGGCAGGCCGGCAGCCCTCCGTGGAAGGCGACCATCTCCTTGAAGGACGCCGCCACATCGATGCGGGCACCCGGGGCGAGGCCGTCGAGCTCCGCGTACGCGCGGTGCAGGTTCCCGACGAGCCGCTCGGAGTCCAGGAGCCCGGCGAACGCCCCGATGTCCGCCTCGCGCGCGGCCTGCAGCGGGCCCACGCCGCGCCGCAGACCGTCCTGGGCCAGCTCCTGGAGCAGCCGGAGGTACGCCTCCGTCGCGTCGATGAGCTCCGGTCCGCCCACCGGGCCGTGCCCGGGGACCACCACCGCGGGCCCGAGCGCCCGCAGCCGCTCCAGGGCCCGCAGCGAACCGGTGACCGACCCCATCAGGATGTACGGGGTCACTCCCGACCAGACGACGTCACCGGTGAACAGGACCGCGCGCTGGGGCACCCACGCGACGATGTCGTTCGCCGTGTGGGCGGGCCCCACGTGCAGGAGCTCGGTGCGCAGCCCGTCGCCGTGCAGGGTGAGTTCGTCCCGGAAGGTGAGGGTGGGAAGCGTCAGCGGGGTCTCGCCCCACTCCACGTCCGGCCACAGGTGGCGCAGGCCGAGGCCCGCCTCCTCGGTGTCGGACCGCGTCCCCTCGTGGGCCACGACCACCGCGCGAGGGGTGAACTGGCCGTTGCCGAAGGTGTGGTCGCCGTGGAAGTGCGTGTTGACGACGTAGTCAGGACCGCCGGGAACGATCCGGGCGACCTCCTCCCGCAGCCGCCGGGTGCGGGACTCGGTCGCCGCCGTGTCCACCAGGACGGAACGGCCCCCGCCGGCGACCAGCCCCGCGTTGTTGAGGCACCAGCCGCCCTCCGGCTGGACGAAGGCGTACACGTCCTCGGCGACCGGCACCAGGGAGCCGGGCGGCGCCACCCGCGGGGCCTGAGCCGTCGTCACGCGCCCTCCTCCTTCGCGGCGGAGGGCAGCCGCCCGAAACGGCCCTGGTGGAAGAGGAGCGGGTCGGGGGCGGACAGGCCGCCGGACAGGGCGACGACCCTGCCGATGAGGAGCGTGTGGTCCCCGGCGGCGTACTCCGCGTCCAGGACGCATTCGACGTAGGCCTCCGCGTCGGGCAGCACGGCGTTGCCCGTGACCCCCTCCTCGGCGGACAGCCGCAGCATCGCCGCCCGGCCCTCCGAACGGTCGGGGCGGCAGAACTCCTGCGCCAGGTCGCGCTGCGCCTCCGTCAGCACGTTCACCGCGAAACTCCCGGCGCGCGAGATCCGCGGCCGCATCCGGCCGTCGGCCTTCACGGACACCAGGATCAGCATCGGGTCGAGCGACACCGAGGTCAGGCTGTTGAGCGTCATGACGATGGTGTCGTCGCCGCTGCCCTGGGTGAGCAGGGTGACGCCCGTGGGGAATCGGCCCATCGCGGTACGGAAGGCGGCCACGTCGGGTTCGGCCAGCAGTGCGCCGGCGGTCACAGCAGTCATGTCAGGTACTCCGATTCTGCTCGTGCCATCAGGGCCATGGGGGCGGGTACGGGCGGGCTCAGTAGTTGCCGAGTCCGCCACAGACGTTCAGTGCCTGGGCGGTGATCGATCCGGCCGGGTCGGAGGCCAGGTAGCCGACCAGGCCGGCCACCTCCTCGGGGGTGGAGTAACGGCCCAGCGGGATCTTCGCGTTGAACTTGTCCTGGATCTCCTGCTCGCTCACCCCGTAGTGGCCCGCGTAGCCCTGGCGTACGCGCTGCGCCATCGGAGTCTCGACATAGCCGGGGCAGACGGCGTTCACGGTGATCCCGGTCGGGGCGAGCTCCTTGCCCACGGCCTTGGTGAAGCCGATCACGCCGTGCTTGGAGGCCGAGTAGGGCGCGGCGAGCTCGACGCCCTGCTTCCCGCCGGTGGACGCGATGTTGATGATCCGGCCCCAGTCGCCGTCCCGCATCAGACCGGCCTTGAGCACCTCGCGGGTGACGCGGAAGGTGCCGTTCAGGTTGGTCTCGATCACGTCGTCCCAGAGCGAGTCCTCCATCTCGGCCGTCACACCGCCGCCGCCCCGGCCCGCGTTGTTCACGAGGATGTCGATCCGCCCGTACTCGGCGACCGCGGCCCGTACCGCCTCCTGGATCTGCTCCAGGGACGTCACGTCGCAGACCGTGCCGGCCACTTCGAGGCCCTCTTCGCGCAGCTGCTTGACCACGGTGCGTACGCTCTCGGCGCTGCGCGCCACACCGAACACCGCGACCCCCTGCCGGGCGAGCAGCTCGGTCACGGCCAGGCCGATACCGCTGGTCGCACCGGTCACGAAGGCAACTCGTCGTCCCGCGTCCGTCATCGTGCTCTCCCCATCGCTCGTGTCGATCCTGTCCAGGAACTCGACGGTGGGCCCGTGTCCTTGCGGGGTTCTCGCACGCCGCTGGACCCGGGGTGGAGGCCCCGCCCTCCAGCCGAACTCCACACGGGGCCTAGCGCGGGCGGTCAGCGTGGGCGCCATTCGATGCGGCGACCGGGCGGACACCCGGCTGGAGCGAGGAGGCCCCGTGCCCGAGCAGACGCAGACCCTGCCCGACGTCAGGAAGTCGGTGACCGTGGCGGCGACGCCCGACCAGTGCTTCAAGGTCTTCACCGAGCGCCCTGTGGACTGGTGGCCGCCGAGCCACATCCTGGTGCGCAAGGAGCGGGCCGGCCTGGCCTTCGAGGCGGGCGTGGGCGGGCGTTACTACGAGTGGGACGTGGAGGGCACCGAGATCGCCTGGGGCCGGATCCTGGAATGGGTGCCCGGCCGCCGCGTCGCCATGACCTGGCGGATCGACCCCAACTGGCAGTCCATCCCCACCGACGACGGGGCGAGCCAGATCGAGGTGGACTTCGAGGCCGTCGACGGGGGCACCAAGGTGTCGCTCGCGCACGTCAAGCTGGACCGGCACGGTCCGGGCGCCGAGCGGATCTTCAAGGCGCTGGACGGACCGAGCCCGGGCGAGACGCTGGAACGCTTCGCGCAGGCCGTCGGGGACGGGGCCGGGATATGAGCATCGACGGAAGCGTCATCGACGCCCCGGCGGCCCCCGCGGCCACGGACACGGGCCTGGTCCCGGCCGCCGACCGGCTGCGGCTGCTCGCGGCGCTGCACGCGGCCGACGCCGACACCGGGCGAAGCCTGTCCCGCGAGGTCACCGACGCGATACGCGAGGCCGGGTTCGCCCGGCACTTCGTGTCGGCCCGCTTCGGCGGCACGGAGGGCTCCTTCGCGGAGCTGACCCGGGCCGTCGTCTCCGTCGGCGAGGGCTGTGCCGCCTCGGCATGGTGTGCGTCGCTCGCCGCGTACTCGGCGCGCTTCGCCTCCCACCTGCCCGAGGAGGGCCACCAGGCACTGTGGGGCGCAGGTCCCGACACGGTCGTGGCGACCGGCCTGATGCCCGCCGGGCGGGCCAGGGCCGTGGACGGCGGCTGGCGAGTCAACGGCCAGTGGGCGTACGTCAGCGGCATCGACTTCGCGGACTGGGCGATGGTCTGCGCCGCGGTCGGCGGCGGAGAGGGCCCGCCGCAGCTGCGCTTCTTCACCCTGCCCCGGGGCGCGTACACCGTGCGCGAGACCTGGGACAGCGTCGGGATGCGGGCGACCGGCAGCCACACGGTCGTCATCGACGACGTGTTCGTACCGGCGCACCTGTCCTTCGACCGCACGGACATGCTCACCGGCCGCAACGGCACCTCCCGGGTGGCCGCCCACAACGTGCCCTTCCAGGCCGTCGGCGGACTCACCTTCATCGCCCCCGTCGTCGGCGCCGCCACCGGCGCCCTGGCGGCGTGCGCGGGCTCCATCACCGGCCGGCGGCGCAACCAGACCGCCGAGCTGACCATGGTCCGCGCGTCCGGCCGGGTCGACGCGGCGCGCCACCTCGTGGAGGAGAACGCCCACGTCCTGGACGAGCGGCTGTTCACCCCCGAGCACATGGCGCGCAACGAGCGCAACGCCACCTACGCCGCCGAGACCCTCCGCGAGGCGGCCGCGCTGCTGGTCGGCGCGGCCGGCACCGGAGGCCTCGGCGAGGGGCACGCCCTGCAGCGGTTCTGGCGGGACATCACCTCCGCCACCAGCCATGTGGCACTCCAGTACGACACGGCGGCCAGGAAGAACTACTCGGCCGTGCTCCTCGGCCCCGCCGAGTGAGCCGAGCCGCCGCACGGCGGGAGGGGGCGTCCGGGAACTTCCCGGGCGCCCCCTCCCGCGTCCGCGGGGGCTGCCCGGGCCCCCGGAACGCGTATCGACGGACTCCAGTTCGGGGCGACTTGGCCTCCATCGGCGGTCCGTACGTTGAGGCCCGACCCGTAACGCCCCAAGCGGAGGTTTCGTCGTGACAGTCACCCAGGAGACAGCCACCCAGGAGACGGCGCCCCAGGGCACCGGCTGCCCGGTGGCCGGCACGTTCCCCTTCACCGGATCCAGCTACCGCGGCCCGGCGCCCGCGTACGGCCGGCTGCGCGCCGAACAGCCGGTGGTGAAAGTGCCCACCGCGGGAGGTGTGGACGCCTGGCTGATCACCCGTTACGAGGACGTGCGCCGGCTGTCCGCCGACCCCCGGCTCAGCCGCGCCCAGGCCTGCGGCGAAGGTGCCCCCCGGGTGGGCGGCACGATGCACACCACCCCCGAGATGATCATCTCGCTGGACGCCCCCGAGCACTCGCGGCTGCGCAAGCTGGTCGCCGGCGCGTTCACCATGCGGCGGGTCGAGCGCATGCGGGAGAACGTCCAGCGGGTCACGGACGAGCTCCTCGACGACATGGAGGCCAAGGACGGCGCCGTGGACCTCGTCCAGCAGCTGGCGGTGCCGCTGCCGCTGACCGTCATCGGTGAGCTCCTGGGCGTACCGTCCGAGGACCTGCGGGAGTTCGAGCAGTGGGCCCGTGCCTTCGCGACCGTCGACGACCGGGCCGGCGGCGAGGCCTCCCTGCACGCGCTGGGCAAGCTCAGCGAGTACATCGTCGGTCTGATCGCCGAGAAGCGCGCCAACCCCTCCGACGACATGCTGTCCGAGCTCATCGCGGCCCGCGACGACGACGACCGGCTCAGCGAGCCCGAGCTGGTCACCTTCGGCTTCACCCTGATCGGGGCCGGCTTCGACACCACGGCCAACCAGCTGGCCAACTCCGTACTGGCCCTGCTGGTCGACCACCAGGAGCAGTGGCGCTACCTGGTCGAGGACCACTCCCGCATCCCGAAGGCGGTCGAGGAACTCCTGCGGCACGTCAACCTGTTCGCCACCGACACCTCCGGCTTCCCGCGCATCGCGGCGGAGGACATCGAGGTCGGCGACGTGACGATCCCGAAGGGCGACGCCGTCCTTCTCTCGCTCGCCTCGGCCAACCGCGACGCGGAGGTCTTCGACGAGCCGGACCGGCTCGACCTGGGCCGTGAGCGCAACCCGCACATCTCCTTCGGCCACGGGATGCACTACTGCCTGGGCAAGCACCTGGGGCGCATGGAGATGGAGATCGCCATCGAGGGCCTCGTACGGCGTTTCCCGGACCTGAAGCTCGCAGTGCCGGAGAGCGAACTGCCGTGGCACACCGGGGAGATCAACCACACGCTGACCAGTCTCCCGGTCGTACGGGGCAACTGACCCGGCAGACGGGCGGGAACGGTCCCGGCCCCCTCGGCCTCCTTCACGGACACGAAGGAAGGACGAGGGGGCCGGGACCGTTCCCGTGCCCGCGCGCCCCGGCACGCACGAGCCGCGCCCGCCTTCCGCTCGTGGGAGCGGGAGGCGGGCGCGCGGGCAGGAGAGCCGGAGCCGGGTCAGCCGGCCGCGGACGACACCCGGACGGCGGTGGCGTCCACGTCGATCGGACCCTGCGGGCCGACGGTCGCGTCCGGGGTGACGAAGGCGTACGCCTCGGAGACGAACCGCTGCCCCGAGATCCGCCCCATGTGCACGGCTTCCACCTTGCCCGGGTACGGGGATCCCGGCGGGCCCGGCGGGTGCGTGACGTAGAAGGCGAACGTGCCGTTCTTCCTGTCGCTCCAGAAGCCGCCTCCGGCGAACTGGGGCTCACCGTTCTCGCCGACGGGACCCTCGACCGTCAGCTGGTGGTCGGCGCGGAAGACGAAGCGGGAGTGGGCGACGGAATCGCCGTCAGGGGTGTGGACGGTCACCGTGAGGTCCCAGGTTCCGGCCAGCGAGACGGCTCTGACCTGGTGCCCGGACGTCTCACCGGCCGTGGCCGACGCGGTGCCGACACCGGCGAGGACCGCGAGTACGGCCAGCCAGACGCCGAGGACTCTCAGGGTGATCGGACGCGGGGGCCGACGCCGGGCGGTATCGGCCCCGGTGGTCGCGCCCGCGGGCGCCGACGTGGTTTCAGGCATGGACGGACAGCCTTTCCTGGGTGGTGGTGCGGGACGGTGGAGCTGTGGGGGTGGTGGGGGTGCGGGGGAGTCTCTTGAGGTCGAAGCCCGGCTGCCGGACGGCCTCGGGCGACAGATCGGTGCCGGCCGTGAGCAGCCGCCGGGCTATGCCGTGGTCCGCGGGACGGTTCACGGACTCGACGCCGGTCAGCCGGCCCGCGCGGAAGCAGAAGACGGAGAACTTCCCGTCGGCGGGGTCGCCGACGGTGACCGTCTCGTCGTGGCCCGCCGTCAGCCCCGCGATCTGCAGCCGCAGCGCGTACTGCTCGGACCAGAACCAGGGCACGGCGGTGTACGCGTAGGGCTCGCCGCAGATCGCCGCGGCCACGCACTTGGCCTGGTCGGAGGCGTTCTGGACGGACTCCACCCGGACATGGCGGCCCGCGTGCGGGCTCGGGAAGCGCGCGCAGTCACCGAGGGCGAAGATGTCCGGGTCGCTGGTGCGCAGCTGCGCGTCCACGACGACGCCGTCACCGACGAGCAGGTCGGCGGCGAGGGCCAGTTCGATGTTCGGCAGGACGCCGACGCCGACCACGATGAGGTCCGCGGCGATCCGCTCCCCGCCGTCCAGCTCCATGACCTGGACCCGGCCCTCGCCGTCGCCGAAGAGTGCGGTCACCTCGCGGCCCAGCAGGACGCGTACGCCCCGCTCGCGGTGCTCGGCGACGATCCGGTCCGACACCGTGGGGGTGAGCGCGCGGGCCAGGGCCCGGGGCTGCGCCTCCACCACCGTCACCTCGTGGCCGAGGCCGCGGGCGGTCGCCGCCACCTCCAGGCCGATGAAGCCGGCGCCCACCACGACGAGTCTGCGGGGCGGCCCGCTGAGCCGCAGCCGGAGGTCCTCGGCGTCGGCCAGGCCGCGCAGCGACAGCACCCCGGTCAGCGAGGCACCGGGCACGGGCAGGGTGCGGGGCCGGGAACCGGTGGCCAGGACGAGGTTGTCGTACGGCAGGCGCAGTCCGGAGTCCAGGAGGACGGTGCGCCGCTCGCGGTCCAGGGAGGCCACCCGGTCACCGGGCAGCAGCTCGATGTCCTGCTCGGTGTAGAACGACGGGGGCCGCAGCGCGATCTCCTCGGCCGCCACGGTGCCCGCCAGGTAGCCCTTGGACAGCGGCGGCCGGTAGGACGGTCCGGGCGGCTCGTCGCCGATGAGCGTGATCCGGCCCCGGAAGCCCCGGCTGCGCAGGGCGCAGGCGGTGTCGAACCCCGCCTGGCCCGCGCCGACCACGACGACCGCGTGCGCGGCCATCAGCTCTGCGCCTCGGGCAGGTGGACCAGCAGTCCGTCGATCTCGTCACCGACGGGCAGCTGGCAGCTCAGACGGCTGAACTCGGTGCGCTCGCAGGCGGTGCCGTACAGCACGTCGTCCTCGACGGAGTCCATCTCGGGCAGCGGCAGAGTGTTCGCCTCGTCGACGTACACATGGCAGGTGCCGCACTGGGCGGAACCGCCGCACTGGGCCTCGATGCCGTCGACGTTGTTGAGCTTCGCACCGCGCATGACCGTGTTGGGCGCCTGGACGTCGACGATGGTGACGGTACCGTTCGGATGCTTGTAGGTGATCTTGGCCATGGCGAGCTCTCCTCGTGGAATGTCGGCCGGCCGTGCGGAAGTACGGCACCGGACTGTGGGATACGTCCCTGCAGTCCCGGTGGAGTGGATCTCGACCGCGCGGGCCCGCGCGACCCCGGCGCCGCACAGATCGGACCGGCGCTCGAGCGCGCGTCGACACACGGTCCGGCGGCAGTCCATCGAAGGGGCGCAGCGTGCCCGCATGACTGTGACCGATCGGACGCGACAGACGCCCGCCCCGCCCGGCAGGGCCGCCCCCCGGACCGGGCTGGTGCTCGTCGCCTGCTGTCTGGGCCAGTTCATGAACGTGCTCGACGCCTCGGTGGTGAACGTGGCCCTGCCCGTCATCGCCGACGACCTGGACTTCGACCGGCACAACCTGCAGCTCGTCAACAACGCCTACACGGTGGTGGTCTGCGGCTTCCTGCTGCTGGGCGGACGGCTCGCGGACCTGTTCGGCCAGCGCAGGATCTTCCTGTGCGGAGTCGCCCTGTTCACGCTCGCCAGCGCCGTCGGGGGAATGGCCGACGCCCCCGGGACGCTGATCCTCGCCCGCGCCTTCCAAGGGCTCGGCGCCGCCGTCATGGCGCCCGCCACGCTCACCGTGCTCGGCACGACCTTCACCGAACCGGGCGCACGGGCACGGGCCTACGGATGGTGGAGCGCCGTCTCCGGGACGGCCGGGGCGATCGGGGTGCTGGCCGGCGGGGTGATCACCGAGTGGTTCTCCTGGCGGTGGATCTTCCTGATCAACGTCCCCATCGGGATCGCCCTGCTCGCCGCCGTCCGCTGGGTGGTGCCGGAGACCCGGCCGCAGGGCGAGGGCCGTGCCCACCGCCGTCTCGACCTGCCCGGTGCCGTCACGGTCACCCTCGGGCTGATGAGCACCGTGTACGGGGTCTCCGAGTCGCACGTGCACGGCTGGGGGTCCGTGCGGGTGCTCGGACCGCTGCTGGCCGGAGCCGCGCTGCTCGCCGCCTTCCTGGTGATCCAGGCACGGTTCGCCCGGCACCCCCTGGTGCCGCTCAAGATCTTCCGCAACCGTTCCGTGGCCGCCGCCAACCTCGTCGCCTTCTTCGGCATCGCCGCGCTCTTCAGCACCTTCTACTTCTTCACGCTGCTGCTCCAACAGGTGCTCGGCTACAGCCCGCTGGTCACCGGCCTGAGCTATCTGCCCCTCTCCCTGGGCATGGCGCTCGGCGGCTGGGGCATCGCGTCCGTCGTCCCCCGCACCGGGCCGCGCCCGGTCCTGCTCGGCGGCCTCGGGCTGTCGGCCGCCGCACTGTTCTGGCTCGCCCGGCTCGACGCGGGTGCCACGTACACCGTGGACGTGCTGGGGCCCGCCGTGCTCCTCGGCTTCGGCATGGGCGCGGTGCTCAACGCCACGACGAACGCCGCCACCGCCGGACTCCCCGCCCATCAGGCCGGGCTGGCCTCCGGGCTGCTCAACACCACCCGGCAGCTCGGCAGCGCGGCCGGTCTGGTGACCCTGGCCGCACTGTCCGCGGCCCGCGTCGACGCCCGCGTCGCCGCCGGGGCGGACACCACGGACGCCCTCGCCTCCGGCTACGGGCTGGCGCTCACCTGGGCGGCCCTGTTCGCCGTGGCCGGACTGGTGGCGGCCCTCTTCGTGCCGGTCCGGGAACGTTCCAGTACCCCTCGAGGCGCTACCGAGAGTCTGGCGGCCTGACGAGAACGGAGGTTTGCGGTGGTGAGCGAGTTCCACACACAGCGGCCGGCATGGTCGCCCGCACCGGACGACGACCGGACCGAGCACGCGACGATCGAGGTCCCCCGCGACTACACCGACCCCGGGGGCGAGCGGATCACACTCGCCCTCAGCCGCCGCCGCGCCACCGACCCGGCGCGCCGGCGCGGTGTCCTGCTGGCCGTCAACGGCGGCCCCGGCGGCGACTGGGGGCACGGCCTCGGCCTGCCCGGCAAGTTCGCCGGAACCCCCCTGGAGGAGGTCTACGACCTCATCGGCTTCGACCCGCGCGGCACCGCCGGATCCACCCGGCTGTACGCCGAAGTGGCCGTCCCCGCCCAGCCGTTCGACTCCCGGCCGCCGGACACCGTGTTCGCGGGACTTGCCGAGGACATGCGGCTGCGCGAGGAGGCCTGCGCACGGGGCGGCGGGGACCTGCGCCCGCACATCAGCACCCCCAACACCGCCCGGGACATGGACGTGATCCGTGCGGTGCTCGGCGAGGAGCGGATCAGCTTCGTCGGGTACGCGTACGGCGCCTACGTCGGGGCCGTCTACGGGAGTCTCTTCCCGGCCGGCCTGGACCGGCTGGTCCTGGACTCCTGTGTCGGCCCGCAGTGGACGTGGCGCGAGCAGTTCCTCCAGCAGGGCGACGCCGTCCAGCGCAACGTCGACCTGTGGGCCCGCTGGACCGGCGAGCGGCACGGCAGCTTCGCCGTCGGCGCCTCGGCCGAGCAGGTGCTCACCACCGTGGAGGAGGCGGTCGCCGCCCTGGAGTCGCTGCCCCAGGACGCCGTACGGCTGCGGACCCTGTTCGACGGGGCCGTCGGCAACCGGGCGAGCGACCGCGGCCAGTGGGCCACTCTCGCCGTCCTGGTCGCCGGGGTGCACCGGGCGGCCCGCGAGGGCGACCCGGAGGCCTGCCGCGAGCTGCTCGCCGAACAGGGCACCTGGCGGCCCGCGGACAGCGAGGGCGACCTGCGCGTCGGCGTCCTGGAGGCCATCACGCTGGAGCACGCCTGGCCGTCCGACCTGGAGGTGTACTACCAGGACATGCGGGAGTTCCGTAAGCGGTTCCCGTACGGCTACGGGGTGCTCCGGGCCTCGCCGTGGGTGGGCGCCTTCCGCGCCTTCGAGGCCGCCGAGGAGCCGGTGCGGATCACCCGCGACGGCTACGCGGCCGGCCTGATCGTGCAGGCCGACGGCGACCCCATGGACCACTACGACGGCGGAGTGGCCATGGCCGAACTTGTCGGCCACCACCTGCTCACCGTCGAGGACTCGGGAGAGCACGAGGTGTACGTGCTGGGCGGCAACCCGCACGTCGACGCCGTCGTGCACCGCTACCTCGTGGACGGCACCCTGCCGCCCGCGCGCTCCGCCGTCCCGGGCCGTACCCCGCGCCCGGACGTCCCGGCGGACGCGGCCTGAGCGGGTCGAGTCCGAAGCAACCCCGTGTCCAGCAGCGCCTTCTACGGTGCCGCGCAACCGTGTCAACTGTGGAGGTGCTGTTGTGTCCGTGACCGAGTACGGGAGCGAGTCCGTGACCGATGAGGACCGGGACATGAAGGTGTTCCCCCTCGCCGGCTCGTCCTACCGCTGCCCCGCCCCGCAGTACGCCGGGCTGCGGGCCGGGCAGCCGGTCGTACGGGTGCGTACCGAGGGCGGCGTGGACGCCTGGCTCGTGACCGCCTACGACGAGGCCCGGGAGGCGCTGGCGGATCCCCGGCTGAGCCGGGCCGAGACCGTGAAGCCCGGCGCACCCCGGATCGGCGGGGCGATGACCTCGACGCCCGAAATGATCATTTCCATGGACGGGTCCGAGCACTCCCGGCTGCGCCGGCTCGCGGCCGGGGCGTTCACCGCCCGGCGCATCGAGCAGATGCGGCCGGGTATCCAGCGGATCGCGGACGGGATGCTCGACGACCTCGCCGGGTCCGGCGGACCGGTCGACCTGGTGGAGCGGTTCACCGTACCCATGCCGCTGACGGTCATCGGTGAGCTGCTGGGTGTGCCGATGAGGGTCCTGCGGCTGTTCGCCGCCAACGCACGGGACTTCGTCACCGTCGACGACCAGGGCGAGGACTCGGACTCCGTCAACGGGCTGGCCAAGCTGAACGAGTACATGGTCGAGGTCGTCGCGGAGAAGCGCGAGAACCCCACCCAGGACCTGCTGTCGGATCTGATCACGGCCAGGGACAGCGGGGACCGGCTCAGCGAGACGGAGCTCGTCACCTTCGCCTTCACGCTGATCGGCGCCGGCTTCGACACCACGGCCAACCAGCTGGCCAGTTCCGTCCTGGCGCTCATCGCGCACCACCGCGACCAGTGGAACTGGCTGGCCGAGGACCGCTCCCGGATCCCGAAGGCGGTCGAGGAACTGCTGCGGCACGTCAACCTCTTCTCCACGGACTCGGCCGGCAACCCGCGTATCGCCGTGGAGGACATGGAGCTCGGCGGGGTGAAGATCGCCAAGGGGGACGCCGTGGTCATCGCGATCTCCTCGGCCAACCGCGACGAGAGGGTCTTCCCCGACCCGGACCGCCTCGACCTCGGCCGCTCCCACAACCCGCATCTCTCCTTCGGGCACGGCATGCACCTGTGCCTGGGCAAGCAACTGACCCGGATGGAGCTGGAGATCGCCATCGACGGCCTGGTCCGGCGCTTCCCCGACCTCAGGCTCGCCGTGCCCGAGAGCGAGGTCCCCTGGCACCTGGGCGGGATCAACCACGCCCTGGAGACCCTTCCGGTCACCTGGGGATCCTGATCCAGGAGCACAGCAGGTGAGCCCCCGCCCTTCCCGGGCGGGGGCTCACC
The DNA here is from genome assembly GCF_042749285.1 of Streptomyces sp. NPDC059499. Classification (NCBI taxonomy): domain Bacteria; kingdom Bacillati; phylum Actinomycetota; class Actinomycetes; order Kitasatosporales; family Streptomycetaceae; genus Streptomyces; species Streptomyces sp. NPDC059499. Next base: position 59,120 of record NZ_JBHYTT010000026.1, read on the forward strand.
TGCTGTGCGGAGGAACGCTGTCAGCCGATGGGCGCGTCCTGCTGGACCTCGGCGGGGTCCGCGCCGGCGATCCAGGCGTCCATGGACGGCTTCATCAGGGTGTTGAGCAGCTCGACCCGGATGCCGCCCAGACCGCGGTGGTAGACCCACATCAGGGTGCCGTCCGCCTCGGTGTCGTTGGAGGCCTCCACCTCGAAGCCGAGTTCCACGAGCGCCGCGGAGGTGGCCTCGATCCGGTCGTTCTCCGCCCAGTAGCCCACGTGGTGGGCCCCGTTGCTGCCTTCGGACACCCAGACGGTGCCCGGGATGGCCTCGACGAGTTCGAGCCGCGGCTCCTCCAGCGACAGCACGAAGCGCTGGTCGCCGTGCTGGAGGCCGCCCGGGGTGCGCGCCGTCACCTGGAGCTCCATCACGCTGGTCCAGCGGTAGCCCGCCAGTTCGCTCAGCGTCTTCATCGCCAGGTCCAGGTCCTCCACGACCAGACCGGTGTGGAACAGGGCCTCGGGGCTGAGCACCGGGCCCGGTGCGGGGCTGCCGTCCTGCCGGTCCACTGTCTGCGACATCGGTGTGCCGTCCTTTCCTTCTTCGGGTTCGGTTCGGTGGGCCCGGGTGGCCTCAGACCTGCTTCGCGCGTACGAGATCGGCGCCGCCGTCCATCGTGAGGATCTGGCCCGTCACCCACGCGCTGCTCGGCGCGGCGAGCAGAGTGATCCACTGCGACACGTCCTCGGGCACGCCTGTCACACCCAGCGGCACGCTCTTCGCCGCCTGCGCGAAGAGCTCGTCCACCTGCTCGGGGGGCATGCCGTGGCTCTCGTACACCTCGGTGCGCACCCAGCCGGGAGCCACGGCGTTCACCCGGATGCCCTTCGGGGCCAGCTCCAGTGCCCAGGAGCGGGTGAAGGTGTTCACCGCGGCCTTGCTCGCCGCGTACACCGACGCCATCGGTGTCGGGTTGTGACCGGCCGGACTGGTGACGAACACGATGCTGCCGCCCGGCGAACGGAGCGCCGGGAGCAGCCGGTTGGTGAGGATCACGGTGCCGAGCACATTGACGTCGAACAGCTCGCGGGCCGCCTCCGTGTCGATGCTGCCGGCCGCCCCGATGGTGTGGATCCCGGCGTTGTGCACCAGTACGTCGAGGGAGCCGCCCAGCTCGCCGACCGCCTCGGCGACCGCGTCCGCGCCGCTCTGCGTGCTCACATCGGCGCGGACCGGGACGATGGCCGGGTGCAGTGCCGCCACCTCGGCCAGGCGGTCGGCCCGGCGTCCGGTGACGATCACCCCCGCGGCACCCTGCTTGGCGAAGTCGAGGGCGGTGGCACGGCCGATGCCGGTGGCACCGCCCGTGACCACGACGTACTGGTTGGTGAACGGATGGTTGGTCATGCTCCGTCCTTTCAGGTCGGCTCGGGAGAGGGGGATCAGACGTAGATGGACTTCGACGTCCAGTCGGGGGTGGGTAGCGCCTTGCGGTCCGCCTTGCCGTTCCCGGTGATGGGCAGCTCCGCCAGCGAGACGAAGGCCGCGGGGATCATGTGCTCGGGCACGCGTTCGCGCAGGTACGAACGCAGGGCGCGCCGGTCGAGGGTGTCGGCCTCCGGCACGACCCAGGCCACCAGCCGACGGTCGCCCAGGTGGCTCTCCCGGACCCCTACCGCGGCGCCGCGCACCTGCGGATGGCCGGCGAGGACGCCCTCGAGCTCGCCGGGCTCGATACGGAAGCCCCGCAGCTTGAACTGGTCGTCGTTGCGGCCGAGGAACTCGATGACACCGTCGGGGCGCCGCCTGGCCAGGTCGCCGCTGCGGTAGAACCGCCCGGCCGCGCTGTCCCACGGGGCGGTGACGAAGGCCCTGTCGGTGAGGTCGGGGCGCCGCCAGTAGCCCCGGGACACCCCCGCGCCACCGATCCACAGCTCGCCGGAGGTGCCGTCGGGCAGCGGCAGGCCGGAGTCGTCGACGATCCGGACGTCGACGTTCTGCAGCGGGGTGCCGATCGGCACGGAGTGGCCGAGGTCCTCCTGCGCGCCGATACGGTGGCAGACGGCGAACGTGGTGGTCTCCGTGGGCCCGTAGCCGTTGACGATCCCGCAGCCGGGCACCGCGGCCCGCAGCTCGCGGATGTGCGGGACCGAGAGCACGTCACCGCCGGCCAGCACCGTGCGCAGCCCGCCGAACGCCTTGACGTCCACATCGATCTGCCGGTGGAAGAGCGCGGCCGTCAGCCAGAGCACGGTGATGCCCTCGTCACGCAGCAGGGCGCCGAGCTCCTCGGCCTGGATCTGCCGCGGCGGGGCGAGCACCAGCCGGGCCCCGTTGAGGAGAGCGCCCCAGATCTCGAACGTGGCGGCGTCGAAGGCGACGGGCGCGAGCTGCAGGATCCGGTCGTCGGGGCCCAGCTCCACGTAGTTGGGGTCCGTCACCAGGTTGGTGATGTTGCGGTGCTCGACCATGACGGCTTTCGGGCGGCCCGTGGATCCCGAGGTGTACATCAGGTAGGCGAGGTCGCCGGGCCGGACCTCGGCGGTCTCCGGCGGCACCGGCCGGTCCGCCGCGGGGCGGGCCGCGACCCGCAGGACCGGGATGCCGTACGCCGAGAAACGGCCGGCATCGTCCGGCTCGCACAGGACGGCACGCACCTCCGCGTCCGCGAACACCTCGGCCACCCGCGCGGCCGGGTCATCGAGGCCGATGGGCACGAACGCCGCACCGGCCCCCAGGACGCCGAGCAGCGCGGCGACGAGTTCGGGGGAGCGCTCCAGGCAGACCGCGATCCGGTCGCCCGGCGTCGCCCCCGCACCGTCCGTGAGCTCCCGCGACACCTCACGCGCCCAGCGGTCGAGCTCGGCGTAGGTCAGGTGGTCGTCACCGGCGGAGACCGCCACGGTGTCGGGGGCGCCGGCGGCCCGACGGCGAAACGCTGCGACTACCGATGTCATCGGCCTGTCTCCTCTCGAGGTGCCCGGGGCGGCAGGGTCTGCGAACCGGCTCGAATGCCGGTGGAACCGGCCATGCCTTCGCGCGGGTCAAGGCACGCGCGAGTACGGCCCTGTTCACTGAATTGCCGGCTCCGCTTAGGGCCTGTCCGTCTGTCCGACCCTGTTCCGGCGGACGGGCCCGTAGGGCCGACGGTTTCCGTCAGCCACCCCACCATCCGGGCCGGTACCGCACTCGACGGGAGTACCACCGTGACCATTCTCGTAACCGGGGCACGCGGCAACGTCGGCCGCCGCGTCCTCGACCGCCTGCACTCGGCGGGCCACACCCTGCGCGCGTCCGGCCGCACACCCGGGGAGTTGAGCGTTCCGGCCGGAGTGGACACCGTCCGGCTGGACCTGAACAGCCCGGACACCTTCGACGCCGCCCTCGACGGCGTGGACAAGGTGTTCCTCTACGCCGAGTCCGACGGCGCCAAGGACTTCTTCGCAGCCGCGGCCGGGGCGGGAGTCCGGCACGTCGTCCTGCTGTCCTCGTCCACGGTCGGCGGCCCCGACGCCGGGACCGACGCCCTGGCCCTGCTCCACGCGGCGGTCGAGGACGCGCTCGCCGAGTCGGCGCTGCCGGCCACCGTCCTGCGACCGGGCGCCTTCGACGGCAACGCGTTCGGGTGGAGCGATGCCATCCGCGGGGGACAGCCTGTCGAACTGCCGTACACGGACGCCCACACCGCGCCCATCCACGAGGACGACATCGCCGCCGTCGCCGCGGCCGCCCTGGCCGACGAGACGCTCGTGGGCCGGACCCTCACCCTCACCGGACCGCAGTCGCTGACCTTCCGTGAGCAGCTCGGCATCCTCGGAGAACTCCTCGGACGTGAGATCCCGGTGCGGGAACTCACCCGGGACCAGGCGGTCGAGCAGATGGGCCGGTTCGTGCCGGCGTCGATCCTCGCCTCGCTCCTCGGCCAGTGGGCCGCGGGGGTCGGGCAACCGGCCGCGACCCTCGACACCGTGGAACGCGTCACCGGACGGCCGGCGCGGACCTTCCGTCAGTGGGCCGGGGAGAACCTCGGCGCGTTCGCCGCCCAGGACTGATCGAGCGGGTCTCAAGAAGAGGCTGCGAAGGTGCCCTCAGATTGCTCCTAAGCCGGTGGGCCGGGCGTCGACCGCCCGGCCCACCGCCGAACCGAGGGGCATGTCCGTGACTTGGAGGTCCGGAATGTACGACGTCATCGTGGTGGGGGCTCGCGTCGCGGGTGCCGCCTCCGCTCTGCTCCTGGCGCGGGCGGGCCATCGGGTGCTGCTCGTCGACCGGGCGCGGTTCCCCAGTGACACGCTCTCCACGCACTACATCCACCAGCCCGGGATCGCGCGGCTCGCCCGCTGGGGAGTGCTGGACGCGGTCCGCGCCACCGGCTGCCCGGCGCTGGACAGGACCGTCTACCAGGTCGAGGACGTCCGGCTGGACGGCGGCACCGTCCCGCACGAGGGACAGTCGGCCGCGTACGCACCGCGCCGGTACCTGCTGGACCAGATCCTGGTCGACGCGGCCGTGGCCGCCGGTGCGGAGTTCCGCGACGGCTGCTCCGTGTCCGGTCTCGTCTTCGACGGGGACCGCGTCGTCGGGGTCAAGTGCCGCTCGGCGGAAGGCAAGCCGGTCGAGGAGCGGGCCCGCCTCGTGGTGGGTGCGGACGGGATGCGGTCGGCGGTGGCCAAGGCCGTCGACGCCCCGTACACGGTCCAGGACCCGCTGATGTCCTGCATCTACTTCACCTACTGGCAGGGCATCAAGTCCCAGTTCGAGCTGTACGAGCGCCCCGGCCGCTGGATCGGCGCGATACCGACCAACGACGATGCCACCCTGATCGCCGCGTACTTCCCGCAGGCGGAGTTCAACCAGGTGCGCGGCGACGCGCTGGAGCACTACCTGGAGAACATCCGCACCACCGCGCCGGACCTGTACGCGCGGGCGATGGACGGCGGCGAACGCGTCGAACGGCTGCGTGGCACCGGGGACCAGCAGAACTTCTTCCGCACCCCGGCCGGCCCCGGCTGGGCGCTCGTCGGCGACGCCGCGCACCACAAGGACTCGATCACCGCGCGCGGCATCAGCGACGCCTTCCTGCAGGCCGATCTGCTGGCCGCGTCGGTCGCCGGCGTGCTCGATGACCCGGTGCGGCTCGCCGAAGGGCTGCGGACGTACGGGGAGGAGCTCCAGGACGAGCTCTTCGAGGGCTACCGCAACACCCTCTTCGTGAGCCGTCTGGAGGTCACGCCCGACCGGATGGCGATGCTCCGCATGGTCAGCGGGTCCCAGGACCTGACGGAGCGCTACTTCGCCGTGGCCGCCGGCGGCATGTCCGTCGACGAGCTGTACGACGAGGAACTGCACAGCCGGCTCGAGACCGAAGCGGCATGACGCCGACCGCGCCCCCGGACAGGGGCCACCAACCGACGCAGAAGACAACGGAGGCACCAGTGACCGCAACGGAGTGGGAGAGGGAGCTTTGCCTGCTGTTCGGCGAAGTTCTCGGCATGCCGGACGTCGATGTGGAGGACAGCTTCTTCGACCTGGGCGGGCACTCCCTCCTGGCGTCCAAACTGACCCGGCGCGTCCAGGAGGCGTTCGGGATCAAGATCCCGGTACGCCGCATCTACCAGGCGCCCACCCCCGCGACTCTCGCGGCGTACCTCTACGCGTCCTGAAGGAGAGACTGACATGCGCTGGAACAACCTCTACGTCGCCGGTGTGGGTGCGTACCTGCCCGAGCGGATCGAGACCGCCGAGGAGGCGATCGCCGCGGGCAGTTACACCGAGCAGAAGCGTTCGCTGAACGGTTTCCGCTCGGTCCACGTGGCCGCCGAGAACGAGACCGGACCCACGATGGCGGCGATCGCGGGGCGCCGGGCGGTGGCCAGGTCCGGACACGAGCACGACGAGTTCGGTCTGGTCCTGCACAGCTACATCGGACACCAGGGACTCGACTTCTGGACGCCAGCGAGCTTCGTGCAGCGCGAGACGGTCGGCGGCACGGGACCGGCGTTCGAGATCAAGCAGGGCTGCAACGGCATGCTGGCGGCCTTCGAGGTCGCCTCCTCGTACGTGACCTCCCGCCCCGACGTCACCGCGGCCCTCATCACGGGCGGCGACGCCTTCCGGATGCCCTACATCGACCGCTGGGGTTCGGACGAGCAGAACGTCGACGGCGACGGTGCCGCGGCCCTCGTCCTGTCCAGCCGCGGCGGGTTCGCCCGCGTCCGCGCCACGTACTCGCACGCGGACCCCTCGCTGGAGCCGATGGGCCGCAGCGGGGCCGGCTGGACGGACGCGCCGTTCTCCGGGGGTGCGCCGGTCGGGGTCAGCGAGCGCAAGTCGGACTACCTGCTCGCCGAGGACATGGACTTCGACGACGCCATCGAGAAGATCTCCGCCAGCGTGCAGCTCTCGATGAAGCAGGCCCTCCACGAGGCCGAGGTGGAGCTGCCCGACGTGCGGTACTTCCTCCACCAGAACCTCGCCCTGTCGATCGTGACCCACGGGCTCTACGGCCTGCTGGGCGTCGACCGGGAGCGGACGACCCACGAGTGGGGCCTGAGCACCGGCATGGTCGGCACCGCCGACCCCGTGCTCGGGCTGAACCGGGTCATGGAGAGCGGCGAGGCGAAGCCCGGGGACCTGGTCGTCCTCCAGGCGGCCGGCGCGGGATACGTGTGGACGACGACGGTCCTGGAGATCCTCGACACCCCGGACTGGTCGAACTGACCGCACGACGGCGGGGGAGAGACCGGGTCCTGCGGTCTCTCCCCCGCCGTCGTGCGCCCTCAGTCGAAGCGCAGGCCGCGCGTCGCGGCGGAGGCGGCCGCGAAGGCGAGCAGGCCGGTCCCCTCCTCGGCGACGGCATCGCGGTCCTTCCCGCTCAGCGCGCCGAACGGCTCGATCACGAGGGTCGCCGCCTTGCGCGTCTGCTCGATCCGCCACAGCCCGCGTACGAAACCGTCCACGAGGAACGTCGACTTGATCAGGCCGTTGCGGGTGAAGACCAGCTTGCGCTGCTCGTCCGTGAGGATGCGGCTGCGGTCGGCGTGCGACAGCAGGATGTTGTCGAACTCCGGCAGGAAGCGCACCGGCACGGGCATCCCCGGGTCGGGCAGAGGAGCGTCGGCGAGGTCGAGCAGTTCCAGCCCGTTCTCGTCGCGGAAGGAACGCAGCCGGGGCCTGAGCCGGTTCACCGAGTCGGCCAGCCGCGTCATTCCGGACCAGGTCTGGATGTCCTTGACGGTGGCGGGCCCGAAGGCGGCGAGATACCGCTCGACCATCGTGTCGGGCGAGGTGCTCTCCGCCAGCGTCGTGCCGAGCCAGAACTCCGCCGTCGTGTGCACGGCCTGGCCGCTCTCGCCCCACAGGCCGCGCGGCGGCACCTGTACGAGCGGCACCAGATTGCGTACGGCATTGGCCAGGGCGAACGGATCCCGGTCCGGCCAGCGTTCGGCGAGCAGGGTGCCGAGGCCGCCCAGCGTGAGCGGCTCCTTCTCGACCAGCTCACGGCCCAGCGCCACCACGTCCGCGGTGTCGAGCCCCGCCAGCTTCCGGCCGAACGTGCCCTTCAGGCCCTGTTCCAGGGCTCCCTGGAGCACCGGCCGGAGCGCCAGGCAGTCCTGCGCCGTGACCAGGTGGATCGTGCCCCGCATCAGCACCAGCCGGACCACCTCGCGGTCCCGGACCCTGTCCGCCAGGTCCTCGATACGGAATCCCGCCAGCCGGGTCCACAGCCCGATGTAGGGCGGGTTGGGCGCCTGGGCCTGCATCCCGACCAGATGTCCGACCGCCTGCACGGCCGGCATGCCGGCGCGCTCCAGCAGCAGTTGCCTGGCCAGCAGGCTCCGGTTGAGCGCCCGTCGGTCCAGCACGTTCGGGTCTCCTGTCACCATGACCGGATCCTTTCCTCGTATCCATGAAACGACGGTGGTGCCCCGGGACACGCACCCCGGGGCACCACCGCAGCACACCGACCGGTCTCAGCTCATCCTGACCAGTACCGTGCCGCTGTACTTCCGGCCGAGCAGAGCCACGAACGCCTCCGGCAGCTCCGCGACCCCGCCCTCGACGACCGTGTGCGGGAAGACGATGCGCTCCTCGCGCAGCCAGGTGCTGAACTGGGCGTTCCAGCCCTCGATCTGGTCGGGCGTGTGCAGCGTCGCGAAGCCGCGCAGCGTCAGGTCCTTGGTGATGGCGGACATCAGAGGCAGCCGGGGGCTGCCGCCGTCACCGGCGCCGTGCTGCCCGGACAGGGCACCGCACAGCGCGAACCGCGCCCCGCGGGCGGCGACCTGGACAGCTGCCTCGAACTGCTCGCCGCCCACGTTGTCGAAGACCACGTCGAGGCCGTCGGGTGCCAGTGCCGCGAGCTGCTCGGCGACCGGCCCCTCGTGGTAGTCGAACGCGGCGTCGAAGCCGAGCTCCTGGACCAGAAAGTCGATCTTCTCCTTGGACCCGGTGCTGCCGATGACCCGCTTGGCGCCCCGCAGCTTCGCTATCTGACCGGCGAGCGCGCCGACACCGTTGGTGGCTCCCGACACGAACACCGTGTCGCCCTCGGCCACCGCCGCCGTACCGACCATGCCGTGCCAGGCCGTCGGCCCCTGGGACAGGAAGTACTCCGGGCCGGGCAGGAGGGAGCGGTCACGCTTGAAGAACCCGTGGGCGTTGCCGACGGCGTAGTCGCGCCAGCCGGAGAAGTGCTCCACGAGATCGCCGACGGCGAGGGTGTCGCTGTTGGACGCGACGACCGTCCCGACGGTACGGCCCCACATCGCGACGCCAGGCTGGAAGACCGGGATCGGCAGCTTCGTGTCGGGGTTCATCTGGTCACGGGCCACCGAGCCGAGCGTCATCCAGTCGTTGCGTACGACGACCTCGCCGTCGGCCGGCGCGGACAGCTCCGACTCACCGAACTCGAAGTGCTCCAGGGTGACTTCGCCGGCCGGGTAGGCCGCCAGACGGACCTCCCTGCTGACGGCGGGAAGTTCGACGCTGCTCATGTGGTGCTCCTTCTCAGGTGGACGGGGAGGCTGACCAGGTTGTGGTTCACATCGCCGGCCCTCCAGAGCAGCTCGCTCTCCGGCACGGCCAGCCGCGCGTCGGGGTAGCGGCCGGTCAGCTCCTCCAGGGCGACGGCGAGCTCGACCCGGGCCAGTGGAGCCCCCAGGCAGTGATGGATGCCGTACCCGAAGGCGAGGTGGGGATTGTCGGTCCGGCCGAAGTCGAGGGTCTCCGGGTCGGCGAACACCGACCCGTCGCGGTTGGCGGAGGCGAAGGAGAGGAACACGGCGTCCCCGGCGGGGATGACAGCGCCCCCGATCTCCACGTCCTCCGTGGCGATACGCGGCAGCCCGGAGGTGTCGTTGCCGGTCAGATTGACCGTACGCAGAAGCTCCTCCAGCGCCGCCGGGACGTCCTCCGGGTGCTCGCCGAGCCGGCGCCAGACGTCGGTGTGGCGGTCGAGCAGCGTCAGGGCGAAGTTGGAGATCTGGCCGGCCGCCGAGTCGAAACCGCCGCCCAGCAGGGTGTAGCCGAGCCCGACCAGCTCCTCGAAGCCGAGCCGGTCCTCGCCGTCACGGGCGGTGATCAGGGCGGAGAGCACGTCGTCGGCGGGCTTCGCCTGCTTGCCTGCCACCAGCCCGGCGATGTAGGCACCGAGGTTCTCGCGGCCCTCGACGGCCAGCTCCTCGGGACCCGAGACGTCGGCGAACTGGCGTACCCACGTGAGGAACTGGTCCCTGTCCTGCTCGGGCACACCCAGCAGCTCACAGATAACGGCCATGGCCAGCGGAGCGGCGAAGCCCTCGACCAGGTCCACCGGGCCGCCGTCCGACTCCTTGTCCAGCGCGTCCAGCAGCCGGCCCGCCAGCTCCCGCACCCGGGGCCGCATCCCCTGGATCCGTGCCGGCGAGAACGCCTGCTCGGCCAGAACGCGCAGCCGGGTGTGGTCCGGCGGGTCCAGCGAGATGATCATTCCCGGCGGGGCCTGGAACAGCCCGCTGAAGGTGGGGGCGTCCGGCGCGTACGAGGCCGCGCGGCTGAAACGGGTGTCGTCCAGTACCGACTTGATGTCCTCGTGGCGGGTCACCAGCCAGGCATGACCGCCTCCGCTCCACCGCACCCGCGCGACGGGCCGCTCCGCGCGCAACTGCGTGAAGATCGGGTCGGGGCCCCGGTAACTCGTACCCGGGAACGGGAATTCGGGCAGGTCTTCACTCACCCCGGTCGTTCGGGCGGTCATGGGCAGTGCCTCCAGACGGAAGGTCTCGGGTCTCAGGTCAGCGCGCGGAAGAAGGAACGCAGCTCGTCGACGAGCAGCTCCGGCTGCTCCAGGGCGGGGAAGTGCCCGCCGTGCTCGTGGTCGGTCCAGCGCCGCAGATCGGTGAAGCGGTGCGCGCACCAGGCGCGCGGCATGCGGGCGTCCTTGGGGAAGACGGAACAGGCCGTGGGCACGTCGACCCGGCCGAGCGCCATCTTGTTGTGGCTCTCCCAGTAGATGCGGGCGGACGAGGTGCCGGTGCCGGCCAGCCAGGCGAGCGTCACGGCGTCCAGCAGCCGGTCGCGGGGGATGACCTTCTCGACGTCGCCGTCGTGGTCGCTCCAGGCCCAGTACTTCTCGATCATCCAGGCCAACTGGCCGACGGGCGAGTCGGAGAGTCCGTACCCGAGTGTCTGCGGACGCGTGGCCTGCAGCACGGAGTACGCGCCTTCGTGGGTCTGGAACTCCTTGAGCGCGGCGAGGCCGGCCAGATCCCGTTCGTCCAGCTCCACCTGTTCCTGCGGCGGCCGGGCGAAGGGCATCGCCAGGTGGATGCCCACCAGGTGCTCCGCGTCGCTCTCGCCCAGGATCCCGGTCAGGAAGGAGCCCCAGTCGGTGCCGTGCGCCGCGTACCGCTCGTATCCGAGCCGGTTCATCAGCTCCGCCCAGGCGGCCGCGGTGCGCTCCACCGTCCAGCCCACGTCGTCCGGCTTGTCGCTGAAGCCGAAGCCCGGCAGCGACGGACAGACCACGTGGAAGGCGTCCGCCGGGTCCTCGGGGTCCGTCAACGGGCCGATGATGTCCAGGAATTCGATGACGGATCCGGGCCAGCCGTGGCTGAGCAGCAGCGGCTTCGCCTGCGGGTGGCGCGAGCGCACGTGCAGGAAGTGGATGCCGAGGCCGTCGATCTCGGTGCGGTACTGCGGCAGCGCGTTCAGCCGCGCCTCGGCCGCCCGCCAGTCGTAGGTGCTGCGCCAGTACTCGGCGAGCTCCTGGAGGTAGGCCAGCGGCACACCCTGCGACCAGTCACCGACCGTCTCCTTGTCGGGCCACCGGGTCCGGGACAGCCGCTCGCCGAGGTCGGCGAGATCCGCGTCGGGGAACCCGACCCGGAAAGGCGTGAGTGCCGTGCTCATACGTCTTCCTCCTGGACTGCCGCCGGGGTGCTGTGCCACGGCACGCTACGGATGGCTGCTCGAGCACGGGTCGACCTCACCACGTGACCGGCAGCTCCCACAGCCCGTAGATCACTGCGCCCTCCTTACGGGGTATCTCGAGGAAGGGCTTGGCGAGCTGCAGCGTCGGAATGCGCTGGAACAGCTTGCTCCACACGATCTCCAGCTCCAGCCGGGCGAGGTCCGCGCCGATGCAGTGGTGCACGCCGTGCCCGAAGCCCAGGTGCTTGCGGCTGCCGCGCGTGATGTCGAGCTTCTCCGGCTCGGGGAACACCTCGGGGTCCCGGTTCGCGGCGAGGCCGAGGCAGAGGATGCCGTCGCCCTTGCGGATGACCGAGCCGCCGATCTCGATGTCCTCCAGCGCGACCCGGGGCACCGCGGTGTCACCGATGGTCGCGAACCGCACCAGCTCCTCGACGGCCGGCTTGACCAGTGAGGGGTCGTTCAACAGGAGTTGCAGTTGGTCGGGGTTCTCCAGCAGGCAGGCCGTGCCGAGCGAGATCTGGCTGGCCGTGGTCTCGTGGCCGCCGTTCATCAGGAGCCGGACCATGTTGAACAGGTCGCGGTCGGTGTACTCCTCGCCGGACGCCTCGTAGTCGGCCATCGCACGGCTGAGCAGGTCCTCGCCCGGTTCGCTCTTCTTCAGCTGGATGAGGTCGCTGACGTACGCGTTCACCTCGACGATCGCGGCCTGGCGCTCCTCGGTGGAACTGTGCCCTCCGAGCAGTGCCGTGCCGTGCTTGATGAAGAACTCGTGCCGGTCCTGCGGAATGCCCAGCAGCTCGCAGATGACGGTCATCGGCACCGGCAGCGAGAACGCGTGGTGGAAGTCCACCCCGGGCTCCATCGCCAGCAGCTTGTCGAGGTGGTCGTCGACGATCTCCTCGATCCGGGGCCGCAGCCGGCGCACCTGGCGGCTGGTGAACGTCAGGGCGGCCTTGCGGCGGGTGTCGCTGTGCGCCTTGCCGTCGTAGCCGATGAAGGACGTCTCGGTGCGGTACTCCGGCGGGGCGATGAAGTAGAAGGGGAAGTTGTCGTGCCGGCGCGAGGCGCTGACCCGGGGGTCCGTCAGCAGCTGCCGGATCGTCTCGTAGCCCGCGACCGTCCAGATGCGGAGGCCGGATCCGGACAGCGTGACCTGGGAGACGTCCTTCTCGACGATCTCCGCGTACTCCTTCGGAGGAGTGAAGGGGCACTGCCGTTTGTAGGGGAAGGTGCTTGTCTCCGCCTCGGCGGTGCCCGGCTCCGTAGCACTGGTTGTCACAGTGGATCCTTCCTCGTGGGGAATCGTTCCTCGTGAAGAACGTCGGGTTTCCGACGGCACAAAGTTCCCGGTGTACGGTGCCAGCGGCCGCTCGGGCACAGCTAGAGTCCGTGCGCCGCGGTACGAGCACGGCGCGAGCGCGGCCCGAGCCGGTTTCCGGACAGGCTTCCTAGCCTCCCGGGATGGGCATAGCAGCGAGTGAGGGCCGGTCCGCCGCGACCGGGCCCCTGAGCGGGCTGAGAGTGGTCGAACTGGCGGCGATCGGGCCGGCGCCCTTCGCCTGCATGGTGCTGGCCGACCTGGGCGCCGAGGTGATCCGGGTCGACCGGGCCGACGGCCGCCGCTCCTTCGAACAGTGGCACCAGGTCCTGGACCGCGGACGCCACCGCATCGCACTGGACCTGAAGAGCCCCGACGACATCGCGGAGCTCCTGAACCTCCTGGAAAGCTCCGACATCCTGGTCGAGGGCTTCAGACCGGGGGTGGCCGAGCGGCTCGGCATCGGCCCCGACGTGTGCCTGGACCGCAATCCCGCCCTCGTCTACGCCCGGATGACGGGCTGGGGGCAGGAGGGACCGCTCGCCAGGACCCCCGGACACGACATCAACTACCTGGCACTCAGCGGTGCGTTGTACGCGATCGGTGAGGCCGGCGGTCCGCCCGTCGTCCCGGTGAACTTCCTGGGGGACTTCGCGGGCGGCTCGATGTTCCTGGTCGCAGGGGTCCTCGCGGCCGTGTACGAGCGGCAGCGGACCGGCCGGGGGCAGGTCGTCGACGCCGCGATCGTGGACGGTGCCGGGGCGATGCTCGGCATGCTGGTCGGCATGGAGGCGGCCGGCCAGTGGCGGCACGAGCGCGGAGCGAACCTGCTGGACGGCGGAGCGCCGTTCTACACCACCTACGCGTGCGCCGACGGCGGCTACGTGGCCGTCGGCGCCCTGGAGGACCGCTTCTACGCCGCGCTGCTGCACGGCCTCGGACTGGCGGGCGCGGCCCTGCCCGACCGGGACGAACCGCACAACTGGCCGGCACTGCGCAGGGAGTTCGCGAGCCGCTTCATCACCGGGGAACGGGATCACTGGGCGCAGCTGTTCGAAGGCACCGAAGCGTGCGTGACGCCGGTGCTGAGCGCCGCGGAGGCGGCATCCCATCCGCACCACCTGGCACGCGGAAGCGGCCCTGCCGCGGTGGCCCCGCGGTTCAGCCGCACTCCAGTGGAATTCCACTGACACCGGGCATCCTGCCGTCCGATGGTCCAAGGCTGTCCAGCCACCTGCGGAACCCCCCAAGGACTGTCCCGGTCCCCCCAAGATCTGAGAGGTACACCATGGCTATTTCCTCCGAGCAGGCTCCGTCCACGGAGACGGAGGTGGCAAGGGACGAGACGGCTGCGGACAAGCGAACCGGTGCGGCGCCGCCCGACCCGAAGCGCTGGATGGCCCTGCTGGTGCTGCTCGTCGCCGCCTTCATGGACATGCTGGACGGCACCATCGCGAACGTGGCGGCCCCGGCCATCCAGCAGGGCATCGGCGGCGGCTACTCCATCATCCAGTGGGTGCTGGTGGGCTATCAGCTCAGCTTCGCGCTGCTGCTGATCCTCGGCGGCCGGCTGGGCGACATCTACGGCCGCAAGCGGATGTTCCTCCTCGGCGTCGTCGGCTTCACGGTCGCATCGCTGGGAGCCGGACTCGCTCAGGAGCCCTGGCAGCTGGTCGCGTCCCGCATGATCCAGGGTGCCTTCGCCGGAATCATGGTTCCGCAGATCCTCGCCATCATCCACGTCACCTTCTCCGCCAAGGAGCGGGCCGGGGCCTTCGCCATGTACGGCGGTGTGGCCGGTGTGGCCGCCGCGGTCGGCATGGGCGCGGGCGGACCGCTGGCCGAGTGGGACCTCTTCGGCCTCGGCTGGCGGCTGATCTTCCTCATCAACATCCCGGTCGGCATCCTCGGGCTCATCTACGCCCCGCGCGTGCTCCGCGAGTCCAAGGCACCGCATGCCCTGAAGCTCGACGTCAGGGGCGTCGTCCTCGCCACCGCCGGTCTGCTCCTGCTGATCTTCCCGCTGCTCCAGGGCCGCGAACTGGGCTGGCCGCTGTGGGGCTTCGTGTCGATGGCCGCATCGGTGCCGGTGCTCGGCGCCTTCATCCTGTGGCAGAAGAAGAAGACCCTCCTGGACGGCTCACCGCTCGTGGAGCTGGCGCTGTTCCGCATCCGCAGCTTCTCCTCCGGGCTCGGCGTGAACCTCGCCTTCTACATCGGCATCGGCATGTTCAACATCGGCTGGACCGTCTACATGCAGGTCGGCCTCGGCTGGTCGCCGATGCGCTCGGGGCTCACGAGCCTCCCGTTCTGCATCGGTGCCTTCCTCACCTCCTCGGCGGCCATGGTCGTCCTGGTGCCCAAGTTCGGCCGCAAGGTGCTGCAGTCCGGCGCGGTCGTCACCGTGATCGGTGCGCTGGCCTTCCTGTGGGCGGCCGGCGAGTACGGCAGCGGCATCAGCTCCTGGCAGCTCGTGGTGCCGATGCTGCTGATCGGTCTCGGCTTCGGTCTGATCGCGGCCCCGCTGCCGCAGATCGTGATCTCCGAGGTGCCGCAGAAGGACGCGGGCTCCGCCTCCGGCATCGTCCACACCAATGCCCAGCTCGGGTTCGCCGTCGGCGGCGCCCTGGTCAGCGTCGTCTTCTTCGCCGGACTGGTGGGCAACACCGGAACGGCGATCGACGACCAGGCCTCCGAACTGCGCAAGGAACTCGTCGCCACCGCCGGGCTCACCCCGGGCGAGGCGGACACCACCGTCGCGGCCTACCGGACGTGCGCGGTCGACCGGGTCGAGGAGAAGGACCCGGCCGTCGTCCCGGAGAGCTGCGCCGTTCCCGCACTCCAGAACCAGCAGGCGGCCCCGGTCCTGGCCGGCTACGCCAAGGACGCCACCGGTACCTCCTTCGCCGGCAGCCTGCAGACCACCCTGTGGGTCTTCGGCGGAGTCGTCGTCCTCGCCTTCCTCCTGATGCTCGCGATCCCGCGGCAGATGAGGCTGGAAGCCCCCGAGGACGAGGAGGAGCCCGGCAAGGCCCCCGAGGCCGCCCCGGCTTCCTGACCCCGTAACACCCCCGCTCACGGTGCGGGGGGGGGGGGGGGGGCCCGCCCCCGCCCGCGCGGCGGGGGGGGGGGCCCGCCTCGACGAACACGGGGGCCGGTGCGACGGGGCGTACCGGCTCGGGCCCGGGTTCCGTGTGACGAACGGCCTCGCGTGAGGGCTCGTACGTG
>NZ_JBHYTT010000027.1:0-34154 GCF_042749285.1 Streptomyces sp. NPDC059499
TTGGGGGCTCCGGGTCGGCCCCCACCCAAACCCACGCGTGGGCCCGCCGGGGGTCCCCCCCCCCCCCGGCGCCGATCCGCTGCTCACAGCGCCCCGGGCTCCGGCTTCCCGCGGTCCACGGGACCCCGCCCGGAGAGCACTTCGCCGTACGCCTGCATCAGGTCCGGCAGCCGGAGCGTGGCCAGATCGTCCCGGGTCGGCGCGACCGCGTAGCCGGAGAGCCGCAGATCGCGGTAGGCGCAGCTCTTCTCGTACAGGGTGCGGAGGAAGCGGCCGTTGCCCAGCTCGTCGATCCAGCCCTGGTCGACCACGTGCCCGCTGATGCTGCGCAGCTCGTCCAGCGACTCCTCGTCCCACGCGTCGCCGTTCTCGGCGGCCAGTACCCCGCCGATCGCGGTGAGTTCCAGAGGGCGGTAGCTGGGGAAGTCCACCCGGGTCGTGAAGCGTGAGGAGAGCCCCGGATTGGTGGAGAGCAGCCGGTCCATGCCCTCCGGATAGCCCGCGAGGATGACCACGAGATGGTCCCTGTTGTCCTCGGCCCGCTTGAGCAGGACCTGCAGGGCCTCGTCGCCGTACGCGTCGCCCTTGCTGTAACCGGAGTTGGAGAGGCTGTACGCCTCGTCCACGAAGAGCACCCCGCCCAGCGCCGAATCGATCAGCTCATTGGCCTTCACCGCCGTCTGGCCGAGGAACTCACCGACGAGATCGGACCGTTGGGCCTCCACCAGGTGGTCACCGCCCAGGAGGCCGAGCGCGTAGAACACCCGGCCGAGAATGCGAGCGACCGTTGTCTTGCCCGTCCCGGACGGGCCGGAGAAGACGAAGTGGCGCTTGGGCGGCTGCACCGGAAGACCCTGCTCGGCGCGGAGCCGCGCCATGTTGAGTTGCGCGGACAGGGCCTTGACCTGGCGTTTCACGGGTTCGAGTCCCACCATGCGCTCCAGCTCCGCCAGGGCCTCTGCGAGCAGCGCCGGATCGCTCGGCCCCGAGGGGAAGGCGGCGGGCGCGGGCTGTCCCGCGGACTTCTCCCTCACCCCGTCGGCACGCGGAGCCGCGCCGGCTCCGGGCAGGTCCTGCGGGTCCCCGCCGAGCCAGGGTTCGCGCCCGTCCACCAGATCGGTGCCCAGCAGTGAGTCCCCGTCGGCCTGGGCCTCCGCACCGGTGCCGTCCGGGCCGAAGCCGGCCATCGACACCGCGGCCATATCGGCCGCCTCGTCGTATCCGTCCCCCTCGGAGATCGCCGCGAGCCGGGCGGAGGTGTCCATGAAGGCCGGATCCACACGATGCACCGCCCGGTACAGCGGAAGCGCCGCCGCGCTGCGCCCGGTTCCCTCATGGGCCCGCGCCAGCCAGTAGCGCAGCTCCTTGCGCTGCGGTTGCTCGCTGCGGCAGCGCATCAGGGCGGCGGACAGCAGCGGCTCCGCGTGCCCGTACATCTCCAGACGCACCCGTGCCATCCCGCCGAAGAGCCCGGCCTCGATGCCGAGCAGTGGATCGTCGACCAGCTGCTCCGTGGTGCGCACGAGCTGCTCCCAGTCCTTGACCAGGTAGGCGCGGCACGCATGGAGGAACCGCACATGCGGATCCGTGTCGATCGGGGGAAGGCCCGCCAACGCCCGGTCCAGCTCGGGTACATGACGGCCGTCCAGCCAGTGCGAGGCGTGCGCGAGAAGCAGGTCGCGCGGGCTCTCCAGCACCGGTTGTACCCACCATCCCAGCCAGTACCAGGAGTTGAGGGTGCGTCGATGGCGCGCCCGTTGCTCGCCGAACCGGTCCCGATGGCGGTACATGCGTAAGAGCGCGGTGGTGGTGTCGATCCGCAGGGCATGGAGGCCGAGCCAGCCGTCCGCCATGCCGGGGTCGAAGCGCACCGCACTTCGGAATTCCTCTTCGGCCTGCGGGTACGCGCCCATCGTGTAGGCGTCCACGCCGCGCAGCCACGCAAGGTCGGCGGGGGCTTGTGAGCCCTGCGTGCCGATGTCCATCAGGTCCCCCACAAACCGTGCCCCCAGAATGTCCCGCCCGCACAGCATGCCCATCGGAGCGTGCCGAATCACTGCGTCGGGGACGGGAATTGACCGCACCGAGATGCATCGTACCTGCACAGGGAGTGAGCGGCGAAGGGCGTTACCGGCGCATCGGAGTCGTGACCGAGCGTGAGCGGAACGCGTCACCGGGCGGCCGGAAAACGGCGCCCGAGGGCAGAACGAAGCCCCCGATCACGGGGGAACAACCGGGGGCTCCGCGTCTGTGAGGGCTCCGAAAAGCCGCACATTGAGAACGTAAGACCTGTACGGCCCCTCGGTCAAGCCGAGTTGGGGCACGCCGGATGCGAATTCCGACTGCTCGGTATGGCGGCCCTCAACCTTCACCGTGCGTGATGATGTGACTCGTTCCCGCTGTCGCGTGAGGCGCTTCCAGCCACGCGTATCCCTCGGGCAACTGCCGTATCACCGCATCCGCGAAAGGGTACGAGGGGTCGCGGGCGAAATGCTCGAGTTCCGCGACGGTCCATCCGTCCCAGAACTCCGAGAGCGCGGGGCCGTCCCGACGGCGGCCCCGCTCCCAGGACCTGTCGCTGTCCCCTTCGAGCCAGAGCAGCTCCGCCAGGAAGGGACGCACCGCGCTCCGGCCCGCGCCCACCCCCTCGATCAGCATCACCGGGGCGGGCGGCAGCGCACGCGCCGGCCCGAAGCGCCTGCCCGTCCAGTCGTACGGGGCGTAATGCGCCGTCTCCCCGCGCGAGAGCGGGCCGAGGACCTGGGCCCGCAGCCGGCCCGTCCAGGCGAAGAGCTCGTCATGGGTGGCGAGGTCGTCCAGATGCAGCACGGGGGCGTCGTCCAGGGCTGCGGCCAGCCGGCCCGCGAAGGTCGTCTTGCCCGAGCCCGCGTGTCCGTCGACCGCGATCAGCCGCACCGGCCCGCAGGACGGGGCCAGGGAGCGCAGGCGGCGGGCGTGGTCCGCCAGGTCGTTCATGTCTCCACCCTAAGGGCTGCACCGCGCCCCGGCCGGAGCCCTCGCAGGTCACGCCAGTGGACCAGACCAATATTGATCACGCGACGCGGTGCGAATCGCTGGCCGGATCCGGTCCGGACCCGCAATAGTTGGCGCACCGCTCGGCATCCGCAGCCCCATATCCGCTCACGACAGGGGGTCTCGCCCATGACCAGACCGACTTCACGCAGAACCGTGCTGACCGCCGCGCTCGCGGCCGGCGCAGGCGCGGTGTCCGCCGCAGGCTCCGCCGCGGCCGCTCCTGCCCGCACCTCTCCCACCCCGGCGGTCGCCTCGCTCGTCGACAACCATTTCTGGAGCACCTACACCGACTGGCGCTTCGGTACCTCCGCGGGCACACGCGCTGTCGCCGGCCGCAGGCCGGGTCTCGTGATCTCGACCCCCGCCGGGACCACCGACTACGCCGACCCGCACACGGGTAGGACCACCACCTGGGAGTACGCGACCTGGACCTCACCCGTCCACCGCTCCTCGGTGCCGGCCACCGAGGTGATCGCCTCCTGGAACGCCCGCACCCCGGCCGGTACATGGATCCAGATCGAGCTGCGCGGCCGGTACTCCGACGGGACCGACACCCCCTGGTACGTGATGGGCCGCTGGGCCTCCGGCGACGCGGACATCCGCCGTACCTCCGTCGACGACCAGACCGACGACAGGAGCACGGTCTGGACCGACACCTTCTCGGTGGACGACGCCGCGAGCGGGCTGCGGCTGGTCTCGTACCGGCTGCGGCTCACGCTCCACCGGACCCCGGGCAGCCGTCTCACTCCCACGGTCCACCGCGTAGGCGCGATGGCCTCGGACGTCCCGGACCGCTTCACCGTCCCGGCCGCCGCGCCGGGGCTCGTCCGCGAACTGCCGGTGCCCCGCTACTCGCAGAACGTCCACGTGGGGCAGTACCCCGAGTACGACAACGGTGGCGAGGCCTGGTGCAGCCCCACCTCCTCGCAGATGATCATCGAGTACTGGGGGCGCGAGCCCACCGCGGACGACCTGTCCTGGGTCAAGCCGGGGCTCGCCGACCCCCAGGTCTGCCACGCGGCCCGCTACACCTTCGACTACCAGTACGAGGGCTGCGGCAACTGGCCCTTCAACGCCGCCTACGCGGCCACGTACAAGGACATGAACGCGGTCGTCACCCGGCTCGGGTCGCTTAAGGATCTGGAGAAGCTGGTCGGCGCGGGCGTGCCGGTCATAACGTCCCAGTCGTTCCTCAAGACGGAGCTGACCGGGGCGGGCTACGGCACCTCCGGCCATCTGATGACCGTCATCGGCTTCACGGCCGACGGCGATGTGATCGCCAATGACCCCGCCTCGCCGGACAACGGGGCCGTGCGGCGCGTCTACCTTCGGCGCGAGTGGGAAAATATCTGGCTGAGGACCAAGCGCTACGACGCGAACGGCGCAGTCAGGAGCGGTACGGGCGGTGTCTGCTACGTCTACTGGCCGACGGACCCGACACCGGGTCAGCAGCGGGTTCTGAGGTCGCTGGGCCTGGTCTGAGCGGGGAACCCCACGGCCGCCTCGACGACCTGACGGCAGTGCTCCTGGGCCGTCCTGGGCGAGGTGGCCGTACGGGGTCCACCGTGACGTCGACCAGGCGATGTCCCAGGTGCTGATGTCGAGTGGGGACCCCGCCGGGCGCCGGCTCGGCCGGCGCTGCCCTGCGGTCGCGGCGCCGGTCAGTAGCCGACCGAGAACGTGGCGTCGGCCCTGTCGGTGGCGGTCACGACAGGGTCTGTCCGAAGGGCGTAGCCGGAGTGCCGGATGTAGTGGGTCGGGTTGTTGTGTGAACGGAAGGACGTCCAGGAGGCGTCGGCGAGGCCGGCGACCCGGTGGAAGGTCGCATCCGCTGCGAATCCGGCTGTGCCGTCACTCTCGTCCAGGCGCAGCGCGTAGTTGAAGTGACGCAGGTAGCGGGTCGGGTAGTTGACCGACTGGAAGGACACTCCGGAAGGGTCGGCGAGGCCGGGTACCAGCTTCCACTGCGAGTCGGGGTACGGGTCGAACGGGTAGGTGTCCAGCCGTGCGATCAGGTTGGCGTGACGTACGTACCGGTCCGGGAAGTTGTAGGACTTGAGCCGGTTCCAGGCGGGTGCTCCCCACCGCGTCACGAGATTGCTGTGCTGGCCGGCGGTGATGGCGGCGATGGTGCAGTGCTTGGCGTTGAGGGGATGGGTGTAGAGCCGCTGGTCGACGGGGGTCCAGCTGCCGGCGGCGAGATCGTTGGTCCGCCAGGCGTAGAGGACGCCGTTCGGCGTGTACGTGTCGCCCCACAGGTACCAGGTGTTCGAGGTCAGGGACTTCACCAGAGTGGGCGCTTCGGTGCCACCGTGGGCGAGCGAGTTGCCGAAGGGAACGAAGCTTCCCGGGTTCAGCGACGTGGACCGGGCCCCGGTCAGACCGCCGGTGGCGCTGTTCTTGAAGAACAGGTAGTTGACGCCGTTGACCCCCACCGCCATGTCCCCGTCGATGACGTCGTATCCCGGGTCGAAGAAGACCTGCGGCGCGGAGACCGTCAGGAAATCCGTCGTGTAGTTGACCATGATGACGCTGTGCCCGGTCGAGTTCACCGATGAGTAGATGAGGGCGTACTGGCCCCGGGAGGCGTCCCAGAAGGCTTCCGGGGCCCAGCTGTGGGTGGCCATGTCGTGCAGCTTGGGGCGCCGGTAGTTGGTGAACGTGCGCAGGTCGGCGGAGTCCCAGACATGGATGTACTGGCTGTTGTAGCCCCAGTCGGTGCCTTTCAGATCGGTGGCGAGAACCACGAAGGTGCCGTCCTGCTTACGCAGGATGAACGGGTCGCGCAAGCCGCCGGCGCCCGCGGTGGGAGTGACCACCGGTGCGTTCTGGTTGAGCGGCATCCAATTCAGGGAGTCGGTGCTGACAGCCAGGTGAAGGCCGTAGTCGTTGCCGTTGTTCAGCGGTGACTCGGTGAAATAGCCCATGACGTATGCCGAATCGGCGGCATGGGCGGTCCGGGCCCCTAGGGACAAATCGGCGGCCAGGGCCACAGAAGTGGCTGCGGAGACGCCGAGAAATGAACGGCGCGACAGGGGGCGGGGGCGGGAGGAAAAGCTCATCGGAACTCCGGTTGTCTCGCTGGAGGCAGGGTTCTCGGGCGGACTG
Source organism: Streptomyces sp. NPDC059499 (assembly GCF_042749285.1). Classification (NCBI taxonomy): domain Bacteria; kingdom Bacillati; phylum Actinomycetota; class Actinomycetes; order Kitasatosporales; family Streptomycetaceae; genus Streptomyces; species Streptomyces sp. NPDC059499. Next base: position 6,145 of record NZ_JBHYTT010000027.1, read on the forward strand.
AGGACGCGCAGGTGCGATGGATGCCGGGAATTGCCGTGCGTTCGATATGTCGAACGCGGTTCGGTTGAGCGGTCAGAAATTAGGGGCCCGCCGCTGCGGCGTCAATGCCTGCGACGTAATTCCTTGCGCCTGCCGTTGACCCCGTATCTGCTCGGCCCTCACCCCGCCGAAGGGCGTCCTGGACGTTGACTCCGCATTGCCCGGCGCTTATGGTTCCGGCGGCATCGTGACATATGTTCGATATTCCGAACCTCGGGGCCTCTCCCCTTTCTGTGCAGAGGAAAGAATTGGCCATGGCAGGAACTGACGTTTCCATATTCTGCTTCGAGACCATCGGGTGAGGAGACGTTCGGGCCCGCGCCATTTTGAAGGCCTTGAGCACGCGAATACCGACGGCACGCTGACCGGCGCACGCTCCGGACGTCGTATCCACACGCAGTAGGGGGCCGGGGCGTGACCCGCCCCGGCCCCCTACTGACCGAACAGCGTCACAACCCCAGAGCAAGGCGGTGATACGCCTGGTTCCAGCGCAGTTCGCGCGTGAACTGCCGCACGCTCGTCGCCCCGTCGATGACAGCGAGTTCCATGCGAAGCATCTCGGCCAGATCGTCCAGGTGCTCCGTGGTGAGCGCGGTGCTCAGCACGGTGTGGTGCGGGCCGCCGGCCGTGAGCCACGACTCGGTGGAGGTGCGCAGGTCGGGGCGGGGCTGCCAGACGGCGCGGGCCACAGGAAGGGCGGGCAGGGGCTCGGCCGGGGACACGACGTCGATGTCGTTGGCGACCAGGCGGAAGCGGTCCCCGAGGTCGGCCAGGCCGACAACGACGCCTGGGCCCGGAGCGGCGTCGAACACCAGACGTACGGGGTCCTCGCGGCCGCCGATGCCCAGTGGATGGATCTCGCAGCTGGGAGTGCCGGTCGCTATCGTCGGGCAGACCTCGAGCATGTGCGCGCCCAGGATGACTTCGCTGCCGGGCGTGAGGTCGTAGGTGTAGTCCTCCATGAAGGACGTTCCGCCCGGGAGGCCCGCGGCGGCGACCTTGAGAGCACGCAGCAGGACGGCGGTCTTCCAGTCGCCCTCGCCCCCGAAGCCGTAGCCCCGGGACATGAGACGTTGCACGGCGAGACCCGGGAGCTGGCGCAACCCGCCGAGGTCCTCGAAGTTGGTGGTGAAGGCCTTGAACCCGCCCTCGTCGAGGAAGGTGTTCAGACCTGCTTCGATGCGGGCCGCGTAGCGGAGCGACTCGTGCCGTTCGCCCCCGGTGCGCAGCTCCGGTGCCAGGCGGTAGGTGTCGTCGTACTCCTTGACCAGGGCGCTGACCACTGATTCGTCCGCGCTGTCGACCACGTCGACGAGGTCGTTGACGCCATAGGTGTTGACGGAGACCCCGAAGCGGAGCTGCGCCTCGACCTTGTCGCCCTCGGTGACGGCCACGTCGCGCATGTTGTCGCCGAAGCGGGCGACCTTGAGCGTGGAGAGTTCGGAGCGGGCGGCTGCGGCACGGGCCCAGGTGGTGACCCGGGCGACCGTCAGAGGATCGGTGACATGGCCGGCCACGGTCTTGCGGGCCACCCCGAGGCGGGACTGGATGTGCCCGAACTCGCGGTCGCCGTGGGCGGCTTGGTTGAGATTCATGAAGTCCATGTCGATGGTTGCCCAGGGCAGGGCGACGTTCGACTGGGTGTGGAGGTGGAGCAGGGGCTTGCGCAGGGCGTCCAGGCCGGAGATCCACATCTTCGCGGGAGAGAAGGTGTGCATCCAGGCGATGAGGCCGACGCAGCGATCGTCGCTGTTCGCCTCGAGGCACATGCGCCGGATCGAGGAGGCCTCCGTCAGTACGGGCTTCCACACGATGCGCGCGGGGAGGTCGCTCGCGTCGGCGAGAGCAGCGGCGATCTGCCCGGACTGCTCGGCCACCTGACGCAGGGTCTCCTCGCCGTAGAGGCCCTGGCTGCCGGTGAGGAACCAGATCTCGTGGACGGGTGAAGCGGGGCTGGACACGGGAGCTCCTGGAGGTAGTCGTGTACGTGGCGGGGCCGCGCGCAGAGCGTTGCGGGCGTCGTGGCCGGTGTCAGAGGGAGGCGATCGCGTTGTTGCGTACGTTCCTCAGGCGGTGCAGAAGGTCGCCGGTGCCGAAGTGGTCGTGCAGCAGCCGGTATTCGGCGAACAGCGCGTCGTAGGCGTCGGCGCGCGCGGGGTCGGGCGTGAAGGCGTCGCGCTTCAGGCTGCCCATGGCGGCTGTCGCGGTGCGCACGTCAGGGTGCGCTCCCGCGGCGACGGCGGCGTGGATGGCCGAGCCGAGTGCCGGTCCCTGCTGGGAGGTCGCGAGGGAGACAGGGCGGCGCAGTACGTCGGAGTAGATCTGCATGAGCAGGTGGTTCTTGGCCAGTCCGCCGGCCACGATGAACTCGTTCACCGGGACGCCGCCGCTCTCCAGCGTCTCCACGATGACGCGGGTGCCGAAGGCGGTGGCTTCCAGGAGCGCGCGGTAGACGTCTTCGGGCCGGGTGGCCAGGGTGAGTCCCACGATGACACCGGAGAGGTGGTGGTCGACGAGCACCGAGCGGTTGCCGTTCATCCAGTCCAGGGCGACCAGCCCATGCCCCCCGACCGGTTGCAGAGCCGCCTTGCGGGTCAGCAGGGTGTGCAGATCCTCGCCCAGGGACGCCGCCTCTTCGAGGTACTCCGCCGGGACGCCCTGGCGCAGGGCCCAGGCGAAGATGTCGCCGACCGCGCTCTGCCCCGCCTCGTAGCCGTAGGTGCCCTCCACGATGCCTCCGTCGACGACACCGCAGATCCCGGGGACGTCGGCCAGCACGGGAGCATTGACGACATGGCAGGTGGAGGTGCCCATGATGGCCAGCAGACGCCCGTCCTCCACGGCTTGGGCGGCCGCCGCGGTCACATGGGCGTCGACGTTGCCGGCAGCGACGGCGATACCGGCAGGAAGGCCGGTCCAGTCGGCAGCCCTGGCGGACAGTGATCCCACACGGGAGCCGAGTGCGGACAGAGGGAACTCGAGCCGGGTCCGGGCGAAGTCCGAGAAGCGTGGGTCCAGGCCGGCCAGGTACTGCTCGCCGGGATAGGAGCCGTCCTGGTGGATGCCCTTGTACCCGGCGGTGCAGGCGTTCCGCGACTCCGCACCGGTGAGCTGCCACACGATCCAGTCCGCCGCCTCGATCCAGCGGGCACACGAGTCGTACACCTGCGGGTCCTCCTCCAGGACCTGCAGGGCCTTGGCGAACTGCCATTCGGCCGAGATCTTGCCGCCGTACCGAGAGATCCACTGTTCGCCCCGTGCGTGAGCGAGAGCGTTGATGCGATCGGCCTGTCCCTGTGCGGCGTGGTGCTTCCACAGCTTCGGCCAGGCGTGAGGGCGGTCGGCGAGCCCGGTCTCGGCCAACGGGGTCCCGTCCGCGAGCGTGGGAAGCACGGTGCAGGCAGTGAAGTCGGTGGCGATGCCGATGACCGAGACGGGATCGATGCCCGCCGCCGTGACAGCCGCCGGCACTGCGTGGCGCAGGACATCGACCCAGTCCTGGGGGTGTTGCAGGGCCCAGTCGGGCGGCAGTGACGCGCCGGTGCCGGGCAGGTTCCGGTCGATCACCCCGTGCGGGTAGTCGTGTACCGCGGTGGCCAGCTCCGCTCCGTCGCGCACACGCACCACCACGGCGCGGCCCGACAGAGTGCCGAAGTCCACTCCCACGGTGTACTGCTCGGAGTCCTCGGAACGCGGGGGTACGGGGGACGCGGGGGGATGGGGTGACGTCACCAGGGGTGCCTTTCGAGGAAGTTGTTCAACCGCGAGCGGCCGGCATGAGGGCGGCGACTCGCGTGGGCCCAGGGCGCGGGCTTGCTCGACAGTCGAAGTGTGAGCGCTAACAATCGCGAAATCAAGAGTCGCGCGCTGCCGGCGCCTCTCGCGCGAGAGGTGACCGTGTGTGCCACCGGCCTGGGCGTGGGTCAAATGTTGTCCGGTTATGGGTAAATGGTTCTGATCTGCTCGGCAGTTCCGTGTCCTGCATGCGTCACGGAGAGCCCCGTGGTGGCGCGTTTGCCGATGGGGAAGAGGTCGGTCGACCTGAGGCATGTAGCAAGATAACGGAAAAGTAACGCGCGTCAAGGGATTGAGATGTTGAGCTGTTAGCGCTCACAATGCTGCGGCACCCACCCTTCGAGGCGGGCCTGTCGGGATCGTTCCCGCTGCCGGCTCCCTTGCTCGAACAGGGCTCAACTCGCCTGCGGAGACCGCCTCGTGGTCGCGCCGACGTGAACTTCGTGTATCCCGAAAGGACACCCATCATGGCTCGCAGAGCTGCCATTGCCGTCAGCATCGCCCTCATCGCGTCCTCGGCGCTGACCGCCTGCTCCACGGAGAACCCCGCGTCCGGATCCGCGGGCGCCGGCGGGGGCGACTCCGACGGCAAGATCGTGCTCGGCTTCGCCCAGGTCGGCGCCGAGAGCGGGTGGCGTACCGCCAACACCAAGTCCGTCCAGGAGGCGGCGAAGAAGGCCGGCATCACCCTCAAGTTCTCCGACGCGCAGCAGAAGCAGGAGAACCAGATCAAGGCGATCCGCACCTTCATCCAGCAGAAGGTCGACGTCATCGCCTTCTCGCCGGTGGTGGAGTCCGGCTGGGACACCGTCCTGAAGGAGGCCAAGGACGCGGGTATCCCGGTGATCCTCACCGACCGTGCGGTGGACAGCAAGGACACCTCGCTCTACAAGTCCTTCCTGGGCTCGGACTTCGTCAAGGAGGGCAAGTCCGCCGGTGAGTGGCTGACGGCGGAGTACGAGGGCAAGGACGCGCCGGTCAACATCGTCGAACTCCAGGGCACCACCGGCTCGGCCCCGGCCAACGACCGCAAGTCCGGCTTCGCCGACGTCATCAAGGGCGACGACAAGTTCAAGATCACCGCCTCGCAGACCGGCGACTTCACCCGCGCCAAGGGCAAGGAGGTCATGCAGGCCTTCCTGAAGTCCCAGAAGGACATCGACGTCCTCTACGCCCACAACGACGACATGGCGCTCGGCGCGATCCAGGCGATCGAGGAAGCGGGCAAGAAGCCGGGCGCCGACATCAAGATCATCTCGGTGGACGGGATCAAGGACGCCTTCGTCGCGATGGCCGCAGGCAAGATCAACGTCGTCGTCGAGTGCAACCCGTTGCTCGGTGACCAGCTGATGGAGCTGACCAAGAAGGTCGCAGCGGGGGAGAGCGTGCCGGCCCGTGTGGAGACCGAAGAGGGAGTCTTCCCCCAGGACAAGGCCGAGGCCGCACTGCCGACCCGTAAGTACTGACGCACGTCCGACCGGCACGGAGGAGGCCCCGGCGCGGTGCGCCTCCTTCGGCCACACCTCATGAGAGGAGGGCGGATGGCAGCCCCACCCACCCCCCAGGCAGAGACGGCCGACCAGCGACGGCCGGTTCTGGAAGCCCACGGAATCCGCAAGCAATTCCCGGGTGTGCTCGCCCTGGACGGGGTAGCCCTGCGGCTCTACCCCGGAGAGGTTCACGCCTTGATGGGCGAGAACGGCGCGGGGAAGTCCACTCTGATCAAGGTGCTCACCGGCGTGCACCCGGCCGACGAAGGCACGATTCTCGTCGGCGGACGGCCACAGGAGTTCGGCGACCCCCTCCAGGCCCAGCGTGCGGGCATCAGCACCGTCTACCAGGAGGTCAACCTCTGCTCGAACATCTCCGTCGCCGAGAACATCCTCATCGGCCGGGAACCCCGCAGGTTCGGTCTCATCCACTGGTCGGCGCTGCGGCAGCGGGCGAGGGAACTCCTGACGGAACTCGACCTCGACCTGGACGTCACCGGTCCGCTCAGCACGCACTCCCTGGCCGTACAGCAACTGGTCGCCATCGTCCGGGCCGTGGATGTGTCGGCCAAGGTCCTCGTGCTGGACGAACCCACCTCCAGCCTCGACCGGGAGGAAGTCGCGCAGCTGTTCACACTGGTACGTCGCCTGCGGGACCGCGGTGTGGCCATTCTGTTCGTCACCCACTTCCTCGATCAGGTCTTCGACATCTGCGACCGCGTCACGATTCTGCGCAACGGCCGCCTGGAGGGTGAGTACCCCATCGAGGAACTCACCCCTGTCACCCTGGTGCAGCGCATGATCGGCGGCGCCCTGGCCACACTCGACCAGCTCTCGGACGAAGCCCACCGGGAAGCCTCCGAACGCGCCGGTGGCGAGCCGTTCCTGAGGGCGCGGCAGCTGACGCGTACCGGATTCATCGAACCGTACGACCTGGACATCCGTCCCGGAGAGGTCATCGGGCTGGCCGGGCTGCTCGGCTCCGGCCGAACGGAGGCCGCCCGACTGCTGTTCGGCGCGGACAGTGCGGACGCCGGCGAGCTGAGTGTGGAAGGCGAGACGGTCTCGTTCCGCACCCCGCGCAACGCCATCGCCCACCGGATCGCGTTCTGCTCGGAGAACCGCAAGTCCGAGGGGCTCGTGGGTGAACTGACCGTCCGCGAGAACATCGTGCTCGCACTGCAGGCCGCCCGTGGCTGGACCAAGCCCCTGTCCCGCGCCAAGCAGGACGAGCTGGCGCGGCACTGGATCGACGCCCTGGACATCCGGCCCGCCGCCCCCGAGGCCCAGGTGCGCCATCTCAGCGGAGGCAACCAGCAGAAGGTCCTGCTGGCTCGCTGGCTCCTGACGGACCCCAGACTGCTGATCCTCGACGAACCCACCCGGGGCATCGACATCGGGGCCAAGGCCGAGATCCAGAAGCTCGTGGCCCGCCTCGCGGCGGAGGGCACCGCCGTGCTGTTCATCTCCGCGGAACTCGAGGAGGTCCTGCGCCTCAGCCACCGCATCGCCGTGCTGCGGGACCACCGCATGGTCGCCACCCTCACGAACGACGACAGCGTCACACCCGAACGCATTCTGGCCACCATCGCCACCGGAGCGCATTCATGACCCCGCAGCCTGCCAAGGCCACAGCGGCCGACGGCCTCCGGAAGCGGCTGGCCGGCCACCGACTCCTGTGGCCCTCGCTCATCCTGCTCGCCCTGTTGCTCGGCAACCTCGCCTTCACGCACGACTTCCTCGCGGTGCGCGTACGCAACGACCACCTCTACGGCAGCCTCATCGACATCGTGCAGTTCGGCGCGCCCCTCATCCTGGTGTCGCTCGGCATGACGCTCGTCATCGCCACCCGTGGTATCGATCTCTCCGTCGGTTCCACCGTCGCCATCGCCGGCGCGCTCGCCTGCCAGCACATCGCAACCTCCGAACATCCCGGCAGCGTCGGCACCATGGCCACGGCAGTCGTCATCGCGCTGTGTGTGGCGTCGGTACTCGGCCTGGCGAACGGGCTGCTCGTCTCACGGCTCGGAGTGCAGCCCATCGTGGCCACCCTCATCCTGATGGTGGCCGGCCGCGGCGTCGCCCAGCTGATCACCGACGGGCAGATCATCACGGTGACCAGCAGCTCCTACAAGATGATCGGCGGGGGCTACTGGCTCATGTTCCCCTTCGCCGTGCTCCTCGCGGCGGCCGTCGTCGCGCTCACCTCGGCCATCACGCGGCGCAGCGCACTGGGCCTGCTGATCGAGTCGGTGGGCGGTAACCCCACGGCCAGCCGCCTGGTCGGCATCCGCGCAGCCGGTGTCCTCACCGTGGTCTACGTCTTCAGCGCCCTGTGCGCCGCGATCGCCGGACTGATGATCAGCTCCAACGTCTCCAGCGCCGACGGCAACAACGCCGGTCTGTGGATCGAACTCGACGCGATCCTCGCCGTCGTCGTGGGAGGCACGGCGCTCACCGGAGGGCGCTTCTCCATCGGCGGCACCGTCCTGGGTGCGTTGATCATCCAGACGCTCTCGACCACCGTGTACACCCTGGGCGTTCCGCCCGAGGTCACACTCGTCTTCAAGGCAGTCGTCGTCATCGTCGTCTGCCTCGTGCAGTCCCCGGTATTCCGGGCCAAGGCACTGCGCCGCCGCAGAAGAACGGCGCCCCCCGGATCACACACCACGGCGGGCGAGGCCCCGCTGCAGCAGGAGGTACGTGCATGAGCACCGGCATCGCGGGGGCCGCCGCGACCCTCACCCGGCCCTTCCGTGCGACCGCCTCCGCGCGCAGTCGCGCCCGGATCCCCCTGATGGTCACCGCCGTGCTGCTGGTGGCGATGTTCGCCGTGGGCTCGGTGCGCTACGACGGGTTCTTCTCGGCACAGGTCCTGCTCAACCTCCTGATCGACAACGGCTTCCTCCTGGTCGTCGCCGTCGGCGTCACCTTCGTCATCCTCACCGGTGGCATCGATCTCTCCGTCGGGTCGGTCGTCGCCCTGTCGACGATGCTCACCGCCTGGCTGGTCGAGCAGCACCAATGGCCGCTGGTCTCCGTCATCCCTCTGGTGCTGCTGGTGGGAGGGGCAGGGGGCTCCCTGATGGGCTGGATCATCCACACCTTCGAGATCCAGCCGTTCATCGTCACCCTCGCCGGCATGTTCCTGGCCAGGGGCCTGTGCTACACCATCAGCACCGAGTCCATCTCGATCAGCGACCCCACCACGGTGCAGATCGCGCAGACGCGTCTCTACACACCCGGGGGACTCTTCGTCTCCATCTCCGTGGTCATCGCGCTGGCCGTGGTGGTGATCGCCTTCGTGACCCTCCACCACACCCGGTTCGGCCGCAACGTCTACGCCTTGGGCGGCAACGAGAACTCGGCCCGCCTGATGGGTCTGCCGGTCGGCACGACGAAGGTCGCCGTCTACGCGATCAGCGGCCTGTGCTCCGCACTCGGTGGCGTGCTGCTGACCTTCTACATGCTCTCCGGCTACGCCCTGCACGCCATGGGCCTGGAGCTCGACGCCATAGCCGCCACCGTCATCGGCGGCACCCTCCTGACGGGAGGTTCGGGGTTCGTCCTGGGTACGGCCTTGGGCGTTCTCGTCCTGGGCATGATCCAGACGGTCATCAACTTCCAGGGCACGCTCAGCTCCTGGTGGACCCGCATCGTCATCGGGGCCCTGCTGCTCGTCTTCATCGTGCTGCAGCGCCTGATGAGTGGCCGCCGGCCCGCCGCCGACTGACGCCTCGAACGCCTCTCCTCCCACCGGTCGGCCCGCCCAGCACCGCGCGCCGCGGCCGCCCGCCCCTGCCCGGTTCCGCTACCGGGCAGGCCACACGTCCAAGGGAACACAGACCATGGGACATCCACAGGAATCAGTGGGCGGACCGCCCCGGCCGAAGACGGGCGATGCCCCCGGGCGGGTCCGTAGACCCTTCCCGTCGGCGGACGTCGGGACAGGCGACCGGTGGGTCTTCGGATTCCCCGGCCAGGCACGCGCGGAAGTCCACACACGCGGCGCCCGCTTGCACTCGCTTCTCGTACCCGACCGGTGGGGCCGCCTCGCGGATGTCGTCCTCTCCCCCCGGGACGCAGGGGCGCTCCAGGGGGAGGCCCGCTACTTCGGTGCGACGGTGGGCCGCTACGCGAACCGCATCGCCCACGGCCGGCTCACCGTCGACGGGGTCACCCATCGCCTCGACACGCAGGACACCGGTCACAGCCTGCACGGCGGCCCCGACGGGTTCGATCAGCGGTCCTGGCGCTGCGAACCCTTTCACTCCGCCAACCGCACCGGCGTCAGGCTCTTCCTGCACAGCCCGGACGGGGACCAGGGGTTCCCGGGCGCCGTGAGCATCCGCGTGAGCTACACGCTGGACCGGGAGGACAACCTGACCATGTCCTACCAGGCCGAGGCCGAAGCGCCGACCGTCGTCAACCTCTCCAACCACGCCTTCTGGAACCTCGAGGGAGAGGACCGCGGCAACATCCTGGCGCACCATCTCCAGATCGACGCGCCGCTGTTCACCCCGGTCGACGCCGAACTCATCCCCGAAGGCCCTCACCGGCCGGTCAGCGACACACCGTTCGACCTGCGCCGTCCCCGGCGGCTGTCCGACGTCCTCACCCACACCGACACCCAGCTCATCACCGCGGGAGGGGGGTTCGACCACAACTGGGTCCTCTACCCGGCGCGGCGCTCCCAGCTCCGCAGGGCGGCCGTTCTCCACGCCCCGGTGTCCGGGCGGCGCCTCGAAGTCCGCACCACAGAACCAGGTATGCAGGTGTACACCGGAAACGGCTTCTCCGGAGACGTCATCGGAAAGGGCGGCAGGCCGTACCGCGCCTACGCGGGGATAGCCCTGGAAACCCAGCACTTCCCGGATTCGCCCAACCGGCCAAGTGATCCGACCACCGTGCTGAGGCCCGGTGAGGTGTACCGGTCCACCACGGTACTGAGCTTCACGACGGACTGACCGGAGAACCCGCGGGTACCCGGCCCGGGGTAAGGGCGGTGCACCGAACCAGAGACGGTGCGGGCGGATCTCTGCGCCGGGCCGTGTCCGCCGAGGTCGTCCGGGTGGCCATCCCCCCGATGTCCGGCCAACTCGCCAGGCTCGGCTTCGAAGGGCTTCCCGATGGCGTACGCACGCCCATTGACTTCGTTTCGACGCCGCCTCTAACGTACCGCCAACATCTCGAACGTCATTCGATATACCGAACGGATCGGGTCATGGTGATGATCGTCGCAAGACAAGGACTCCGGCACGGCAGCCGTCCGCGCCGACCGGAAGAGGCTCTGCGGCACCACCGGCCCATGGACGGTGAATGATGAGTGCCGCGATCCTGGTCACCGGACCGGGAGCGCACCGGCTGATATCGCAACCAGTCGTGTCACCCGGTCCGGCCGAAGCGCTGGTCCGAGTGCACAGCAACGGGATCTGCCGAAGCGACACGGACATACTCCGCGGTGCGAGACCCGACGGCTATGTCCGGTATCCACTCACGCCCGGCCATGAGTGGTCCGGAACCGTGGAGCGCGTGGGCAGCGGGGTGCCGGAAGGGCTCCTGGGCCGGAAGGTTGTCGGCGAGAGTGCCCGGGGATGCCAGATCTGCGAGCGGTGCCACCTGGGCGAGAGCACGCTGTGCGAGTCGGGGTACGAGGAGACGGGGTTCACCCAGCCCGGCGGCATGGCCGAAACACTCGTGATTCCCGCACGGCACCTGCATGTGCTTCCGGACGACGCGGATCTTGCCGCGGCCGCCCTGCTCGAGCCGGCTGCCTGCGCGGTGGCCGCCGTGCTCAAGGCGCGTCCCCTCCCCCTGGAGAGCATCGCAGTGCTCGGCGACGGGGTGTTCGGGCTCCTCGTCGTCCAGTTCCTGGTGGCCACCGGTGCGAAGCGGGTGACCGTGGTGGGTTCGGGCGCGGGCCGCGAGGGACTGGCCCTGGCTCTCGGCGCGCATGCCTACATCGCTCTCGGCGAGCCTCTGCCCCAGGAGTTCGACGTCGCCGTACACACCGTTGACGCGCACACCACCTCGCAGCAGGCAGTCGGAACACTCCGGAAGGGCGGTCGCCTGATCGGTACGAGTACGGGTCTCGGCCCGGACCTGCTCGATCCTGCGGAACTCATGAAGCGGCAACTGAATGTGCAGTGCGTCCTCGGAGCGACATCGGCGGCGTGGGTCCGTGCCGTGCGGGCCTTCACCTCGGGACGGCTCTCCACCCGCCCTCTGATCACGCACACCTTCGGCCTGGACGCCTACCAGCAGGCCATACAGCTCTCCGAATCGGCCGCCCCGGGTGTCGGCAAGGTACTGCTCAGGCCCGGGGCGTGACGTACCGCGAGTGCCTCTCGCCGCCGCGAAGGCCGACCGTGCCGTCGGAGCAGGGGGATTCGGGGCGGGCGGTCGTCATTCCGCGTGCGGAATGTTCCGGCGCGCGGTGCTCGCACGCACGATGAGCTCCGGCGCGACGGTGAGGTGCGTCGTCTCTCTGGTCCGGCCCTCGATGTGGTCCAGGAGCAGTGCGATGCTGCTTCGGCCCAGCGAGGTGAAGTCCTGACGGATCGTCGTGAGCGGGGGCGGGAAGAACTCCGCCTCGGGGATGTCGTCGAAGCCGGCGACCGCGACGTCCGTGGGTGTCTGCACGCCGGCTTCCCGAAATGCGCGCAGTACCCCGAGCGCCATCTGGTCGTTCGCGACGAACACGGCGGTCAAGCCGTCCCCGCGTCCGGGTGAGGCCAGGACGTGGCCGGCGAGCTGCTGGCCTGCCCGGTACCCCGACATGGGACTCCAGTCACCTCGGAGGGGCGGCGGTACGGTGGCGCCGGCGTCGCGCAGGGCGCTCTCCCATCCCGCGGTCCGCGCTTCGCTCTCCAGCCAGTCCTGAGGACCTGCGACGTGCCACACGGTGGAGTGCCCGGTGGCGAGGAGATGCTCGGTGATCATCCGGGCGCCCAGATGCTGGTCCAGCGACACCCCGGGCAGATCGAGGGTGTGGCCGCCTTCCACGGTGACGACAGGGCATGGGGTGTCGAGCGCCGCCAAGGCCTTTACGGCGTCACGCTGGGGGGTGATGGCGATGACGCCCTCCACTCCCCAGGTCGTGAGGTGCTGCATCGCTTCCGTGAGCGCGGCCTGGTTGGCCATGCGCAGGGTGACGGCCGAAGCGAGGTAACCGCGCTCCCGAGCCGCCTCCTGGACACCCGACAGGGTGCTTGCGGGCCCGTGCAGGGTGGTGTTCACGGCGATGACGCCGAGCGTGTGGGTGCGCCGGGTCGCGAGGGCGCGGGCTGCCGAGTTGCGGCGGTAACCCAGCTGCTCGATCACCTGTGTCACCGCGGCGCGGGTCTTGGCGCTCACGTTCGGATGACCACTGAGGACGCGCGAGACCGTCTGATGGGACACGTCCGCCGCGCGAGCGACGTCTGCCATCGTGGGGGCTCTCGCCACATCTGGGAGCTGGGTCAATCCTCTTCCTTCCTCGAGCGAGCGGCATGTCCAAGGTACCGCCCGGGGCCACGCCGGGGCGTGGGTGCCGACTTGCGCGATGACCCGTCCTTCTTGTGCGCGCGCACATTCTGCCCCCTGCCTGGTACGGGGCGACGGGGAAGTTGGTGCACCAGGGGTCTTGAGTGTTGTGATGTTAGCGCTCACAATCTGATTGGCATAGAGCCGCTGCCCTCACGGCCGACGCGTACCCATGCCCGACACACTCGACGTGCCGCAGCCTCCGCCGGCTCCGCCTCCGGAGAACTGCTGCCGATCCCAGAAGGCCCGGTGAACACGTAGTGAGCGAGACCACCATCAAGAAGCTCCGCCGCGAGGTCCTGGCGGCCAACCTGCGGATCCCGGAGGCCGGGCTTGCGACGCTCACCTGGGGAAATGTGAGTGGAGTGGATCGTGACGCGGGTGTGTTCGTCATCAAGCCGTCCGGCGTCTCCTACGCCGATCTCACCGAGGACGATCTCGTGGTCGTGGCTCTGGAGGACGGCAGTGTCGTGGAGGGGAGCCTCAAGCCCTCCACCGACACCGAGACCCACCGCTGCCTCTACCGGGCCTTTCCCTCGGTGGGGGGAGTCACTCACACGCATTCGACCCACGCGGTCGCCTTCGCCCAGGCCCGGCGTCCCGTACCCGTCCTGGGTACGACACATGCGGACACGTTCAACGGGGCCATCCCCGTGACAGCGGATCTCACCGCCGAACAGTGCATGAAGGACTACGAGTACAACACCGGCCAGGTGATCGTCGCACTGCTCGAAGGCGACCCCCGGCGTGCCGAGGACGTCCCCGGGGCCCTCGTTTCGCGTCACGGTCCCTTCACGTGGGGGGCCACCGCCACGGCCTCGCTCGAGAACGCCATCATCTGCGAAGCCGTAGCCGAGATGGCCCTGCACACGCTGGCGCTCCAGCCGGCACACGAGGCCGCGTCGGCCCCACCGCAGCATCTTCTGGACAGGCACTTCACGCGGAAGCACGGACCCGACGCCTACTACGGCAACTCCGCTCATACGCGAGCCCGTTGACTGCGGCGTGCCGGGCAGAAGGAGGCGTGTGCGCGGCTCGGAGCAGTGGCCACGCGAGGCCGTAGGTGGGAGAGGTTCCGGCCGAACGGGCCGCTGAGCGTGCCGGCTGCGACGTCATGACTTCGGGTGGACGCGGCCACCGGAGGCGGCGGTAGCTGCCCGCTCCGCCGCCCGCGCACCGGCCTGCGAGACCGGTCGGCCTTGAGCAGGCCCGCAAGGGCCCGTGCTGCCCGAGCCCGCTTCGTCCGCCGACAGGCAGGGGCGACGGAAGGCGCCCCGGTGCGCCCGAGCGGGGCCTTCGGGTGCGGTCTCTGTCCTGTCGCGGCGCAGTGCGGCATCAGCCGCCCCGCGACTGCTGCGGTGCAGCCAGCCCGATGACTAGCTGGGGGCATTCTGCTGGTGTGGCCACGTCCTGGAGTACCGATCGCCGACGGCGACGCGGTTGTCTGCGGCCCATCAGTACTGGCGGCTCGGCAGGGCCACTTCGGCCTCCTCCTGCGTGTAGACGTCCTCGACCGTCTCGACGCGACGGGGAACCCTGCTCCCGGCTGCCACCTGCCGGACCAGGCGCATCAGTTGGTCGCCGAGCAGCGGATTGCACTCCACGATGACGTTGATCTTCTTGGCCTTCATGGCCAGGAAGGCATCCTTCGTACCGTCGACCGAGATGATCTTGATGTCGGTCCCCGGTTCCATTCCGGCTTCCTCGATGGCCTCGATCGCGCCCAGAGCCATGTCGTCGTTGTGGGAGTACACGACATCGGGGTTCCTGTGCGAACTCAGAACGGCTTGCATGGCCGCCTTGCCCTTGGCGCGGGTGAAGTCGCCCGACTGCGAAGCCACGATCCTGAACTTGGCGTTCAGCTTGATGGCCTCGGCGAAACCCGCCTTGCGGTCGTTCGCGGGAGCGGATCCGGTGGTGCCCTGGAGTTCGACGATGTCGACCGGGTCACTACGGTCCTCGTACTCCTTGATGAGCCAGACTCCGGCTTCTTCGCCCTCCTCGACGAAGTCCGAGCCGAGAAAGGACGTGTAGAGGGAGGCATCCTCGGAGTCGACCGCACGGTCCGTGAGAATGACGGGAATCTTGGCGTCCTTCGCCTCTTTCAGTACCGCGCCCCAACCTGACTCCACGACCGGGGAGAAGGCGATGACGTCGACCTTCTGCTGGATGAAACCGCGGATCGCCTCGATCTGGTTCTCCTGTTTCTGCTGCGCGTCGGAGAACTCAAGGGTGATGCCGGCCTTCTTCGCCGCCTCCTGGACGGACTTGGTGTTCGCGGTGCGCCAGCCGCTTTCCGAGCCGACCTGGGCGAATCCGAGGACGAGTTCGCCGTCCGAGTCCTCCCCGGACGACTGCTCGGTGGAGCAGGCGGTGAGCATCGAGCCGGCCAGAACGGCGGCGGCGAGGAGAGCTCTGCGCTTCATGGTCTTTGGGTCCTCTCGCATCTGCGGGTAGGTCCCGCAGCACGGTGAAGGCAGTGCCCCGGGATGGATGGGTCCCTGAAGGTGCGCCGTGGGAGGGCTCCGTGGCCGCCGAGGAGTCGCGGCGGGAGGTGGTCAGAGGCTGAGCGCGCATCATTGTTAGCGTTCACACATCGAGACTTCAAGGCCTCGGTGGCGCGTTATCCATTCTTGACCCGTCGGACCTTGCGGGGCTCATCGTGCTTCCAGGGGGCCGGTATCGAGGGTGGAGGCGTAAGGCATCGGAGGGCGCTGGGATGCCGGGCTCCGCGATCGAAGACCGGACCAGGCCGGTTGTTTCATCCTTGGATGTGTTGATTTGATGCGCGGTGGATACGGCAGGCGGCCCAGTGGTCATCCCCCTCGCGGGCCGGTGTGAGGCTGGAGCTCTGCCAGGCCCGCAGGGCAGGTCGGGCGTAGAGGTGCGGTCGAACTTTGACAGGGCTCTTGACGCCCTGGCTGTTAGCGTTAACAATCTCGCAACCGATGGACCTCCTGAGTCGAACGGCAGGCGCTGCTCGTCGTCTCGGCCCACGGCACGGCGGGGCCCATGCCGGTCGTCACCGAGTGATTGCCCGCCGCCCCGGGCGGCGGGCGTGGTCTGCCTTCGTCCACGCATGCGCAGGTGGTGCGCGAGGGCGAAGGGACGTCGGAGTGCAGCGACATGCGTAGGCCTGAAAGTTCATCCAGCTCAGCCCGGCCCAGCCCAGCCCAACGCACGGTTACCAGTGATGGCCGTCGGCCTCACTGTCACCACATGAGGAGGACAGAGTGGGGTTCCGTAAGCTCTTCAGCGCTCTCGCGGTCGGGGTTGTCATGGTGGCAACCCTGCTGCTGCCCTCGCCCGCCCAGGCCGCCGCACCGGACTCGCCGGCCGTCCCGTATTCCAACCCCTTGGTGAAGCAGCGGGCCGACCCGCACATCTTCAAGCACACCGACGGGTTCTACTACTTCACCGCAACCGTCCCCGAGTACGACCGCATCGTCCTGCGCCGGGCCGCAACCATCCAGGCGCTCTCCACCGCCCCCGAAACGGTGATCTGGACGAAGCACGCGACCGGAGAGATGGGCGCGCACATCTGGGCGCCGGAAATCCACTTCATCGACGGCAAGTGGTACGTCTACTTCGCTGCAGGACGGGCCGACGACGTGTGGAAGATCAGGATGCACGTCCTCGAGAGCTCTGCCGCGAACCCGCTGACCGGTGGATGGGCCGAAAAGGGCCAGATCAAAACGCCGATGGACAGCTTCGCGCTGGATGCGACCACCTTCGTGGTGAACGGCTCCCGGTACCTCAGCTGGGCGCAGCAGGACCCGGGCATCAACAGCAACTCCAACCTCTACATCGCCAAGATGGCCAACCCGTGGACCATCAGCGGCACGCCGGTACGCCTGAGCGTGCCCACGTACGGCTGGGAGACCGCCGGCTATCGAGTCAACGAGGGTCCGGCTCTGATCCAGCACGGCGGCAAGGTCTTCATGACGTACTCCGCGTCCGCGACCGACAGCAACTACTGCCTCGGCATGCTCACCGCCTCGGCCACCGGAAATCTGCTCGATCCCGCGGCATGGTCGAAGAGCGCCACTCCCGTCTTCGCCACCAACGCGGCCACCGGCCAGTACGGCCCGGGTCACAACTCCTTCACGACCTCGGAGGACAACAGAAGCGACGTACTCGTCTATCACGACCGCAACTACAAGGACATCGCCGGCGATCCGCTCAACGACCCCAACCGCAGGACGCGTGTCCAGAAGGTCTACTGGAACGCCGACGGCACACCCAATTTCGGGATTCCGGTCGCCGACGGTGCCACCCCCAAGCGCCTCTCCTCCTTCAACTTCCCGAGCCATTTCATCCGGCACTGGGAATTCCGGGGAAAGCTCGAGTCGAACGTCAGCAATCTCGCCGACTCGCAGTTCCGCACCGTGAGTGGGCTCACCGGCAGTGGAACGGTCTCGTTGGAGTCCGCCAACTTCCCGGGCCACTACCTGCGCGCCAGGAACGGCGAGGTCTGGGTGGACAAGAACGACGGCACCACGGCCTTCGCCGACGGAGCGACGTTCTACCAGCGGCCCGGCCTGGCGGATGCGGCCAGTGGTGTCTCCTACGAGGCTTACCGGCTTCCGGGACAGTACGTCCGGCACTTCAACTTCCTGCTGTACACACAGAGCGTCGGTACGACGACCGCCAACCAGGACGCCACGTTCTACCAGCAGTGACCACGCTTCCGTCGCAGGGCCTGCCGAGAGGTCTCCGGCATCACCCGGCACACGTTCCGCCACGAACACGCGGGGTGCCCGAGTCCACGGACTCCTGCCCGAGCGATCTCGGGGCTGCGCAGCGCAGTCCGTCGTCCGCCCAGCCTTCACACCCACCCCGAGGAGAAGAAGTGCTGTTCGTTCATGAAAGAAGAACCGTGGGGCGGGGAATTCTCCTCGTTCTCGCGTTCATCACGGCCATGGGCATGAGCCTGCCCAACGCGAGCCCCGCTCAGGCGGCACCCGGCCCCTCCTTCACCAACCCCGTGGTGGATGTTCCGAACAGTGCGGACCCGACGCTGGTCCACCACGGCGGCTTCTACTACTACGTCGCGACGACATGGTCCTCCGACATCGTCATGCGCCGGTCGACGACCGTCGCAGGTCTGCGCAACGCCCCGGAGCAGGTGGTCTTCCGCACGGCCGGAACGGCCATGTGGGCACCCCACCTGGAGATGATCGGCGACCGCTGGTACCTGTACTACTCGGTCGAGCAGTCCGGTGGCCCCCGTCGGACGCACGCACTGGAGAGCGCCGGGACCGATCCGCTCGGGCCGTACACGGACCGGGGCATCATCAATCTGATGCCGGACAACGGGTGGGCGATCGATGCGAGCCTGCTGAGGCTCAACGGCGCTCTCTACATGACGTACTCCGCGTTCTCCCCGCAGGACGGTCTGCAGTCGCTGTACATCGCACCCCTGTCGAACCCGTGGACGGCCGGCGCCTACGGCACGCGGATATCGGCTCCGACCCTCGCGTGGGAACGGCAGGACGGAGCCGTCAACGAGGGGTCGTTCGCCCTGCAACGCAACGGCCGCACCTTCCTGACGTACTCGGCCAGCCACTGCAACGGCCCCAACTACAAGCTGGGCATGCTGGAGTACGGCGGTGGCGACCCGCTCGCCGCAGCGTCCTGGACCAAGGCGCCCCAGCCGATCTTCCAACGCAACGACGCGGCAGGGGTGTTCGGGCCCGGCCACCATTCGTTCTTCACGTCCCCCGACGGCAGCGAGACCTGGATCGCCTACCACGCGAACTCCTCGGCGAGCCAGGGCTGCGGAACCACACGCACGACGCGGGTGCAGAAGATCTCCTGGAACGCCGATGGCACCCCGAGCCTGGGTACCCCGGTCTCGACGTCGACAGTTCTCCAGGGCCCGTCGGGCGAGGCCGGCGCCGCTCCCGCACCGGTGACCCTCCGCAACCGGCACAGCGGCCTGTGCCTGGACGACTACGACTGGGCCACCACGCCAGGGGCGGAGGTGCGCCAGTGGACATGCAACGGCGCCGCGGTCCAGAAGTGGTCCCTGACACCTTCGCAGGACGGGTACTACCAGATCCGTAACGCGCACAGCGGGCTCTGCCTGGACAACAAGGACTTCGCGACCGCGCCCGGATCCGTCGTTCAGCAGTGGTCGTGCAGTGGTGCGACAGTGCAGCAATGGCGGCCGGTTCCGGTGGGGGAAGGGTATTCCGCCCTCGTCAACCGGCACAGCGGGCTGTGCCTCGACAACTACAACTGGGGTACCGCGCCGGGCGCCGAGGTCCGTCAGTGGACCTGCAACAGCAACCATGCCCAGCAATGGAGCATCACCTGATGCCCGTGCCCCCTCGGCCCTGAGAGGGAGGGCGGTGCCGCGGCGAGGACAGCCCCCGCCGGCCGGTTCGTCGGCGTCCGCGTCGGTGTCGCAAGGGAGCGGGCCCGGAGGCGGTTCGGGTGCCGTGTGGTGTCCCGCACAGCCGACGCGCTCCCTCCGCGCCGGTCCCGTCCCGGATCCCTTACGGCAGAGGGGATCCGGGACAGCGGGCGGCGGCACGCCCGGTCCGCGGGCCGCGGCGGGAGTGATCCGGGTCTCTTCCCGTGAGCCGGCCACTCCGGCACTGTGGTCGGGTCACGGGGGACGACCACTGCCGAACGACCGAGCGAGATGCCATGACCGCGACCGCAGCCGAGAGCACAACCCACGCCCGCCGCGCCCGCACGGGTGGCCCCGAGGACGGGCCGAAGGTGCTGGAGCACATCCTGGGCTGGACGCTCGTGGTCGTGCTCGCGATGTTCGTCACCGGGGCCGGACTCATGTGACGCCGGACGATCTCGGCGCGTCGGCACGTGCGAGAGGGGCGAGGCGCCCGCCCGGCACCTCGCCCCTCGCCCGCCCTGCCGTGCGTGTACCCCGTCGCGGCTAGTTGATGGCCTTGATCAGCTCGCCGTTCGTGGTGTCACCGCTGAGCTCCCAGAAGAAGGTGCCTCCCAGGCCCTGCTGGTTCTTGTAGTCCATCTTCGTGGCGATGGTGGCCGGGGTGTCGTAGCTCCACCAGTCGGTGCCGCAGTGGGCGTACGCCGTGCCGGCGACCGTGCCCGTGGCCGGGCAGCTGTTCTTCAGGACCTTGTAGTCCTCCATGCCCGCCTCGTACGTCCCCGGGGCAGCCCCGGTGGCCGCGCCGCCGGGCTCCGACTGCGTGACGCCCGTCCAGCCGCGTCCGTAGAAGCCGATGCCCAGCAGCAGCTTCTCCGGGGGAATGCCCAGGCCCTTGAGTTTGGATATGGCCGCGTCGCTGTTGAAGCCCTCCGTCGGGATGCCCGGGTAGGAGGTCAGCGGGGAGTGCGGGGCGGTCGGCCCCTTGGCCGCGAACGCGCCGAAGAAGTCGTACGTCATCGGATTGAACCAGTCGAGGTACTTCGCCGCACCGGCGTAGTCCGCGGCGTCTATCTTTCCGCCGTCCGAGCCGTCGGCCGTGATCGCCGAGGTGATCAGGTTGCCGCTGCCGAACTTGGTGCGCAGAGCGGACAGAAGGTTGCCGTAGGCGTCACGGCCGCTGGTGTCGCAGCTCAGGCCGCAGGCGTTCGGGTACTCCCAGTCGATGTCGATGCCGTCGAACACGTCGGCCCAGCGGGGGTCCTCGA
The DNA here is from genome assembly GCF_042749285.1 of Streptomyces sp. NPDC059499. NCBI lineage: Bacteria > Bacillati > Actinomycetota > Actinomycetes > Kitasatosporales > Streptomycetaceae > Streptomyces > Streptomyces sp. NPDC059499. The sequence continues at coordinate 26,622 of NZ_JBHYTT010000027.1, forward strand.
CCAGGTCGTAGCAGGACTCGGCGAAGGCGGCCGGATTCTGCGCGGCCTCACCGAAGCCGCCGGACCAGGTCCAGCCGCCGAAGGACCAGATGACCTTCAGGTCCGGGTGCAGCTTCTTCAGCTTGCGCAACTGGTTGAAATTGCCGCGCAGTTCCTGATCCCAGGTGTCCGCGACGCCGTCGACGGACTGGTCTGCCGTGTACGCCTTCTCGTAGTCGGCGTAGCTGTCGCCGATGGTGCACTTGCCGCCCTGGACGTTGCCGAAGGCGTAATTGATGTGCGTGAGCTTGTCGGCCGAGCCGGACGTCTCGATGTTCTTGACGTGGTAATTGCGCTCGTAGACACCCCAGTTGGTGAAGTATCCGACCACCTTGCCGCCGGCGGCGGCAGGGGCGGCCTCGGCGGCTGCCGGTGCGGAGGCGGTGGGGGCCGCACCCGCCGACGACGTCCCGGCCACGCCGAGAAGGGCGGCTCCGAGCGCGGCGGTGCAGACGGTCGCTGCGAGCGCCCGGAAGCGGGCGCGTGGACGGTGAAGTCCGGTCATGGTGGCTCCTCGTGGGGGAGGGCTTCTGTGTGGGGGTGCCGACCGCATCCACGTTTTGGCATGGACGCGATAAGCAATGGGGGGAACCGTAGATGGACTAGACCAGTTGGGTCAATGGTTCGGACCAATTTCCCTGATCAAGGACGCCGGGTAACCGGTGACGCAAGCGCTCCGATCGGGCATACTCAACGCGCCACAGCCGCTGGCCAGCGCCTCTCGTGATCCGAGCAGGCAGGATCGGCTGGGGAGTCATAGATTTCCGGGCATCGCCCGGGACCACCCGGCGGCGCCGCTCACACCCCGCGCGCGCGACCGCCGCAACGCCCGACAGGGAGGAGAGCGCCGTCATGTCCGACAGTGCCCCGCAGCCGGTGGAACGCCGCCTGCCCACCGAGGAGTCCCGGCAGCTCATCGAGCTCGTCCGCGACATCGTGTCCAAGGAGATCACTCCCAGGGCGGCGGAGGAGGAGGAAGCGGGCCATTTCCCGCGCGCGGTCTTCACCCTGCTCTCCGAGTCCGGACTGCTCGGACTGCCGTACGACTCCGCACACGGCGGCGGTGACCAGCCGTACGAGGTGTACCTCCAGGTTCTGGAAGAGCTGGCCGCGGCCAGGCTCACCGTCGGACTCGGAGTCAGCGTCCACTCCCTCGCCTGCCACGCGCTCGCCGGTTACGGCACCAAGGAGCAGCAGGCCACCCACCTCCCGGCGATGCTCTCGGGCGGTCTCCTGGGCGCCTACTGCCTCTCGGAGCCCGCCTCGGGTTCCGACGCGGCCTCACTGCGCACGAAGGCGGTGCGCGACGGCGACGACTGGGTGCTCACCGGTACCAAGGCCTGGATCACGCACGGCGGCATCGCCGACTTCTACACGGTGCTGGCGAGGACCGGGGTGGAGGGCTCCCGCGGGATCACAGCGTTCCTCGTCCCGGGGGACGCGGAGGGGCTCAACGCGGCCGTACCCGAGAAGAAGATGGGCATGAAGGGCTCGCCCACCGCCCAGCTGCACTTCGACGGGGTACGGATCGCCGGTGACCGCCGTATCGGCGAGGAGGGGCAGGGCTTCGCCATCGCCCTGTCCGCGCTCGACTCGGGGCGGCTCGGGATCGCCGCCTGTGCCATCGGGGTCGCCCAGGCGGCCCTGGACGAGGCCGTCGGATACGCGACGGGACGACGCCAGTTCGGCCGTCCCATCGCGGACTTCCAGGGCCTGCGCTTCATGCTCGCCGACATGGCCACCCAGATCGAGGCCGGACGGGCGCTCTACCTGGAGGCGGCGCGCCTCCGCGACGCGGGCCTGCCGTTCTCCCGGCAGGCGGCGATGGCGAAGCTGTTCTGCACCGACGCGGCCATGAGGGTGACGACCGACGCGGTCCAGGTGCTCGGGGGCTACGGCTACACCCTCGACTTCCCCGTCGAGCGCCTGATGCGTGAGGCCAAGGTGCTGCAGATCGTCGAGGGCACCAATCAGATCCAGCGCATGGTCATCGCCCGCCATCTCGCGGGTCCCGAGACGCGCTGATCCGGACGGGCCGGTCCGACCACACCGGCGTCGTCATGATCCGGTTCCACTCCTGGTCCTGGCGGCCCGGCAGCGTCCGGCCCGTACTCTCCCAATGGCGCAGCATCGCCCGGTAGATGGGCGGGTCGGTCGTGTGCGGTACGGGCGGCTGTGGCGCCTCCCGGGGTGCCGGGCCGGGCTGAAGAACCGATTCTTCGGGCGTCGGAGCGGTCAGGCGGCGGCGAACCGGTCCGGCTGTCGAGTGCAGCGTGCTCATACAGAAACAACGCCCGGGCAGGGTGGTGGGTCACTGTCCGGGCGATTCGTGCGCCCGTTCCTCGGGTGCACGGGCCCCGGAGGGCGCAGAGGAGTGCCCCGGACGGTGTCCGAACCGGCCGGGGGAACTGTTCGCACCACGACGGCCCGCCGTCGTGGTGCGGCACAGATGTGCGACTCAGGGAACGTCAGGCGGCGTGACGCCGCATCTGCGGAACCTGCAGGGGACGTGAGCCGGGACCGCCGGCGTGCGAGAAGGGCTGCATCCGCCAGTCGAGCCCCTGAGGGAGTGTCAGCAGCAGGGCCGTCTCCTGCTCCTGGGCATCGAGGGACTCATCGGCCGGACGCGCGTCCGCGGCGGCGCGGCTCGTGCCCGAGCACACGGTGAGGACGAACGGATTCCACGGGGAGGGGCACAGTGCGTGCTCGGGCAGGACGTCCTCGTCCGCCAGCAGGGCGATGGGCTGGGAGCAGTCCGGGCAGATCACCCGGTACATCTCGAATGTGTCGTACGCGTCGAGAGCGGTGTCCTCGTCGGAATCGACGGGCTCCGGTTCGGTACGTCCGGTGAGCTTCAGGCTCTGCATGGGTTGTTCCCCCCTCGGGTGGGCCGGCAAGGCGCCACGGCCTCGACCACAGCAAGCACTTCCCGTCGGGAGTGGGCGGTAACCGCGAGGCCGTCGGCTACCCACCCGTAAACCTGTGGCATTCGTCACATGCCCCCCGAACGTGCAGTTCCACAGGCTCCACGACTGTGCTTGGAGGGACCTGGGGCCATAGGTTGATCCGCATGGAGGAGCTGGACCGTCAGATCGTGGAGTTGCTCGTCAAGGACGGGCGGATGAGCTACACCGACCTGGGCAAGGCCACGGGCCTGTCCACCTCGGCCGTTCATCAGCGTGTCCGCAGACTGGAGCAGCGCGGGGTCATCCGGGGCTATGCCGCGGTCGTCGACCCCGAAGCCGTCGGCCTGCCCCTCACCGCGTTCATCTCGGTGAAGCCGTTCGATCCGAGCGCGCCCGACGACATCGCCGAACGTCTCGCCGGTGTCCCGGAGCTCGAGGCCTGCCACAGCGTCGCCGGCGACGAGAACTACATCCTCAAGGTGCGGGTCGCCACCCCCCTGGAGCTGGAGCACCTGCTGACCAGGATCCGCTCGCTGGCCGGTGTCTCCACCCGTACGACCGTCGTCCTCTCCACGCCGTACGAGGCTCGCCCTCCGCGTATCTGAGGCGCGTGCCCCGGCGAGGGTGCGGTGCCCGCGACCGCGGGGGCGCCGCTCGCCGCCGAGGGGTGCGGCCCTCCGTCGAGGGGGGTGCGGACCGAAGCGGTCCGGGCAGGCGCGAGACTGGTCCCATGACCGAGAGCACCGCCCTTCAGAGCGACCACCGCACCGTGCTGCTGCGCGGTGGAGACGTCCACAGCCCCGCCGACCCGTTCGCGACCGCGATGGTCGTCGAACGCGGGCATGTCGCCTGGGTGGGGTCCGAGGGGGCCGCCGACGCCTTCGCGAGCGGCGTCGACGAGGTGATCGACCTGGAAGGGGCCCTGGTCACCCCGGCGTTCACCGACTCGCACGTCCACACCACGTCGACCGGACTCGCTCTCACGGGGCTGGACCTCACGGGCGCGCGCACGCTCGCCGACGCCCTCGGACTCGTGCGTGCGTACGTGAACAGCCACCCGGGGGAGCGGGTCGTCCTCGGTCATGGCTGGGACGCGACGCGCTGGCCGGAACAGCGGCCCCCCTCGCGCCCCGAACTCGACGCGGCGGCCGGCGGCCGGCCGGTCTACCTGCCCCGTGTCGACGTGCACTCCGCCGTGGTCACCACGGCGCTCCTGGACCTCGTCCCGGGTGTCACCGCGCTCACCGGCTACCACCCCGACGGCCCCCTGGCCGGCGCCGCGCACCACGCGGTGCGCGCCGCGGCCCACGGCGCCGTCACACCGCGGCAGCGTGCCGAGGCCCAGCGTGCCGCGCTCGCGCAGGCGGCCTCGCTCGGCATCGGGACGGTGCACGAGTGCGCCGGCCCCGACATCTCGGACGAGGAGGACTTCACCGGTCTGCTGAAGGTCGCCGCCGAACAGTCGGGCCCCCGGGTCTTCGGATACTGGGCCGAGCGGATCGAGGACGCGAAGGGCGCCGCCCGGATCCGAGAGCTCGGAGCCGCCGGCGCGGCAGGGGACCTCTTCGTCGACGGGTCCCTGGGCTCGCACACCGCCCTCCTCCACGAGCCGTACGCCGACGCGCCGCACACCGGCACCGCCCATCTGGACGCGGCGCAGATCGCGGCGCATGTCACGGCCTGCACCGAGGCGGGACTTCAGGCGGGGTTCCACGCCATCGGCGACGCCGCGGTCTCCGCGGTCGTGGCGGGCGTACGGGCCGCCTCCGAGACTCTCGGACTCGCCCGGATCCGCGCCGCCAGGCACCGGGTGGAACACGCCGAGATGCTCACCCCCGAGACCATCGCGGCCTTTGCCGAGCTGGGGCTCACCGCGTCCGTACAGCCCGCCTTCGACGCCGCCTGGGGCGGCCCGGACGGCATGTACGCCGGGCGGCTGGGTGCCGAGCGGGCCGGCACGCTCAACCCGTACGCGGCACTCCTGCGCGCCGGTGTGCCCCTCGCCTTCGGCTCGGACAGCCCGGTCACCCCCCTGGACCCGTGGGGCACCGTGCGGGCCGCCGCCTTCCACCGGACGCCGGAGCACCGCATCTCCGTACGGGCCGGCTTCACGGCGCACACCCGCGGCGGCTGGCGGGCGGTCGGCCGCGACGACGCGGGAGTCCTCGTCCCCGGCGCGCCCGCCGACTACGCCGTCTGGCGTACCGGTGAGCTGGTGGTTCAGGCCCCCGACGACAGGGTCTCCCGTTGGTCGACCGACCCCCGCTCCGGCACCCCTGGCCTGCCGGATCTCACTCCCGGGGGTGAGCTTCCCGTATGCCTGCGCACCGTGGTCTTCGGACAAACTGTCTACGTACGGCCGAACGAGTGACGTCAGCACATTTCGTACCGCCGATCGAAGTTGCGCGCACTCTGCCGCGACCTGCGGACCCTTGGCACTGACCAGGCGTTTTAGATAGAAGTCGCAGGTCAAACGGCTGTTGACAGAGAGCGCCCACGGGCCGGTAGGTTCGGCTGGGTCCACCACTGGACGTCCGCCCGGTCAAACCTCCACGCAGTCGTCGAACGCCGCTGGGTCACGGGGTGGTGTGCCGCACCGGCGCACCACCACTGACAGCCAGGTTCAGCGCCCGCGCCTCGGGGGCGAGGGAAGGTTTCGGCCGGACGGCGGGTGCGACCCGGGTGGGGCCCGGAGGTTCAGTAGACAACGGCATTCGGTCGACCCGCAGCCAGCGGGTCCCAGGTCGGCCCGAAGGACGCCGGGCCCCGATCCGCAGTTCTGTCCGCAGTTCCATCCTTCTGTCCGGTACGGCGTGCGCGCCTCGCGCGTCACCTCGTGACCGCGTCGGAGTCCGGCCGTGGCGCGCTGGATATGGTGTGCACCTGCGTACGGACTTTAAGGGGCAGTAGTGAACGACGGCGGTCAGAGGCAGTTCGGCCCGCTCGGCAGAGTCTTGGTGATCATTCCGACCTACAACGAGGCCGAGAACATCAAGCTGATCGTCGCCAGGGTGCGCGCCGCCGTTCCGGAAGCGGACATCCTGGTCGCCGACGACAACAGCCCCGACGGCACTGGCAAGGTGGCCGACGAGCTCGCGGCGGGGGACGACCACGTGCACGTCCTGCACCGCAAGGGCAAGGAAGGGCTCGGGGCCGCCTATCTGGCGGGCTTCAGCTGGGGCTCGGAGAACGACTACGGCGTCCTGGTCGAGATGGACGCCGACGGCTCCCACCAGCCCGAGGAACTTCCCCGGCTCCTGACCGCCCTGAAGGGCGCCGATCTCGTCCTCGGCTCGCGCTGGGTTCCCGGCGGCCGGGTGGTCAACTGGCCCAGGCACCGCGAGATGATCTCCCGCGGCGGCAGCCTCTACTCCCGGATGCTCCTCGGTCTCTCGGTGCGGGACGTCACCGGCGGTTACCGCGCCTTCCGCACCCCGACCCTGGACGGCCTCGGCCTCGAAGACGTCGCCTCGCAGGGGTACTGCTTCCAGGTCGACCTGGCCCGCCGCGCGGTCGAGGCGGGCTATCACGTGGTCGAGGTGCCGATCACCTTCATGGAGCGGGAGATCGGCGACTCCAAGATGAGCCGCGACATCCTGGTCGAGGCTCTGTGGCGGGTCACCGGATGGGGAATCACCACCCGGGCGAGCAAGGTCCTCGGCCGCAAGCCCTCCTGACCCACCTGCCCGCGGCCGGCGTGGCACCATGATCACCCCCTTATGCCGCTTGCACGCCCGTACAGGCACACTGGGTGCATGACGACCGGCACACCGCCTCCGAACCGTCCACGGCGCTCACGCGCCCGTACCTTCCTGCCCCTGGGCCTCGCGGCCTGGCTCGTGCTGGAGATCTGGCTGCTGACCGTGGTGGCCGAAGCGGCGAGCGGGTTCACCGTGCTGCTGATCCTGGTCGCCGGCGCCGTCCTCGGGGCCGTGGTGATCAAGCGGGCGGGGCGGCGCGCCATGCGCACCCTCACCGAGACCTTCCAGCAGATGCCCGGTCAGCCCGGCGCGACGGGGGCCCCGGCCGCTGCCCCGTCGGGCAGCAAGGGCAACGGCTTCCTGATGCTGGCCGGCCTGCTCCTCATGCTCCCCGGCCTCATCTCGGACGCTGCGGGACTGCTGCTCCTGCTTCCGCCGGTCCGCTCGATGGCGAGCCGTTACGTCGAACGTTCCCTGGAACGCCGGATGCGGGCGGCCGGGCCGGGCAGCCTGTCGGACGCCTTCCAGCAGGCCCGCATGCACCGGCCGGACGGAAAGGTCGTCCAGGGCGAGGTCATCCGTGAGGACGGCACGCGGACGCACTCCCGCCCCGACGAGGGCCCGGGAGCCAACCGGCCGCCGCTGTCCCCCTGAAACGCGGTGGGCCGTCCGGCTCCTGAGGCCGTACAGCCCACAGAACCGGAGCAGGGCCCACCGGATCCCGGGAGCGCGGGGCGCACAAACCCTACGGGCGCGGGCACACAAAGAGCCGCGGGGGGGGGGGCCCCGTCAGTGTGAGGGCCCGCCCCGGGGGGAGGGGTGGGGGGGGGTGGGGGGAGGCCGGCGACAAGCTGTGCCGCCCGGGGCCGGCGAGAGAAAAGGGGGCC
>NZ_JBHYTT010000027.1:34164-73550 GCF_042749285.1 Streptomyces sp. NPDC059499
AAACCCCGCCGGGCCCCCCCAACAAACGGCGCGGCGGCCCCCCACACGCTTTCTCCCCCCCCGCCCGCGGCTCTTGGATCTGTGCGGTGATGTGCGGTCAGGCAGACTTCCTGCTGTCCCGCGGGTGCACGGCAATGTTCATGGCGCCGGAGCGGAGAACCGCCAGCCTCTCGGCCAGCACTTCCTCCAGCTCCTCGCGGGTGCGCCGCTCCATGAGCATGTCCCAGTGCGTACGCGCAGGCTTGCCCTTCTTCTCCTCGGGGCCATCCCCGTCCACCAGGAGTGCCGTGGCGCCGCACGCCTTGCACTCCCACTCCGGCGGAATGTCCGCCTCTACCGAGAACGGCATCTCAAATCGATGTCCGTTCGGGCATGCGTACTCCACCGCCTGGCGCGGGGCCAGATCGATGCCGCGGTCCGTCTCGTAGCTGGTAACCACGAGTCGCGTGCCGCGGAGAGCTCGCTCACTCATGAATCGTGCCTCCCGGGCTTGTCGCCCACAGGACAAATGTCGCTGTCGTCGTCATCCGGTCAACGTCCGGTCGGCGGTAAAGATTCCCGTTTCCGGTCATGCGTCGCCCGTCGTGCCGCTGCTGTATCTGGGTTGAGTACCCATCGGTGCCCGGTTTGTCACCTCTGGTGGAAGTTGTCACCCAACGGTTTGGCTTCTACCGCTCGCAGTAACGGTCCTCCGGGCAGGCCAAAGGCGTACACTACCGGCCTTTCACTTCAACGTCTAAATCCGGTCCGGCACGGGATTGCCCGCGGCGGCCACAGCCGCCCTCACTGGCACCCGCGCGAGCAGCACGGAACCGAGCGCGAAGAAGATCACCAGGGACAGGAGCGCGTCCCGGTAGCTGCCGGTCAGCTGATAGCCGAGACCGAAGACCAGGGGGCCCAGCCAGCTGAGTCCCCGGTCGCTCATCTCGTACGCGGAGAAGTACTCGGCCTCCTTCCCGCGCGGCACGAGGTGCGAGAACAGCGAGCGCGAGAGCGCCTGGCTGCCGCCCAGGACCAGGCCGATCGCGGCCGCCAGTGAGTAGAAGAACACCGGCGCGTCGGCAGGCAGCAGGTAGGCGCAGGCGAGAATCAGCGTCCAGACGACCAGCGAAGCGAGAATCGTGCGCTTCGCGCCGTACACCCGGGCGAGCCGGCCCATCCCGAGCGCCCCGGCCACCGCGAGCACCTGCACGAGGAGCACCGCGGTGATCAGAGTCGTCTGGTCGAGGCCCAGCTCCTCCGAGCCGTACACCGAGGCCTGGGAGATCACCGTCTGGATGCCGTCGTTGTATACGAGGTAGGCGAGCAGGAAGGACAGCGTCAGCGGATGGCGGCGCATGTCGCGCAAGGTCGCCATCAGCTGCCGCCAGCCGGATCCGACCGCCCCCTCGCCGCCGGGAGCCACCCGTCGGTCGCGCAGCCTTCGCAGGGGTACGAGGGTGAAGGCGCCCCACCACACACCGGCCGAGGCGAGACAGATCCGGACCGCGTCGGACTCGGACAGGCCGAAGGAGTCATGGCCCGTGTAGAGGACGAGGTTCAGGACGAGGACGAGGGCGCCCGAGGTGTACCCGAAGGCCCAGCCGCGGGAGGAGACCGCGTCGCGTTCCTCCGGAGCCGCGATCTGCGGCAGATAGGCGTTGTACAGGACCATCGACACCGAGATCGACGCGTTCGCCACGATGAGCAGGAACGCACCCAGGAGGTAGCGCTCGCCGTCCAGGAAGAACATGCAGGCGGTCGCCGTGGCGCCCACGTACGCCGCCGCCGCGAGCAGCGGCTTCTTGCGCCCCGTACGGTCCGCGGCGGCGCCCGCGATCGGCATCACCAGCACCGCGACCACGACCGACACCGAGACGGCGTACGCGAAGAGCGAACCGGCCCGCACGGGTATGCCCAGCGGATGCACGAAGCCGTCCGCGTCGGCGGCGGCCTTGGCTATCGACGTCAGGTACGGGCCGAGGAAGACCGTGAGGACGCTGGTGGAGTAGACGGAACAGGCGAAGTCGTAGAAGTACCAGCCTCGTTGTTCCCGAAGGCGGTCCGCGGCCCCGGGGGGCCGTTCCGCCGGTCCGGTCGATTCTGCGGTTCCGGTGCTCACGCCGCGCCCCCTCGCTGATGCAGTGCGGACGCGGCCGTGCCCGGCGTCAGGCCCAGGCCCCCCGCTCGCTCAGCACCGTGCGCAGCGTCTCGATGTGATCGGTCATGATGCCATCCACACCGAGGTCCAGGAGTGCCGCCATCCGTTCCGGTTCGTTGACCGTCCAGACGTGCACCTGCAGTCCGCGTGCGTGGGCGGTACGGACGAAGCTCCGGTCCACCACCCGGATGCCGTTCTGGCTCTCCGGGACCTGTGCGCACACGGCCCCGGCGCGGAGCGCCGCCGGAATGCCGTACGAACGCAGCCGCAGGCCGAGCACGCCGCGCACACCGTAGGAGGTGGCCAGGCGCGGACCCGCGAGACGGTGCGCCCTTGCCACCCTCGACTCCGAGAACGACCCCACGCACACCCGGTCCCAGGCGTCGGTCCTGCGGATCAGCTCGATGAGCGGGACGAGGGCGGGTTCCGCCTTGATGTCCACGTTCCAGCGGGCCTCGGGGAACTCCTCCAGCAGTTCCTCGAAGAGCGGCAGCGGCTCACTTCCCGCCACCCTCGCCCGGCTCACCTCGCTCCAGGGGAGCTCGGCTATCCGGCCCCGGGCGCCCGTGACGCGGTCCAGGGTGGAGTCGTGGAAGGCCACCAGGCGGCCGTCCGCGGTGGTGTGAACATCCGTCTCGAAGTAGCGATAGCCCGCACCGGCCGCCCGACGGAAGGCTGCTGCCGTGTTCTCCATCCCGTCCGCCGCTCCGCCGCGGTGGGCGAACGGAATCGGCGAAGGGTGGTCCAGGTAGGGGTGGCGTCCCGAAGTCGCTGTTGTCACTGCGGCAGTATCGCCTCCCGCGGTGTCCGGCCGGCAACATCCGGGGTGCCCTCGTCCGGCGCCGGGACGTCGAAGACGCGCAGGAAGAACTGGGCCAGCGGGCCGATGGCCAGGGCGTACAGCACGGTGCCTGCGCCGAGGGAGCCCCCGAGCAGGAATCCGGTCACCACGACGGCCACCTCGATCGCCGTGCGCACCAGCCTGATGGAGCGCCCCGTGAGCCGGTTCAGGCCGGTCATCAGCCCGTCGCGCGGCCCCGGGCCGAACCGCGCCGAGATGTACAGCCCGGTGGCGACGCCGTTGAGGACGATGCCCGCGGCCATCAGCGGGATCTGCGCCCCGAGCCCGTGCGCGTCCGGCAGGAGGGCGAGGGTGGAGTCCATCGCGATGCCCACGGCGAAGACGTTGGAGACGGTGCCGAGTCCGGGGCGCTGTCTGATCGGGATCCACAGGAGCAGCACGACGGCGCCGACGATGATCGAGACGACGCCGATGGAGATGCCCGTCCGCTCGGCGAGGCCCTGATGCAGCACGCCCCACGGTTCGAGCCCGAGCCCGGCGCGGACCAGGAGCGCCGAACTCGCTCCGTAGAGGGCCAGGCCCGCATAGAGGTGGATCAGCCGCCGGGTGACGCGGGTCCCGCTCCGGGCGGTGGGTTCGGACAAGTGGTGCTCCCTGTGTGGTGGTGTTGGACTGCTGCATGACACTCTGTGGCGGGGGATTGGCTGCCAACTATGGCCAATCCGAGGAAGGTGGACTGATTTCCATGGCTCAGTGGACTTCGACGGTGGGTGCCGCGCAGCTCGCACGGCAGCTCCGGGCGCAACAGCCCCGGCCCGCCGGGCAGGGCACCCGCAAGCCGCCCGCGTACCGCGCCCTCGCCGACGGTGTGCGTCTGCTCGTCCTCGAAGGCAGGGTCCCGGTCGCCGCCCGCCTGCCCGCCGAGCGGGAGCTGGCCCTCGCCCTCTCGCTCAGCCGGACCACCGTCGCCGCAGCGTACGAGGCGCTGCGTGCCGAGGGGTTCCTGGAGTCCCGCCGCGGGGCCGGCAGCTGGACAGCGGTCCCGGCGGGCAACCCGCTGCCCGCCCGCGGACTCGAACCCCTGCCCCCGGAATCACTCGGCTCGATGATCGATCTGGGCTGCGCCTCGCTGCCGGCACCGGAGCCCTGGCTGACCCGGGCCGTCCAGGGCGCCCTGGAGGAGCTTCCCCCCTACGCGCACACCCACGGCGACTACCCGGCCGGCCTGCCCGCACTGCGGCAGATGATCGCCGACCGCTACACAGGATCCGGCATCCCCACCATGCCGGAACAGATCATGGTCACCACCGGGGCGATGGGCGCGATCGACGCGATCTGCCACCTCTTCGCCGGGCGCGGCGAGCGCATCGCGGTGGAGTCCCCGAGTTACGCCAACATCCTGCAGCTCATGCGGGAGGCCGGCGCCCGGCTGGTTCCGGTGGCCATGGAGGAAGGGCTCGGCGGCTGGGACATGAACCGCTGGCGCCAGGTCCTGCGGGACTCCGCGCCCCGGCTCGCCTATGTCGTCGCGGACTTCCACAACCCCACCGGGGCGCTCGCCGACGAGCAGCAACGGCGAGCCCTGGTCGACGCGGCCCGCTCCGCGGGCACGGTGCTCGTGGTCGACGAGACCATGATCGAGCTCGATCTGGACGCCGATGCGGAGATGCCCCGCCGGGTCTGCGCCTTCGACCCGGCGGGCAGCACCGTCCTCACCGTCGGATCGGCGAGCAAGGCCTTCTGGGCCGGAATGCGGATCGGCTGGGTCCGGGCGGCCCCGGACGTCATCCGCAGCCTGGTGGCGGCCCGTGCGTACGCGGACATGGGCACTCCGGTACTGGAACAGCTCGCCATCAACTGGCTGATGCGCACCGGAGGCTGGGAGCAGGCGGTGGAGGTCCGGCGCGACCAGGCGCGGGTCAACAGGGACGACCTGGTGCGGGCACTGCGCCGGGAACTCCCGGAGTGGCAGTTCGAGGTGCCGCGCGGCGGGCTCACCCTCTGGGTGCGCGCGGGCGGGCTCTCCGGATCACGGCTGGCCGTGGCAGGCGAGCGGGTCGGCGTACGGGTGCCGTCGGGGCCCCGGTTCGGGGTCGACGGGGCATTCGAGGGCTATGTCCGGCTGCCGTTCACGGTGGGCGGTCCGGTGGCGGACGAGGCCGCGGCGAGACTCGCCGCGGCGGCGGAGCTCGTCAGGTCCGGCGCGAGCGCGGGAGCCGAGACCCCGCGGACGTTCGTGGCCTGAGGCCGTCGGCTTCACCCCTCGGCAGTGGCCGGCGCCGCGATGAGCGGATCCGGGTGTGCCGGTACGGGGACGGACTCGGCGGCTTCCGCGGCCTGCGGGGCCTGTTCCACCGGAGGCTGCCCACCCGGCAGCAGGTCGAGCACGGCCTGCCGGTGCGCCTCGCTCGTCGCGCCGTCGTACGGGTCGGGTGTCGCCGGGACCTGGAGCCGCAGGACCGGACCGGTGCCCAGTCGCGCGTACCCCCGGCCAGGCGGTACGTCCGCGGTCGGCGTGGTGTGGGGCTGGGAACCGAGTACGGACTCGACCTGCTCGTGCGTGGCGGGGCCGAGGACGGCGCGGGCCCGGGTGTGGGTCAGTACGGTCTCGGTGAGCGTGTCCACGCTGTCGAACTGGTCCGCCACGACCACCGTCACACCGGCCGCACGGCCGTGGCGCAGCGGTACCTGGAGCAGTTCCTGCGGATCGGTCCTGCCGTCGGCCGCCGCCAGGTGCCCGAGCGCGCTCGGGCGGTCCAGCAGGATCCAGAGAGGGCGTTTGATGTCCTCGGGTTCGGGGTGGCCCGCCTGGCGTGCCCGGTTCGCCGCGATGAGCCGGCGCTCCGTTTCGTGCGCGGCCCACTCGAGTGTCGCCAGGGACCCGGCCAGACCGCACTCGACGGCGAGGACTCCGGGGCGTCCTGCCAGGCAGCCGTACTCGCCGGTTCCGCTGCCTTCGACGACGAGGACGTCGCCGTGCTGGAGAGCCTGCAGCGCGATGGACCGCAGGAGCGTCGTCGTGCCGCTTCCGGGATGCCCGACGACGAGCAGATGCGGTTCCGTGGAACGGGCTCCGGTCCGCCAGACCACCGGAGGCGCGTCCCGGGTCGCGTCACCGTCCACGACCGGAACGGTGCGCCGCACCGCGTCGGCGTCGGTGAAACCCAGCACGGTCTCACCGGGGCCGGTGACGAAGCGCTGGGCGGCGATGGTGGTGGGCAGCGCCTCGAGCACGGTCATGAGGAGGTGGTTGTTCTCCTCGTCCCAGGCGAAGTGGTACTCGCGGCCCCGGCCCGACTTGGCGTGGAGGACCTGCTCGATGCGGGTCCGGGAAGCCGCCTCGCCGTCCGTGAAGTACGCCGGGTAGCTCACCTGGAGACGGGTGAGGCGGCCGTTGCCGTCGAACGCGAACGAGGAGTCGAAGGCCTTCTCCCAGTCGCCGCCGTGGGAGTACAGCGGACTGGGGTCGTCGGCCACGGAGAAGTGGGGCACCAGCGCCTCGTAGAGCGCTTGCAGCCGTGCCGCCTCCGTGTCGTCGGGACCGGTCTTCACCGGGGTGCGGTCCCGTCCCTTCCACGCGGCGGCGCCCATCACCGAGATCAGGGCCAGCAGGGGCCCGTACGGGATGAGCGCCACCACCAGTACGCAGGCCGCGGCGAGGAACAGGACTTGCCCGCGCCTGTCCTTGGGCGTCGCGGCCCATTTCTGCCGTCCTGCTCCGGCCAGCAGCCGCAGACCACGGGTGACCGTGATCAGCGGATGGAGGACGTCGGTGGCGTTGTCGGCGGCCGTGCGCGCGAACTCGCGACTGCGAGTGATCGAAGCGCTGCCGCTGCTCAGAATGCGGGGGAGTGGTCGCCGGGCCACGTCGGTCTCCTGAAGAGGTGGGAGCGGGAGGGGAGCGTCAGAACTTGATCCCGCCCAGCATGCTGGCGAGGCTCGCGCCGCCTGCGGTGATGCTGGGAGCGATGGCGGTGCCGGCCAGGTAGAAGCCGAACAGGGCGCAGATGAGGGCGTGGGACGCCTTGAGCCCGTCCTTCTTGAAGAACAGGAAGACGATGATGCCGAGCAGTACCACGCCCGAGATGGAGAGGATCATGAGCAGTTCTCCTGGTTGAAGGGGACAGTCACCATGAGTACTTCCAGGATCACAAGATGTATCTATACGATAAAGGGTGCAATTGGGTGAAAAACTTATGTTTTCACTCGATCGGCGGGCGAAAAGTGGTTGTCCGAGCGGAACGGTCCGGAGGCCGCGCCGAAAAGGCCGCCACCCGTTGTGATCTTTTGCCGCATCCGGGCACGCTCATGTCGGCACCGGAGCAGTACCCTGTCGATTCACTCGTACGGCCCCCGCCGTACTCCCCACCAGGTCGGCAACGGCGACCAGCGGCTATGGAAGGCGGTCCGTCCGATGAGCGAAACCCCCGATCCCGAGGTGGTCGAGCTGGCCACCAAGGTCTTCGACCTCGCTCGCAAGGGGGAGGCCGACTCGCTCGCCGCCTACGTCGACGCCGGTGTCCCCGCGAACCTCACCAACGACCGGGGCGACTCCCTGTTGATGCTCGCCGCCTACCACGGGCACGCGGAGGCCGTCACGGCCCTCGCCGGCCGTGGTGCGGACCCTGACCGCGCCAACGACCGGGGGCAGACCCCGCTCGCCGGAGCCGTCTTCAAGGGGGAGCGCACCGTGATCGACGCGCTGCTCGCCGCGGGAGCCGATCCGGCCGCCGGAACACCCTCCGCGGTGGACACCGCACGCATGTTCGGCAAGGGCGACCTGCTGGAACTCTTCGGTGCGCGCTGAGACACCGCCCGGACCGCCGGCTGACCGGTGCGCCGTAAATGTGGTCGCGTCGGCGAAATGGCTGGGTCATCATGACGTCGCGGGTCCGCTCAGGACCACCGACGAGAGGCAGAGGAAGATGAGCACCAGGCAGAAGACGGCGGTCGGCCGATCATGTTGCTGCGCGGCCTAGTGCCTCCCAGGCACTTGGAACAGCACAGTCCCGGTTGCGTCGACAGCTTGATGTGAGGCTTTCCCCATGTTCGATCCATTCATAGCGCCGAGCGGCACCCTGCTCGGCCTGTTGCAGAGGGGCCGCGGCGACGGCACGCTCCACGCACTCGCCGCACCGCGCCCCGAGGCTCTCGCGGCCCTCAACCACTGCGTCCTGAGCGATCCGCGTCACGACTGGCAGGTCGAGAACCGCTCCCTCTACTACGCACGCCTTTACCTCGATCTCGACGGCGGCATCGAGGAGATCGAGCGGCATCTGTGGGACCCCGAGGACCAGCTCGACACCGAGGACTCACGCACGGGCCTGGCGCTCTCCGTACTCGGCCACCTCGCCTCCTACGGACGCGACGACGCCCTCGTGCTGCTCCGGCGCTACGCGGCCACCGGGGCCAACTGGGCCTGGGCGCTCGACGAGCTGGCCCTGCGCGACGACGACGCCGGACTGCGCTCACTCGCCGTACCCGTACTCGGCCGGTTCCCCGCCACCCCGGAAGGCACCGCCGAGCTGGCCGCCGCCGTACGGGACGCATTCGAGCCGCGGCCCTGGCGGCTGTGGGCGGACGACCCGCGCGAAGCGGTCGGAGCCCGCGTCCGGGCGGCGACCGAACAGGGCTCATTCGACCGGTGGCAGCGGCAGATGCGGCCCGGCGGTCCCCGCCCCGGCTGGAGCGTCCAGGCCGTCTTCGACTGGGCGCAGGAAGGCCTGGAGCGCGGCAGCGTGCTCCACGTGCCGGCCGCCCGCTGCCTCTCCGCCGTCGCGGGCGCCGAGGACAGGCCGCTGATCGTCGAGGCCGCCCGCGGCGGCTCCGACGGCGCACGCTGTGCGGCCCTCCACTACCTCGCCGAGGTCCAGGACCCGGCCGTGCTCGACCTGATCGAGCAGGCCGCCCTCAGCCCCTCGTCCGTCGTCGCCGAAGCCGCCGTGGCCGCGTTCGAGCGCATGTGCGGCGACGCAGCGGTGGACCGCGCCCGGCGCTGGGCGCACCGGCCCGACGCCCTCGGAGCGTCGGCCGCGGGAGTGCTCTCCTGCCGCGGCGGCGCGGAGGACGCCCCGCTCGTCCTCGCCGCACTGCGCGAGGCCGTACGGGGGGACGGCCCCGACGCCCAGCGGCTGTGGACCCTCGTCGACGGCACGGGCCGCCTCGGCATCGCCTGCGCCGCCCCGGTACTGCGCCACGTCTACCGGGAGACGTCCTCCTCGCACCTGAGAGGACGGGCGGCCCGCGCCCTGGCCGCCACCGACCCCTCCTTCGCCACCGGCTTCGCGGTCGAATGCCTCTGGGACTGCGAGGAGACGACCCGGGAACTCGCCGCGCTCCACGCGGAGACCGGAGACATCAGGGTCGCCGAACGTCTGCGGCGGCTGGCCGCCGACCCGGCCGAGGAAGCCGAGGTACAGACGGCTGTACGCAGCCGGATCGGACCGGACGCTCCCGCCGTCTGACCCGGGGCGCGGGCTGCCGCGCCGAACCCGGGATGCCGCGTGTCGGGGGCACGCGGCGCAAAAGCTCATAGGACGTTCCCCGGGCGGAAAGATCCAAGTCGGCGGAGCCACGCACGGCGCGGCGACAACACGGGTATGCGTGTCGTCATCGTCACCGAGTCCTTCCCGCCCGACGTCAACGGTGTGGCCCACTGCACCCTGCAGACCGCACGGCATCTCGTCGCCCGCGGCCACGAACCGCTCGTCATCGCCCCGGCAGCCGCCGGGACAACGTCCTCCGCCGCCTCCGCCGACCCCACGTACACCGACGCGCCCTGCCCGGTGGTGCGTGTCCCCTCCCTGCCCCTGCCCGGCTACCCGCAGGTCCGGGTGGCGCTCCCCAGCCGACGGCTCGCCGCCGCGCTCACGGGGCACCGCGCCGAACTCGTCCATCTCGCGGGACCCTTCGTCCTCGGCGTCCGGGGGATGGCCGTCGCCACCCGGCTGGGGCTGCCGGCCGTCGCCGTCTACCAGACCGACCTGGCCGGCTACGCCCGCACCTATCTGGGCACCGGTGAGAACGCCGCCTGGCGCAGGATGCGCGCCGTGCACAGCGCGGCCGACCTCACCCTCGCCCCCTCCGCCGCCGCACTGCGCGATCTCACCGACCACGGAGTGCCCCGGGTGAGGCTCTGGCCGCGGGGCGTCGACACCGTACGGTTCCGCCCCGGCCTGCGGGACGAGGCGCTGCGCCGCACGCTCGCTCCCGGCGGGGAGAAGATCGTCGGCTACGTCGGCCGGCTGGCCCCGGAGAAACACGTCGAACTCCTCGCCGGAGCCTGCACACTTCCCGGCGTCAGGGTCGTGGTCGTCGGCGACGGACCGAGCGAGGCCTCGCTGCGCACCGCACTGCCCGGAGCCGTCTTCCTGGGAAGGCGGACCGGAGAGGAGCTCGCGCGGATCTTCGCCTCCCTGGACGTGTTCGCGCACACAGGTCCGTACGAGACCTTCTGCCAGACCGTGCAGGAGGCCATGGCCTCCGGCGTCCCCGTGGTCGCCCCGGCGGCGGGCGGACCGCTCGACCTCGTCGACCACGGGCGCACCGGGGTGCTCGTCCCCCCGCACGACCCCGGGGCCGTACGAGCAGCGGTCGGCGCCCTCGTCGCGGACCCCGCGCGCGCCATGGCCTACGGCAGGACCGCGCGGGCCGCGGTCGAGGGCCGCACCTGGGCAGCGGTCGGCGACCAGCTGCTCGGCCACTACGACGAGGTCCTCCGCGGCCGGACGGCGGTGGCCGCGTGAACGGCCGGACCCCAAGAGCCCCGTACCGGCTCAGGATCGTGCGCCTGGCGAACTTCGTCACCCCCGCATCCGGCGGCCTGCGCACCGCGCTGGACGAGCTCGGCCGCGGCTACCGCGCGGCCGGGCACGAGCCCGTACTGGTCGTCCCGGGGGCCACGGCGAGCGACGTGCACACCCCCCAGGGCCGCGTGATCACCCTGCCCGGGCCTGTCCTGCCGGGAAGCGGCGGCTACCGCGTGCTGACGAACCGCGGGAGACTGCGCGGCCTCCTGGAGGGTCTGCGCCCCGACCGGCTCGAGGTGTCCGACCGGACCACTCTGCGATGGACGGGGGAGTGGGCACGCCGCGCCCGCGTGCCCGCGGTCATGGTGTCCCACGAGACGGCCGACGGAGTCCTGCGCACCTGGGGCGTCCCCCCGGCGGCGGCGGGTCGCGCCGCGGACCGTCTCAACGCACGGAGTGCCCACGCCTACGCCCGGATCGTGTGCACCACGGAATGGGCGGAGCGCGAGTTCGTACGGATCGGTGTGCGCAACGTCGTGCGTGCCCCGCTCGGTGTGGACCTGCGCGGGTGCCGTCCGGATCTCCGCAGCGGGACGCTGCGCGCCCGTCACGCCGGCGGCGACGCGGTGCTCCTGCTGCTCTGCTCACGGCTCTCGGTGGAGAAACGGCCCGGCCGAGCCCTGGACGCACTGGCGGTGCTGCGGGGCCGAGGGGTGCGCGCCGCGCTGGTCGTGGCAGGTGACGGGCCGCTGCGGGCGGGGCTGGAGAACAGGGCCCGTGCGGAGCGCCTGCCGGTCGAGTTCCTGGGCCACGTACGGGAGCGCACCCACCTGGCGGGCCTTCAGGCGACGGTGGACGTCTGTCTGGCCCCGGGCCCCGCCGAGACGTTCGGCCTGTCGGCCCTGGAGGCACTCGCCTGCGGTACCCCGGTCGTCGCGAGCGGCACCTCGGCACTGCCGGAGGTGGTCGGAGACGGAGGCCTGGCAGCCGCGGACACGGGTGAGGCGTTCGCCGCCGCGGTACGGGAACTCCTGGCCCGCCCCGAGAGGGAACGCAGGGCGGCGGCGCGGGCGCGGGCCGAACTCTTCGGCTGGGACCGCTCGGTGGCCGCGTTCCTGGCCGCGCACGATGCCCCCGATCGGCACGGAGCACTCGGGGCGAGGCCATGAGCGGGCCGGCCGGCCTCCACACGACGGCCGGTCCCGCGACTCCCGGAGCGGGCGCCACCGCCCGTGGAACTTTGCGGTTCGCCGCACTGGGTGACTCACTGACCGAAGGAATCGGTGACCCGGTTCCGGGCGGCTGGCGGGGCTGGGCCGCCCTGCTCGCCGAGGGACTCGGCGGCGCGGAGCGGGACGTGGAATTCCGCAACTTCGCCGTCGCCGGATCGCTGTCCGCCGATGTCCGCGACCACCAGGCAGCGGCGGCCGCGGCGTTCCGGCCCGACATCGCCTCGGTCGTCGTCGGCGTCAACGACACCCTGCGCCGTTCCTTCGACATCCGGCTGCTCGCAGGGCGGCTCGACGAGATCTGCGCACAGCTCGCCGAGGGCGGAGCCGTGATCCTGACGGCGTGTCTGCCCGACCCCGGCACGGCCCTGGGGCTCCCGGCCCCGCTGCGCCGCCCCCTGGCCCGCAGGCAGAGGGCGGTGAACGCCGTGGTGCACGCCCTGTCCGCCCGCTACGACGCCGTGCACCTCCACGCCGCGGACCGGACCTGGGTCCAGGACCGCTCCCTGTGGAGCGTGGACCGGCTCCATCCGGCCGAGCGGGGACACCGGAAACTCGCAGCCGGCTTCCACCGGCTGCTCGCCGACCGCGGCCTCGCCCTGGGCGCTCCGCCCGGTCCCGAACCGCAGCAGCCGCCTCCCACGCGCGCGGCCGCGGCCCGCTGGCTGGTCACGGAGGGCACCGGCTGGCTGGCCCGCAGAAGCACGGACCTGCTGCCCCAGCTGCTGGGGCTCGCGGCGGCCGAGATCCGTCACCGGGTGGGCGGAACGAGCGGCCGGCTGGACGCCAGGGCCGAGCAGACGCTGCTGGAGGCACTCGCCGACATCACGCCCGCGCCGTCCCTGCGTGCGGTCGTCCCCCGCGCCAGAATGGAGGGATGACCGGGCGCTGGGAGTTCTGGATCGACCGTGGAGGCACCTTCACCGACGTGGTGGGACGTGACCCCGACGGGCGGCTCGTCTCCCGCAAACTCCTCTCGCACGATCCGGACCGCTACCGCGACGCGGCCGTAGCCGGAATCAGGCAACTGCTCGGTCTCGGCCCCCACGACCCGGTTCCCGCCGACCGGGTCGCGGGCGTCAAGATGGGCACCACCGTCGCCACGAACGCGCTCCTGGAGCGCCGGGGCGAGCCGACCGTCCTGGTCATCACGGAAGGCTTCCGCGACGCCCTGCGGATCGCGTACCAGAACCGGCCGCGCCTCTTCGACCGGCACATCGTGCTCCCCGAGGCCGTGTACGACCGGGTGATCGAGGTCCCCGAGCGGATCGACGCCGGGGGCAGGATCGTGAGACCCCTCGACCGCACCGCGGTGGCCGAGCGGCTGAAGGCGGCCAGGGACGACGGGATCCGGAGCGCGGCGGTCGTACTCATGCACGGCTACCGCCACCCCGACCACGAGACCGCCGTCGCGGCGGCAGCCCGGGAGGCGGGCTTCACCCAGATCAGCTGCTCGCACGAGGTCAGTCCGCTGATCAAGCTGGTGCCCCGGGGCGACACCACCGTCGTCGACGCCTACCTGTCGCCGATCCTGCGCCGGTACGTCGACGAGGTGGCCGGTGAACTGAGGGGCATCCGCCTCATGTTCATGCAGTCCAACGGCGGACTGCGTGAGGCCGCGCACTTCCGGGGCAAGGACGCGGTGCTCTCCGGCCCGGCCGGCGGCGTCGTCGGCATGGTCCGCACGTCCGAACAGGCGGGATACGACCGGGTCATCGGGTTCGACATGGGGGGCACCTCCACCGACGTCTCGCACTACGCGGGCGAGTTCGAGCGGGAGTTCGGCACCCAAGTGGCAGGGGTGCGGATGCGCGCACCCATGATGAGCATCAACACCGTCGCCGCGGGCGGCGGCTCGGTGCTGCACTTCGACGGGCGGCGCTACCGGGTCGGCCCCGACTCCGCGGGCGCCGACCCCGGCCCCGCCTGCTACCGCAGGGGCGGGCCGCTCACCGTCACCGACGCCAACGTGATGCTCGGCCGGGTCCAGGCCGCGTACTTCCCCGCCGTCTTCGGACCGGCCGGCGACCAGCCGCTCGACGAGACCGTCGTGCGCGAGCGCTTCGACGCGCTCGCCGAGAGGGCCGCATCCGCCACGGGGAGGCCCCGGACCGCGGCGGAGGCCGCCTCGGGCTTCCTGGAGATCGCCGTACTGAACATGGCGAACGCCGTCAAGAAGATCTCCGTCCAGCGAGGCCACGACATCACCCGGTACGCGCTCACGACGTTCGGCGGCGCCGGCGGCCAGCACGCCTGCGCCGTCGCCGACGCCCTGGGCATCGACACCGTCCTCGTACCGCCGCTCGCCGGGGTCCTCTCCGCGTACGGCATCGGTCTGGCCGACGCCACCGCGATGCGCGAACAGTCGGTCGAGGCCGAACTGGACGAAGAGACCCGGGCCGGGGTGGACGGCACCTGCGACGAGCTGGCCGAGCGCACCCGCGCCGAGCTCCGGGCGGAATCCATCCCCGACCGGGCCATCGGTACCCGGGCGCGGGTCCTCCTGCGCTACTCCGGTACGGACGCGAGCCTGCCCGTCGCCCTCGGCACGGTGGCCGCCATGACGGAGGAGTTCACAGCCGCCCACCGGGCCCGCTACGGATTCACCATGGACAAGCCCCTGGTGGTCGAGGCCGTCTCGGTGGAGGCGACCGCGGCAGCCGGACCGCACGTCCCCCACCGCGTCTCCTCCGCCGCGCGCGAGCAGGCGCTGCAACCGCTCGAGAACGTGCGGATGTTCACCGACGGCCGATGGCACGACACCGCTCTGTACCGCCGGGCCGACCTGCGCCTGTCGGACACCGTGACCGGCCCGGCCATCGTCGCCGAGGACGACTCCACCACCGTCGTCGACCCGGGCTGGCAGGCCACGGCGCACGCGGCCGGGCACCTCGTACTGACCCGGGTACGCCCCAGGCCCGAGAGGACCGCCGTCGGCACCCGGGTCGACCCCGTGATGCTGGAGGTGTTCAACAACCTGTTCATGTCGATCGCCGAACAGATGGGCGTGAGGCTGGAGAACACCGCCCACTCCGTCAACATCAAGGAGCGTCTGGACTTCTCGTGCGCGCTGTTCGACGAAAACGGCAACCTCGTGGCCAACGCACCGCACATCCCCGTGCACCTGGGCTCGATGGGGGAGTCCATCAAGGAGGTGCTGCGACGCAACCGGAACTCCTTGCGCCCCGGCGACGTGTACGCCATCAACGATCCGTACCACGGCGGCACGCACCTGCCCGACGTCACCGTCGTGACGCCCGTGTTCGACGACGAGGACGCCCCGGAGCCCCGGCTGCGCTTCCTGGTGGCCTCGCGCGGACACCACGCCGAGATCGGCGGCATCACCCCCGGGTCCATGCCCGCCTTCAGCCGCACGATCCACGAAGAGGGCGTCCTGTTCGACAACTGGCTGCTCGTGCGCGACGGAAGGCTCCGGGAGGAGGAGACCCGGGAGCTGCTCACGACCGCCGCGCACCCCTCACGGGACCCGGACACCAATCTCGCCGACCTGCGCGCCCAGATCGCCGCCAACGAGAAGGGCATCGCGGAGCTGCGCCGCATGACCCACCAGTTCGGGCACGACGTCGTCTCGGCGTACATGGGTCACGTCCAGGACAACGCGGAGGAGTCCGTGCGCCGGATCGTCGCCCGGCTGCACGACGGCTCCTGCCGCTACGAGACCGACAACGGCGCCGTCATCCAGGTGGCCGTCACGGTGGACCGCGAGGCACGCACCGCCGTCCTCGACTTCGCCGGCACCTCCCCTCAGCAGCCCGGCAACTTCAACGCCCCGAAATCCGTGGTCATGGCCGCCGTCCTGTACGTCTTCAGGACACTGATCGATGACGACATCCCCCTCAACAGCGGCTGCCTCGAACCCCTGGAGGTACGCGTCCCGGAGGGATCCATGCTGGCGCCGGTCCACCCGGCGGCGACCGTCGCGGGCAACGTGGAGACCTCCCAGGCGGTGACCGGTGCCCTCTACGCGGCACTGGGCGTCCAGGCCGAGGGCTCGGGGACCATGAACAACCTCACCTTCGGCAACGACCGCGTCCAGTACTACGAGACGGTCGCCAGCGGGTCGGGCGCCGGTGACGGCTTCGACGGCACCGACGCCGTACAGACCCACATGACCAACTCCCGGCTCACCGACCCCGAGATCCTCGAGTGGCGCTATCCCGTGCTGCTGGAGAGCTTCGGCGTACGGGAGGGCAGCGGCGGCGAGGGCCGGTGGCACGGGGGCTGCGGGGTGGAACGCAGAATCCGCTTCCTCGAGCCCGTGACCGTGGCACTGCTGTCCGGACACCGCCGCGTGGCACCGTACGGAATGTCGGGAGGCGGGCCCGGGGCACTGGGCACCCAGCACGTCGAACGGTCCGACGGCAGGACCGTCACACCGCTGGACGGCTGCGACACCGCCGAGCTGGACACCGGGGACGTGCTGGTCCTGCGCACACCGGGCGGAGGCGGCTACGGGCCCGGGTGACCGGTCGCTTCTGCGCCGTTTCGACCGTTGTCGGTGTGAGGACCTAATCTGTTCAGCGTGACTTCGCCTGCCTACACCGACACCGCTGCGTCCCAGCTCAGCGCCGGACTGCGGCCCGCCGCGGGCCCCGCCGCCGACGAGGGGCTCTCACGTCGGCTGCGCGCGCTGGCCTGCACCGCTCCGCTGCACGACCTCGATGTGCGCAAGGCGAATCTCGCCGGCGAGTACACGGTCTACGCGATGGCCGAGGTCGCCCTCGCCGCGATCGACCTGGTCACCCTGAACATGGACTTCGACACGGGCGCCGACCACGACCAGATAGTGGCCAGACTCCTCCCGCGGGTCGGTGCCCAGGCACCGGGCCGCCCCGTCGCCGAGCACGAGCGGGTCGCCCGCTGGGTGCTGGAGAACCTGATCAACGTCGGCAGCGTCGACCGTGGCTTCCGCGCGGTGTACGGCACCTTCGGCCCCGACGGCGTGTACGTCCGCAGGGACTACGACTTCAAGCTCATCGAAGAGGTCCCCGGGCACGGCGGCAGCCTCTACCTCCGCGCCACCGACGAAGCGGTCAACGTCCTGGTCGGTGCCCTCGACACGGACGTCACCAGCGCCCAGATCGCCGCCGAGGTCAAGCTGGAGGTCCTCATCAGCCGGGGCCGCCTGGCCGACGCGCAGCTCGCCGCCGAGCAGGCCCGCTACCGCACCGTGCAGTACGCGCAGACCCTCCGCAGGACCCTCGAGGCGACCCGGCGCAACGTCCGCGCCGTCGACTGGCTCAACGCCGTTCCGGACATGATCACCGAAGCGCTGGACCACGTGGCCGACCGCTACCGCCACGAGAACGCGATTCTCATCAACATCCGCAAGGCCAGGGACGAGGCGGAGGACCCCGAACACAAGCGGCGCGCCGCTGAACTCGTCGACATCGTGAAGGACTGCATCCGCCGCCACACCCAGCTGCAGTCCAGGCTCCTGGAGGCCGGACCGCTCTTCCGCGCCGAGCAGGACCGCCAGGCCTTCGCCGCCCCCACGGCCCGGGTGGGACTCGACCTGTACGGACAGCTCGTCGTCCCCCTGCTGCCCCTCCCCGTCGAGCAGGCCACCAGGGCAACCGACGCGTTCTTCACCCACGGGACCGGACTGCGCACCCCCACCTCGGTCCGCATCGGCGATCTCGTCGACATGCTCTTCACACCGCCGGTGGAGCGTGAGCACCTGGGCGTGGAGATGCCCGAACCCGACCTCATCGCCACCCCTGACGACAGCCGGTTCAGCGAGGAGCAGCTCGCGAGCGCCATGGAGCTGCTCGACCTCGAGCACGACGCCCCCCGCCGGCTCTCCGGGCTCCTCGCCGAGGCCCGCCTCCGTGATCCGGACCTGCCCTACCTGGTCGCCCTGCTGTCGGTCCATGCGGCGAGCCCGCCGGTCGGCACCGCCTACCGCCAGGGCGAGCGGCGACTGCTGTTCGCCGTCGACGACGGCACCCAGCTCGACGACCCGGAATTCGGCGGCGCGGACCTGATAGTGGGCATGGCGCTCCTGGACGCCGCCGGCATGGCCGCGGACCGGAAGGAAGCCTCATGAGGGCCCCCGGGGCGAGGACGCCACGAACGAAGGCCCCCGGACCGGACCGGCGGGCGAGGACCCGCACCACCCTGCCGGACCGTGAGCGCAGTACCCGCACCGAGGAGCCACAGCAGTGAGCGAGCAGCACGCCGAGTACACCGAAGGGTGGGGCGACCCGTCCGCCACACACACGGCCGACACCGCACCGCCCGCCGCTCCCGCCGCCGTCACCCCGGCAGACGCGGCCGACGCCGCGCGGCTCGTCTCCTTCGGACTGCAGCCCAAGCTGATGCCCGCCCGTGACGCCGAGTACACGGAACTGCTGCGCCGCTACCGGGAAGAGCCGGCCTTCGCCCGGCTCGCCGACGCAGTCGCCACCGGGCTCGGACTCGTCGTCCTGGAGGTCTCCACCCGGGCGGGCATGGCCGTGACCGCCGACGAGGACTCGGTGTTCGCCGTGCGCATGGGGGACTACGCCCGGCGAGCGTCCTCCGATGCCGCCGACCGCTTCCTCCACGGCCTCGCCCACCTCGCCGTCGCCGCCATGGCCTTTCCCCGGCCCGAGGACCTCGCGGACGACGCCTACATCGGCCGCATCACGGTCAACGGGGTCGACGCCTTCGTCCGCCAGGCCTGCCACCGCCTGGAGGAGCTGGCCGAGGAACGGGGCGACAACACCGACCCGGCCTCCGACGCCCCGGGGCTGGAATCCGGCTGGCGGGTCTACGCCCGCCGAAGCGCCACCGGTGCGACGAAGGACGCACGGCGACTCGCCGGATCCACCACGGGCATCATCGCCAAGGCCGTCGCCTTCCTCACCGACTCGGGCTTCCTCCAGCGCACCGGGGACGACGCGGGCGGCACGTACCGCACCACCGCCCGTTACCAGCTGCAGGTACGCGACATGGCGGGCAACGCGGCCATGACCGAGCTGCTGGAGCTCGGCGTCGTCCCGGTCACGGACGGCTCGGCGACCCTCCTGCCCCCGCCCGACGCCGACAATCCGGAACTGGTCGCCGACGCGGGTCTGCCCTTCCACTCCTGACCCGGCCCCCTCCACGCCCCACCCGCCGTGCCCGGCACCTGTCGGGCCCAGCCTCTTCCGTTGCCCCTCCCGCTGCCTGAACGACGAGAGTCCGCCGCCATGTACGAGTTGTCCCGGGTCCGCCTCTACTCCATCGGGCCTGCCGGTGCGCGCTACGCCGACACCGTGCTCGACCTGCGCGGTGTCGGTCAGCCCGTACCCAACCCCGCACCGGCCCAGGCGGAGTTCTTCGAGGACGAGCCGGTGGGCCCGCCGCGCCGCCCCGCACCCGCCGGTGTGCTCTTCCTGGAGAACGGCGGCGGAAAGTCCGTCCTGCTCAAGCTGATCTTCTCGGTCATGCTGCCCGGGCACCGCAACACCCTCGGCGGCGCGAGCTCGGGTGTGCTGCGCAAGTTCCTGCTCGCCGACGACTGCGGGCATGTAGCCCTCGAGTGGCAGCACACGCTCACCGGCGAATGCGTGGTCGTCGGCAAGGTCAGCGAGTGGCGCGGACGTCAGGTGTCCAACGACCCGCGCAAGTTCGCCGAAGCCTGGTACTCCTTCCGCCCCGGGCCGGGACTCAGCCTCGACAGCCTCCCCGTGGCCGAGGCCACCTCCGTGGGCCGCCCGGCCGAAGGTGTCTCCGGCGCCCGGGGCAGGCGCCGCACCATGAAGGGCTTCCGGGACGCCCTCACGGACGCGGGCAAGTTCTACCAGCACCTCGACGTGTACTGGGAAGAGATCCACGACCGGTGGAACGAGCACCTCGGTGAGCTGGGGCTCGACCCCGAACTCTTCCGCTACCAGCGCGAGATGAACTCGGACGAGGGCGAGGCAGCCGGTCTGTTCGCCGTCAAGAAGGACTCCGACTTCACCGACCTCCTGCTGCGGGCCGTCACCGACACCCGCGACACCGACGGTCTCGCCGACCTCGTCAGCGGCTTCGGCAACAAGCTGGGCCGGCGCGCCGAGCTCACCGCCGAGCGCGATTTCACCGCGGGATCCGTCGACCTGCTGGGCCGGATCGTCGAGGCCACCGCGACCAGGGCCCGCAGCCGCGACATCCACGCCGGCGCCGAGCGCCGCACCCGCACCCTCGCCCGCAGGCTGTCCACCCGCGCAGCCGAGGAGCGGGGCCGCACCGCGGAGCTCGCGGAGCAGGTCACAGCCGCCGCCCACACCGTCACGGCGGCGGAGACCGCCCGGGGCCACCGGGACCTGATCGCGGCGGAGCTTGCCTACCGGCACGCCTCACTGGCCCTGGCCGCGGCGGAGAAGGGCGCGGCGGCCCAGCGCCGAGAGCTGGGCGACGCCCGTACGCTGCACGCCGCCTGGCAGGCAGCCGAGGCGGTCCTGCGCCATCGCGCGGCAGCCGACCGCTCCGCCCGTGTCGCCGTAGCCATCCGGGAGGCGGAACGGGACGCCGCCCCGGCCCTCGCCGCACGCGCCACAGCAGCCGCGGACCTGGTGCGCGCCCTGCACACGGCGGCCGAGGCGGGCGAGAGCGTCGCCAACGAGGAGGAGGAGCGCTCCGCCGCCCTCCAGTCCACCGGCGAGACGGCTCACCGCGATGCCACCACCGCGGCCACGGAGGCCCAGCGCGCCCGCAGCGAGGCCGGACACCTGCGCCAGCGCCTCGCCGAGGTCGAACAGGAGACGGCCGAAGCCGTACGGGCGGGCTGGCTCGACAACACCGCGCCAGACGCCGACCCCGCCCGCGCCGCGCTCGCCGCGAGCGATGCCGAACAGACCGCCGTCGCCGCCTGGGACACCGCCAGGGAGGCCGCCCGGGCCACGGCCGACCACGCCCGGGAGGCGGCGGCGACCGAGAGCCGCGCCGAGCTCGCCGCGGCAAGGGCCGCGGACGGCGCGCAAGCTGCCGAACAGTCGTACGAGGCCGAGCGCAGGGCCGCCGAGTCGATCGCGGCCGACCACCGCCTCGCCGACCTGCTGGGACTGCCGACGACGAGCGGCAGCGGCGTACCCCGCCCCCGCCGGGGCGCCGCAGAACCGCAAGGGGAGAGCGCCCCCGGGACCGACGGACCCGCTTCCCGGGACGGGCAGTCTCTCAGCGCCGAGGAGTTCGACAGCAGCGCCGACGAACTGCGTGAGCTCCTCGACCAGGGCGTCGCCTCCGCCGAGCGCAGGCTCTTCGACCTGCGTACCGCCGCCGCCGACGACGCGCGCATCCTGGGCGCGCTCGGCGACGGAGGACTGCTGCCGCCCGGCCCCGACGTCCTCGCCACCGTCGAGTATCTCGGTGAGCACGGCATCCCGGCCCTGCCCGGCTGGCGCTACCTCGCCCAGGCCGTCGACCCCGCCGACCACGCCGCGGTGCTCTCCGCACGCCCCGAGCTCGTCGACGGCGTCGTCATCACCGACCCGGACTCCCACGCACGCGCCCGGGAGGTGCTCGGCACCGCGGCCCTGCTGCCCCGCTCCGCCGTCGCGGTCGGCACCACCGCGGCACTCCTCGCACCCGTCCCGGCGCCCGGCGCGGGCACGGACGGAGCGGACGAGGTCTTCCTCGTCCCGCCGAACCCGGCCATGCACGACGAGCACGCGGCGGACGAGGAACGGCAGGCGCTCAGGACCCGGGCCGCAGCCCGCGACGAGGACATCAGGATCCTGGCGGCACGGCTCACCGCAGACCGCTCCCTCGCCGCCCGTATCGGCTCGTGGCGCTCCGACTGCCCGCCCGGCATGCTCGGCGAGCTCGGCGATGCGGCCCGTACCGCGCGCACCGCCGCCGAGACGGCCGAGGCCGTACTCGCCGAGGCGCGCACCGTCCGCGCCGAGGCCGACGAAGCCGCCGCCGACGCCGCACGCGTCCGCGAGGAGCGGCAGGAGACCGCCCAGCGCGCCCGCCGTGCTGCCGACGCCCTCGCCGGCCTGGCCCACCGTCTGCGCGAGCGGTCGGCCTGGCAGGCTCGGCTCCGTGAACTGACCGACGAAGCAGCCGAATCCGAAGCACGGGCCACGGTCTGCCTGGAGCGGGCGCGTGCCGCGGACGAGGACCGCAGGGCCGCCCAGCGCGCCGCGGACGACGCCCGACGCACCGCCCGGGCCCTGCGCGCCGAACGCGCAGAGATCGCGGGCGCGCCCGAAACCCTGCCCGAACAGGCCGCCGGCACCGCCCGCACCTCCCTCCCCGCCCTGCGCGAGGCGTACCGGGCCGCATCCCAGCTGTACGAGAAGGTGGGTGTCGGCGCCGACCTGCGCGCCGAGCAGGCCCGCGCCGAGAGCGACGAGAGTGCCTCCGTCTCGGAGCTCGACCGCCTCTCCAACAAGGTCCGTACCCGTGCCGCCCAGCTCCTCGAAGGCACCGACGGCGCCGACGGCCCCTCACGGCAGGCCGCGGCCGCCCGCGCCGAGTCCCTCGTGCAGCTCCTGGAGACCAGGGCGTCCACGGCCAGCGAGCAGCTCGGCAGGCTGCGGGGCGAGGCGGAACGGCTCGCCCCGGCCGACGACGAGGCACGCCACACCGAGCTTTCCGAGGACCTCTCCCCGGCCGACGCGGAGCAGGCCCAGACCCTCTTCCGCACGGCGACGGCCGAACTGGCCACCGCCACCGCGGCCCTGGACACCGCCCGTGCCACCCACGCCGAACTGCTGCGCGCCCACCGCGTCGCGGAGGACTCGGCGAGCGGCTTCGACGAGACGGCGGCGCTCCTGCGCGACCTGCTCAGGGACCACGGCGCGGACGACGAAGGCGACGCCCCGAGCCCGTACCCCGGCACCCTCGAGGAGGCCAGGCAGTCCGCCGCCGAGGCCCGGCGCTCACTGCGCGGCTGTGCCACCGACCTGTCGGCGGCCGAGAGTTCGGTACGGGAAGCGAGCGACGTGCTCGTACGGCACGCCAATTCCACCCGCTACGAGCAGGTCCGCACACCCGCCCGGCAACAGATCCGTGAGCTACCGGCCGTAGCCCTCCCCGACCACGCGGAGAAGTGGGCCGCCGCCTTCGCCCCCCGGCTACGGGTGCTCACCGACGAGCTCGCCCAGCTGGAGCGCAACCGCGACTCCATCGTCGACCGGCTCCGCGGTCTCGTGGACTCCGCCCTCACGACCCTTCGCTCCGCCCAGCGGCTCTCCCAGCTTCCCGAAGGGCTCGGGGAGTGGTCCGGCCAGGAGT
Organism: Streptomyces sp. NPDC059499; assembly: GCF_042749285.1. Classification (NCBI taxonomy): domain Bacteria; kingdom Bacillati; phylum Actinomycetota; class Actinomycetes; order Kitasatosporales; family Streptomycetaceae; genus Streptomyces; species Streptomyces sp. NPDC059499. Next base: position 57,295 of record NZ_JBHYTT010000027.1, read on the forward strand.
TCCTCCGGATCCGCTTCGAGGAACCCGACCAAGCCACCCTCAGCGAGCGGCTCGGAGAGGTCATCGACGAAGCAACGCACGCCGCGCTCAAGAAGAACTCCGACCTGCGCCGGGACGGCATGTCCCTGCTGCTGCGGGGAGTCCAGGCGGCGCTGCGGCCCAAGGGCATCGCCGTGGAGATCCTCAAGCCGGACGCGGTGCTGCGCGCCGAGCGGGTCCCGGTCGGGCAGATGGGCGATGTCTTCTCGGGCGGTCAGCTGCTGACGGCGGCGATCGCCCTGTACTGCACGATGGCGGCCCTGCGCAGCAACGACCGGGGCCGCGACCGTCATCGCCACGCGGGCACCCTCTTCCTCGACAATCCCATCGGCCGGGCCAACGCCACGTACCTGCTGGAACTCCAGCGTGCCGTCTCCGACGCACTGGGGGTTCAGCTCCTCTACACGACCGGGTTGTTCGACACCACGGCGCTCGCCGAATTCCCGCTGGTCATCCGGCTCCGCAACGACGCGGATCTGCGCGCGGGACTGAAGTACATCAGCGTGGAGGAGCACCTGAGGCCGGGACTGCCGCAGCAGGACCCGGCGGAGGAGACCGTCCACGGAGAGATCACGGCGACCCGCATGTTCAAGCGCAGCGAACAGACGCCGAACGCCCCGGCCGGGGCACCGGTTCCGGAGATGCGGTCGGAGACGACTCTTCGCTGAGGCTGTCCCGGAGGGCCTCTCGAACCGAGAGGCCCTCTTTGACTGTCCGAGGGGCACCGGATCGCCGGCCACCGCGCCGGAGCGCAGGCCGTCAGGCTCTGGAGAGCCCGCCTGTGCCCCGGCGCCGTATCCGGGTGGCCTTGCGCGTCTGCGCCCTGGCCGTGCGCCGGGCGCGGCGCCGCTCACGCCGCATGCGACGCGCGGTGCTGGACGGCACGGACACCACGCCGTTGCGCTGGTTCCACACCTGCCGGGTCACCCACACATCCAGCACCGACCATGTCGCGACGACCGTGCTGCCCACACCGCTGAGCACCATCGGGAAGGCGAGCCACGATCCGGTGAGGGTGCACAGGAAGGCCACCATGGCCTGAATGATCGTCAGCGACATTATGAGGACGGCCCGCACAGCGGCCGTCCGCACCGGATCAGGCATCCGCCGTCTCAGTGCGGGTTCCTCCACCCACAGCTGCTGCCGCGGAATCCTCGCCGGCCCGGTCGCCTCCGCAGCCGACGCCGTGACCCGACGCTCTTCCGTGTCCAAGAAACCTTCAACTCCCCACCGCTGTCCGACTTCAGGGTGGCTGCCCGGCTTGCGCCCGTTCTACGCGGGCGGACCCTGCCGCTCTGCCACGCCTGCCCCGTAATGTTCTCCTGCCCCGTACAGGTGGACGAATGCCGAGCCGGGAAGATTCCCGCAGAACATCCTCAATCGGCCCCGTACGGTCGCGGAACGAAGAGTTCCAGCCAACTGCCTGAAGTGACTCCGTGGCCTGTGGGCAGACTTTCTCTGTCGCTTTCGCGAATTTCATCTCAGGGAATACCCGGACAACTCGTGATCAACGAGGGGGAGGGCGGCCGAAAATCGTACGGACACGCCTTCGAGTTGTCCGCTTGTCAGTAGTAGGCTCGCGCCGTTTGTTGACGGAACACCGACGTACCTCCGGCGGACCACCACCGGAACACCGGAACGACACCGACACAACCACCCCCGCAGAGCGGGGTCGAGCTGGGGGAGGCCATGCGCTTTCGCGGGAAGTCCATCCGCAGGAAGATCGTGGCGTTGCTCCTGGTGCCGCTCGTCTCTCTCACGGGTCTCTGGGTCTTCGCCACCTACATCACCGGCCGCGAAGCGGGCGAACTGATGGGTGCGAGCGCCATCGTGGAGAAGGTCGGCCATCCCCTGGAGGACACCGTCCGTGCCGTCCAGGGCGAACGCCGACAGACGCTGGTCTTCCTCGCCGACCCCCGGGCTTCCGACGCCCTGCCGATCCTGCGCCGTCAACGTGCCGCGACCGACCGGGTCGTGGCGGACGTCAGGAGGAGCGCACAGCAGGAGGCCGTCCGCGACGCGCTGAGCGAGGACGCGGAGACGCAGCTCGACTCGATCCTCAGCGAGGTCGACGGCCTGGACTCGCTGCGTGCGTCCGTCGAGAAGCGCACCATCGACCGTACCCGTGCCCTCGACTTCTACAACGGTCTCGTCGACCCCTGCTACCGCTTCCTCAACGGACTCCACACCATGGAGAACGTATCGATGGACAAGCAGGTCCGGGCGCTGGTCGGCATCTCCCGGGCGCGCGAGATGCTCTCCCGTGAGGACGCGCTGATCGCCTCGGGCCTCATCGCGGGACGCCTGGGCGCCCCCGAGCTGCGCGCGATCTCCGACCTCGCCGCCAGCCGCACACTCCTGTACGAGGTCAACCTCGAACTGCTGCCCGAGGCCGAGAGCCGGCGCATGGAGCAGTACTGGGGAAGCCCCGACACCGAACCGCTGCGTACGACCGAGCAACGGCTCATCGCCGCAGGACCGTTCAAGAAGCCCGGCGCCGTCGACGCGGCGCGCTGGCAGGAAGTGGCCCCACCGGTCCTCGAACACCTGGCCAACGACAGCACGGAGATGGCCAACCGCTTCCAGGACCGCGCCGAACCGGCCGGATACCGGGTCCTCGCACAGGCAGGCGTCGCCGGTGTCCTCGGATTCGTCGCCCTGCTCGTCTCCGTCTTCGTCTCGGTCCGCATCGGACGCGAGCTCGTCCGCGACCTCTCCCGGCTGCGCAAGGACGCCCACGAGGTGTCCGGCGTACGACTGCCCAGCGTGATGCGGCGGCTGGCCGCGGGCGAACAGGTCGACGTCGAGACCGAGGCCCCGCACCTCCAGTACGAACGGGATGAGATCGGCCAGGTCGGCCAGGCGCTCAACACGCTCCAGCGGGCCGCCGTCGAAGCCGCGGTCAAGCAGGCGGACATGCGCCGCGGCGTCTCCGAGGTCTTCGTCAATCTCGCACGGCGCAACCAGGTGCTCCTGCACCGCCAGCTGACGCTCCTGGACACCATGGAGCGCCGCACCGAGAACAGCGACGAGCTCTCCGATCTCTTCCGCCTCGACCACCTCACCACCCGCATGCGGCGCCACGCGGAAGGGCTCGTGATCCTCTCCGGGGCAGCCCCGTCCCGGCAGTGGCGCAAGCCCATCCAGCTGATGGACGTGGTACGGGCGGCGGTCGCCGAGGTCGAGGACTACGAACGGATCGAGGTACGGCGCCTCGCCCGTATCGGCGTGGGCGGCCCCGCCGTGGCCGACCTCACCCACCTGATCGCCGAACTCCTCGAAAACGCCACCGTGTTCTCGCCCCCGCACACCGCTGTCCAGGTGCACGGCGAACGCGTGGCCAACGGCTTCACGCTCGAGATCCACGACCGCGGCCTCGGCATGGCGCCGGAGGTCCTCCTCGACGCCAACCTGCGGCTTGCCGAGACCCCCGACTTCGAGCTCTCCGACACCGACCGGCTCGGCCTCTTCGTGGTCAGCCGGCTCGCCCAGCGGCAGAACGTCAGGGTGTCTCTGCAGACATCGCCCTACGGGGGGACGACCGCGATCGTCTTCATCCCGGCCCAACTGCTCACCGACGCACCCGACACCCATGGCACGGGCTTCCGCCTCGACCGCCGGGCCGAGAAGGCGATCGGCAGCGGCCGGCCGGGCAGCAGCGTGCCCGGCAGCGACAAGGCCCGCAGGGACGGGCTTGCGGACGTGACCACCACGACCAGGCCCGCCGGGCTCTCCCCGGTCCCCACCGGTCTCAGCGACCCGTCCGCCCTCGACGGCCCCGTGGAGCTCGAAAGCCCGGTAGGGGCGCTGGAGTTCACCGACGACCAGGCACTCGACCCGGCGCTCGCGCCCGTCCTCGACGGCGTCTCCGACCTCGAGGACACGGAGAGCGAGCGCGGCGGCATCTTCCGCGCCCGCGATCTGCGCCGGGACACCGACCGTGAGCAGCACCAGCAGGCGTTCGACCCGTCCGACGGGCGCTCCGGAGCCGTCCGCCCGATGCGTCCCGCAGGGCCCGTACCGCTGCCGCGCCGCAAGCCGCCGACCCTGGTCACCGACCACGGCCGCCGGGTCGGCGAACCGGACCCGGACCCCTCGGCGGCACCGGACGACCCCCCGGTCGCGCCGGACGCCGCGGCCTTCCCGGCCGCTCCCGGGACAGGCACCGTCCCGGCGGCCGGCCGGCGGGCCCCCTTCCCGTCACAGCGCAGCTCCAGTGCGCGGCCGTCCGCACCGGACACCGCGGGAGGTCTGCCGCGCAGGGTCCGGCAGGCCAGCCTCGCCCCTCAGCTCCGGGAGGACTCCGCCGGCCGGACTCCCGGCCACGCCCCCGCAGACACCGTCGACGACCTCGAACGTGACGCGGACGAAGTACGCAATCGCATGGCTTCGCTTCAACGCGGCTGGCAGCGCGGCCGTCGGCAGAACGCCGAGGACGTGACCGGCCACGGCGAGACAGCACCAGGAACCACTCCGGGAGGGGACGGTCGATGACCGCACCGAACGCCGCAGCACACAACGCCTCACGCCAGGGCTCCGGCGAACTCAACTGGCTGCTCGACGAACTCGTCGAGCGCGTCGCGAGCATCCGTAAGGCGCTGGTGCTCTCCAGTGACGGCCTGGCCACCGGCACGTCCAAGGACCTGACCCGCGAGGACAGCGAACACCTGGCAGCCGTGGCGTCCGGATTCCACAGCCTCGCCAAGGGCGTGGGCCGGCACTTCGACGCGGGCCGGGTCCGGCAGACCGTCGTCGAACTCGACGACGCCTTCCTCTTCGTCACCGCGGCCGGCGACGGCAGCTGTCTCGCCGTCCTCTCCGACTCGGACTCGGACGTCGGTCAGGTGGCGTACGAGATGACACTCATGGTCAAGCGCGTGGGGGTCCACCTGGCCAACGCCCCCCGGACGACCGGTCTCCCCGCCGGCGGGTGAGCGGACGGCATGAGCGCCGACTCCGACCGGGGCACCGCCCCCGGATCAGCACCCACCGACGCGGGCTCCTCACGCTGGTACGACGCCGAAGCAGGCCCGGTCGTCCGTCCCTACGCGATGACCCGTGGGCGTACCAGCAGTGCGTCCCGTCACCGTCTCGACCTGATCGCGATCGTCGTCCCCGAACCCGCGGCCGATGATCCGGGCCGTGATCAGACGCTCTCCCCGGAACACGTGGAGATCGTCGAACTGTGCAGCGACATGCCCCAGTCCATCGCCGAGCTCGCCTCCGGACTGGACCTCCCCGTCGGGGTGGTCCGGGTCCTGGTCGGCGATCTCGTCGAGGACGAACTGGTGCATGTCACCCGTCCCGTTCCGCCGGCCGAGCTGCCGGACGTGAACATTCTTCGCGAGGTGATCAATGGCCTTCGGGCGCTCTAGCCGCAGAAAGCGGCCCGTTGAGCCCGTTACCCTGAAAATCCTGGTGGCGGGCGGATTCGGCGTGGGCAAGACGACCCTGGTGGGGGCGGTCAGCGAGATCAGACCGCTGCGTACGGAGGAGAGGCTGAGCGAGGCGGGCCGCCCCGTCGACGACCTTGCCGGTGTCGAGGGCAAGAGCACCACCACGGTGGCCATGGACTTCGGGCGGATCACCCTGCGCGAGGACCTGGTCCTCTATCTGTTCGGGACGCCCGGACAGGACCGGTTCTGGTTCCTGTGGGACGAGCTGGCCCAGGGTGCGCTGGGGGCGGTCGTCCTCGCGGACACCCGTCGGCTGGAGGACTGCTTCGCGGCGGTCGACTACTTCGAGCGCCGCGAGATCCCGTTCACCGTCGCGGTCAACCTCTTCGAGGGGGCCGAACAGTTCCCCGACGAAGCGGTGCGAACGGCACTCGACCTCGACCCCGAGGTACCGGTTCTCGTATGCGACGCGCGCGACCGGGCGTCCGTACGGGACGTGCTGGTCGCCGTCGTCGAACACGCGATGGCGCGGGCCGACCGGCTCCGGGAACCTGCCGCGACCTGACAGTCCGGCGACAGCACTGAACGCGGCCCGTACCCCCGCCGACCGGGGTACGGGCCGCGCGTACGGTGCTGGCCAGCAGCGGCCGTGGGAGGAGTCTTCACCTGCCGTGACGGACCGTCAACCCCCGTGCGCACCCTGCTGTCAGGGGTTCTCGGCGAGCCACTTGGCGGCGGTCTCGGCCAGCTCCCCGTCCCGTCCGGCGAGCATCATGCGGATCATCTGCACATCGCCGCGCAGCGACCATGCGGGGTGCCCGAACGTGGCGGGATTGTTCTTCTCGATGAGGAAGTGCGATGGCCAGGCGGTGCCGTACCCGATCAGGGGCAACGCCGCGAGGTAGCGCTTCCGGCCGCGCGCCAGTCCGTAGGCGGTGACGGCGAGACCGGTCAGTGTTCCGGTCAGATGGACCCACCTCGTCGCCGCTCTGGAGTGCATCGCGACGTAGTAGGGCCAGAACTCTTCGTACGAATTGAACGTCTGCTGTGACATAAAGGCACCGTAATGGCTCAGGTGGCAACCGGATACGGCAGTTCCGCGTCCGATAAGAAGAACGGGCGGCCGGAGCCCACGGGGGTGGTCCCGGTCGCCCGTTCTTCGCGCCGGCGCCGCTCTCAGTGGCCCGCGACGGACCGCCTGCTCACCGGGAAGTCGAAGTACGTGTCCGGGAAGACTTCGGGCTTGTAGGTGTAGTGCCACCACTCCTCGGCCAGGTTCACGAAACCGAGGCCGGTGAGCGTCTTCTTCAGGAACTGCCGGTTCGTGCGCTGTATCCCCTGCACCCTCGGGTCGTCCGTGTGCGACAAGGTGTCGAAACAGTCGTAACCCGTGCCCATGTCCACCGAGTTGTCGGGGAATCGCCCGTCCGCCGGTGCGTAGCACGGCGCCAGCCGCTCGCCCGGCACGTACGGCCTGGTCGGCAGGGCAGGCAGCTTCACCAGCGTCAGGTCGACCGTGCTGCCCCGGCTGTGCCCGGACTTCTCCGCGATGTAACCGTCCTCGAACAGACGGGTCTTGTCGACGAGCGGATAGAACTCGCCCTTCATGGTCTGGTCGTCGAGATCCTTCGCCCAGCGCACGAAGTGGTCCACCGCCCGCTGCGGCCGGTAGCAGTCGTACACCTTGAGCGAGTAACCCTGGCGCAGGAGGCTCCGCTGAGCCGTGCGCAGCGCCCGTGCCGCGGGCCGGGTCAGGATGCAGACGGGCTGCCGGTACCCCTCCACCCGCTCGCCCAGGAAGGTGTGCGCGGTGGTGTACCGCATCTCAGTGATGATCGTGGGATCGACGGATCGCAGGTCGACGAACTCCGGGGGAGCCTTGGGTTCGGGCTCGGCCCGGGCCACCGGAGCGGCAGCGGTCACGGCGAGCAGGGCGGCGGCAGCGGCGGCCGAAGCGCGGAGGGCGTGAGCAATTCCTGTCATGGGCACATCGTCTATCAGCTCCGGGGCCTCAGGAGAAGAGTGATCGGATACAGTCCGCCCGTGAAGGACTCCCACTGCAGCACCTGCGGAGCCCCGTACTCCGCGGCCCCGACGGTGCCCACCACCTGGCCACGCACCTGCCCCGCGTGCGGCGCCACCGCCTACCGCAACCCGCTGCCCGTCGCCGTCGCCCTCCTGCCGGTCACGGGCCCGCACGGCACCGGACTCGTCGTCATCACCCGCACCATCCCGCCGCAACTGGGCGGCATCGCCCTGCCCGGCGGGTACATCGACCACACCGAGGACTGGCGCGAGGCGGTCGTACGGGAACTGCGCGAGGAAACGGGGATCAAGGCCGACGGGACGGACGTACGGCTCGCCGACGCCCTGAGCTCCCCGGACGGCCATCTCCTCCTCTTCGGCCTGCTCCCGCCCCGCGCTGCCGCGGACCTGCCGCCGTCCGTGCCCACGGACGAGACCTCGGGGTTCAAGGTCCTGCAGACCCCCGCGGAGCTCGCCTTCCCGCTGCACACCCTGGCCGTACGCTCCTGGTTCGCCGGCAGCTACAGCTACAGCGACTGACCCGGGCCCGTGGGGGCGCGCAGCCCCCGCACGCGTACCGGATACGTCACCAGGTCCTCCTCACCGTCCCGTTCGACCACGACACGCCCGCCCGAGAGCCGAGACGTGAACCGCTCCACCTCGGACCGCGTCCACCCGTCGCCCACATCGCGCGCCACCAGCCCGCCACCCGTGCGCCCCGCCGCCGGGGCCCACACCTCCAGCTCCGTGCTTCCGTCCGCACCCCGCACCGGAAGCACCGCCCCGGCCCGCGCCAGAACCGGAATCCGTGACAACGGCGCGTCCAGCAGAACCTGTCCCGGCCCCTCGTACGCCTCCTCGGTCGCCGTGTCGTACCAGCGGCCCCGCGGCAGCCGAACCGCCCGGCGATCCGACCCGCACTCCAGCACCGGTGCCACGAGCAGCGCATCGCCCAGCAGGAACGCGTCCTCGCACTCCCGCAGCGCCCGGTCCCCGGAGGCCCCCCACCACAACGGCCGCACATACGGCGCACCCGTCAGCCGGGCCAGCTCCGCCAGCGTCACGAAGTACGGGCGCAGCCGCTCCCGTTCCTCCAGGGCGGCCCTCGCGCCACCGAGCACCTCGGGCCCGAACTCCCACGGCTCCCGCCGCCCCGCGTCGATGGCCGCATGGGTACGGAACAATGGCAGGTACGCGCCCAGTTGGAACCAGCGCAGATACAGCTCCGGCGACGGCGACCCGTCGAACCCGCCCACGTCCGGCCCCGAATACGGCACCCCGCAGAGTCCGAGACCCAGCACCAGGGCCAGCGAGGCACGCAGCCCGGGCCACTCCGTGGCCACATCACCGGACCAGGTGCCCCCGTACCGCTGCATCCCCGCCCAGCCGGAGCGGGAGAACAGGAACGGCCGCTCGTCGGGCCTCAGCCGGCGCAGCCCCTCGTACCCGGCCTGCGCCATGGTGAGGCCGTACACGTTGTGCGCCTCACGATGGTCACCGCCACGGCCCTCGAGCGCGTGCCGGGACGAACGCGGCAGCGAAGGGTCGCCGAAGGCCGTGAACGCCACCGGCTCGTTCATGTCGTGCCACACCCCGGAGAACCCCTGGGCGAGCCGCTCCTCGTACAGCGTCCCCCACCACTGCCTCACCTGCGGATCGGTGAAGTCCGGATAGACGCACTCACCCGGCCACACCTCACCGAGCACCCGGCGCCCCTGCGGATCCCGGACGAACGCACCCGCCGTGCCGACCTCCCGGCCGCTGTCGAAAACCCCGTTGCCCGGTGACGCCTTCACCGCCGGGTCGACGATCGACACCAGGCGCACCCCGTCCGCACGCAACTCCTTGGCCAGCCCGGGCAGATCGGGAAACCGCTCACGGTCGACCGTGAAGACCTGGTGCGCGTCGTAGTGATCGATGTCCAGGTGCACCGCCGACAGTGCGAGCCCCCGCTCCCGGTACCCCGCCACTATCCGCCGCACCTCGTCCTCGCTGCCGAACCCCCACCTGGAGTGCTGCGGACCCAACGCCCACGAGGGCGGCAGCGCGGGCGCACCGGTCAGCGCCGTCCAGCCCTGCAGCACCCTGGACGGCGTACCCGCCACCACCCAGCAGCGCAGCGGACCGCCCTCCATCCGCACCTCACACGTACCCGGCCGGTCATGCCCGGACCCCGCACCCTCCTCACCCTCCCGGAGGGTCACCCGGCCCGACCAGGTGTTGTCATGGAAGGCCAGATGCGTCCCCGCGTCCGACACCACGAACTGCACCGGCATCGTCAGATACAACGGATCGTCCGCGGGACCGAAGCGACCACCCGGATCGGTGTTCCACAGCCGGTACGTCCCCCCGCGCAGCCGCGGACCGCCCGCCCGCCCGCCGAGCCCGAAGAAGCGCGCGTCGGCAGGCACCTCGGAGCGCTGGACCCAACGCGCCGCACCCCCGCCCACCGGCTCCCACCACCTCGGCGGCAGCTCCCGGCGCAGCACCACACCGCCCGGCGTACGCAGCTCCACCGCCCCGTGCCGCGACACCGCCACCGTCAGCCGCTCCGACACCACCTGCCAGCCGCCGTCCTTGTCCGGCTCCAGCCCCGCCCGCGGATCCGGTTCCGGTGCCTCTCCCGGCAGCGCGTAGGACGGCATCGACTCCGCACCGTCCCAGGACCAGAACACCGCACCACCGACGGCCACACGGATGCGCAACTCCGAACGGGCGAATCTCACGACACCCCCGCCCGGTCCGGGCTCGGCCCCCACCAGAAGACCGGGGACCCGAGCCCGCTCCGGCCCCCGTGGCGGCAACGCCCGCGCGTCCGCCCGCCGTCGTCGCCAGGCGGAGCGCACCGCGCGCATGCCCTGCACAGAACCGACCATCTTCACCGAGCGCACCAGGTCACGACCATCCATGCAGGCCACCCTGCCACCCGGCCGACGGCGAACGGGGTCCGTTCAGCTTCCGTTCACCTGTGGCCTGACCACACTGCCGGGGCGGCAACCATGGCCGGGGGACCCTGGTGCGAAAGACGATCACATGGCATCGTCCGTGAATGCCGCTCACGCGCACACCCCAGCCCGTGCGCGCGACGCACGCACACCCCGCGTACCCGAGAAAGGCCAGGGAGCCACCCCATGACCTCAGAAGCCGGCGAAGCCCCCCTCTGGCAGCCCGACCCCGAACGCATCGAGGCCGCGGCCGTCACCCGCTTCCAGCGCTGGGCGGCAGAGCGGTACGGAGCGCCGGCCGACGGCGGCTACGAGGCCCTGCACCGCTGGTCGGTCGACGAGCTCGACAGCTTCTGGCAGGCAGTCACCGACTGGTTCGACGTTCGCTTCTCCACCCCGTACGAGACCGTCATCGGCGACCGCGCCATGCCCGGCGCCCAGTGGTTCCCCGGATCCACCCTCAACTACGCCGAACACGCGCTGCGTACCGCCGACGACCCCCTGCGCGCCGACGCCCCGGCACTGCTCCACGTCGACGAGACCCACACGCAGATCCCCGTCAGCTGGTCGTCGCTCCGCAGCCAGGTCGGCTCCCTCGCCGCCGAGCTGCGCGCCCTCGGTGTCACACCCGGCGACCGCGTCAGCGGGTACCTCCCCAACATTCCGCAGGCGGTCGTCGCCTTCCTCGCCACGGCTGCCGTCGGCGGGGTCTGGACCTCGTGCGCCCCCGACTTCGGTGCCCGCAGCGTCCTCGACCGCTTCCAGCAGGTCGAACCCGTCGTCCTGTTCACCGTCGACGGCTACCGCTACGGCGGCAAGGAGCACGACCGCACCGAGACCGTGGCGGAGCTCCGACGCGAGCTCCCCACCCTGCGCGCCGTCGTCCACATCCCGCTCCTCGGCACGGACGCGCCCGACGGAGCCCTCGAGTGGTCCGCGCTCACCGCCGCCGACGTCGAACCCGTCTTCGAGCAGGTCCCCTTCGAGCACCCGCTCTGGGTGCTGTACTCCTCCGGGACCACCGGACTTCCCAAGGCGATCGTCCAGTCCCAGGGCGGCATCCTCGTCGAACACCTCAAGCAGATCGGGCTGCACTGCGACCTCGGCCCCGACGACCGCTTCTTCTGGTACACCTCCACCGGCTGGATGATGTGGAACTTCCTCGTCTCCGGCCTGCTCACCGGCACCACCGTCGTGCTGTACGACGGAAGCCCCGGATACCCGGACGTCAGCGCCCAGTGGCGGGTCGCCGAACAGACCGGAGCGACGCTCTTCGGTACCTCCGCGGCCTACGTCATGGCCTGCCGCAAAGCCGAAATCCATCCGGGCCGCGACCACGACCTCAGCCGCGTCCAATGCGTCGCCACCACCGGCTCCCCGCTTCCGCCCGACGGTTTCCGCTGGCTCCACGACGAGGTGGCCGAGGACCTGTGGATCGCCTCCGTCAGCGGCGGCACCGACGTCTGCAGCTGCTTCGCGGGCGCGGTCCCCACCCTGCCGGTCCACATCGGCGAACTGCAGGCCCCCTGCCTCGGCACGGACCTCCAGGCATGGGACCCCGCAGGCAAGCCGCTGACCGGCGAGGTCGGCGAACTCGTCGTCACCAGCCCGATGCCCTCCATGCCGATCCACTTCTGGAACGACCCCGACGGCAGCCGCTACCACGACAGTTACTTCGACATGTACCCCGGCGTCTGGCGTCACGGCGACTGGATCACCCTCACCGGCCACGGCTCGGTCATCATCCACGGACGCTCCGACTCCACCCTCAACAGGCAGGGGGTGCGGATGGGATCCGCCGACATCTACGAAGCCGTTGAACGGCTCCCGGAGATCCGCGAGTCCCTCGTCATCGGCATCGAGGAGCCGGACGGGGGCTACTGGATGCCGCTCTTCGTCCACCTCGCCGAAGGCGCCGCGCTCGACGACGACCTCCGCAACAGCATCAAGCGGACGATCCGCGAGAACCTCTCACCACGCCACGTACCGGACGAGGTCATCGAGGTCCCCGGCATCCCGCACACCCTCACCGGCAAACGCATCGAGGTTCCGGTCAAGCGCCTCCTGCAGGGCACGGCCCTGTCCAAGGCGGTCAACCCCGGCTCCATCGACAACCTCGAACTTCTCCATTTCTACGAGAACCTCGCCCGCGAACGCCGCTGACCCGGTCACCGAGGGCACCGCTGTCAGTCCCCCTGATTACGCTGAGTGAGCATCGATCGACAGTGCACAGGGGGACTCATGGCGCACATCAAGCAGACGAAACGCACGCACCACCGCTCCGGCACATCCATGCGACGCGCGCTGCGCCGCGAAGCACCCAATACCGTCGGCCTCCTGGTCGACGCCGAGGACTTCGCGGCGATGCGTCACTACCGGAGCTTCACCTTCGACGATCACTCCGTCTATCTGCAGCAGGTCGAAGGCCTGCTCAAAACCCTCGCAGCGCAGGGAATGCACACCACGGTCGCCCTCTTCGACCCGGAGGACTACGCGGAGTTCTGCACCGACGGCGGCCTCGATCCGGACGACCGCACGAACCGCAGCCGCTTCACCGCCGAAATCGCCGCAGCCGGTGCCACCGTGGCCTATACCGGCCAGCCCATCGACGCCCTGATCCCGCAACTCGTCTCGCGCGCCGTCCGCCGGGCGACCTGGGAGTACGCCACCATGCTCCTGGCGGACCTCGGAGACTGCGCGGACTGCGGACAGGACATCGGCAGGGCCGCTTTCGACCGGGCCTCCCACCTGCTGTCGCGTCTGCTGGAGACAGCAGGACCGGGTACCCACCACACGGTCTGCAGCACACCCACGGAAAACGAACAGCTCCTCGCCGTGCTCCACACGACGAGGCACCCCGACGGTCCGGTGCAGCTCGAATCGTCGGAAGGGGCGGAGTTCGCCACCGTCCTCGCCGTCGGCATCGCACTGGAGACACGGGGAGGCGTGGTGCTGCGGACCAGCACCGCGGACACCCCGGACCGTGTGTACGGCTGGCGTCTGATCCGAGGCGGACTCGTCCCGCTCACCGCGGGCGAGGTCTTCAGCGCCTACTGCACCGACGCCGACACGGGCGAACCGGTCTCCCCGGAGTCGAACGTGGAGTACTGCGCCGGCTTCGACCTCGGCGCCGACGAGCCGGAGGAGCACCACTGACGGAAAGAACGAAGGGGTTCCCGCCTGCAGGGCGGGAACCCCTTCACAACCGACCGCGCGAGTCCGGCGACGTCACTCGCCCGACAGCACCGCCTGGGCCGCGACCCGTGCCTCTTCGGCGGAGTCCGTCGCACGAGCGGCGGAAGCGGCACGCTCGCACTGCGCGAGCGTGTACTTCGCGAGCGTGGCGCGCACATAGGGAATGGAAGCGGCACCCATGGACAGCGAGGTGACACCCAGACCGGTCAGGACGCAGGCAAGCAGCGGATCCGCGGCAGCTTCTCCGCAGACACCACAGCTCTTGCCCTCCGCGCGGGCCGCGTCGGCCGACAGCGCGACCAGATCCAGAAGCGCCGGCTGCCACGGGTCCTGCAGCCGGGACACGGCGCCCACCTGCCGGTCTGCCGCGAAGGTGTACTGCGCCAGGTCGTTGGTACCCAGCGACAGGAACTCCACCTCCTGCAGGATCGAACGAGCCCGCAGCGCGGCGGAGGGAATCTCCACCATCGCACCGAACTTCGCCTGCAGTCCGGCCTCACGGCACGCGTCCGCGAACGCCTTCGCGTCGGCACGGTCGGCCACCATCGGAGCCATGACCTCGAGGTAGACGGGCAGGCCCTCGACCGCCTTGGACAGGGCGGTCAGCTGCGTGCGCAGCACGTCGGGGTGGTCCAGCAGGCTGCGCAGCCCACGGACACCGAGCGCCGGGTTCGGCTCGTCCGCCGGGGTCAGGAAGTCCAGCGGCTTGTCCGCACCGGCGTCGAGCACCCGCACGACGACGCGCCCCTCGGGGAACGCCTCCAGTACGGCACGGTAGGCCGCGATCTGCTTCGCCTCGGTGGGCGCCTGCTTGCTGTCGTCCAGGAACAGGAACTCGGTACGGAACAGCCCGACGCCTTCGGCACCGGCCTCCACCGCCGCCGGCACATCGGCGGGACCGCCGACATTGGCGAGCAACGGGACCTTGTGACCGTCGGACGTGGCACCCGGACCTGTCGTGGCGGACAACGCGGCCTTGCGGGCCGCCGCGGCGCTCTCCATCGCCGTGCGCTTCTCTTCGCTCGGCTCGACGAAGACCTCACCGGTACTGCCGTCCACCGCGACGACGGTGCCTTCGGCGATCTCCCCGGCTCCCGGAAGAGCAACGACGGCCGGAACTCCGAGTGCGCGCGCCAGGATGGCGCTGTGACTCGTCGGACCGCCCTCCTCGGTGACGAACCCGAGCACCAGAGCCGGGTCCAGCAGCGCCGTGTCGGCCGGGGCCAGGTCGCGAGCAATCAGTACGTACGGCTCGTCGCTGTCCGGAACACCCGGCATCGGAACGCCGAGCAGCCGCGCAACGATCCGGTTCCGCACATCGTCGAGGTCCGCGACGCGGCCGGCCAGATACTCCCCGGCATTGGCCAGCAGAGCACGGTAGGAGGCGAACGCGTCGTAGACCCCGCGCTCCGCGGTGCTGCCGACCGCGATGCGGCGATCCACATCGGCCATGAGCTCCGGGTCCTGCGCCATCATGGCTTGGGCCTCGAGCACGTGCTGGGCCTCGCCGCCGGCCAGATTGCCTCGCGCGATCAGGTCGGCCGCGACAGCTTCCACGGCCTGGCGGGCGCGCCCCTGCTCGCGCTCGGCCTCCTCCGTAGGAATCTGTTTGGCGGGCGGTTCCAGTACCGCCGTACCCATGTGCCGAACTTCGCCGATCGCCACACCGTGGCTCACGCCGACGCCTCGCAGCGTTGTCTCCATTTCACCCGTCTCCGGTTGTGCGGCGGCTGTGCCACCGCGGTGAATACCCACTGGCAGTTGCTGCACCAAAGGTGTTACTGCCAGCCGAACAGTGCGTCTCCGACCTTCACGTCGCCGTCCTCGCGCACCTCGGAAAGGGATTCGGCGGTGGCCTCGAGTGCCACGATCGGGCAGATCGCCGACTTGCCGGCTGCCTCGACGGCGGCGGGGTCCCACCGCACGATGCCCTGACCACGGGCCACGGTGTCCCCCTTGTTGACGAGGAGCTCGAAGCCCTCGCCATTGAGCTGTACGGTGTCGATCCCGAGGTGGGTCAGTACCCCGTGTCCCTCGTCGTCCACCACGACAAAGGCGTGGGGGTGCAGGGAGACGACGATGCCGTCCACCGGAGAGACGGCCTCGGAGGGCTCGCGCACGGGGTCGATGGCGGTACCGGGACCAACCATGGCGCCGGAGAACACCGGGTCGGGAACCGCGGTGAGTCCGATCACGCGGCCGACAAGCGGGGACGTCACTGTGGTCATGGGGGGCCTCCCAGGGGTGGAGCTTCGTCTGTTGTCGCCGTACCGACTGATGGGGACGGCGTACTGATCAGCAGCGTAAGTCATATGAAGTCACGGTTCCGCCCGAGAGCTACCGGTTGACAGACCTAGGGGTACACCGCAGACGATTTGCCTCGCCCCACAGCGGCCTGTACTGTCGTGATCCTGCCTGGCCCCAACGCGACCTCAAGTCGGGGGCCGGCGGCGACTCTCAAACACCGCACTTCCAACCTGAGCCTCATTCTGCGTGTCTGCAGGAGCTGGTCAAGGAAATGGAAAACGGCTGATAGAGTCGGACTCGCCGGAAAGGGAAAGCGCGAAAGCGAAGAACTGGAAAGCGCAGTAACAATTCTCCTGCTTCGCAGGGGGCCCGCTTCGACCGGGAATCGGACACGAAAGAGTCTGATAGA
>NZ_JBHYTT010000028.1:0-59691 GCF_042749285.1 Streptomyces sp. NPDC059499
GATCTCGTCCGCCTTGCGAAACTGCGCTGACGCATCGAACACGACTACCGCGAGCTGAAGACGACGCTCGGGCTCGACCACTTCGAGGGCCGCTCGTTCACCGGCTGGCACCGCCACGTCACCCTCGTCACCGCCGCCCACCTCTTCCTGACCGAACAGCGGTCCTGCCCAAAGTCCCTGCCAGGGTGGCCTGACCCTCTACCAGGCCCTGGACCTCCTCCAACACCTGCTAGCCACCTGGACCGGCACCTGCTCCACCTGTCGGCAACCCACCCCATGGCAGACCTACGACACCACCTAACAAAGCCCTACTAGGAACTGTCCGGTCGATCATGTGACTGTCGCCTGGTCGGATCGTTGTCCCGCGTATGGGGCGGGGTGAACGAGGGAATCTGTCGAACGAGGAGTGGGAACGGTTGCGGCCGTTCCTGCCTGTCAGCAACGGCCGATGCGGGCGGTGGCGTGATCACCGGCAGGCGATCGACGGGATCTTGCACCGGGTGCGGACCGGGGTGCACTGGCGCGACCTGCCGGAGCGGTTCGGGCCGTGGAATACGGTCTACGAGCGCCATCGGCTCTGGTCTGCGGACGGCACCTGGGAACGGCTGCTGCAGCAGGTACAGGCTGAGGCCGATGTGGTGGGCGAGATCGACTGGGATGTCTCGGTGGATTCCACCATCGTGCGCGCGCACCAGCACGCGGCCGGCGCCCGCACCGACCCGCCGCCAGCCCTCGGTGACTCAAAAGCGGGCAAGATATTGGAACACCAGGACGAAAGTCCGTGGCAGAGCCTCGTCGGCCGACTGGTGGAGGTGGTGCGGGAGGCGAGGGCCTGGGCCGCTCGCGCGGCGGCTTCACCAGCAAGATCCACTTGAGCGCGGACGGCTCCTGCCGCCCGCTGTCTCTGATCGTCACGCCCGGGCAGCGAGCCGACTGCACCCAGTTCGTTTCGGTGCTGGAGAAGATCCGGGTCCCCCGCCGCGGGCTGGGCAGACCCCGCAAGAAGCCCCACAGTGTCGCGGCCGACAAGGCATACAGCAACGGTCCCTGCCGTCAGTACCTGCGGCGGCGCGGCATCCGGCACACAATCCCGGAGAAGGCCGACAGTCAGGCCGCCCGTCTACGCAAGGGATCTCGAGGCGGACGGCCACCGTGGTTCGACGAGGAGCGGTACAAGAAGCGCAACACCGTGGAGAGGGCAATCAACAAGCTGAAGAACTCCCGCGCCGTCGCGACCCGTTACGACAAGCGCGGGTACGTCTTCCTCGGCACTGTCACCGCGGCCGCCCTCGTCATCTGGCTCCGCACATGATCAGTCAGCTCGTCCGGGACCTCCCCATCAGCGACCCGAAAAGCCCCTTGCACGGCCGGCGAGCCAGACGGCGACACGCTGCTTTTTCTCGCGGTTTGCGTAGGGCCTGTCGTAACGCGTGATCCATTCCAGGTGTCGCAGGACGTTCTCTGAGCGGCCCGGGTGATGCACCACGAGCACGTCGATGCCGGTCTCGCCCGTCGAGGCTTCGAGGTACACGCTGCCGTCCAGAGCCATCATGCCGAAACCCGGGTGGCCCGCGTGCACGCCCAGAAACGCCGATGCCGCGCCTCGGCCCATGATGTCCCAGTGATCCAGCAACCGGACCCGGGCCCAGAGCGCCGGTGCAGTGTTGCCGCTGTGCAGGTGCTGCAGAGCGGCCCGGTGCGAACGGGTGCCCTGTGGAAGCTGCACGAGGAACTCCCGCTGGAGGTCGAAAAGGCCCGAGGAGACCGCCAGGTCGTACCAGTCCGCGTTGAGGCGCTCGACCAGCCGCGAGGTGTCGTATCGGTGCGAGAAGCCTCCGGCCACGTCCTCCGCACCGTATCCGCGGACGAATGGCATCGTGCCCGCTGGCACAGCATTGGGGATCACCTCGAGGCCAGCTCGCAGCAGAGGCCGGTATACCTTGCGGTCACGTTCCTGAATACCCATCGACCCATGTTCTATCAGGGCCAACAGCCCCCAGGCCCGCCGCTTTCCTCCACCTCCACGTGATTGGCCGGACAGCTCCTCAAAGGCGACGGCGTGCACCACGCCATGCTCGGCATCGCTCGACTGCACAACCTCACCGTCGGCGGGTAGTCAAGCAGCCCGCACGTCAAAGATCGTTTACGGGACAGCCCCTTAGCCGCATCGGCTGGCGACGTCTTGCGTCCCTGCCCGGACAGGCTGGCCGATAGCGCGAGGGCGTTGCCGTCTCACTCCCAGCTGGTCTCCGGGATGTGGTTGTGAGAGTGGGTGCCCCAACCGGCGCGATCATGCCTGGAGCAGCGATCGGCAACCATCCTTCCCAGGACCGATCCGGCCACCACAGAGCTCCATGCTCCTCATGAAGATGATCATGGAGAGCCATCAGCGCAACCGGATCCGTGACCCGCGTGAAGACGTAGAAGGGCCACTTCTTCCGACCAGTGAAGATCCGGGTCTGCCTGATCCTCCACGTACTCATGAACACCCCCATGTCGAGGCCGACATCATGCGGCATCCGTCAGGATCGCTCTCGGCGGTTGATCATTCTGTTAGAGGTTCTCAGGGCTCAGGGCTCAGGGCTCAGGGCTCAGGGCTCAGGGATGAAGGCTGTAGGTTCCGCAAGTTCGCGAGCAACCGCAGCCCACTCACGCTACCCAGCGTTACTTCGCGAGCAGAGCTCGCGGAGGGTATTGCGGCGTGGCGGCGAGCAGGCCGCGCGCCTGGCTGGTTGCTGCTAGTCGCGGCTGAGGGGGAGTTTTAAGTGTCGCGAGGATCGCCGGTTTCGGTAACCGGCGATCGTCGTCTATGTTGCGGAGGCTGGGGACCAGCGACCTCGGTCCGGGGCTGGACGTGCCGCCACAGCTCGACGGAAGTGTCCACGTGACGGAGACCGACGCGAACATCCGCCGGGCTGAGCTTGTCAGGACGGACCAGCCTCCGGGAGCACGAAGCCCTTGCTCGGGGCGGGCCAGGGCTTCACCGCCTATGCGGCCCGCCTCGTCCACCTTGGTGACGACCGGACGAAGGCACAGCTTCGAGTGCCTGGCGCGGCTGACTGGCTGCCCCTCATTCGAGTGCTTGGAGGCGCGGTGGGTTCCGTCGCGGCGGACGCAGGTTGTTTGGTGACGGAGTTCGTGTGCGATGACGCCAAGAGTGGCGACGCCCGCTGAACCAGATCGGTACTGCGGGCCACCGCCCATGGCGGACCAGCGGAGTGCCGGTACGACGTCCGTTGTCAGCTTCAGGAAAGATGACCGAGTATGTGTGGAATCGTTGCGGCGGTCGGTGAGGTCAGTGTTCCGCTGTGTCGGGAGATGCTGGCCCGGATCGCGCACCGCGGCCCGGACGACTCGGGCGAGACGCGCCGCGGAGATGTCTGGCTGGGCCATCAGCGGCTCTCCATCATGGATCTGCAGGGTGGCCACCAGCTGCTCGTGGGGCCTGACGGCCGTTCCTGCCTTGTCACCAACGATGAGATCTGCAACCACCGCCGGCTCAGGGAGGAACTGGGTCCTGAACGCTTCATGACGGGCTCCGACAGCGAGGCGGCCCTGCACGTGCTGCTGGATGACGGTCCCGCCGGGCTGATCCGGCTGCGCGGCATGTTTACCCTCGCCTACGTGGGCGAAGCCGGCTCGCTCCAGGTCGCCCGCGACACCCTGGGGTGAAGTCGCTGTACTGGGTACGCGGGGATGACCGCGTGCTGTTCGCCAGCGAGCTGCGTGCCTTCGATTCCGCCGACCGTCCATGGGCGGAGAGCTTCCCTCCGGGATGCTGCTGGACCCGGAAGGGTGGGCTGGTCCGCTTCGCTGACGCCGTCCCGCCCCGGGTTCGCCCCGCCCGACGCCCGCAGGTTCCGGCCACACCGGGTCTGTGGGACGAGGCACTGCTCAAGGCGGTACGCGAGACGGTCGTCACCGCGGTGTCGGACCGGATGA
The DNA here is from genome assembly GCF_042749285.1 of Streptomyces sp. NPDC059499. Classification (NCBI taxonomy): domain Bacteria; kingdom Bacillati; phylum Actinomycetota; class Actinomycetes; order Kitasatosporales; family Streptomycetaceae; genus Streptomyces; species Streptomyces sp. NPDC059499. The sequence goes on from NZ_JBHYTT010000028.1 coordinate 3,943, forward strand.
TGAGCGACGTCGGCATCGGTGACTTCCTCTCTGGCGGTCTTGAGTCGGCGATCGTCACGGCCGTGGCCGCGGAGTACGGCAAGCGTCACGGTCGCAGCCGGGCGCTGCCGACGTTCGCGGCCGGTAAGCCTGAAAGCTCCGATCTGCTGGCCGCGCGTGTGGTCGCGGAGTATCTCGGCACCGACGACCACGAGGCGGTGATGAGGCCCGAGGAGGCGGTGGCGGCGCTGCCGAGAGCGGTGCGGGCGATCGAGCATTTCGACGTCATCCGGTACGCAGCGCGGTGCCGAACCTGCTGCTTGCCGAGTACGCCTCCCGGCACGTGCATACGGTCCTGACCGGGGAGGGGGCGGACGGGTTGTTCGCCGACTACCCCGACTGCCACCGCGAGCCGTATCTACACCCGGACGCCCTTGCGAGGCTGGTGTCGATCGTGGAGGGGCAAGCTGCAGTGGGAGAATCTGCAGCGCTGCGACCGCACGACGATGGCGTACGGGCTGGAGGCCCGGGTGTCGTTCCTGGACCGGGACGTCATCGAGCTGGCCCTGTCGATCTCGCCGGAGTACAAGATGACCGGTCCCGGCATGGAGGAGAAGAAGCTCCTGCGGGACGCCTTCGCCGTCTGGCTGCCGGAGGAGATCCTGCGTCGCGGGAAGCTCCAGTTCGGCCACGGTTCCGGGGCCAAGGACGCCCTGACGGCAGAGAGCGCTGCTGGCACCGTGGTGGGCGACGCCGAAGAGGAGGCTGCCTTCTACGCGCTGTGGCTCGCCGAGTTCCCCGGTGTCGATCCCGAACGGACTCTGGGCCGTTCAGCCCCGTCAGCCAAGTGAGGCGAGAGCATGGCGGAACGCCCCCTGGCAGCGGTCCCAGACTTCCGAGCCCTCCCGCAGTAACAGGAGAAGGGGCCACAGGTCGGCGGAGAAGGCCCGGCTGGCCTCGGCCGGAACGAGGGAGGGGAGGTTGTCGATGGCGATGATGTCCAGGGGCCTGGGGCCCTCCCGCAGCCGTTCGACGGGTTTGTCCCAGTCGGTGACGTGGTCGTAGACGGGGAGGGCGTTGAGTTCAGATCCCACGTCGCACGTCACGTCAGCGATCACCGACAGCCGCCGCTCGTTGTCGAGGTCTGCCTTCGTCAGGAACGGAGGCACGGGCCGATCGCATCCGATGGCGTTGACGAGGAGGTCGTGTGCGAGCAGCGCGTCACGGTCCAGGTCCCGGGTGTCATCGGACCCCCAACGGGTCGGCCGGATACCGGCCACACCGAGTGCGTCGCAGGCCCCGCGCCCCGTGCGCCCGTCCGCTCCGATCACCACGGCGCTGGCCGCACCCATGCGTCGGCCGGGGGCCAGCCGTCTGCGCAGTTCCTTGCTGGATGAGGGAGCGAGCGGCACCGTCAGCTCGCCCCGGTGCTGGAGAACGGCGAGTGACGCGCCTACGTAGCCCGCCCAGTAGCCGAAGGCCGCGATCCGGCAGCCTTCGGCGTCGAGGAGCTGTTCAAGGTCGAGGAGAGTGCCGCCGCCCGCCGTGAAACGCCGCAGCAGTCGCGGTGCCTCCGGCTGCCCTTTGTAGGCGTGCCCGAAGAGAATGTGTTGATGAATCAGGTTCGTGGGTTCGTCGGGTAGTTCCTTGAGGCCCAGGACGATGTCCGTCTCGGGGCAGTGACTCGCCCAGCTGCCCGGCTGCGCGATCACGCACCCGGCCTCGGCGTACGCGCGGGCGGGAAAGGCGCGCTGCGACGATTCCTCGACCGTCAGGTGCACACCTTCCGCAATCAGCTTGCGGGCGTCCTCGGGCACAAGGGCAGCACGCCGTTCGGTCTGCCGGGATTCGTGTCTCATCCAGATGCGCAGCATGTCAGGCACCGTGCAATTGTCCGCCGCAGGTGGCTGGCCGCACGGCTCGCCGCGCCCGTTCGCCACACCTCTGGGGGCTGAGCGCCGTCAACGGAAAGCGTGAATGCACCCATCAGTGACTTTCCCGACCGGCGACCCCTGTGACTTGCTGAGATCAATGTACAACCGGCTGTAGCGAGCGGTCGGTGAACAGCGAAGGGACGACAGTGAGCACTCCACAAGCGGCAGCCACCGGCAGCGAGGAGTCGGCACCTCGGATCAACACGGTCGCGGGGACGGGGGTAGCGGGGTTCAAGGGAGACAACGAGCTGGCCGTCGCGGCTCAGCTGAATCGTCCGTACGGCATCGCGCTGGACAGCACCGGCAGCCTCTACTTCTCCGACTACAACAACCACCGGGTCCGGAAGATCAGTACCGACGGCAAAGTCAGCACGGTCGCCGGCACCGGGGCTGGCTACCGGGGTGACGGCGGTCCTGCTGCCTCGGCGCTGCTGAACTGCCCGCGCGAGGTGGCGGTGGACGCGGGGGGCAGTGTCTACGTCACTGATGCCGCGAACCACCGGGTTCGGGTGATCACCCCTGATGGGAAGATCGACACAGTTGCCGGAACGGGCGTCGCGGGGTTCAGCGGTGACGGAGGTCCGGCCTCCAAGGCGCAGTTGAACTATCCGTTGGGGGTGGCGGTGGACAGCTCCGGCGCTCTCTACATCTCCGACCACAGCAACAACCGGGTGCGGAAGGTCAGCACGGATGGAAAAATCAGTACGGTCGCGGGGACCGGCGTAGCGGGATACAAGGGAGACGATGGCCCGGCGGCTTCCGCGCAGTTGAACCGCCCGTACGCCTTGGCGGTGGATGACGCGGACATCCTGTACATCACCGATGGGAACAACCACCGCGTCCGCAAGGTCGCGTCCGACGGGACCATCAGCACGGTCGTCGGTAAGGGCACCGCGGGATTCAGCGGTGACGGCGGCCCGGCGACCTCTGCACAGCTGAACCTGCCACTGGGGGTGGTGGTGGACAGCGCCGGCACCCTCTACATCTCCGACTACAACAACCACCGAGTCCGGAAGGTGACGCCGGACGGGCAGATCACTACGCTCGCCGGCAAGGGCACTGCGGGTTTCGGCGGCGACGACGGCCCGGCCGCAGCCGCCCAGCTGAACAACCCGTTCGGGCTCGCTGTGGACTGTGTCGACACCCTCTACATCGCCGACCACCTCAACAACCGGATCCGGAAGATCGCGTCGCAGAGGATGGCCGGGCTTCCCGAGTCGGGCACCGTGGTCTCCTGGGCCAACGTGCGCAGTAGGCTGCGGATGGGGGTCTTGCGTGAGTCCACGAAGGATGGCGCCGAGATCCACCAGTCCCTTTCCTCCTCCAGGGCTCACCAGCAGTGGCGGCTGATCGCGACAGGTCAGGACGGCGGCGACATTCTGTACCGGATCGAGAACCTGCGCAGCGGCAAGGTCCTGGAAGTCGTCGGAGGGGGAACGGCAGACGGGGCGGTCGTCGTGCAGCGGGCCTACGAGGGCAACGGTGTGGACCACCAGCAGTGGCGGCTGATCCCGGTGGGGTCGGTGGCCGACACCCCGCGGGTCTATGAGATCGCGAACCGCAACAGCGGTCTGCTGCTGCGCGTCGACACCAACGCCCCTGCCGTGGTCAAGCAGTACGGGGCGCAGGGCGACCACCGCGACCGGCAGTGGCAGCTGCTGCCTGTGTGAACGCACGATTGGTCAGGGGCGGTACCGCCCCTGACCAATCGGATTTGTGAACCTACTTGGAGTCGGACGGCTTCTCGGCGGTGGCCTTGGGCGCCTTGGGGGGCTGATCTGCCTTGGGCGATGCCGGGGCGTCCGGTGCTTTGAAGTCGTCCCTCTTCGGTGCCTGCAGGCCCTCGTCCTTCTGCAGGTCGCTGTGCCGGGTCACGGTCTCGCTGGACTTCTCCATGCCGGCGGCCGCCGCCGTGGATACCGAGCCGGGGTCCTGGGCGTAGGCGGCCTGGGTGCCGGCGGATGCCTGGGTGGTCTGGATGAAGGAGGCGAGGAAGCCAAGGATGGCCCGGGCTTCGGGCGCCTGTTCCTGCACGATTTTCGCCCGGTGGGACGCACCGTGGATCCCGCTGGTGAACAGGCTCGTGGTCGTGTCGTCGTACGTGTCGTCGTCAGCGTCCTCGAAGTCGACGCCCGCTCCCGGTCGCGGCTTGTCGCGGCCGGTGGTCACCGAGAAGAGCCCCGCGCCCGTTCCGGCGGAGTCGAAGACGTTTTTGAGCACCATGGTTGTCCCCTCTGGTCGTCGTGGCGGCAGCCTGCCGGTCACGGCTTCTTGTACAGGTCTCGTTCGCTGTCGGTGAGGCTCTCGCCGTCGAACATCGTGTGGTGGACCTCCAGGGCGGAGACGACCTCGGCCAGCCCCTTCATGCGGAAGCCGCCGCCCGCCAGGTCGAGGTCGCTGATATCGCGGGCGACCAGCTGGTCGAGCCGGGGATAGTCGTCCGGCTGCGGCGGCGATAGGACGGACACCGGTACCGCGTACTTCACCGCGAGCAGCCCGGAGAAGGTCACCGGGATCTCGTAGGTGTATTGCTTGAGGGCCCGGCGCTGCGTGACGATGGTCTCCACGCGGGAGCCCGGCGGGACCGTGCCGGAGATCTGGGACTTCGACGCCCAGCCGGTGGACAGGGACCCGCCGACGGAGGCCGCGATGCCCTGAGCCAGGGCGGCATTGAGGCCCGCTGTGCCGGAGGCGCTGCCCGTGGTGGTGAAGTCCACCGAGCCGGTCATCGAGGCCGATGCGGAGTTCGTCATCCCGTTGCTCACCGCCGTGTCGACCGTATTGGCGTTGTCCACGCCCACACTGTCCTTGCTGTTCTTGTTCGTCACCGTGTTGGCGTTCTTGTTCGCCATCTCATTCTTGAGCTGCGTCCCGAGCTGCCCCTGCAGGTTCAGGCCGAGCTTGTTCTGCAGCTGCAGCTGCAGCTGCGCGCTGACGTTGCCGCCGAAGGTGAGCTTGGTGTCTCCCGAGAGTGACCAGGTGGCCCCGTTCGACACGGTGAAGTCGACCGAGTCGCTGAAGTTCATCGGGGACTGGCTGCGGTTGACGTAGGTGCGCGAGGAGAACGTGTCGGGCGGCGGCTGTGTGATGTTGCGCCGCTCCTCCATCAGCGGCTCCCCGAGGTTCATGTAGGCGAGCCAGCCCAGTTGGTACGCGGTGCCGGGGAAGGACCCGAAGCTCGACTTGTTCACGGAGAACCCGACAGGCTTGTGCCGCACCCCGTACTCGTCGACGTAGACCAGGTTGGGGTGCTCCAGGATGGACTGCCAGGTCTGCTCGATGTTGAGTTCCCGCAGGTTCTTCTTCGTCAGCGGCTGGCGCTTGGCCCGTTCCAGGTTGTACGCGTTGGAAGGCAATTTCTGTCCTCGACTGATCTGGCTGAAACCGCACTCGGCGAAATGGCGAAAAGGGAATCTGCACGCGCTCCGGCAAATGAAGCTAACAGCGGCTCCCTTGGCCGAGTAGGCACTTCTGCGGATCGCACTCAAATGGGTGGTCAAGATTCCCTGTCGCCCTTGATCACCCGATCGAGACCCCTCTGGCCTTCCATCGCAGCGCGGTGACCTAGAATTTTGCCACTTTGATCACATTTGCTTCGGTCGCATATTCGGTTATGGAGCCCCCCTCTCCCGTGCACGACCGGGCGGGCGGAATGCTGCGTGATAAACCATTTCACTGAACGACTGAGGCGTTGTTCCCCACATCGAGAACAGGTGAGGTTTCCGCGATGTACACCCAAGAACGCACGGCAATGGCGAATTTGGTGGTCGGCGGCCCGGTGGCGGTGAACAGCTACGACAACGCCATCGTGGCCGCCCTCGTCGAAAACCGGCCGGTCATGCTCGTCCACGCCTTCAACGGCGGATACCTGCGACCCGCGGAACTGGCTGCGAGCAGCCACGACAAGGGCGTCAAACTGGCCACCGCGCTCGACCCGGCCACCAAGGACGCGCAGGGTCACCTCTGGCACATCACCCCCGGCGGCTTCTTCGGCCAGCGCCCGCTGTACTTCATCGAAAGCGCCGCGGGCCAGGTGACACCCCCGCCCGCCGGCACGGCAGGCACGGCAGATGCGGACGCCGGTCGTGGCGACGACGGAACCCCGAAGCCGCAGCGCAGGCGCGTCACCGTCCACCAGGACGCCCCGCAGAGCACGGCCGACACCCTGCAGGTGGGCCTGCCCGCCAAGGTGGCCGACAAGTGGCGCGGCAAGAATGGTGCGACGGAGGACACCCAACTGTGGATCGTCACCGTGACGCCGTGGGGCGGGATCACCTTCGTCCCGATCACCCACCCCGACGCCATCCTCGGGTTCAAGGACCACACCGTGGCGAAGGACAGCGAAGCGCGCCTCACCTACAACTGGGGCGGGGACTTCACCGGGACGGTCATCAACACCTTCTACCCGCGGCTGCCCAACGAGTGGGACGTCCCCTACCACCACGTCTTCACGTGATCCGCCCCCACCAACGAGTCACTCCCGTCCCGAGCCGTCGCACCAACCGCCTGGAAGAGGCACCACGATGCCCGTGCCCACGCAAGAACTGAAGCTGGAGATCGTCAACGCCGCCACAGGCCAGCCCCTCGGCGCGAAGGCCACGCCGGCCGCGGACGGGACGCTCGTCGTCCGCGACTACCCCAAGGACGGCCAGCGCCCGGAGCTGTGGCAGTTCACCCCCGTGCCGGGTTCCCAGGACGACCCGGCATACGTCATCCGCAACACGGCCGGCAGCAAAGTGCTCGACACCCCAGCCGCCGCAGGCCAAAGCGTCCGCCAGTCGGACGCCTCGGGCAAGAAGGGCCAGCAGTGGCGCCTGGTCCCGGTCGAGGGCGAAGCGGGCCTCTACTTCATCGAAGGCGCGGCCGACGGCGCCGTTCTCGACCTCGACGCACCCGGGAAGGACGACACCCGGATCGTCCTCGGCGAGTACGACGACCTCGCGGAGAGCCAGCGGTGGCGATTCGTCCCGGCCGAGCCGGAGCGCACCAGCGACCTCGTGCTGGACTGGGCGCCGCTGAGCCACTGGAACAGCCGCCAGTCCTGGCGATTGACCCACCACAAGAGCGCCCTGCGGCCGGCACCCGACGCGACGCCCTCCTTCAGCAACGTGCTGCTGGTCCTGGAGAAGTTCGGAAGCGACCAGGACACCGCCGTCTGGAAGAACGACGCGGTCACCCCTTCCCCCAGCGGGGAACCGGGGCGCTGGGCGGGTGTCGGTGCGCGGTTCCTCGCCGACACCAAGGGAACAAGGCGAGCCGACATCGTGGGGATCAGATCCACGAAGGGAGCCGTGACCTCGTCCAGCCGGGGCGACGGGACGTTCGAGGACGAACGCCCGCTGCACCAGGGGGTGGCCACTCCGAACTCGGCGGATTTGTGGTCAGTCGTGGATCTGACGGGCAACGGCAAGCCCGACGTGGTCGCCCTGTGTACCGGCGGAGTCCGGGTATCCGCACAGGACGAGGACGGGGGGTTCACACCCGAAGGCGGCGAACTGGTCCTCAAGGCGTTCGGCCATGGCAAGCAGGCCGGCAGTTGGCTCGTCGACAAGCATCCGCGCTTCCTTGCCGATGTCACCGGCGACGGCAGGCTCGACATCGTCGGCTGCCACGACGACGGCCTCTGGGTATCCCTCCAGGACGAGGAAGGAAAGTTCGCACTGCTCTCCGACGAACCCGTCCTCCGGGCGTTCGGCCACAGCGAGGGGGCCGGTGGCTGGCTGGTCGACAAGCATCCGCGCTTCCTCGCGGACACCACCGGTGACGGCAGGCTCGACGTCATCGGCTGCCACGACGACGGCCTCTGGGTATCCCTCCAGGACGAAGAAGGAGTATTCGCCGAACCTCTGTACGTTCTCGACGATTTCGGGGTCGACCAGGGCTGGAGCTCGGTCAGGGAGCACCCCCGGTTCGTGGTCGCCACCACCAGCGGCGGGGTACCGGACATCGTCGGCTTCGGCCCGCAGGGCGTCACCGTCGCACGTGGACGCGGCGATGGCACGTTCGAGCCCTCCCAGCTCGTCCTGAACGACTACGGGCAGGCCCAGGGGTGGACGGGCCAGAAGCACCTCCGGCTCCTGGCCGACGTCACCGGCGACGGGACCCCGGACATCGTCGGCTTCGGCAACGAGGGCGTCTGGGTATCGCACAACAAGGGTGATGGCGCCTTCGAGCAGGCCCAGCTGGTATGCCGAGGATTCGGATACAACGACGACGCGGGTGCCTGGCGGGTCGACCGTCATCCCCGGTTCCTCGCCGACATCACCGGCGACGGCCGCGTCGACATCGTCGGTTTCGGCGGCCCGGGCGTTCACGTCGCCCGTAACCTCCACCGCCGCTTCAGGACCCGGTGACCCTTCAGGCACCTACAACCCACCACGGAACACGTGCACGACCGCAACACGGGCCCATGATGGGCCACGAAAGCGCCTGTCTGTGCAGGACTAGGCCCTTCTGCGCCTGATCTGCTTAGTCGTGGCCCTTCACCCTCGGGTCTCGGGCCGGGGCGTTTCGCCCCGGCCCGCCGTCTGGCTCACGCATTCATGCCAGTGCGGGAGCGACGTTGGCACGGTGCGGCATTCGCTGGTCGAGCAGGCCGAAAAGGCGGTGTGCTTCTTCGAGGAGCGCCTGGCCGCGTGGCGTCGCGGCGACGGGGCGTGTGCGGTGGTTGAAGATCTCGAATCCGGCGGCGGTCTCAAGCATCTTCAGTCGGCCGTTGAGTGACGTGCGGGGGATGCCCAGGGTGAGGGCGGCCGAGCGACGTGTCCGGGGATCAGGAGGGCGATGCGCAGCCATTCGGGTCCGCCCTGGCGGGTGCTGATGTGTTCCATCGGTGCTGACAGGGGGATGCCTAGGTCCGCGAAGGGGCTCGGTTGCCAGGCCGGAGGTGCTCTGTGGCCGGCCGGATGGCGGGGGATGCCCCAGGTGTCGAGGAGCGGGGAGACGTTCGTGGCGGGGGCGGCCAGTTCGCGGGCGATGTCGGCCAGCGTTCTGCCTTTGACGTGGTACTCGGTGCGCAGCCATGCCGGATCGACGGACTGTTTCAGTTCGCCAGGTGCGCGGCGGGGGCGCAGCGGGATATTCGCCTGCTTCAGCGCGGTCTTGACGACGGCGGTGGTACATCCGGCGAGTTCGGCGATCTGCAGCTGCTGGAGGCCCTGCCGCTGGTGGAGGTCGCGCAGCTTGTCGGGGACCAGGTAGCCCCGCCGCGGTGGGCGGGGGTAAGTACCTTTGTTGTGCGGGCGGGCCTGTGCGCTCAGACCGCGGCTCTCCATCAACAGGCGCAACTGGTGCACCGTGAGGCCGAGCGTCTGCGTGACGTCCCGGGCCGTGGAGTCGGGGGTCAGCGGGGCGCGGACGCGCTCGATGAGGAGGTCCAGAGCCGGTTGCGGCAGAGTGATGGTGTCGAGCCAGTGTGCGGGTGGCTCCCACGTCACTGGCTCATGGGTGATGTGGTGGGCGGCGAGGTTGCGGCGCGCCTGCTCGTTGAGGAAGGCGAGGATCTCCGGGTGGGTCCGGGCGAGAAGAACCTGCGCGGCGTCCTGGGGCGGCCCGATCCCGGTGAGATCGGCGCGGCCGGTTACGACTACCTTCGGCCTTTGCTGTCCCGCAGTCCCGCCAGCCGGAGCCGGTGATGCCCGACGGCGGCACCGGGGTGAACAGCGCCGGCCCACCGGGCGGCCGTCCGCGCCGAGCCGCCGCGGCTCCGGCGGCGGCAGCTCCGCCATCGTGAAGTGGCTGGTCAGCGGGGTCGCGTAACCGCGTTTTGGGGTGCTCGTGCCGGCCGTGGGCGGCAGCTTGTGTCGTAGATCCTGCGGTGGTGGTTTTGCCGATGAGTTCACCGTCCTCGAACGGTCTACCCAGTGACACGACCGTTCTCGACAGGAGTGCCATGTCCACCATCCAGCCCGTGATCCTGACTGCCGACCAGGACGTCCTGCTCGGCTTCTATACGAAGCTGTTCGGCGCCGAGGAGATCTTCCGGGTACCGGAGGAAGGGCCGGCCTTCTACCGCGGCTTGCTCATCGGCGACACCGACCTCGGGCTGGTGGCCAAGACGGACCTGGAGACCGGGACGGCGCCACGGATGCTGCTCAGCATCGGGGTCGACGACGTCGACGAGACGCTCGGCCGCGTGGAGGCTCTGGGCGGCTCGGTCCGCAGCGGCCCCAGCGACATGCCGTGGGGGCAGCGCGTCGCCCACATCAAGGACCCCGACGGCAACCCGGTGAACCTGACCCAGCCGATCCCGGCCGTGTGACGCGGTTCCGGGGGCATGTGCTGATCGGCCCTCCTGCCGCTCCCCCCAGCAGCGCAGGAGCTGGTGGCAGCCCACGGGCATGCGCGTGCCCAAGACGCGGGGGAGCTCCGACCGAGCCGCTCCGGCTGCCTCGCTTCTTGCGGTGCGCGGCCTGGTCCTTCTTCTCCGGGGCGACGGCCTTGAGGCCGCGCCTGCGCATGTAGGCGCGGTTGGCGCGGGAGGGGTACGCCTTGCCGCTTCCAGGATCTCGCCCAGGACGGCCCCACCGGCAGCAGGATCCCCGGCCTCCTCATCCGCGACGTCCGGAGTACCCCGGCCCGCTCGTAGCGGTTGACGGCGGCGGCCCCGGTCCGCCGCCGGAGAGTCATGACATCCGGCAAATAATTCCGTTGTACGGGGACGACGTTGTGGGAGATCATGCGCGCTTGTGACCTCGCGAGCAGATGAACCCATCCACGACGCGGCCCTGCCCGCCGCCGTTGTGGCTGTCACCCCCTCCACCCCGGTGCACCGGGACGGCAACGTCCTTCGCTGGCTGATCGCCTACACCTTCTCCGTGGTCGGCGACGCCGCCTACTTCGTGGCGCTCGGCTGGGCGGCGCAGAAGGTGGCCGGACCGGCCCAGGTCGGCCTGGTGATGGCGGTCGGCGCGATACCCCGGGCGATCCTCATGCTCGGCGGCGGTGTGATCGCCGACCGGTTCGGCCCGCGCAGGGTGGTCATCTCCTCCGACGCGGTCCGTGCTGTGGTGATCCTCGCGGCCGCCGCAGCGCTCGCGTTCAGCACCCCCGGCCTCTGGTTGCTCGTCGCGCTCGCCCTCGTCTTCGGCGTTGTGGACGCCCTGTTCATGCCGGCGGTCGGAGCCATGCCGCCTCGGCTCACCGGCCGCGACCAGCTGATGCGGGTGCAGAGCCTGCGCAATCTGGTGCAGCGGTCCGGCCACATCGCCGGTCCGCCGCTCGCCGGGTTCTCGATGGGGCTCGGCGGCCCCGCCGCCGCGTTCGCCGTGACTGGTGTCCTCTTCACCCTCTCGCTGTTCCTCCTGGTCGCGGTCCGGCTCGCCCCGCTGTCGCCCGAGGAACAGCCCGCCGCGGACTCCACCGCCCGCCGCGACCTGGTCGACGGCGTCGTCTACCTGCGCCACGAGCCCGTCGTCGGCCCGCTCGTCCTGTCCGGACTGCTCTCCATGATCGGCTGCATCCCGCCGATGGCGATCGGCGTCATCATGCTCGCCGAGGAACGCGGCTGGGGACCCTCCGGCGGTGCCTGGGTGAACGCCGCCCTCAGCACCGGTGTCTGCACGACCTCGCTCCTGCTCGTCGTGCGCGGCCGCTTCCCCCGGGCCGGCTACTGGCACAACATCGCCCTGCTCGTCGCCTCCGCCGGCATCGGCCTGATCGGCGTGATGCCGAACCTCCACCTAGCGGTCGCCGTGGCGCTCGTCGCCGGCCTGGTCTCCGGCCTCTGCGGCGGTCTTGCCATGGCCCTGATGCAGGCCAACACCGCCCTCGCCTTCCAGGGCCGGGTCGCCGCCGTCCAGGCGCTCAGCGCGGTCGGCATCACCCCGGTGATGTTCCCGCTCTTCGGCCTCTTGGTGGAAGGGTGGGGCGCCGGCCCCACCTTCCTCCTCTTCGGCTGCATCAGCATGCTCGGCGCCACGGTCTCCACTGCTTCCCACGCCGTCCGCCATGCCGACCTGCACTTCAAGAAGACCGCGGCCTGACTCCGGCCTCCGGCCGGGGCCGCAAAGGCCTGTGTGACGTTGTGATCCACGGGGTTCGGGGCGGGCGGGCCAGGAGCCCGCAGGGTCTTTCCTACGAGCCCCTCCGGGGCTGCCAGGTGCGCTGCGCGGGCGTGTCAGATCGAGCCGACGACCTTGCGCGGGGTGATACGGATGACGACGCGGTCGGCGTCGTCCTTCGACGCCGGGTTGAAGTCCGAGTAGTCCTTCCCCGTGTACTTGCGCGAGAGTGTGTCGATCAGTTGCTGGCCGCCTTCAGTGGTCAGCGTGGCCGAACCGCGGATCTCGGCGTAGGTGTAGGGCGCGTTCGCGGGGTTGATCATGACGGTGATCCGGGGATCGGTACGCAGGTTCTTCTCCTTGCGACGGCCGGTGGTCGTGGAGACCAGCAGATCGTCGCCGTCCCTGGCGAGCCAGGTGATGGACAATTGCGGGCTGCCGTCGGGCTGAATCGTGGCCACGGTCGCGAAGACCGGGGTGTCGTCGATGAGCTTCTTCAGGTCGTCGGAAAGTTCGGCGGACACTGGACGGGTTCCTCTCCTAGGCCGATTGCTGTCCCGGACCGACTGCCCGTCAGCGCTGATCAGCAACGGACAGCCTGCAGAATTGTGGTTGTCTCCTGCAAGTTCCGGTGATCGGGTGGTACGCCGACAGGGGCCTCCGGTCGCGGGACGGGGCGGGCCTTGTCGTATCCAGGCCGGCGGATCGGGCACGGGAAGGTTCACTCACGCGGCCGAGTCCGGTCCCGGTCCTCACTCCAGCTGGCCTGGGTCCCGGCAGGACAGAGCAGTATCCTGCTTCTGGTCCTCATCTTCGTCGTGCCCCTGCAGTCAGTCGCTGGACTGTTCGCCTTCCTCGCCCGCGACGCCGGCGCCGGCACTGCAATGCTCCTCCTCGGTGGCGCTTGGGCCGGAACGAGCGTGACCTCCCTCGACTCCCCACCGGGCCGGCCAGTGGTGGCACAAGCAGTCCTCCTTCTGGCGCTGGTTCCCTTCGTCCTCGCCCTCGCGGGTGCGGCGGCGCAGTCGAAGCCTCTGTTCGCGGTGCTACTCACCCTCACCGCACTGCGCTTCGGCCTCACAGGCCTTTATGAGGCGGGCCTGGGAAACGCACTGCAGGTCGCGGCGGGCTGGACGGGTCTCGGTATCGGTGCCTACGCGTTGTACGGCGGGCTGGCGCTCCTCGTGGAAGACGGCAAGCAGCGCACCGTACTGCCACTGTTCCGGCGTGGCGCTGCCCGCAGGTCCATCGAGGGCGGTCTTCGTGAGCAGCTCAGCGTCGCGCAGCAGGAGGCTGGAGTCCGCCACCAGCTGTGACGCCGGGATGACGGGCCGGCCCAGGGCAGGAAGCCCTCTGCCCAGCCATGGCTGCTGAACTCCCAAGAGGCCGGGACAGCGGGGCCAACCGCTGTCCCGGCGAGGCTGTTCGGTTCAGCTCTTGCCGCCTTCGGCCGGTGGGTCGTCGTGCGGCAGCGCCAGGATCCGCAGCACGGCCGGGGCCACCGGTGGCGCCTTCCTCGCCAGAACGCGCGGAACGGGGCTGGGCCATGAAACTGACTTCCTTCGGCGAGAAGGTCATCGCGGCATCCGCACCCTGCCGGGCCAGTGCACGAGTCAGTCCTGATCCTGAGCGTCATCGGGCCTGAACCGGGAGTCGATGTTGTTCCGCGTGAAGCCGTCCTTCCAGCCCGCCCTACCAGCCGCCCAGCCGAGCACGGCAGTCAGGACATTCTCCTGGGAGATGGTTCGCGTCTGATAGTGCTCGGCCGCAACGCCGTCCCGGAATTCGAGTTGGTACGTATTGTCGTCACGCAGCAACACCTGGGCATACCAGCTGCCCTCCAGGTCCTCCTCCGCGCGCTCCAGGACCAGATGCGCGTTTCCACGCTGGAGGTTGGCCAGCATTTTCCCTATCGCCGGCTTCGAGGGCTTCTTGACCACTCGCCCTGCCTCATCAGTTGCGATCAGCACGCCTTGATCCTCCAGCACGACTCCGACATTGCCAGCGGCTCCCCGTCGACTGGCTCCAAGCGCACCCTCGCCACCGAGGCGACGCACCACCTTTTCCCCACGCTCGTGCAGCGGCTCACGCATCGTCCCGAGGTGCTGTTGCAGTGGAGGTGCCGGTAACTGCTGACCGTCAGCACCGGTGAACAGATCTAGGGGTCTCCTCGACGTCCTTCCTGACACCTTGGACAAGATCCCGGGGACCTTCGACACGGCGTCCAAGAAGGAGTCGTCAGCCGCATCGAGCAAGTAGAGACTGTGCGGCCTTGGGTGTAACGGATGGCAGCCGCCTCCGACGTCCCCGTGCAGCTGCAGCTGCAGCCTGCTGGACCGTCTGAGGAAATGACACCGCTCCGAGACAGTCGCCAGCCGATGCAGCGTCCTGAATTTTTCCGTACTCCACAGCGCGGCCGATGAGTTTGTGGCTCCCGGCCGGTCCAAGCTCGTGACACCCCAGGAAAGGACACCGCCATGTCGGAGCTTCTCGTCGACTTCATCACCTCCCTCGACGGCCATGCATCGGGAGAAGGATGGCCCGGGTTCTGGGGCCTCGAGGGCCCGGAGTACCTCGCATGGCTCGGCGAGCAGCCCGAAGCCACCTACCTGATGGGAGCGAACACCTACCGCCTGATGTCGGGCTTCGCCGCAGGCGAGGTCCCGAGTAGCCAAGACGAGTTCAGGCCCGAAGAAGAGGCGTCCGTCGACGAGCTCACGCAAGCGTCCAAGGTGGTGTTCTCCTCCTCACTGGAGGAGCCACTGACGTGGGCCAACTCCACGCTCGTCCGCGACGACGCAGTCGATGCGGTCCGCGCCATGAAGTCCAGCGGCTCGGGGCTCCTCAGCACGATCGGCAGCCTCAGCCTGTGCCGGTCCCTGCTACGAGCAGGTCTCGTCGACCGCTTCCGGGTCGTGATGTTCCCGGTGATCACCGGGGCCACGGGCGAGGAACGCATCTACGACGGCTATCCGGACGTTGCCCTCGAGATGATCGACCACCGCACCTTCGACCGCCGCATCCAACTGGCCGAGTACAAGCCCCGCGTGCTCGAGCACCCGCCGCTCGGCGCCCCTGCGTGACGCCGCCCCGTCCGCCGGTCCGGACGGCCGCCAAGCCGCCGCCGGCGGGCGCGGAGCCGTCCGGAGCTGCCCGCGCTGCACTTCCCGTCACGGCAGGGTGACCAAAACGCCGATGGCCTCACCCCAACCATGCGAGAGGTCGTCAGGCCCCTGCGGGAGGGCCGCTTCGGCCTGCGGGCCTCCCCGTCGTCTCTGTCCCTGCGGCGGGCGCACTTATCCGGCAGGTTCCCCCAACCCCGATACGAAGCCGGTCGGCCTGGGTCGGCACCCAGCTCGTCCTTGGGGTCGATCCGCTTCTCCGCCACTGTGCACAGGTGGGCCCAGTTGTCGCCCGTACCTCGACCGCGCCGCCGTGAACGCCGACCTCACCCTGCTCAGGGCCTCGCCGAGCCGGGCCGACCCGTGTGTACGGCCACCGCTCGATGCCGGGTACTCCCTCGCAACGACCGCCGTCACAATGTCACGAACCTGTTCGAAGACCGCTCCCGCTCGGTGCGATCAATCGGCAGCACCGCTCCCATGGGGCACGATCACCGGGACATTCCAATTCCCGGGGGACTTCTCATGGCTCACACAGCTCGTTCACGCCGTACCACCGCCGCACTTGCCGCTCTGTCGATCGGCATCCTGGCCCTGACCGCATGCAACGGTGACGCCGAGAACGACGTGGCCACCCCGGGCACGCACGCGAGCCCTTCCGCTACGGGTACGGACAAGGGCACCGACACGCCCTCGTCGGCCGACCCTGGTGACGGCGGCAGCGGGAAGTCCTCCGACAGCCCCAGCACCCCGCCGTCGTCGCCGAAGCCCGGGGCCGACGACGATCAGGACGGAGGTGTCGGCATGTGCGAGACGGCCGACCTCACCTACAACGTCACCGTCGCGTCCAGGCCGGTCAACCACGCCTTGCTGACCGCCGCCAACAAAGGCAGCGACCCCTGTCTGCTGTCGCCGAACGAGCTGGTGATCACGTTTCCGGGACTCGACGGCGCCGCCGGGCACATGGGACCCGCCGGCAAGGACTGGATTCTCAAGCCCGGCGAGAGCGCGTATGCCGGGATCATGTTCTCGCGCGCCGACACCGCGGGTGGCAAGAGCGCCGACAAGGTGGAAGTGGCAGTCGCCGCTTCCGAGAGCCCGATGACCGTTCCGGTCAACGATGGCCCCGTCACGGTCAACGACAGCCAGGTCACCAGCTTCTTCGGTACCGCCGAGGACGCGCTGACCTACTGAGCTCTTTCAGCGTGGCCACGGATCGGGTGACAGGCTCGACGCCCGCGACGCACGAGGCTCCTGTGGCGCTGAGGGAAGAGGCCGTTTGGCTACTCACCACGGCGCAGGTCAGGGGTGATGGGGCACTGATGTTCAGCTGATGGCTGGGTCCACTGGCTCCGCAGCGGAGTCATGGACCAGTTCGGCGAGCTGCACGAGGTAGTTGTACGTCCCGGTACGCCCCTGGAGCCGCAGGAGGTAGGACCGGTCGGAGCACTGGTAGATCTCGCGGCGGCGGATCTTCCAGCGAGTGTGCGTGTATGCGTGCGCCGCCTGCAGGAGAGCAGCCGTCGCCTCTTGGGCCGGGGAAGCCACGGAAGGCCACAGCTGTTGGCGCAGTGCGTCAGCCTGGCGCGGGGGGAGAGTACAGCCAACGCTTCAAGGGCGGCAGCGGGTGCGAGTGCGCGTGCGCGAGAACAGCCTCTGGCCGCCCGCTCCAGGGTGCGACACTGGGGGAGTGGAGGACGACGAGCGGCAGATGGACCGATGCTTGGAACGGACCATTCTGGAGCTGTTGGAGCGGCGTGACCCGAAAGCCACGATCTGCCCATCCGACGCCGCACGGGCGGTCTACGAAGGGGAGGGCGACGGCTGGCGCGCGCTGATGGAGCCGGCACGTCACGCGGCCCACCGGCTGGTCGATGCCGGTGAGGTGGAGATCACCCAGGGTGGTAGCCCCGTCGAGCCCTCGAAGGTCCGCGGCCCGATCCGCATCCGTCGCGCCCGCTGAGTCCGTCCCGCTCGTGTGGCACCCGGCCGGACGGGTGCCATGAGGCGCCCCTGACCTCCGGCTCCGGGAAGCGGACAGATCGCGTACGCGCCGAAACTCACGGATACGCGCGGAGAAGCAAGAACGAGGCGTCATGGACCAGGGGGAAGATCGCGGTTGACCGCGTGTCCTGATGTCGTCCGTCCGAGCCGCAGGACAGCATCGACCGGATGAACCCCCCTGCGGACCCGGAGCGGACTCCGGACGGCAGATACGTGGTCGTCGACCACCGCCGATGGCGTGCGACGGATCCGGAGATCCCCGAGGACGTCGCCTCCCGCCTACGGCATCATCTGATGGCGGCGCGCCGCGGGGTGGCTGCCGCACGCCGCGCCGCTGACGCGAAGGCTGAGGGCCGGGCGCGGAAACGCGTGAACACCGCGAAGGTGGCGCTCGGTGAGCGGGGTGATCCCTGGTGGGAGCAGTCTGCCGAGGTTCGCCGTCTGCGCTGGGAGAGAGGGCTCCACGAACTCGACCAGGCTGAGCGGGAGGAAGGCGGGCGCGCACCGTGAGGCGGGTTGTCTCCTTGGGCGTGGTACGAAGCACCAGCTCGTGGTGCACGGAGCGATCAGGTCCCTGGACCCTGCCAATTCGAAGCGGACCGCTGTGCCTTCCGGTACGGGACCGCTGAGGGGCGAGGTCCGACATACCTCGCGCGGGAGTTCCGCCCTGACCGGTATGACCTCAGCCCCCGGGGAAGGGAGACTCACGTTCCCCACCCCGGGCGAGAGGAGTCCATCGATGGCAGCCGACGACATGGGGCACGCCGAGGACGCGTGGTGGCGGTCCGCGGTGGTCTACCAGGTCTATCCGCGCAGCTTCGCCGACTCCGACGGTGACGGCGTCGGCGACCTGGACGGCCTCACCGGACGCCTGGACCATCGCGGCGCGGTGCTCGTGCTGCACAATTTCTCCGAGCGGTCCGTCACCGCCTCCGTCGAGGTCCCGGGGCTGAGGGGCGGCCGGCTGCTCACCGATGTCTTCACCGGTGACACCCTCAAGTCGGCGGCCGCCGGCCTCGTCGATGTCGCGCTGGACCTGCACGGCTACCGGTGGCTGAGGGTCAACACCCCCTTGACGACCCGGATCGGGCGACAGCGGTGTGATCCGACGCGCGCGAGGTGTCCGGCCGCACGGAGTGGGCCGGGCACCTCGCGCGATGGTCGTCCCGCCGGCTAAGGCGCGTCCACCAGAGTGCGGCCGTCGGCGGGAACGAGCGAGGCGAGGCCGCCGGCGTAGGCGGACTCGACGCGGGATCGTTCAGTCGCGTTCGGAACCGCGTTCGTGCAACTGGTGCCCGCGGCCGACCCTGACATCAGCTGGGAGCACGGGCCGGGCTTGGTGTCGGGCAGGCCCAGGCTGTGCCCCATCTCGTGGGTGGCGATGCGGGTCTTGTCATAGCCCTCGGACACCGCCAGGCTGCCGAGTTCGACACGGACCTGGCCACCCGGGCGCACCGGTCCGAGTGTCGCCTGCGGCCAGCCACTGGTGGCGACGATCTGGATCTCGGCCCGGGTGCCGGGTGCGGCTTCGACGAGCCTGACGTTGCTGACGTTCCGGTTCCACGAGGCGACTCCGGCGGCGATCGCCGCTTCCCAGCCGCCTGCGCGGCTGTCGTCGTAGCGGAGTGTCACTACGGCAGCCACGCTTGTTGCTGCGGTCAACTCCGGCGCGGGTGCGGGCGCGGGTGCGGCGTGGGCTGCTGTTGCTGTGGCCAGGGCGACCGCGAAGGCGGCGCCGGCCGCCTTCAGCCATGAGGAGTGCGGCATTGCTGTCCCTTCACTCGTGGGGGACTCGGCTCGCTCCGAACCGAGAGCGGGGAGGGGCCCGCGACCGGCGCAGGGGCCGGTCGCAGGTTCTGCGGGGGCCTCAGAACTATTCCCATCGCTCCGTGCTTATCATGCCCCTGTCATTAGGTGAGGCCGGAAAGGAGCGGTGCGGACCGCGTCCGCGGTCCGGAGCGGGCTGCCTGTGCCGTGTGAGCCGGCGCTCATGACCACACATGAAAGCGGCCCGTTCGGACACGCGCCCGATGAGGTCCTGACGATGCGGCGTTACCCTGCGCGGACGATTCTTCGGTGGAGGTACGGATGCGTCGTTCCGTAGGCCGGAATGTGTCGTTCCTTACTGAGCTTCTTCGAGTTGGCCACCGATCGGGTGATGGTGACTGAGCCCTTCACTTGGCGAGTGAGCGCTTGAGTGGGTGGCTGCAGCGCCCGGTGCCGGCAGCTGGGTGCGCCGGGACAAGGGCCCACTCGAATGTCGGCCGGAACGCCAACACGGTGGGCAAGGCCGATGAGCGACTGTCAAGCTGTTGTCAGTGGCTGACTTTAGGATCGGCGCTATGACAGCAGACCTGGTCCATGCCTCATGGACTCGCATCGACGCGTGGTTGCGCGAGCACGCACCCCGCACTTTCGCGACGCTTCGGCCGCCCGCCAGGGACGAGGAGATCGCGGCAGCGCAAGAGGAACTGGGTGTCACCTTTCCGCCGGACCTGGTCGCTTCACTCCTCCGACACAACGGGGCGCTGGAGGGACCTGAGGCTTTCCGGTTCAGCACGGGCGACCGGCTGCTCGGAGTGAGCGGGATCCTCGGGGATACCGGGTTCATGCGTGGCTTTGACCAAGGCATCGACGGGGAGGTCGAGGGCTACTGGCTTCGCGACTACGTGAAGTTCGGTTCCTATGATGTGACGTCGGACGGTCTCCTGGTGGATTGCCGTACTGGGCGGGACTCCTTCGGTGCGATCGGCCGGTTCTTCGACGAGACCGGCACCAGTTTCGGACAGGCCGACTCGCTGGGTGGGTATCTGGCCGAATTGGCCGGCACGCTTGAGCGCGGCAAGGACGGTGGTGTCGTCACGTTCAACGGCCGGCTGTTCTGGGAGGGGCCTCTGGCTCCCAGGCCGGAGTGCAGTGCCGACGATCCCCTTCCCGCGCCGGATGAGAAGCTGCCGGAGCTGGAGCTGTCCCACAGTCCCACCGACCTCTTCCACGCGAGCTACCTGGACGGGCACGAGGAACTCGGTGCACTGATCGCGATCCTGCCGTACGAGCAGGTGGTTGAGGCCGCGCGGAAGCAGTTGCGCAGACTGGCGGTCGAATCGGGTCTGAACAAGTACCCGGAGGTCAAGTCAGCCCTGGACGCGTGGGAGTGCGGTGTGGCTCCACCGCGGCCGGACCAGACCGGGCCGCTCGCTTTGCGACTCCGCGCGGTGCTCGTGCAGGCCAACTCCGGCCGCGACGTCACTCTCAGGTGGGCCGCGGAGAAGATAGCCCTCGGGATCTGGGGGTCCCCCTACAGGTCCGTGTGCGAGAGCGCGGAAACCCGCAGTCATTTCACTGTCGACTGGCGTGCGGATCTGCATGCGGACCTGGGCAGTCCTCCGCTGCCGCCGATACCTGACGAGCGCTTCTGGGGGGCTCTGCGCAACCCCGCCATCGACTCCAGTTGGTACGTAGCTCAGTACACCCAAGATCAGGACTGAACGTCACCCGGCGAACAGCGCCGTGCAGGGAGACGACGACGAGCTGATTGAGAAGCTGCGCGCCCGCGCATGGGACCCGGGCCCCTCGCCGTCGACAACCCGGTGCTGCTCTACGACTCCGGCGATTGGGATCCGACGTGGGGCCGGCGTCCTCACGACGGGCTGCGTCATGCGACCGCATCACTGCGGCGGTGGCTGTGGACGTGGGCCGACGGCGGCAACGTCTGGGACGCAGTACTCAGCCGGTAGACCCTGGCCGCGATCGAGGCTCGGCATAGCCCCATCCCATTCTGTAACGAGCAGTACGTATTGTGACCCCGTGGAGTCCGACACCGTAACGTTCCCGCCTCACCCGATCCGGGGTGTCCGAGCCGTTTACGCGCGGCAGGCCAGCTGTCCCTCCGACTTCGCGGAGGTCACTGTCGACTTCGAGCCGTGGGAGACAGGCATCACCTTCGAGACAGCCTCTGAACTGGCTGTTGACGGGGACGACGATCCGCAGTGGCAAGCCGACTGCCAGGCCGCTGTCGAGGCGGGTATACGCGACGAACTCACACAGTCAGGGACCGAGTTGTCTCCGGCTACAGCGGTAGTCCTGCGGCGCATGCGCTTTCACCCGGTCGACTCTCATCCGCGGGCGTTCCGGCAGGCCGGCCGCCTTGCTGTCCGCAACGCTCTCGCAGCAGCCCACCGGCCACCGCAGGCGACAGATGAACGCCAGGGCTGACGGCAGGGTGGCCGCATGACGACACGACCGACCCGTGTGCGACCGAGGCACGCCCACTCAGGCGTACCCGCCGCAGTGGACCTGTCCCGTACTGGCTTTCGAACGGGTTCGTCCCTGCAAGCTCGTGGGTAATTTGGGGCAGCGTCCGCCTGGTTGCCAAGGTCAACCCGTTGCGCGTCCTGCACCTCGACGGACCGGCCTGATCGAGAAGCGCGGCGCGGATGCGGCGAGTGGTCCGCTGCCCCGCAGAGACCCAGCCGCCCGTCCCCGCCCGGTGGCAGCGGCGTCGGATCAGTTCATGCGTTACGCCAGCAGGGCGCCGAGGAGCATGCCACCGAGCAGGCCGACGGCGCTGACCACGATGGCGGGCACGGCGAGCCGCTCGTGCCGGACGGTCTTGGCGATGATGGCCAGCACCAGGCCGATCACGCCGAAGACGATCGGCAGAAAGATCAGCGAGAACACGCCCAGCACCATCGCGATGATGCTCAGCACGTTGCCGGTCGACGCGCGCTGCGGTGCACCGTGGGGCTGCTGTCCAGTCGGTTGGTTACCGTACTGCGTTGTCATCTGCCACTCCCTCGTGTGATCGCACGGAGACCTGATCCCGGAATGGACCGGCCCAACCCAGCGGGTGCCCACAAGTTCCATGGAAACACCACGACTTGGAAGCAAAGGCCGGAAAGACGTGTCCGGGCCTCGGCGCATTGGGCACGTTCGGCGGATGCCCGCCTCGCGACCGGACGGGGGTCATGGTCGCGGCAGGGCGTTGTGGGCTCCTACGATCCGGCCGACGCCACTGGCTCAGCAGACCCACCCTGAGGTGTCAGAGTCCCGTCCAGCACCGCCCGGCCGAGCCCGGTCCGGTGGTGGAGCACGCGTACACCTTGGCGCTGGGAAAGGAGCAGCCCCGCCTCTCGGAGAACGGTGGCGTGCCGGCTGGCCGTCGACGGTGCGAGTCGCAGCGCCGCGGCGATGTCCATGGTGGTCATCGGGCGGTCCAGCACCCTGAGGAGTTCCGCACGCGAGGCGCCGATGAGCTGGGCCACCGGGGCGTCCCCGCCGTGATGGCGGCGTTCGAGCCAGCCGGGCGGGGGCGAGAGGGGGTGGACGAGCACCGGGGGCAGTTCCTCATCGACGAGGGCGAGCGGGGCGCGAACGCAGAAGAAGGCCGGGATGAGTGTCAATGCCCTTCCATGCAAGGCGAGTTCGCGTTCTATGGGGTAGGGGGCGTGGAGATTCTGGTCCTGGTAGCGCCACCCGGGCAGTTGGTCGTACCCAGTGAGCAGGCCCTCCGCACCATGCGTGAGGACGGCCTGGACGCGTATGGTCCGGTCGGCCGCCGCCTGGGCGCGCATCGAGGCGAGGTAGGGATCGACGGCTACCTGGTGATAGGCGCGCAGAGCGGCGCCGAGGCGATGCAGCGCCTTCGGGCAGCCGTCGGCGAGTGGGCGCAGGCTGGCCGGTGCGGGGCGTCCGGTGTGGGCGTGCAGACGGGTGAGTTCGGCCCGCAACCGGTGCCGGGGGGTGGACAGCAGTCGGTCGAGCCCGGTTTCGAGATCGGCGTCACCGCGGCCGGGCGTCAGGAAATCGGGGAAGTAGGAGCCGTCCGGGCAGAGTCGCGTCAGGGCGCGTGTCAGGGAGACCAGGCCGGATTTCCGCAGAGCTGTCCCCACCTCGCGGCGCCAGGCTCCGAACGCGAGGGGTGCCTGGCGGTTCTGCAGGAGGTGGAGACTCAAGGCGGTTTCCCAGAGTGGGTCCACGCCGGACGCGACGCGTAAGCGGGCCAGCTCCTGGCTCGTGAATTCCACCCGTAGCACAGCGCACCCCCGGTGGTCGCAGGCGTGTGACGGCGCCCGCCCTGCGGAACTCTACGCGCATCACAGATGTGACGCATGCATGTCAGCAACTTGAGGCGATCGAACGAGGGTCCGACCGGAACTCGTGGAGGCCCGACCGGAATTCGTCCCGGGCCGGGCCCCACGATGCACTGTCACGGTTCAGCAGAGTGGGACCCCGGGCAGTTTCGCGTCCGGGTGGTCGATGTAGATGTTGCTGATGAAGCCGTTCTGGTCGCGCAGTTTGCTCCACCAGTTGTTGCTGTAGCCCTCGGCGTTGACGGTGTCACCCTGCTTCTGGCACAGCACCCGCACGGCCGTCGGACCCGCGAGGGTGGTGACGACGGTGGCGTTGACGCGCGCGTCGGCACGGACGTTCACCCCGCTTCCCCAGGTGTTGAAGGGGAAGCCGCTGCCACCGCAGCCGTTGTCACTGGTCAGGTACGCCTGGTTGTAGCTGCCGGGGTAGGAGAGGCCGGCGCCGTTGATCACGATGTTCTGGCCCACTCCGTTGAGCAGCTGCTCGTAGTGGATGTGCGCCCCGGAGGAGTTGCCCGTGCTGCCTGTGACGCCGATCTGCTGTCCTTGGGCGACGGACGCACCGCTCGGCACGGAGTACGCGGAGAGGTGGAAGTAGTACGTCGTCCAGCCGCCGCCGTGGTTGATGGCTATGTAGTTGCCGGCACCGCTCGGCTGCGAGTAGCGGGTGGCCGTGCCTGCGGCCGAGGCGAGCACCGGGGTGCCGGCCGTCGTACCACCGTCGGAGCGCACGAAGTCCAGCGCTCTGCGCACCTCGGCCGAGTGGTGGCTGTACGTCCATCGCTGGCCGCAGGGGTAGGGCGCCTTGAAGACGGGGGCCGCCGTCGCACCGGCCTCCCCGGCCTGCGCCGGGGCGACCGACAGTCCGGCCAGGGCCATGAGTGCCGCGACGAACAGAGCCGGAAGACGTCTGAGAAACCTCACGAATGCTCCTAGGTGGGGGAGGCGCCCGGACGGAACCGGGCGGAGGCGCGGTAGGACGTCGGGAACGTAGCGGCGGCCCGTGCCGGTGACAAGCGTGCGGCGGCCTCCTTCGACCAGGAACGAATTGCTTGCGTCTCGCGGCCGCCCCCCACCACCGTTTGCTCACGTGCCACAGCGTCACCAGGCCGCCGGCTCGGTGCGCCCGTGCCCCGAAGGAGCCCCCATTCATGTGTCCGCTCCGTCCCGCCCGCCGTATGTCGCTGCTCGGCGCCGCCCTCATGTCTGCCGCGCTGATCGGCGCGTACGCCGGCTCCGCGGTGGCCGAACCTCTCGTGTCTCCCCCCGCCGCCGCTCGTAGCGGTCCGCAGTCCGCCGGCTCCGCGCACCTCCCGTCCACCGGGCCCGCTGTCACGAGAGCCGGGCCGGCGGCGGCAGTTGAAGCGGAGACCCGAACCGTCGTGGACATACCCGCTGGGGTCACAGCGGGCGTCGCGGTGTTCGACCGGCTCACCGGCCGCTTCACCGAATCGCACCAGCCGGACCGCGCATTCCGCTCCGCATCGGTGGTCAAGTTGCTCCTCGCACTGGACCACATGTGGAATCTGGGGCCGGCCTACGATCTGCCGCAGGCGGACCGGGACCGGCTCGGGGCGATGCTCAGCAGCAGCAACGACGCCGCCGCGAGTCACTACTGGTCCACCGGTGGCAGCAGTGCCGTGATCTCGCGCATGGTGCCCCGCCTGGGGCTCACCGGTACAGCACCGCCTCCGGCCGGCTATCCCGGCTACTGGGGCTACACGGCGACCACTGCCGCGGACACCGTCCGCGTCTACCGCTATCTCCTCGACCAGGCGCCGGCACCCGTGCGGGACCTCGTCCTGGGGGCGTTGCACCGGTCCACACGCTGTGCCGCCGACGGCTTCGACCAAGGCTTCGGGCTGCCCTCCGCGTTCGAGACACCAGGGGCGGTCAAGCAGGGCTGGTCGGGCTTCACTTCCGGAGGCTGTGTCGCTCCTGAGGCACGGGCCGGCATCGCCTCAAGCAAGTCTCCCAGCCCGACCAAGCCCGGGAACGACCCCGCGAGGCCTGGATCCCGAAGGACGCCCACCGACGCTGCGGCCCCCTTCGCGCCGCCTTCCGGCGATGCCGCGGCGCCTGCGCTGGATCTGACGTCCGAGGCCCTGCACACCACCGGAACCGTGGGCCCCGACGACCGTACGGTGGTCGCCGTCCTCACCCTGCACCCCGATGGCACCCCGTACGGAACCGCCTACAGCAAGGTCACCGCACTCACCGGTTCCCTGAACGTGCCCGGAGCCGTCCGTCCCTCCGGCACCCGGTTCACCACCTGGGGCAGCGGCGTCCGTGTCCGCGCGGCCGCCACCACTTCCTCCGCCGCCCTCACCACTCTGCCCGCCGGAGTGGACGTCCTCGTCGGCTGCCAGAAGCAGGGCGGACAGGTATCTATTCCGCCCTACCTCAACGACTGGTGGGCCTATCTGCCCCAGTACGGCGGCTGGATGACCAACATCTACATCAGTACCCCCGGCAACACACTCCCGGGCGTACCCAACTGCCCGTGAACGCCTTCCCCGCCCCCACCGAGAAGGAGGCGCACAGTGCGCCGCAACCAGAGACCGAACGCCCGCCCCCTACCCGTGGGACGAGGGCCGGCCATCGCCGTCTCCCTGCTGGCCGTGGTGGCTCTCACACTCGCCGCCGGCCCCGCCGCCGCCCGCGTTTCCGCGCCCGCCGACGCCCCGCTCGGGGGCGTCAGCTGGCGGACGGACCTGTCCGCACCCACCGGTGAGGAGACCAACGTCCGCCGTGTGGACGGCAGTCTGCGTCTCCGCGATACCGGCCTGCGGCCCGCCTCCGCCCGTGTCGCCCGCGGACAGGGCACGGTCCTGCTGCCCGCGCGAATACTCGACCGCGCGGTCGACCTGATCACCCCGGACCTCGACGCCACCGTTCCCACCGGCTCCCAGGTCGCCGTCGACGTACGCGGACAGGACGGGCTGGGCCGGTGGACCGAGTGGCGCGAAGCGCGGGACGACTCCCCGGCGCTGCTGCCCCGGGCCGTCACCCGCGTGCAGACCCGTATCACCCTGGTCTCCGCGCCGGACGGCACCGCGCCGACCGTGCACGCCCTGGCGCTGAGCGCAGAACTCGACAGCACGCTGAACGAAGCGGCGGCCGCGGAAGCCGTAACGGCCAGCGTCTACGCAACCCGTGAGGGCCTGGTCGGCGGCACCACCGCGAACGGGCACGTGATCGTCCCCAACGATCACTTCGTGGCGCTCCCCTCCCGGCGGGGCCTCTCCCCGAAGGGCAGCGGTCAATATTCGGTCCGCGTCTGCGGCCCCGCGCGCTGCGAGACCGCCCCGGTCTGGGACGTCGGCCCGTGGAACACGCGCGACGACTACTGGAACCCGTCCTCCGTCCGCGAGTCCTTCAAGAACCTGCCGCAGGGCAAGCCCGAAGCCCAGGCTGCTTACCAGGAGGGCTACAACGGCGGGCTGGACGGGTCCGGTCGCCGGGTGCTCAACCCGGCAGGCATAGATCTTGCCGACGGTACGTTCTACAACGTCGGCCTGAACAACAACGGCTGGGTCACCGTCACCTATCTGTGGACCGGCAGCGGCGCTCCGACCACGTCCTTCCCGACCTGGGGCACCGACGTCAACATTCGTCAGCAGCCCACCAGCGCATCCACCCGGGTCGCACAGCTCCCCGGTCCCACGACGGTGCGCGTGCAGTGCCAGGTGCACGGCCAGCTCGTCCAGGCCGACGGCCACAGCAATGACGCCTGGTCCTACCTGCCGGACTACGGCGGTTACGTGTCCAACATCTTCATCGACGTGGCCGACAGCTGGCTTCCGGGCGTTCCGAACTGCTGATCCACCAAGTCCGTCTTTCCCGTTCGTGAGGCAGATTGCCGGGCCCTTTTGCGCGGCGGCACTCCTGGTGGGCCGGCCGCCGGGGGCACCGGCGGCCGGCCCTGTCGCGTCCGGCGGGATGTCCGGAGCGGCTGCGGGACTACTGCACGACGAGGGTCGTTCAGGCGCCCGGGAGGAAGAGACAGAACGGATGACCGTGAGGGCTGGTGCTCCTCCAGCGTCGCGCCCAGGGGCGCAAGCTCGCTCGGTCTCCACTTCGAGGTGACAGTGGGGCCTCGAGTCGAGTCTCAGCCGGTTCTCGTGGGTCGGTCCAGGGCGTCCAGGTAGGTGGAGAGCTGACCTGCGGCGTACAGCTGGGCCATTCCGCGGGACGTGAGGTCGCGCCGCCACCCTTCCAGGGCCCTGGCCAGCGCGTCGAGGCTGCCGGCGTTGCGGAGTTCTCCGAGGACGGTGGCGATGGTGCCCAGGGGCCGGCCTCCCCGGCGCAGCAGGTGCGCCAGTTCGGCGTCGCGCACGTCCTGCGCAAGGTATTGGCGGTGCCTGCTGCGCGGGTCACGTCGTGGGGTGAGGACTCCGGCCCGTTCCCAGGTGCGCAGGGTGGCCGGGTTGAGCTCGAGGTGGCGGGCGAGCTCACCGACGCTGTACGGCGCCCGGGCGCTGACCACCGTATCCGGGGCGGTGGCTCCGAGATGTGAGAGTGCCGCTTCGACGGTTCGCAGCGTGCTGCGGTCGCGGGCCAGGAGCGCGTGCCCGTCATCGACGTACTCCAGTGCTTCGTCGAGTTGGCCGCCGGTGACGGCATGCATGATGAGCCGGCTCGTCGAGTGGCCGAAGGCAGGGACGAGCGCCAGGTAGGCCGCGAGGAGGGCGGCGCTGCTCCCATCGCGTGGCCGCCCGCCGCGCGGGCCTGCATCATCGTGACCTCGCCGTGCACCCAGGCCCGGGCATGCTCGATAGCCCGGCGCGGTCGCGGATCCCCCGGTCGGGCCGACTCGAAGAGGCCAAGGACGTGCTCCGCACAGACGGCAGCCCATAGAGCGGGGAAACGATGATCCGCATCTGTGAGGGGGAGTTGCTACCCGCCGCCCAGGGCAGAAGAAGACAACAACAGAAACCGGAGCCCCACCGCCAGGTGTTACGGCCGGGAGCGTCAGGGCCTGGCCTTGCGCTGGCCGACCGCCAGGTCGCCGGCGGCGGCCGACGCACGCGAGGGATGCGATGTGTACGTTTCCCAACGGTCTCTTCGCGCGTGGCTCGTAACACTGCATGCTGGGGGGTCTTTTTGAGAACATCCCTGCGGCGGGACATCGCAGCGCTAAGGTGCCGTTCTGCGCTTACTGGGGGTTGCCACGTTGGACAACGCGCTTCTGTGGATGATCGTTCTCGGGTTTGCTGGGCTTGTCGCGATGTTCCTGGTCTTCCGGACGCGACAGCAATTCAACGCCGAGGTCGAGAAGGAACGACTGCACGTGTACCGCGCGCTGGGCGTTCCCCCGCACGTGGGGGAGATCCCTGACAAGCAAGCGGAGAGGAAGGACGTCGGGAGCGAGGACGACGGCAGTCAGTTCGTTGCCGTCCTGCTCAGCTACTACGTCTACGGCTTGCGCCAGGCGAAGAGCTCATTTGGCACAGCGCAGCGCTTTGCCGGCTTGGGTGTGCTCATTCTCTTCTTCGGAATCGGGATGGCCATTTGGCGAGCGGAGACAACTGGTGATCTCTACCTAGCCATGGTGACATCGGCATCCGGCACCGTCACCATGCTCGTCGGTCACCTCTTTCATCGCCGTGCGGATCGTTCCCTGGAGCACATGGTTCACCAGACCGACAAGCTGCGGGACGATCAGCGGCATGACGCCAACACCGCTCTCTCTGTCGAACTGATCAACCAGATCACTGATCCGGAAGTTCAGGCACGCCTTCAAGCAGCGCTCGTCCTGAAACTGTCGGGGGCCGAACTGCCCGACCTGACGACCGGCGCACAGGCGGCTGAGCCACGTCAGGCCACAGCCACCAACCTCGTGCAGTAGAGGGAGGAATTCATCAAGGGGCTGCAAATGAGGGCTCCGGCTGTTCGCTCGACTCGATGGGAAGGTCGACAGCGTGTGGTCCGCCTCGTACGAAGGTGCAGTTTGATGGGCAGCGTTGCCGGACCGGCGGAGTGTGCGTCCGCGGTACGGCGCTGATGGATCAGTGCCACCCATGCGGTACCCCGGGGCCTCACTCTGTTGCACTTACTGGGGCGAGGACTGATCACCGAAGCGCAGCCGCCGGCTGCGCCCGACCTCTCCTCGACCGCAGAGGCCCGGCCAATGCATTACTGCCATGTGGGTGTGGTTGAACCGTCTGGGGCCAGCCCATATGGCCACAAGCGTCTGAAGGGCTCGAGCTGGCCGGCCGACGGTTCGTCCGGCTGCTCGGCGGGGAGCACGGGGTCGCTGTCGGGTCTGCTGGTCGCCTCGGCCTCACGCGGGTCCAGGTTGGTGCTCGTACCTCCAGGACCCTGCCGACAGGGCCAGGCCCTTCCTGTGGATCACGACGTGAGTCAGTGGAAGCGCCGCACCGTCAGTCGCAGGATCGTTCTCGACCGAGGAGCTGTGGAATGATCGGCAGATGTGGGGCACCAGCAGTGAGGGTGGGCGAGCGCTTCGGCGTGAAACCGAGCGAGTAGTCAACGAGGTCGCCCAAGAGCTCCGCACGTTGGACGAAGGAGCATCCTGGTTCTCCGCCCTTTCCCCGGTGGAACGGCAGGCTGTTCTGCAGGAAGTCTCCGGCTACGCGATGCAGGCCCACATCACGGCGGCAGACGGGCGTGAAGGAGTTGCCCGGGCCGGTGTGAAGCCCACGGCCAACCCATCAGTGATGATTTGCATGGACCCACCTCGCTACGGGTTCGCAGCCTTGCCGGCCGACGAACACGATAAAGCGTTCCGTGTCCTCGTCTCGGTGTTCTCCGTCGCCGACACCCGCCGTAGGCAGACGTACTGCAAAGGTACTTGCGGACACACATGGCACAACTTGCCCCCTGGTGAGATGCCGTGGCGGCGCACGCTGACCTAGTGAGGCTCCCCTGGTCGTTGCCGCTGGACCATCTGATCGTTCGTTGGTTTGTGTCGTTGACTGACGCCCAGTGCGCGAGGATCGAGCCGTTGCTGCCGGACCGATCGCCGAGGCGGGGTGGGCGGTGGCGGGATCACCGACAGGTGCTTGATGCGATCGCGTTCAAGTACCGCACCGGGACACCGTGGGTGGACCTGCCCAACCACTTTGGGTCGTGGAAGGGCGTCCACAACCGGCTGCGGACCTGGGCCGCCGACCACCTTGGAGAGAGTGTTCACCTCCCTGCTGGCCCGAGCGGATACTTTGGGCGACTTGGGCTGGGTCGTCGCGGCCGACTCCACCATCGTCCGCGCATCAGCGCGCGGCCGGGCCCGCCAGAAGGGGCTCCTGGCGGCGAGCCGGACGATCATGCCCTTGGACGGTCTCGCGGCGGCCTGACAACAAATGCCCACCTCGCTGCCGACAGTCGTTGCCGACCACTCGCCTGTGTCCTCACTGTGGGCCAGGCAGGTGATGCACCCGCCTTCGAGTCGCTCATGGCACGGATCCGGGTGCCCAGACCGGTCGGCAGACCGCGAACAACACCGGACGTGGTCCTGGCCGACATCGCGCGCGTTCCGCGATCACCCGCGGTGTCAGGGGATCCGGGCGGTGATCCCGCAACCGGCCGACCAAGCCGCCAATCGCAAGCGCAGAAGCAGCCTCGGCGGCCGGCCTCCAGCTTCCGACCGCGAGTCGCGCGAATGAGTGTGTCCAGTCCCTGCCATGCCGGGGACGAGGCGTTGACCGTGCCCTGGATGAGGGCAGGGATCTCGGAGGTTGCATCCAGCTCGGGCTGTTCGTCGGGTCCGTAGCGTTCCCGGATCGCCTCGGCGATCCGGCGGGCGAGGTCGTCGATGCGGGGATCGTCAGCGTCGAGGCCCTGCGCATGGTCGTAGTCGAGGAAGAGCTGGCGTAGTGCTGGGTCGGCATCCCCCGAACCGAACTGCCCCCAAATGCCACCGGATTGCTACGACAACCCGGTGGTGACGGTCTCTGGCCTCGCTCGATTCCATGGCGCCTCGTGGCGCACCCACCCGGTACGACAAGCTCGCCGTCCGCTACGAGTCGACCGTGCGCGTCGCGGCCATCACGTCCCTACCTCCGTGGAAATCTAACGCGCCGATCATGCACAGCACCACTGACAATGACGCCCCCTCATGGACGCAAACCTCACGTGACCTGGACTCTCATAACAGGCCCCAGACCCCCATCCACGCACGCGAGCCGTGAGGTATGGCCCCGTGGGGCTCTCCGCCGGGCCGTCTCGCTGGCGAATCGGGAGCGTTACGCGTGATCAGCGGAGCTGGCAGTTCCGGCGGCCTCCCTCGTTCGGCGAGGGCTCTCGCATGTCAGCTCTGGACCGCGAGCTCCCGTTCCGCCATACTCCACGCATCATTTATGCTTGAAAATGCTTGAAACGACCCTCAAGTTTGCAATTTCACGCATCAAGTCTGCGGGTGCCGCCATGGGCCCGCTCCAGTCCTCCTAAGGAGCGATTCCCCTATGTCCACCGCAGCGTCGTCCCTCACCGCCGTCGAGATCGCCTCACAGCCGGACACCTGGCTGCAGGCCAGGGACTCGCTCGGCCTCTTCTCCGATGTCCTGCCCCGCCGTGGCGAACGTGTCGCCGTCGTCGGCTGTGGAACCTCCTGGTTCATGGCCCTGGCCTATGCAGAGCTGCGCGAGCGTGGCGGTCACGGCGAAACGGACGCCTTCGCGGCTTCAGCGTTCCCGCACGGGCGCCGGTACGACCGCGTGGTCGCGATCAGCCGCTCCGGCACCACGACCGAGGTCCTGGACCTCCT
Source organism: Streptomyces sp. NPDC059499 (assembly GCF_042749285.1). Lineage (NCBI taxonomy): Bacteria > Bacillati > Actinomycetota > Actinomycetes > Kitasatosporales > Streptomycetaceae > Streptomyces > Streptomyces sp. NPDC059499. The sequence continues at coordinate 35,803 of NZ_JBHYTT010000028.1, forward strand.
GGCCCGGGTGAAGGGCACCACGCAGACCGGGGCGATCACCGCCGATGCGGAGACTCCCGTGATGCGGGTGGCCGACGGTACCGCCGTGCTCGGCTTCGCCGATGAGGAGTCGGTGGTGCAGACACGGTTCGCCACCAGCACACTGGCGTTGCTGCGCGCACATCTGGAGGCGGAAGGCGCGCTGCCGGCCGATGTGCGCCCACTCGAGCAGGCGGTGGTGGACGCGCGGCATGCGATCGCGCTGGACCTGGACGTCGACGTGTGCGCCGCTGAGCAGTTCACCTTCCTCGGCACCGGTTGGACCTACGGTCTGGCACTGGAGGCGGGCCTGAAGATGCGCGAGGCCGCCGGTGCGTGGACCGAGGCGTACCCGGCCATGGAGTACCGGCATGGGCCGATCAGCATCACCGGTCCCGGCCGCGTGGCGTGGGTCTTCGGTCCGACCCCAGCGGGGCTGGCCGACGACGTCGCCCGGGTCGGCGGCACGATCGTCGCCGGGTCCGGTGACGGCTCCGGCGACCTCGACCCTCTGGCAGACCTCATCCTGGCCCAGCGGCTGTCCGTCCGGCTCGCCGAGGCGCGGGGTTATGACCCCGACCGCCCGCGCAACCTGACCCGTTCCGTGATCCTCGAGAGCCGCCATGCGTGACGAGGCTGACGGGAACGACTGCGTCATCGCGCTGGATGTGGGCGGGACCAGCATGAAGGGTGCCCTGCTCGGCCGCGACCTGAAGGCCCTGCTGACCGTGCGCAGGGCGACGCCTCGCCGGGAGGGTCCGGACGCGGTGATCGCCGAGATCTCCGCCGTTCTGCGTGACCTCAACAGAAAAGCCACCACGCGCGAGCTGACCGTACGTGGTGCGGGGGTGGTGGTCCCGGGCATCGTCGACGAGGAGACCCGGACGGCTGTTTACTCGGCCAACCTCGGCTGGCGTGACCTGCCGCTCGCGGCTTTGCTCGAAGGAGCTTCGGGCCTCCTCGTCGCACTGGGTCACGACGTACGGGCCGGCGGAGTCGCCGAATGTCGTCTCGGCGCGGCCCGGGGCGCACAGAATGTCTTGTTCGTGCCTATCGGTACCGGTATCTCTGCGGCCGTCTTCTGTGACGGGCGGCCGGTCCGTGCCCACGGCTACGCGGGCGAGCTCGGCCATGTCGTCGTCGAGCCCGGTGGGGAACCGTGTGCCTGCGGTGCCCGGGGCTGTCTGGAGACCGTCGCTTCGGCCGCGGCGGTCGCCGTGGCGTACAGCGCACGCTCCGGGCGCCAGGTCGAGGGCGCCGCCGCGGTGGCGGCGATGCTCGCGCAGGGCGATCCCGACGCCCGTGTGGTGTGGGACCGGGCGGTCGAGGCCCTGGCCACAGCGCTGGCGACGACTACGACACTGCTCGCCCCCGAGGTCGTCGTGCTCGGCGGCGGGCTCGCCGAGGCCGGTGGACTGCTGCTGGAACCGCTGCGCGCTTCCCTCGCCCGGAAGCTGACGTTCCAGCGGCGGCCCGATTTGGTCCTCGCGGCGCTCGGGGACATGGCGGGATGTCTGGGCGCCGGACTCGCCGCATGGCATGCCGCGGGATCTCCGCAGCGACTTCCGGAGACACCGTCGGCGGCGACGTCATGAGCCTCACCGTCACTCTCGACGCCGCTCCGGACATCACCTACAACGTCGGCGCCCTGGTTCCGCGCTCGCATCGCGTGAGCGAGTCGTTCTCGTGAGCGGACGCCGTCCTCGACCTCGAGCTCATCGCGTGTCTGCGGGCCGCTGTCGGCGTTCCCCTCGTCCTGCCGCGTAAGTACCTTGGTCCCGCTCGCGCTGCTGTCGCGGACGAAGTAGCACGACCCCTGCGTGTGCTCGCGCGCAACTAACCCGGTGCAGGCGCGGCTTTTTACCCTGACCGGCCGTGCTCACACCGGTCACCCTTTCGAGGCCGCTCCCGGGCACCGGAAGATCCGCCTGCCCGGATCGGGCCGGCGGATCGTTCGTTCCCCGGCCGGCCGGGGAAGGGGATCCCCGAATGCCGCACGGCACAGGCGTGGGCCGTGGAGTACGACCTACCGCACCCGACGACGGCGACCCGCCCGCCCGGATGCGGCAGCCGGGCGGCGACGGAGACGGCCAGTTCCGCCGCCCTCACCCAGCGCTCCGGCCGGCTTGCGATCTCCGCAGTGGCATGTGCGGCGGCGCTCATGGGGCTCTCTTCTCCTTTGCTCTGTCGGGTCGTCCGAGAGCCATGTTCCAGCCCCGTCCGCACACCATTGCAGTGAGCAATAGGCGAGCAATTGCGTCACGTTTCAACAGTACTTCAGTGATTGCTTATTGATTGCGTACGCGGAGGGTGAGTAGACCTGCCGTTCAACAGGCCGACAACGGTGTTGAGGAGCAGGGCGATGAACAGATGGTTGATCCGGCGGACCGCGGCCATGAGCGTGGCCGGCGCGCTCGCCCTGGGGCTGACCGCATGCGGCGGCTCGACAGGCAGCGCCTCCGCGGGCAGCGGCAAGGAGCTCACGTACTGGTCGATGTGGAAGGAGGGCGAGCCGCAGCAGAAGGCGCTGTCCGCCGCCATCGACGCCTTCACCGCCGAGACCGGCATCAAGGTCAAGGTGCAGTGGCAGGGCCGCGACGTGCTGAAGAAGCTGCAGCCGACCCTGCACGGCGTGCCGGCCGCCGACCTCATCGACCGCAACCTCCCCCAGGTCAAGTCGATGATGGTGTCCACCGACACGGCCGCCGACCTGGCCGGCGTCCTGAAGGAACCGATCCCCGGCGAGCCCGGAAAGACCGTCGGCGACGTGGTGCCGGCGAAGTATCTCGAGCTGGGCAAGGCCGAGGGCAAGCAGGTCGTCCTGCCGTACGCGATCGTCGCCAACGGCCTCTGGTACGACGGGAAGTCCTTCCCCGGCCTCGGCCAGAAGCCCCCCAAGGACTGGGACGCCTTCCAGGCGACGCTTGCCGCGGAGAAGAAGGCGGGCCGCGCCCCGCTGGCCCTCGACGCGGACATCCCTGACTACGGCGCCTACTGGTACAGCAACTTCGTGGTGGGTGCCATGGGCCCGGGCTCCTTCCACGCGGCGGCGGCCGACGAGAGCGGGAAGCTGTGGAAGGAGCCCGATTACGTCAAGGCGGCCCAGCGCGTCTCCACGCTCGCCAAGGGCGGGTACTTCGCCGACGGCTACGCCGCCAGCAAGTTCCCGGCGATCCAGCAGAAGTGGGCCACGGGCAAAGCCGGTTTCCTGCTGATGGGTTCATGGATCGCGGGCGAGACCAAGCCGTACGCCACGCCCGGCTTCGACTTCAAGATGCTCCCGTTCCCCACCGACGGTGCCCCGGGCGCGGGCACGCCCATCGAGACGACCACCTTCGGCTGGGTCGTCCCGAGCAAGGCCAAGCAGAGCGAGGCGGCCCGTAAGTTCGTCGCCTTCCTGTACGGCAAGAAGCAGATGCAGGCGTACGCCGACGAAGCGCAGGGCATCGTCGCCCGCGAGGACATCAAGGTCGCCCCGGCCATGGCCGACGCCGCCGCGGCCCTGAAGGAGAACACCCCGTACAGCACCTTCGACGGCGTCGACATGGACTTCGCCGAGTGGTGGACGAAGACCTTCCACCCGCTGCACACCAAGCTGGTGACCGGCAAGATCTCCGCACAGGACTTCAGCGACCAGCTCGCCGCGCAGAGCGCCGACTTCTGGAAGCGGGCGGGCTGATGACCACTGCCGTCGCCGACGGCGCGCGTTCCACCGCCCCGGCCCGCCGCACGGTGGCGGGCCGGGGCGCCGTCGGCCCGTTCGCCGCCCACCGCAAGCGCCTCTACCTGCCCTTCGTACTGCCCGCCTTCCTTCTGTACGCCGCGTTCCTGCTGGCACCTGTCGTCGCCACCGGCTGGATCAGCCTGCACACATGGGCGGGCGCCGGACCCATGGAGTGGGTGGGCGCGGACAACTACACCCGGATGTTCCAGGACCCCGCCTTCCGGACGTCCTTCGGCAACACTCTGCTGCTGCTCTTCGGCGGCGGCTCCGTCACCTTCCTGCTCAGCTTCGTCCTCACGATGCTGTTGCGCGACCTTGCCGGGAGGTCCACGGCCCGCTCGGTGATCTTCTTCCCCAACATCGTGCCCGCGCTGGTGATCTCGATCCTCTGGGGATTCCTCTTCCAGGCCGACGGGCTGCTCAACACGGCGCTGCGCTCCATCGGCATCGCGCATCCGCCCGCCTGGCTCGCCGAAGAGAACCAGTTCAAGATCATCATGCTGGGCATCATCTGGATGAGCACCGGCTACTACACCACGATCATCATGGCTGCGGTGGACCGTATTCCGCCGTACCTGTACGAGGACTGCGCTCTGGCCGGGGCCAATGCCTGGCAGCGCTTCCGCCACGTCACTCTGCCGCTGTCCTGGGACGTCATCGGGATCTGCGCGGTGCTGTGGACCATCAACGCGATGAAGGCCTTCGAGTTCATCCTCGCCATGGCCGGCTCGGCCAGCTCCATGCCCTCCATGTCCAACTGGACCGCATCGCTGTATGCGTACACCTCGGTCTTTGCGCCGACGGGTGTGCCGCAGTACGGCATCGCGGCGGCCTCCGCCATCGTCACGCTCGCGCTCGTCGGCGTCCTGGTGGTGCTGATCCGCCGGCTGATGCGGCGCGAAGCGCTCGAATTCTGATCGGGGAACACTGTGAGCACTGCATCGACTCTGCGTGCCGGCCGGGCGCAGCGCCTGCTGGGCGCGCCGCTGGTCTGGGCGTTCGTCGCCTTCAATCTTCTTGTGCTGGTGTGGATCCTGGCCTCCTCGATGAAGGAGACCAGGGACATCATCGCCTCGCCCTGGTCGGTGCCGGACGCCTTCCATTGGGACAACTTCGAACGGGCGTGGAACGCGGGGAACTTCGGCCCGGCAGCCCTCAACTCCTTTGCGCTGGTGGGTGGTACGGCTCTTGCGACGGCGCTCCTCGCCGCCCCCGCCTCGTACGCGCTGAGCAGGCTGGGGGCGCGGAGCGCGGGCGCGGCCACCTCGCTGTTCGCCATCGGCCTCGGCATCCCGGCACACGCCGTGTTCCTGCCGCTGTACCAGGTGATGGCGCCCCTGGGCCTCGTCAACAACCTCTGGGGACTATGGCTGCTCTACACAGCGACCTCGATGCCGTTCGCGGTCTTCTTCCTGACGGGGTTCTTCCGCTCGCTGCCCGCCGAACTGGAGGAGGCGGCGGCCCTGGACGGCGCCTCCCCGTCGTACACCTTCTGGCGAATCATGCTGCCGCTGGCACGCTCCGGTCTGATCACCCTGCTGCTCCTCAATGTCATCAACCACTGGGGGGAGACGTTCTTCGCACTTGTCTTCATCCAGGATCAGCAACTCCAGACGCTGCCGCTGGCACTGCTCGGCTTCATGCAGCAGATGCAGTACAACGGTGCGGACTGGGGTGGGTTGTTCGCAGGCATCGCGGTGGTCGTCCTGCCGTTGGTGGGGCTGTACATCTGGCTCGGCCGCCGCATCATCGAGGGCATGACCCTCGGCTCCGGCAAGTAGTACGCACACGTATCAGGTTGCCGGTCATGGAAGGGCAAAACGCACTGTGTCACCCCGACTCACAGCTCTCATCGCCATGCGCCAGGATGTGGCGGCACTGGCACTCCCCGACGACGTACGGGCGCGGCTGGGCGCGGTCTGCGACGTACCGGACCTGGTGGTCGACGACTTCGGCCGGCCCGAGGCGCGCAAGGCCCTGTCCCGCACCGATGTGCTGATCTCGGGGTGGGGCTGCCCGACGGTCGACGCGAGTGTGCTCGCGGACGCACCGCGGCTGCGGGCCGTCATGCACGCGGCGGGCTCCGTCAAGCATGTGCTCACCCCGGCAGTCTGGGAGCGCGGTATCACGGTCTCGTCGGCCGCGCCCGCCAACGCGGCGCCGGTCGCCGACTACACGCTCGCCGCGATCCACCTGTCGGCCAAGCGGGCGTTCCGCACGGCGGGGGAGTACCGGGCGGGCCGGCCCCAGGACCTGACGGTCTCCCCGGCCACCGGCCTGCTCGACCGTACGGTCGGCATCGTCGGGGCCTCGAAGATCGGCCGGCTGGTACTGGAACGGCTTGCCGGCGCGGGAGTACGGCTGCTGGTGCACGACCCGTTCCTGGAAGCCGCGGACGCGGACGCGCTGGGGGCCCGGCTCGTGGGCCTGGACGAGCTGTTGGTCAGCTCGGACATCGTCTCGCTGCATGCCCCGCTGCTGCCCGAGACGAGGCATCTGATCGACGCGCGGGCGCTCGGCCTGCTGCGGGACGGCGCGGTGCTCATCAACACCGCACGCGGCGGCCTCGTCGACACCGAGGCGCTGACAGTGCACTGCGCGGCGGGGCGCATCGACGCGGTCCTCGATGTGACCGAACCGGAACCGCTGCCGCCGGGTCATCTGCTGCTCACCCTGCCCCATGTGCTGGTCACCCCGCACATCGCGGGCGCGATGGGCACGGAAGTGCGGCTGCTCGGCGCGTTCGCGGTCGGCGAGGCGGAGCGATTCGCCGCGGGCGAGCGGCTGCTGGGCGAGGTACGAGCCGAGGACCTGTCCCGCATCGCCTGATCGCCTGATCACCGGGTTCCGGGGCAACGCCCCGGGACCCGTCACCGCGTGCGCCCGCCACACGACGCGCGGACCACCAGATTGGGGCGCAGCTGCACCTGGTGCAGCGGTGACGCGTCGCCGTCGGACAGGCGGCGCAACAGAATCTGCGCGGCCAGCCGGCCCACCTGGAACTTGGGCGGCGAGACGGCAGTCAGCGGAATCTCTGCCACGTCCGCGAACTCGTTGTCGTAACTGACCATGGCGAGGTCGTGAGGGACGCGCAGCGCTGCCCGCCGGGCCGCCGACTGCACCAACGCAGCCTCGCGGTCGCCGAAACACAGGGCGCCCGTGACCCCTGCGGCAACGAGCTTTGCCACGGTGGCGTCGGCGCGGTCCGGGTTCCAGGCGTCCATCACGGCGCTGTCGTACACCGCCTCGGGCAGTGCGAAGTCCACGACCGCGCGGGCGAATCCGGTCCGGATGGGCTCGGCGGTCGGCGCGTCGACGCGGACGACCAGTGCGAGACGCTCATGACCGAGGGTGCGCAGATGCCGCACGGCGTCGTAAGCGCCTCCCTCGTGGTCCGTGCAGACGTGCTCCGTGGGGTCGCCGGGACCCGCCGCCGTCAGCCGCCGCTCCACCAGTACGGCCGGGACGGGCAGATGGAGCAGTTCGTCCGTGCGTCGCGCCGGATCGTCGGAGGCATGCAGGCCCGGCACCAGCAGAAGCCCGTGCACACCCGCAGCCAGCAGCTCGGCTATCGCCGCGTCCTCCGCCTTCGGGTCGTAGTGCGAGCACGCCAGCACGAACTGGGCACCTGCCTCGGCCAGCACCTCCTGGATGCCCTGGATGACGCGTGGGTAGTAGAGCGCGGTGTCGGGCACGAGTACGCCGACGATCCTGCGCCTGTCCGGGACGCGTGGCGGGAGACCGAGCGCGAAGGTGCCCGCGCCCTGCCGCCGCTCCACGAGGCCTTGGTCGACCAGGTCCTCGTACGCCCTGCGGACGGTGGTGACGGACAGGCCGGTCTCGGTGGCGAGCGCCCGCTCGGTGGGCAGTTTGCTGCCCGGCGGCCAGGTGCCGTCATGGATGCCTCGCCGCAGATCGGCGGTGAGCTTGCGGAATTTGAGTTCTCGGGCCGACACGGTCCCCCCTGGGCGTGCGAAGAAAGAGCAATTCTCGATGCGCGGCGGAATGCTCCTTGAATCCTATCGTCGGACCTCCCTAACGTCCGCAGGCAATTCGGCATCGGATTCAGTACCGGCTCACGTCCCAGCCCAGCTCTCTTGAGGATGCTCATGAACGCTCTCCCCCCTCCGCCCGTTTCGCGCCGCAGACTGCTGGCGTACGGCGCCGCCGCCACCGGTGCGGTGGCCCTGCCCTTCGTCGCGGCCCCGGCCGTCGACGCCGCGGAGGCTGCCGAAGGGGCCGCCGAGGCGCCCGTGTTCACCGAGCTGGAGGAGCGGGCTCTGGCACTGAGGCCGCCCGCGTTCCTCCTTGAATCCGCCGTCCCACAGCAGATCACCGCGAGCCCGGACGCCGGACTCGCGATCAGCGACGTGCGATCCGTCTGCGGCACGCGCTCCCTGCGCTGGGACCACGGCCCGCGCTCCGTGATCACCGTCGACGCCGAGCTCGCCTGGTCCGCCGACCCGTACGAGCCGAGGCCGCTCGCCGACCAGGCGTGGCAGGGCACCGTCGACACCTTCTCGGTGTGGATCCACAACGAGAAGTCCACCGGCACCGACGACGTCGTGCGCTTCGAGTTCGGGCGGGGGAGCCGCACCGACTGCTGGTTCGAGTTCCGCCTGGACTTCACCGGCTGGCGCACCGCCTGGGTGCGCTATGCGTACGACATGCACGGCCGCCCGCACCCGGCCATGGACACCCTCCGCATCATCGCGCCCCGCAGGTCCGGCACGCTCTGGATCGACCAGCTGCTGCTCAATGTGGCGCTCCGTCCCGACGCCCCGACCCGCGACGCGCAGGTCCCCGAGATCTGCGTCGAGGGAGACGACTGGGACCAGCAGCACTGGCAGGCACTGCACCTCTTCGACCGCATCCTCACCCGCACCACCATCCCCGCCCCCGACCCGTCCGGGGCCGAGACCGACGCGCTGCGCGACCTGAAGACCCGCTACCACGCCGACTACCTCGCCGCCGCTCCCAAGGTCGACGATGCCTACGTCGCCACCCTCACGGGCCAGGCGAACGCCCTCCTCACCGGCCGCCCCGTGTTCTCGTACCAGTCTCAGATCTATCCGCCGGAGATCAGCGCCGACCTCAAGACCTTTGTCGGCGCCGTCACTCTGCGCGCCGTCACCGACCTCATGCAGAAGACCGCCCAGGCGTACGACGTGGCGGGCGCAGCCCACAGGCCGGCCATCGGCGCGCTCTATGTACGGCTCGTGGAGCGGCTGCGTGAGCAGGGCTGGACGTACGGGAGCTGTCTCGGCACGATCCACCACGTCGGCTACGACATCCGCGGCTACTACGACTCCGTGTACCTGATGCGAGACGTCCTGCGGGAGGCAGGCCTGTTCGAGGCCGTACGCGCCGACCTGACCTGGCTCACCGGCTTCGGCCGGATCTTCCGCGGCCTCGAACACCGCAACGCCCACGGCTCCACGTCGGACATCATCAACACCACCGTGCGCGGCAAGCTGGCCGTAGCCCTCCTCCAGGACGGCGAGGCCCGCCAGGTCGCGTACCTGAAGGCACTGCGCGACTGGCTCAGCCGATATCTGCTGCCCACCGACGGCATCCAGGACGGCCTCAAGACCGACGGCACCACCTTCCACCACGTCGGGTTCTTCCCCGACTACGCGCGTGACGGATTCGTGGGGCTCGCGCCGATCGTGTACGTGATGAGCGGTGGCCTCTTCCGGATCTCGGCCGAGGCCCACGGCTTCCTCAAGCAGGCCGTACTCACCATGCGCGTCGTCGCCAACACCCACCACTGGCCGATCTCGCTCAGCGGCCGCAATCCCATCGGCACCACCGGCCTCGTCGTCTCGCCCTTCCAATGGCTCACCATCGCCGGCACCCCCGACGGCTCCAAGGACCTCGACCCCGAGCTCGGCGCCGCCTTCCTGCGCCTGCTGCCCGCCGCCCCCGCCACCGCTCAGAAGAAGATCGCGGCCAGACTCGCCGCCGTCGGAGTCACCGCGGAGAGCGCGCCGTCCGGCGCATGGGCCTACAACTACGCCGCACTCGCCGTGCAGCGCCGTGACAACTGGCAGGTGACCGTGCGCGGCCACAACCGCTACCTGTGGTCCACCGAGATCTACGAAGGTTCCAACTGGTACGGCCGCTACAACACTTACGGCCAGATCCAGGTCCTGCACCGCGGCAGCCCCGTCACCAACCTCGACAGCGGCTACGGCCACGACGGATACGACTGGAACCGCCGCCCCGGCACAACCACCCTGCACAAGCCGTGGGCACAGTTGAAGGGCGACCTCACCGGCACCATCGAGGAAGTCATGCTCACCGAGGAGCGGTTCGCCGGTGCCCACACCATCGACGACCGCAACGGCATGTTCGCGATGCGGCTGCGCGAGCACCCCAAGTACGACGGCAGCCATCGCGCCCGTACGTCCGTCTTCCTCTTCGACAACCGGGTCGTCGCGCTGGGCACCGGCATCGAGAACGGCGACGAGGTCCACGAGACGGAAACCACCCTCTTCCAGACCCGCCTCGCCACCACCACCGAGCCCACCCACGTGGGCGCGGAGCCGGTCACCGCGTTCCCCTACGAGCACCACCGTGAACTCACCTCCGCGCAATGGCTGCTGGACGACAAGGGCCTTGGCTACTACCTCCCGCCCGGCCAGCACCTCGCGCTCACCCGTTCCAGCCAGCTGTCGCGCCACCACGGCACGGACGCCGAGACGCGCGGCGACTTCGCCACCGCCTGGCTGCGCCACGGGACCGCGCCACGCGGTGCCTCGTACGCGTACGCCATGCTCGTCGGCGCGACCGCCGAGTCGATGGCGGACTTCACCGAGGCGATGGCCGACGAGGCGCGGGCGCCGTACACGGTCCTGCGCGCCGACGACACCGCGCACATCGTCACCGACCGGTCCACCGGCATCACCGGGTACGCCGTCTTCGACGCGAGCCGCACACTCACCGGCGACGGGCCGGTCCGGGCCGTCGACACACCCTGCATGCTGCTGGTCCGCACCCCGTCCGACACCGCCGACGGCGCGACGCTCGTCCTGTCGGTGTGCGACCCGGACCTGCGTCTCTACGAGGGCCGCGACCACGCCCAGTACGAGAAGGGCGAATACACCGGCCGCTACAGCCCGTTCTCCCGCCCCTGGCTGGGCAGCCCGAGCGTTCCGCACACCTTGCGCGTCACGCTCGACGGCCGCTGGCACCCGACAGCGGACCAGCCCTGCACCACCCGCATCCAGAACGGCAGAACCGTCGTCTCTTTCCGCACGGTCGACGGCCGCCCCGTCCAATGCCTTCTGACAAGGGAGTCATGATGACCGGAACCCTCCGCCCGCTGGCGGCTGTCTCGCTGGCCGCCGCACTGCTCGGCTCCACCGCGTACGCCGTTCCGTCCGCGGCACCCGCACTGGTGGACACCGCGACCCCCGCGTCGGCCCAGCCCGCCGCCGGGCCGGCAGGAACCCTGGTGTTCAGTGACGAGTTCACCGGCTCGGCGCTCGACGCCACGAAGTGGAAGGTGCGTGATCAAGAGCGCACGGAGACCGACCGAACCGACGGCATCCGCTGGTGGTACAAGCCGGCCAACGTCCGGGTCATCCCCGACAACGGCGGCAACCTCGCCATCGACCTGCGCAACGTGGCCACGAACCAGTACGCGGGCGGCCGCGTCGACACCGACAGTGTCTTCGACTACACCCATGGCACCCTCGAGGCTCGCATTCATGTCCCGCCCACAAATGGGCACTTGGGTGCGGTCTGGCTCCAGACACACAGCTGGGGCAGCATCAAGGGCAGCGCCGAGGACGGTGCGGAGATCGACCTGATCGAGAGCGCGTACGCCGACGACAAGTACGCCGCGACCATCCACTACGACGGCTATGGAGCCGACCACCAACAATCCGCCCAGGTCGTCCCGGCCGCCGCCCTGCACAGCACGCACTACCACACCATCGGCCTCAACTGGACTGCGTCACGTATGGAGTTCACGTACGACGGCACGGTCGTGCGTACCGTCACCGACCCCAAGCTGATCAGTCAGGTGAAGGAGTATCCGATCCTCTCCCACGAGGTTCTGGACTGGGCCGAGGGCGACGTCACGACAGCGCCACTGGACTACCGATCGACGATGTACGTGGACTGGATCCGCGTCTGGCAGTGAGCACGGGGCGGGGCTGGGCCCGAGCAGGACGTCCCGGCCGTGTGGCCGCGCTCGGCGTGGGCGTCGAAGACGAGATTCTGCGCGGTCCTTGCGACATGGCGCGCGGCGAGGATCCGTTCAACGGGGCGCTCGCTGAGTACGTAACGGGCAGCTCGGGCGGGCATCGGAGCCGGCCCTCTCCGGCCCCGGGAGGCTTCCTGGATCACCGCCTCGGATTACCTCACCCTGCCCCCGTTGCGGCAGGCGGAATTCGGACTGCACGAGCCCGCCGTCGAGGACGCCTCGGGGACGAGACGGCCGCCCGCGCCGTCGGGATCTTCTCCTGGGCGTTCTCCTTGACGCCAGGCTGCTCGGGACCGTCCTTCCGCCTGCGGGCGAAGGCCGAGCAGTACGAGGACGGCACCGAACCGATCATCCTGCGCACGGCACGCTACGACGACGAGCGCGCGGAGATCGACACCGGAGAGGTCTGTGCGACATCCCGCGAGTTCTCCTGAGCCTCGCTGAGTGACCGAGGTCAGGGGCTCGTTCCTCCTTCGGGTGCCCTGCCCGTCTGCGACGTAACTTCGGGATTCCTGAAGCGTTCCTCGACCTGCCCAACCGTAGGATCACCATCGCCGGACATGGCCAACGGCTCGGCGAACTGCCCCACCAGACCCTGCTGGCCTGGCTCGACCAGCGCCGGGCCACCTGGCCAAAGACCCCCAACCGGCACGTCCTGATCAACGCGAAGACAGCCCTGGGAACCGGGCCCGTCAGCCCCGAATACCTTAAACGGCACCTGCCGCACCACGGCGTTTACCTCGAACGCATCTGCGCCGACCGGGTACTTCACGAGTCACTGACCGTCGGCACCGACCCACTGCATCTCGCCCTGGTCTTCAACCTGTCCCACACCGCCGCGAGCCGCTACGCGGCCATCGCCCAAAACCTGCTCGACGACCAGATCGAGCAGACCGCCGAGATGCGGTCGGAAGGGAGAACGGGCCCTCTTGACGGCTGCCCGTGAAGCGATCCCCGGCCGAACGGTGGTGGCGGATCAGACAGAAAAGACCGGCACGGCTTCTGTCGAGGAGCTGCCGTTAAACCAGTGGCACCCCGCGGACGCGCCTCATAGCTTGTGCGCTCGTGACTGATGATCCGCAGATGCGCCCGAATCGACATGACCTCGGTCGAGTGTTCAACGAAGTGCCCGAGCTCTACGACCGGGTCCGGCCGGGATACCCCGACGAACTGTTCGCGGACCTTGTCACCGTCACCGGCATGGACGAAAGGTCGTCGGTGCTGGAGGTGGGCTGCGGTACCGGCCAGGCGACGCGCTCGCTGGCAACGCTCGGATGCTCAGTGACCGCCATCGAGCCGGGCGAAGGAATGGCCGCACTCGCTCGCCAGCGGATCGCCACCTTCGGCAACGTCGAAGTCGAGACGTCGATGTTTGAGGAGTGGGACGACCGCGGTCGACGCTTCGATGTCCTTGTGGCTGCGTCGTCGTGGCACTGGGTCGACCCGTCGATCGGCTGGCAGCGAGCGCACGACGTGCTCCATCCCGCAGGCTGGATGGCACTGCTCGGCAACGTCGTTGTCCGCCGAATGGGAGAGCCGGAGGTGTATGCCGAGACAGCCGATCTCCACGAGCGGTTCTGCCCCGGGAACCCCGACTGGGGTCATCCGCCCATGGAGGACGACGTGCGCACCACCGACGAGGGCTGGGGACTGGTCGAAGATCCCGGCGGATTGTTCGGCTCAACGATCGTGCGCTGGTACCCGACCGTTCAGTGGTTCGACGGGGACGGCTTTGCCGATCACCTTCGCTCGTTGTCGCTGTACCGGAGGCTCGACCGCGACGTCCGTGAGCCCCTGCTCGACGCAATCGCCGAGCGCATCCGCACGCGGATGGGCGACCGAGCATCACGCCGATACCTGAGCGTTCTCCGCGTCGGACAGCGCGCCGAGTGATCCCAGCGGTGAAGGACCTGCCGATTCATCGGCAACGGACCCACCGCACTTCCATGCCTGCCTGCCAAAGGCGCCGTGGGTTCCCAGTGAAAGCACCTCAGTCACGCTGAACTCACGGCCGACGTGCCGGTAAGAACCGCGTCACCAGCCGCAATCAGCGGTGATTCAGTCCTCCTGGGCTGGGCGGCTCGTACACTGACGAAAATGGAGGACCACACGGCCACCGGGATCGGTGCACGTCCGGCGCCCGTCTTGCGGCAGTACGTCGACTCGTATGTCGGCTTCGACCTCCGCGGGCTCCCGACGGGGGTGCACTGCGGCCCGCCGAGCCGCGCGCTCACTGCGGTGATCAGCCTGTCAGATCCTTTGGAGGTGGCGGCGGGCGTTGACGACGGGTCACCGGTCACCCGATTCGGCAGCGTGGCCGGCGGTCTGATGTGTCGGTCCGTCGCGATCCACCACAACGGACGCCAAAAAGGTGTTCAGGTATCGCTGACACCGCTGGGGGCCCGGGCCATCTACGGCATGCCGCCCGCCGAGCTCGCCCACCGGCTGGTCCCCCTTGACGAGCTTCTCGGAGCGCTTGCCGTCGAGCTGGTCGACCGGCTCCGAGCGGCGACGACATGGGCGGCGCGGTTCACCGCGCTGGACGAATTACTCCTCCGCGCTGTCGGCCGTGACGCCTGCGGCCACCATGTGCGCGGGGGGCGCCCCGAGGTGGCCGAGGCGTGGCGCCGCCTCGTTGCCGCGCGGGGTTGCGTCCAGATTGGTGCGGTCGCCGCGGAACTCGGCTGGAGCCGTCGGTACCTCACCGAGCGGTTTCGCGGTGAGGTGGGCCTGTCGCCGAAGACCTTCGCCCGAGTCTTGCGCTTCGAGCACGCGCACGAACTGGCGGCGGCGCACGACCCGCTCCCGTGGGGCGATGTGGCAACCGTCTCCGGCTACTCCGACCAGGCCCATCTCGTCCGGGACTGGCGCGAGTTCACGGGCCGATCGCCGACCGCCTGGCGTCGCAGCGAAGTCCTCCTCGGAGCCGGGTAGCCGCCAACCGCCTGCCCTTCGCGTCGGCTTCCCTTCCCTTTTCTTCAAGACCGCCCGATCGCTGTCGTGGACGATCGTCGGCATGAGACTCGTCAACCACGAACGCAATGCCATGGACCTGCGGACCACCCCCGTGCACCTCGCACTGGGATCGAGAGCGAAACCCGTCGAGGGCTTCACCTGGGACCCGGAGGTGCTCCAGGCCTACAGCGCCGCGGTCGCGGCAGACGGCGCCGAGGGCCGGATGGTGATGATCTTCGACGGCGACGGGCCCGGCGACCATGGGGAGGTCCACCCTGCAGGCGACGAACTGGTCGTTTGCCTCAGCGGGTCCGTGACGGTCACCCGCGACGTGGACGGGGTACCCGACCGCGTTCTGCTCGGGCCGGGCGAGGCCACCATCAACCCGGCCGGGGTATGGCACGTGGTCGACATGGAGGGGCCGACGTCCATCCTGGCCATCACCGCGACCCTCGGCACCGACCACCGTCCTCGGACCGACACCCGCCCGACCGAACGCGTCGGCACGCCCAGCCCGGAGGAAGCGCCGTGACGACACGCATCGTGTGCCTCGGCGACAGCCTCACCCGCGCGCAGTTCAGCGTCGACTACCTCGATCTTCTCGGACGACGCCACCCTCCCGGTGACGTGCAGCTTGCCCGCTTCGGAGCCAACGGCGACTTCGCCTACAACCTCTTGCAACGCCTCGATGCTGTCGTCACGAACCCACCCGATGTGATCACCGTGTTGATCGGGACCAACGACGCCCGAGCGAGCCTGGCCGGCTACCCCGTCGAGCAGGCCATGAAGCGCAAACAGCTCCCCGATCGCCCGTCGGCTGGCTGGTTCCAACAGTGCCTGGGAGCCGTCGTCGCACGGCTGCGAGCGGAGACCGACGCGACGATCGGTCTGCTGTCGCTACCGGTACTCGGCCAACAACTCGACGGAGCAGCGGCACAGGCATCGCAGGCGTACAGCCGGATGATCGCCGAGGTCGCCGCCACCAACGAGGTGGCCTACCTCCCGCTCCACGAACGCCAGGTCGAGGAACTGCGCCAAGCGGACCCGCCGCCGATTTCGTACCGGGAGGTGACGCCCGCAGCGGTCGTCGGCGTCCTCGTCCAGCACGCAGTGCTGCGCCGCAGCCTCGACACGATCTCGCGGCGGCGAGGTCTCGTGCTCACGACCGACCACATCCACCAGAACAGCCGCGGCGCCACCCTTATCGCTGAGGTCATCGATGCCGGTCTGCTGACCCAGAGCGCGTAGCTGGTTCCGGCGCCCGGCCAGTCGGATGCCATCCGCGCGGAGGTGGCATCCGATCCAGGCGGTCAACGCCTACGCCATCCGGCTCGTAGCGCTCAAGCCCTCGAGCGGGGCGACGACGAGCGCCTCGTGGCGAAGGGGGCCACGGTGTCGGTCGGCGCTCTCCGTGCGCGGACCATGGGTGAGTTAACCTGCCCGCATGCGCACACAGTTCACCGGATGGCCGGAGCAGGCCATGGACGTGTTGTGGCAGCTCCAGGGCGAACCGTCCCAGGCGACCCGCGAGCTCTGTCGCGCGGACCGCGAGCGCCTGGTCCGGCAGCCGATGATCGCCCTGCTCAACGAGGTCGCGGACACCGACCCTCGGTACGAGGACTTCTCCGTCTGGCACTACCGCACCGACTCCTGGTGGTGGCAGCACCAGAGCGCGGTGATCCGGCTCGGCCGCAAGATCGAGATCGGTCTCCGGTTCGACCTGGACGGCCTGCGGATCCAGGGTGCCTGGTGGTACCCCGATCCCGGCCAGGTGGACATGTTCCGCAAAGCCGTGGCCTCCGAGGGGAGCGGCCGCGAACTGTCCGCCATCGTCGAGGAGGTGCGGAAGAAGGGCTACGAAATCTCCGGGGACGTGATGAAACGTCTCCCACGCGGCTACCCGACGAATCACTCCCGTGCAAACCTGCTGCGCCACCGTTCGCTGATCGCCGCCCGTTCCCTCGGCTGCGAGGAGTGGCTGCACACCTCCGAGGCAGTCGACCGGGTCCTCTCGGCCGCCGCCGATCTGGACGCACTGCTGATGTGGCTGGTCCGCCACGTCAACCAGGCCGCCTGACGTTACGTGGGCGCCGCGCGGCACGGGAGGAACCACACCCGTGTCTGCAAGCGTGGCATCTGGGCCCGGATCTACAAGTAGTAGGGGCAGCACTGGACGCAGGCTTCTCCGAACTTGGGGCCGGTCTGTCCCGAGCCTCCGATCCGCAGCTTTCTGAAACCGAATTGGTGATGCCAGAGCGATCAGAACACGATGTTCCGGCGAGCGAGATCCGGCTCCGTCCGCCACCTCAGTACTGTGACTTCGCATGACCGACACCGAGATCGAGATCACCGCAGACCTGGTCCGCGACCTGCTGGAGGAGCAACATCCAGACCTTGCAGGGCTGGCCATTCGCGAGGTGGCGGGCGGCTGGGGCAACCAAATGTGGCGTCTCGGGGACGAGTTGGCCGTGCGCATGCAGCGCATGGACCGCACCCCGGAGTTCCAGCTCAAGGAGCGGCGGTGGCTACCGTTGCTGGGCCCGCGCCTGCCGCTCCCGGTGCCGGCGCCGGTGCGGTTCGGCGAACCGTCCGAGCGCTTCCCCAAGCACTGGACCGTGATGACGTGGGTTCCCGGCGAGCCGCTGGACCACGGCTCGATCAGCCGCGGTGACCACGCGGCCGACACGCTGGCCGGCTTCCTTCGGGCGCTCCATGTGGAGGCGCCCGCCGAGGCGCCGATCGCTACGGACCGCGGTGCCCATCCCAAGAACTGCACGGACGGTTTCGAGTACTTCCTCCAGGCCGTTGTCCCCGACGACATCGCTGCCGATGTCCGGGCCGTCTGGGACGATGCCGTCGCGGCCCACGCGTGGGAGGGCCCGCGGGTGTGGGTGCACGGCGACCTCCATCCCGCGAACGTCGTTGTCTCGGACGGAACGCTCTCGGGCATCATCGATTTCGGTGACATGTTCGCCGGCGATCCGGCGTGGGACCTTGCCGCCGCATGGGTGCTGCTGCCCTCGGGCAAGGCCTCACGGTTCTTCGACATGTACGCGAATGCAGACGGGGCGGCGATCCGGCGTGCCCGCGGGCTGGCCGCTATGAAGAGCCTCTTCCTGATGCTCATGGGGCAGAACGGAGATCGGGGGCTTCCAGGCGGCAAGCCGAACTGGGGGCCTGCAGGCCGGGCGGCACTTGATCGTGTTCTGACGGGAGTTTGACGCACGCTTCTTTGCCCAATACCACGCTCAGGTAAGCAGTTCCGAGAGGCGGTGCCTGGTGCTCCGTCCGGAAGATACGCCCGGCCAATGCTCGCAATCGAGTCGCTCGGCGGGTTGAATGCGAAGAGACTCGTGGAAATGAAGCACCACAAGCAGTCCACCGTGACATCCACCCCGGAAGAGGCGGAATGACCGACAACACGAAACCTCTGGTCGAGGCCATCGGCGGTCTTGATGCGCTCCGCCGCCTGAGCAACACCTTCTATGACGCTGTCCTGGCGGATCCTGTGCTCGCCCCTGTCTTCGCCAACTTCAGCCGCACCCATACCGAGCACGTCGCCGTGTGGCTCGCCGAGGTCTTCGGCGGCCCGACCGGGTTCACTGACGAACTCGGCGGCCACCAGGCTCTGCTGCGCTCCCACCTCGGCCTGTCGATCACCGAGGAGCAGCGCCTGCGCTGGATGGAGCTGATGACAGGTGCTGTCGAGAAGGAACTCCCGGACGACGAATTGCTGCGGTCCCGTGTCATTGAATACTTCGACTGGGGCACCAAGATCGCCCGCGAGGTGTCAGCTGATCCGGCGGGCACCGACGTCGGTGACCCCGGGCCCACGCCCCGGTGGGGCTGGAACGGACTGGCCTGATTCTTTGCCCTCTGTGTGGACGGTTCCTGGATCGGGTCCATGAGGTAGAGGCATCACGCGTCGCTGACCTGCCCAAAACGTAGCCACGTATGGCTCGTTGGAGCCATCGACCCGGATCTTGCCCACAGCAGGACGGGCCCGGCCATCCCTCGACAGAGCAACCCTCGGAGCGTGCACCGCTCCAAGCGGATGCGTCGGCCCGTCGAGTGCTACAGCGAGGTGGGCCGGTCCGGGGAGCGGAGTACGAGCAGGGTGATCTCGCTGGGGGCGAAGACGCGGAACGGCGGGCCCCAGAAGCCGGTGCCGCGGCTGGTGTAGAGGAGGGTGCGGGCGCCGTGGTGGCTGAGGCCGGCGAGGGCGGGCTGGTCGATGCGGACCAGGTGGTGGAAGGGCCAGATCTGGCCGCCGTGGGTGTGGCCGGAGAGCTGGAGGTCGACGCCGTCGGCTGCCGCCCGGTCGATGAACTTGGGCTGGTGTGCCAGGAGCAGGACGGGTAGGTCGGGGTCGGCGCCGTCCAAGGCTCCGGCGAGGTGGGCGCGGTGTCCGGCCAGGCCGGAGGACTCGGCGGTGACGTCATCCACCCCGGCGACCACGAGAGTGTCGCCTCCGCGGTCGAGCAGCAGATGGCGGTTGCGTAGCGGCTCCCAGCCCAGCTCGTCCATCAGGTCGACCCAGCCCTGGGCCTCGCTGTAGTACTCGTGGTTTCCGGTGACGTACACACGGGCTCGGGTGGCCCGCACGGTTCCGAGTGGGGCGGCCTGCGAGCGGCGGCGTTCGGCCGTACCGTCCGCGATGTCACCCGTGTGGCAGACCAGGTCGGCCTCCAGGGTGTTCACCTTCTCGCACACCTGTGCCGACCAGCGAGTGCGATCGAGGGGACCGTAGTGGGTGTCGGTGATGAGGACGACGCGGAGTCCGTCCAACCCAGCACCCAGCCGGGGGAGTTGCACGTCGAGTCGGCGCACGCGCGGCACGCGGCGGGCTTCGGCGTATCCCCAGGCGAGTAGTACGGCGGTTGTGCCGAGGACGGCCCACGTGACGATTCGAGCCCGGTCCTGGCCCTCCTCGACGCCGGCCACGGTCAGGGCGAGCCGCAGGAGGACGCCGAGCAGAACGGACCAGGTGAACAGGACCCAGCTGGTACCCAGGAGGGTGTCACCGATGATCGCCGCCCGGTCCTGCTGGCGCCGGCCGTGGCCGCGCATCATCGCGAGCGGCATACCGACGAGACCGAGGGCGAACAGGGCGGTGCCGGCGAGCGTGACCGGCAGCGGCCAGTGCTGGCCGCCGTACAGGAGTACCCAGCAGGGCACCGCCCACAGCAGGACGGGGGCGATCAGGGGGAGGTAGCGCATCAGGCGGTGTAGTCGACTCTGCCGCGGCGCTTGCGCCTCACTGTCGGCGGATCGGGTGTTGCTGGAGTCGGTCACGCTTCCCCTCACAGGCCGGGCTGCCGTCCCGCGCACTGTATCCGGTCGCCTTCGGGCCGACGGGACCGGTGTTCATGGGTGCGGCCCCCTTGGGGCGAAGGGTTCCCTGCGGGATGGCGAAACCGGGCCGCAGACAGCCCGCCGTCGTGGCTCCCACGCGTCAACTGCCGACGCCAGAAGCCCGGATGGAGTTGGTGTCGGCGCGAGGCGGCGGTCACTCCGCCGCTGCCGAGGACGTCTGCCGGGCGTAGCGGCACACCGCTCGGTGGCCCTCGCGGAGTCGCTGCGCCGCCCGCACCCAGGTCGTGCTGTAGTGCCGGGCCGTCCAGCAGTGCGTGGGGGAACGGGCAGCCGCCGGGGTCGGTCGACCGGTCACGGCGGGTCGCCATCGCCGTGGAGTGAGGTGTGTCGCACGTGGCCGCGGTCTGTTGCTATGCAACTAGTTGCGTAGCAGACTCGCCGTATGGCCCTTGAGCACGCGATCCTGGTGTCCCTGTTGGAGCTGCCCGGTTCCGGCTACGAGCTGGCGAACCGCTTCGACCGAACCATCGGTCGATTCTGGAGCGCCAGCCACCAGCAGATCTACCGGGTGCTCAAGCGCATGGAGTCCGACGGCTGGGTCGCCGTCGAGGAGGTGGCCCAGCACGGCCGACCGGACAAGAAGGTGTACGCGGTGGCCGGCCCCGGACGGGCCGTGCTCACCGCCTGGCTGAGGACACCTGTCGAGTCCGAGTCGGTTCGGCAGGAGCTGGCCGTGAAGATCCGGGGTGCCGCCTTCGACGATCCTCAGGGCAGGGCCGGACTTCTCGCCGAGGTGGAGCGGCACCGGGAGATCCACACCGCCATGCTGGAGCGCTACCTGGCCGGGGAGCGCCGTGACTTCCCCGACCCCGAGACGCAGGACGCGGGCCAGTCGCTGCAGCACGTCGTGCTGCGCGGTGGCATCGAGTACGAGCGCATGTACCTCGCCTGGCTCGACGACGTCCTCGCGACCCTTCGCCGGATCATCGGCTGACCTTGCAACCTGTAGGCCCCAGAAGGGACCCTTCCATGCCCAGCGAACTGCTCTTCAACCCGCGCACGTACGATCCTGCGCACTTCGACCCGGAGACCCGCCGCCTGCTGAGGGCCACGATCGACTGGTTCGAGACGCGTGGCAAGAAGGCGCTCCTCAGCGACTACATCGACCGCACCTGGTACGCGGACTTCCTGGAGTTCGCCGCCAAGGAGGGCCTCTTCGCCGCCTTCCTCACCCCGTCCGCCAGCGCGTCGGACGACGGGAACAAGCGCTGGGACACCGCCCGCAACGCCGCCCTCAACGAGATTCTCGGCTTCTACGGCCTGAACTACTGGTACACCTGGCAGGTCACCATCCTCGGCCTCGGCCCGGTGTGGCAGAGCGAGAACCCCCAGGCGCACGCCCGCGCGGCCCAGCTGCTCTCCGAAGGGCATGTCATGGCCTTCGGTCTGTCCGAGAAGGGCCACGGCGCCGACATCTACCAGACGGACCTGGTCCTCACCCCGGACGGCAAGGGCGGCTTCCTCGCCAACGGCTCCAAGTACTACATCGGCAACGGCAACGTCGCCGGCCTCGTCTCCGTCTTCGGCCGCCGCTCCGACATCGAGGGCCCCGACGGCTACGTATTCTTCGCCGCGGACAGTCGCCACCCCGACTACCACCTGGTGAAGAACGTGGTGAACTCGCAGATGTTCGTCAGCGAGTTCCGCCTGGAGGACTACCCGGTGGGCGCCGAGGACGTGATGCACACAGGGAAGGCCGCCTTCGACGCCGCCCTCAACACGATCAACATCGGCAAGTTCAACCTGTGCGCCGCCTCCATCGGCATCTGCGAACACGCCATGTACGAGGCCGTCACCCACGCCCACAACCGCATCCTGTACGGCAAGCCGGTCACGGCCTTCCCGCACGTGCGCCGGGAGTTCACCGACGCGTACATCCGGCTGGTCGCCATGAAGCTCTTCAGCGGCCGAGCTGTCGACTACTTCCGCTCCGCCGGCCCCGACGACCGCCGCTACCTCCTCTTCAACCCGATGACCAAGATGAAGGTCACCACCGAGGGCGAGAAGGTCATCGACCTGATGTGGGACGTCATCGCCGCCAAGGGGTTCGAGAAGGACACCTACTTCGACAAGGCGGCCCGGGACATCCGTGGCCTGCCCAAGCTGGAGGGCACGGTCCACGTCAACCTCGCCCTGATCCAGAAGTTCATGCCCAACTACCTGTTCGATCCCGCCGAGTACGCGCCCGTGCCCACCCGTCTCGACGCGGCGGACGACACCTTCCTCTTCCAGCAGGGACCGGCGCGCGGTCTGGGCGCCATCCGCTTCCACGACTGGCGCACCGCCTATGACGCGCACGCCGACCGGCCCAACGTGGCCCGCTTCAGGGAGCAGGCAGACGCTCTGTGCGAGCTGCTGTCCCAGCACGCTCCCGACCGGGCCCAGCAGCAGGACCTCGACTTCTCGCTCGTCATCGGCCACCTGTTCGCCCTGGTGGTCTACGGCCAGCTGGTGCTGGAGCAGGCCGAGCTGACCGGCCTGGACGCCGACGTGCTGGAGGAGATCTTCGACGTGCTGATCCGCGACTTCTCCGCCTACGCCACCGAGCTGTACGGCAAGGCCGCCACCACCGACGCGCAGGCCTCCTGGGCCCTGGCCGCCCTACGCCGTCCCGTCGCCGACCCCGAGCGCGGCGCCCGCGTCTGGTCCCAGGTCGAGGCGCTGTCCGGCACCTACGAGATGCAGTCCCTGTAGGGCGTGTTGCGGACGTGCTGGTCACAGCCGCTTGTCCAGGGCGGTGACCAGCGCGGTCGCTTTGTCGCGGACGACCGGCTCACAACGGAACTGCCTCCCTCCGACGGATGGATCAGTCGTCGGTCGCGACGAGCAGTACGACCTGGCCTTCCGACCGGTTGATGAGCACAAACTCGTGGAAGTCGCTGTGCACACCGCCCCAGTCATGGAGCGCCTCGTCGCCGAGCTTCCTCAGGTAGTAGATCTGCTCGGCCGCGGCCAGGCGGTCGAACACCTCCCGCTGCAGATCCGTCGCAAGGTCGGCGGGAACGTCCTCGAACTGGTTCGCCCACGCCCACAGGATCCGGTCACCCTCCTCCCGCCCGATGACTTCGTACACCTCGGGGCTCACCGCCCTCACCCAGTACGGGCCGTGCCGGAGTCCCGCAGGCAGCACTCCACCGCCGGCGTAGTCGTCCCGAAACTGTTCATGCTCGATGAGTGCGGCAAGCAGCTCCGCATCTCCGTCGGCCCTCCCGGGGGACCGCAGACGCTTGATATCGACCCACCTGAAGGCGTGTGACCTCGAATCCAGGAACGTGTAGTTCCGAAAGTTGATGAAAGTGCTGCCTTCGTGGGTGAGCTCGTTCTGCACGACTGACAGCCTAGACAGATGCGCCCATGTCACGGTCGGCGGAACCCCGGCCCCGGCGCCCGTACGGACGAGGGCCTGGGCCGGGCGCTCCGGTGCCCCTCGGGTTTCCTCACGTGCACGCGGCGAGGGCCCGTGGTGACGATCACCACGGGCCCTCGGCAGTACTGCTTGTGGCGGGTCAGCCCTTGCGGGTCTTGACCTCGTCGGTGAGCTGGGGGACGACGTTGAAGAGGTCGCCGACGACGCCGTAGTCGACGAGGTCGAAGATCGGGG
>NZ_JBHYTT010000029.1:0-52521 GCF_042749285.1 Streptomyces sp. NPDC059499
ATGGCAGATTCAGATTGTCCCGCCGGGCGCGGCCGTTCGCGTGTCCGGGTGGCCGCCTCTCCGGTCCCTCTCGGCCCGCCCGCCACGGAGCCGCCGCCGGCGTGTCGGGCCGGAGGCCGGTGCGGCCTCCGGCCGAAAGCCGCTGCGGGTGACCCGCCGGGGCTGCGATGATCACCCGCATGACCGGCATCAACCACCCCGCGCAGTCGACGCGTTCTCCTCGGATAGCCGGCCTCGAATGGGGCCTGATGGAGATCGAAGGCCTTGCCCCCGGCAAGGACTTCGTCCTGTATCCGGGCGGCGGACACCCTTGGGACTGGGCCGAGCACGGCACCCGGCACATCCCGGGGATCCAGCCCGGGGACGTCCAGGAGCTTCTCGGACGAGGCGTCGAGGTCGTCGTCCTCGGCCTGGGTATGGAGCGGCGGCTGCAGGTCGCCCCACCGGCCCTCGAACTGCTCCGGCAGTCCGGGGCGGAGGTGCACATGGACGCGACCCGGGCTGCCGTCGAGCTCTACCACGCGCTGACAGCCGGGGACCGGCCCGTGGGCGGCCTCTTCCACTCGACCTGCTGAGGCCGGGCGCACGGCCGCGACCGCTGACCGGCCGCGCCCCCGGCATGCTCGTCCCGGTGCCCAGGACTCACAGCCGCGCCGCCTTCAGCGACATGTGCAGCAGCAGCCGGTCCTCGCCGTCGTTCAGGTCGAGCCCGGTGAGCTCCTGGACCCGGGCGAGGCGGTAGTAGAGCGTCTGGCGGTGGATGCCCAGCTCGCCCGCCGTACGGCTCGCCTGGCCCGCGCAGTCGAGGAACACCTCGGCGGTGCGGGCCAGTTCCGCGTGCGGCGGGGTCAGCAGGGTGCGGACCGTGTGGTCCGGGTCGGCGTCCCGGTCCGGGGGCAGCGAGGCCAGCAGCCGGTACGGGCCGATGGCCCGCCAGTCGGCGACCGGACCGAAGCGGGACTCCGCGGAGGCCGCGCGGGCCGCTGACAGGGCCTCGTGCCAGGAGTCGGCCAGCTCCGCCAGACCCCGGCGGGCGACCGCGATCCCGCCCGTGGCGGTGGCCCCCGCGGTGGCGCGCAGGCGGTCGGCTGCCGTCGTCGCCGGGTCCAGGGTGTCGGGGGAGCGCAGCCGTACCAGCGCGGCCAGCGAGTGCGTGCCCGCCACGGCGACCGTGGCGAGGGCCGCCGCTGAGGGCACCGTACGGACCGAGGGTGCCTCGTCCGGCCACGGGGTCACGCACACCACGGTGTGCAGCCCGTCCGCGTCCGGGCCCAGCGCCTCGTGCAGCGCCGCCACCGCCATGTCGCGCTGCCATCCCCGCCCTGCCGCGAGCACGGCGCCGAACTCCCGGGACAGGTCGGCCCCCGCCCGCGCCTCGTCGGAGAGCAGCCCCCCGATCCGGGCCGCCACCTCCATCGCCGCCGTCAGCCGGCCGGAGGTCGGCCGGGGGTCGGCGTCGAGCAGCCATACGTATCCGAGTACGACACCCCTATGGCGTACCGGAAGGCAGATCCGGTCCCGGAACACTCCGGCCTCCGGGGCCGCCGGAATGTGGACCGGGCCGGTCGCGCGGGCGATGCCGAAGCCCTCGAACCAGGCACGGACCGCGGGGGTGGAGCGCCGGGTGAGGATCGAGCGCGTACGGACGGGGTCCATCGCCTTGTCGTCGTCGCTGTCGTGGGCCCCGAAGGCCACCAGGACGAAATCCCGGTTCTCCAGGATCGCGGGGGCGCCGAGCAGCGCGGAGATCTCGTCGACCAGCTCCTGGTAATCGCCCTTCACCCGGCCAGTCTCCCACCTCCTCAGACATATGTCTGAAGTAGTGACCACAGATGCGTGACAGGTGTCGATGGCACACGATCGGAAGGATCCTTAGATTTCACGGTGGTTCTCCGTGCCGTCCCGGTCTGTTCACATGCATGCCGGTACGGCCCTCGTTCGTACATTTCCGTGGAGGTGCCCCGTGCTGGGTCCCGTGATTCTCGCCGCGTCCCGCAGCGACAAGATGCGTCGTTTCATCTCGGCCGCCCCGGGCACCAAGCAGGTCGTCGCCCGGTTCATCGCCGGTGAGGCCGTCGACCAGGTGGTCCAGGTGGTCCAGGACTCGGCCGACCACGGCCTCGAGGTCACCCTGGACGTCGTGGGTGAGGACATCACCACCCCCGAGCAGGCCGCCGCCGCGCGCGACGCCTACCTGGAGCTGATCGGCCGCCTCGAGCAGCTCGGGCTCGGCACCAAGGCCGAGATGTCGGTCAAGCTGTCGATGTTCGGCCAGTCCCTCGACGGCGGCCACGAGCTGGCGCTGGCCAACATCCGGCCGGTCGTCGAGGCCGCCGCCGCGATCGGCACCACGGTCACGCTGGACGCCGAGGACCACACCACCCTCGACTCGATGTTCGCCATCCACGAGGAGCTGCGGAAGGACTTCCCGCAGACCGGCTGCGTGATCCAGGCCTACCTGTTCCGCACCGAGGACGACGCCCGCCGCCTCGCCGACGCCGGCAGCCGGGTCCGCCTGGTGAAGGGCGCGTACAAGGAGCCCGCCTCCGTCGCGTACCAGCAGAAGCCGGAGATCGACAAGGCGTTCGTCCGGATCCTGAAGATCCTCATGGTGGGCGACGGCTACCCGATGATCGGCTCCCACGACCCGCGTCTCATCGCGATCGGCCAGGAGCTCGCCCGCCAGGCCGGGCGCAAACTGGACGAGTACGAGTTCCAGATGCTGTACGGCATTCGCAGCGACGAGCAGATCCGGCTCGCGGCCGAGGGCCACCGGATGCGCGTCTACACGGCGTACGGCACCGACTGGTACGGCTACTTCATGCGCCGCCTCGCGGAGAAGCCGGCCAACCTGCTGTTCTTCGCCCGCTCCATCCTCACCAAGGGCTGAACCAAGGGCTGACCTGCCCGGCCGACCACCCACCCCAACCAAGGAGACAAGGCACTCATGGACGCTGTCACCCAGGTCCCCGCGCCGGTCAACGAGCCGGTCCACTCCTACGCCCCGGGTTCCCCCGAGCGGGCCCGCCTCGAGGCGAAGCTCAAGGAGCTCGCCGAGAACCCCATCGACCTGCCGATGACCATCGGCGGCGAGAAGCGGATGGGTGGCGGCGAGCGCTTCGACGTCGTACAGCCGCACAACCACAAGGCCGTCATCGGCACCTCCGCCGGCGCCACGGAGCAGGACGCCCAGGACGCGATCGACGCCGCCCTCGCCGCCGCCCCGGCCTGGCGCGCGATGTCCTTCGACGACCGCGCCGCGATCATCCTGCGCGCCGCCGAGCTGCTGTCCGGCCCCTGGCGCGAGACGCTGGCCGCGTCCACGATGCTCGGCCAGTCCAAGACCGCCCAGCAGGCCGAGATCGACTGTCCCTGCGAGCTCGTCGACTTCTGGCGCTTCAACGTGCACTACGCCCGCCAGATCCTCGCCGAGCAGCCCCCGGCGAACTCTCCCGGCGTGTGGAACCGCATGGACCACCGCCCGCTCGAGGGCTTCGTCTACGCGATCACGCCCTTCAACTTCACCGCCATCGCGGGCAACCTGCCCACCGCGCCCGCCCTCATGGGCAACGTCGTGGTGTGGAAGCCGTCCCCGACGCAGACCCACGCCGCCGTGCTGCTGATGCAGCTCCTGGAAGAGGCGGGTCTGCCCAAGGGCGTCATCAACCTGGTCACGGGCGACGGCAAGGCCGTCTCCGAGGTGGCGCTGAACCACCGCGACCTGGCCGGCATCCACTTCACCGGCTCGACCCCGACCTTCCAGCACCTGTGGAAGACGGTCGGCAACAACATCGCCAACTACCGCACCTACCCGCGGCTCGTCGGCGAGACCGGTGGCAAGGACTTCGTCGTCGCGCACCCGAGCGCGGACCGCGCCGTCCTGAAGACCGCGCTGACCCGTGGCTCCTTCGAGTACCAGGGCCAGAAGTGCTCCGCGTCCTCCCGTGCGTACGTCCCGGCCTCCATCTGGAACTCCGGTTTCAAGGAGGAGTTCGCGGCCGAGGTCGACTCCATCACCCAGGGTGACGTCACCGACCTGTCGCACTTCATCGGTGCCGTCATCGACGAGCGCTCGTTCGCGAAGAACAAGGCCGCGATCGACCGCGCGAAGGCCGACCCGACCTGCACGATCGTCGCGGGCGGTACGTACGACGACTCCGTCGGCTACTTCGTCCGCCCGACCGTCATCGCGTGCGACGACCCGGCCAACGAGGTCTTCACGACCGAGTACTTCGGCCCGATCCTCGCCGTGCACGTCTACGAGGACGAGAAGTACGACGCCATGCTGGAGCAGATGGAGTCGGTCTCCGACTACGCGCTCACCGGCGCCGTCATCTCCAACGACCGTGCGGCGGCCGCGTACACGATGGACAAGCTCCGCTACGCCGCGGGCAACTTCTACATCAACGACAAGTCGACCGGAGCCGTCGTCGGCCAGCAGCCCTTCGGTGGCGGCCGTGCCTCGGGCACCAACGACAAGGCGGGCGCCCCGCAGAACCTGCAGCGCTGGACGCTGACCCGCGCCATCAAGGAGACGCTGGTCCCGCCGACCGACTACACCTACCCCCACCAGGGCTGACGCCCTCCGGGGCGCCCACCGCGGCGCCCCGCCCCGTACACCGCCTCCCGACCGGCCCCCCTGCCGGCCGGGAGGCGGTTTCCATTTCCCGGTGCCGTGGTCTCAGTCCTTCACGGTGAAGCCCGCCCGCAGGAGGGCGTCCTCGCGCGAGGACGGGCCGACGAGCAGCTCGAAGTCGCCCGCCTCGACGACCCGGGCGCCCTCGGCGTCCACGAGCGTGCACGCGGCGACGGGCAGCTCGACGAGGACCTCGCGCGATTCGCCCGGGGCGAGCTCCACCTGCCGGTACGCCTTCAGCTCCTTCTCGGCCCAGGTCACCGAGGTCACCGTGTCGCTCACGTACACCTGCACGGTCTCCCGCACGGGCCGGTCACCGGTGTTGCTGACCGTGACCCGGGCCTGCACCGTGTCGGACGCGCCGACGCTCGTCGTGAGCACCTCCAGATCCGCGTACGTGACGGTCGTGTAGCTCAGGCCCTCGCCGAAGACGAACTCGGGACTCTGGGTGAGATCGGCGTACCGCGTGCCGTGCTGGCCGCGGATCTGGTTGTAGTACGTCGGCTGCTGGCCCGCGTGCCGGGCGAAGGAGACAGGCAGTCGCCCCGACGGCTCGATGAGCCCGAGCACCAGCTCGGCCACGGCCCGGCCGCCCTGCATACCCGGGTTGAAGGCGTGCACGATCGCCGCCGCACCGAGCGCGGACGGCGGCAGCACCAGCGGCTTGGAGCTGATGACGACGACGACCAGCGGCTTGCCGGTCGCGGCGAGGGCGTCGAGCAGCGCGACCTGGTCGCCGACCAGCTCCAGGGTCGCGGTCGAGCGCCCCTCGCCGACCAGCTCGATGCGGTCGCCCACGACCGCGACGACGTGGTCGGCGGCCTCGGCGGCCGCCACCGCCTCGGCGACCAGGGCGGCGGAGGGCTGTGCCGGGACGACGACATGGGGCCGGGGCTGTCCGTCGGGGAAGAACTCCCCGTCCGGGTCGGGACCCACCGTGAGGATCTCGGCGCCACGGGCGTACGAGACGGTCCAGCTCTCGGGGGCCTGCTCGCGGAACCCGTCGAGCACCGTACGGATCATCGCGCGCGGTTGGCCGTCCGGCAGCCAGTCCGCCTGGCCCGAAGAGCCCGCCCAGTCGCCGAGCTGGGTCTGGGCGTCGTCGGCGTTGGGCCCGATCACGGCGACCGTGCGCGGAGCCGAGCCGGGGGCGGCGAGAGCGCGGCCGTCCGGTCCCGGCTCGAAGCCGCCGGCCAGCGGCAGGGTGCCGTCGTTCGTGAGCAGGACCAGCGAGCGGCGGGCGGCCTCCAGGTTCAGCGCGGCGTGCTCGGCGCTGCCGATGACCGCGGCCTGCCGCTCGGCGTCGGGGTGGCGCGGGTTCTCGAAGAGGCCGAGTTCGAACTTCAGC
Source organism: Streptomyces sp. NPDC059499 (assembly GCF_042749285.1). Taxonomy (NCBI): domain Bacteria; kingdom Bacillati; phylum Actinomycetota; class Actinomycetes; order Kitasatosporales; family Streptomycetaceae; genus Streptomyces; species Streptomyces sp. NPDC059499. Next base: position 5,985 of record NZ_JBHYTT010000029.1, read on the forward strand.
GTCAGGATGCGCCGGACCGCCGCGTCGATCTCCGCCTCGTCGAGGGTGCCCCGGGCGACCGCCTCCTGCGCGCCCTCGAAGAACTTAGGCGTCGCCATCACCATGTCGTTGCCGGCGCGGACCGCCGCGGCGGCGGCCTGGGCGTAGTCGGCGTGGATCCGCTGCTCCCACACCATGCGGCCGACGTTGTCCCAGTCGGTCACCAGGGTGCCGGTGTAGCCCCACTCGCCGCGCAGCACCTCGTTCAGCAGCCAGTTGTTCACCGTGACCGGCACACCGTCCATGGACTGGTAGCCGAGCATGAACGTGCGGCAGCCCTCCCGGGCGACCCGCTCGAACGGGGGAAGGAACCAGGAGCGCAGTTTGCGCCGCGAGATGTCGGCCTCGCTCGCGTCACGGCCGCCCTGCGTCTCGGAGTAGCCCGCGAAGTGCTTGGCGCACGCGAGGATCGCCGTCGGGTCGCTCAGGCCCTCGCCCTGGTAGCCGCGCACCATCGCCGAGGCGAGCTCGCCGATGAGGAAGGGGTCCTCGCCGAAGGTCTCGCTGACCCGGCCCCAGCGCAGATCGCGCGTGATGCAGAGCACCGGGGAGAACGTCCAGTGGACCCCGCTCGCCGCGACCTCCACGGCGGTCGCCCTGGCGATGCGCTGTACGAGCTCCGGGTCCCACGTCGCGGCCATGCCGAGCTGGGTCGGATAGATCGTGGCCCCCTCCCAGAAGGAGTGCCCGTGGATGCAGTCCTCGGCGACCAGCAGCGGGATGCGCAGCCGGGTGCGTTCGGTGAGCTCCGCCGCCTCGAGGACGCGGTCGGGCGAGGCGTGGAGGATCGAACCCGCGTGCAGGTCCTCGATGAGGTGCCGCACCCCGTCCTTGGCGTTCAGCTGGAGCATCTGGCCGGTCTTCTCCGCCAGCGTCATGCGGCCGAGGAGGTCACCGACCCGCTCCGCGACGGACAGCGCGGGGTCGAGGTAGGGCGGGGTGGGTGTGGGGGACACGAGGGGGTCCTTTCGCGACGCGGTTCGGGTTCACCATAGAGTGAATACCGACCACCTGGTAAGTAACTACAGGTGATCGAATCCGATCGTCGATTCCGGCCGGCCAGATCCGGCCGCAAGGACCGGGAGGTGGCACGTGACCGCTGAAGTGCGGCGTGGTTACGCGAAAGGCCGCGCGAAGCGTCGCGAGATCCTCGACCAGGCCATGTCCCTGTTCGGCGAGGCCGGGTACCGGGGGGCATCGCTGCGGGTCATCGCGACCCGGTGCGGAATCTCGCACACCGGTCTGATGCACCACTTCCCGACCAAGGAGAACCTGCTGCTCGCGGTGCTCGAACACCGCGACGAAGTGGACGGCGAGTGGCTCTCGTCCTCCGCGGTCACCGGCGTCGACCGGCTCCGCAGGTTCGTCGATCTGGCCGAGCTGAACGCCACGCGCCGCGGGATCGTCGAGCTGTTCACGGTGGTCTCCGCGGAGGCGACCTCGGCCGAGCACCCGGCCCACGGCTACTTCGTACGGCGGTACAGGGACTCGGTGTCGGGGGCGGAGGACGCCTACGCCCAGGTGCGCACGGAGGGCGCGCTGCGCGAGGGCATCGACCCCGCGGCTGCCGGACAGCAGCTGATCGCCCTGATGGACGGGCTCCAGGTGCAGTGGCTCCTGGCCGACGGCGGGACGGACATGGCGGCCGTCCTGCGCGCCCATGTCCGGGCGCAGCTCACCGTGCCCTTCTGAGGCCGCCCGCAGGGGTGCCCGTAGCACGTTCCGCTCGCGTGCCCGTCTCAGATAGTAGGAAGTCCGAGTATCTGTAGAGACAGATGGGCCGGGCTGTCCTAACTTTGTAGAAGCCGAACGACTCGCACGATCCAGCGACTGGCGGTCGCGAGCACGTGCCCCGAAGCAGGCAACCCCTGCGGCACCTCTCCCCGCCCCTTCCGGCGCCTCGAAATCCTGATCTCGACATCGCATTTTCCGAAGTCCCGATCTCGAAATCCACGCGATCTCAAGGAGTCGATCCACCATGGCCGAGACCACTGTCCGCCGCGTCCGTCACACCTCCCGCCCGGCCGATTCGGACCGGAAGAACGCTGCCGCCGCTCTGCAGCGCGCCCTCGACCGCCGTGACAACGGCGGCTCCACCGGCCACTGACGGTCCTTGGCCCACCCTCCGTCCGTGCTCGGCGCGCGCCCGCGCCATCCGTTCCAGGTGTCCGTATCGTGGACAACGGATGTCATTGGGTGGGACGGAGGGCTAGGGTGCCGTTATGTCTCGCAGCCTCAATCTCGCAGTGATCCCCGGCGACGGTATCGGCCAGGAGGTCGTCACCCAGGGCCTCAAGGTCCTCAACGCTGTTCTCCCGCAGGATGTGAAGCTGGAGACCAAGGAGTACGACCTCGGCGCCCAGCGCTGGCACCGCACCGGTGAAACCCTCCCGGACGCGGAGCTGGAGGCCCTCAAGGGCCACGACGCCATCCTGCTCGGCGCCATCGGAGACCCCTCCGTGCCGTCGGGCGTGCTGGAGCGCGGGCTGCTGCTGAAACTGCGCTTCGAGTTCGACCACTACATCAACCTGCGGCCGTCGAAGCTCTTCCCGAACACCGCGACGCCGCTGGCCGGCAGCCCCGAGATCGACTTCGTCGTCGTCCGCGAGGGCACCGAGGGTCCGTACACGGGCAACGGTGGTTCCCTGCGCACCGGTACGGAGCACGAGGTCGCCACCGAGGTCAGCGTCAACACGGCCTACGGTGTCGAGCGCGTCGTCCGGGACGCCTTCGCGCGTGCCGCCGCCCGTCCGCGCAAGAAGCTGACGCTGGTCCACAAGAACAACGTCCTCGTGTACGCGGGCCACCTGTGGAAGAACACCTTCGACAAGGTCGCGGCCGAGTACCCCGAGATCACCACCGACTACCTGCACGTCGACGCCGCGACGATCTTCTTCGTCACCCAGCCGGAGCGCTTCGACGTCATCGTCACCGACAACCTCTTCGGTGACATCCTCACGGACCTCGCCGCAGCCGTTACCGGCGGTATCGGCCTGGCCGCGTCCGGCAACATCAACCCGACGGGCGCGTTCCCGTCGATGTTCGAGCCGGTCCACGGCACTGCCCCCGACATCGCGGGCCAGGGCAAGGCCGACCCGACCGCCACGATCCTGTCCGTCGCTCTCCTGCTGCGCCACCTCGGTCACGAGGCCGAGGCCGTGCGCATCGAGGAGGCCGTCTCCGCCGACCTCGCGGAGCGCGACGGGAAGACGACGCGCACCACCGACGAGATCGGTGACGCGCTCGCGGTACGCGTAGCGAGCTGACCCGACGCCTCCACTTCGAAGCCGCCGGGTCGCATCCGCACCCGGCGGCTTCACCTTGCGGTCACCGGGTGCCACCATCGACCCCGGACCGCAATCACGCCACCGCAAGCGCCTCATTTCGTGCACGGCCACCCGCGAGAGATAATCGAACGCGGGGCCGTGGCTTGCGGGAGAGCTCGGACGTCCTACAACCTGTCTGAGATGTCGGACGGGGAGCGGGCGTGAGCGCGGTCCATCACACACAAGACCGGTGAAGGACACGCACTCATGACGACGCCCACGATCGAGCTCAAGCCCTCCTCGAACCCGCTGTCCGACGCGGAGCGCGAGGCGATCCTGGCCAGCCCCGGATTCGGCCGCCACTTCACCGATCACATGGTGACGATCAGCTGGACCGAGGGGCGCGGCTGGCACGACGCCCAGCTCGTCCCCTACGGACCGCTGTCGATCGACCCGGCCAACATGACACTGCACTACGCGCAGGAGATCTTCGAGGGTCTCAAGGCCTACCGCCAGAGCGACGGAACGGTCGCCACGTTCCGCCCGGAGGCCAACGCCGCGCGCTTCCAGCGGTCCGCCGCCCGGCTCGCCATGCCCGAGCTGCCCGCCGAGACGTTCATCGCGGCGTGCGACGCCCTGGTCCAGCAGGACAAGGACTGGGTTCCGGCGCACGGCGGCGAGGAGTCCCTCTACCTGCGCCCGTTCATGATCGCTTCCGAGGTCGGTCTGGGTGTGCGGCCCGCCAACTCGTACCTCTTCCTCGTCATCGCCTCGCCCGCCGGCGCCTACTTCCCCGGTGGCGTGAAGCCGGTCTCCATCTGGCTCTCCCAGGACAGGGTGCGTGCCGTCCCCGGCGGCATGGGCGACGCCAAGACCGGCGGCAACTACGCCGCTTCCCTCCTCGCCCAGGCCGAGGCCGCCGCGAAGGGCTGCGACCAGGTCGCCTACCTTGACGCCGTCGAACACACGTGGGTCGAGGAACTGGGCGGCATGAACCTCTACTTCGTGTACGACCAGGAGGACGGCGGCAAGCGGATCGTCACCCCCTCCCTCACCGGCTCGCTGCTCGCCGGCGTCACGCGTGACTCGCTCCTCACCGTCGCCCGGGACCTCGGTTACGCCTCCGAGGAGGGCCGCGTCTCCATCGACCAGTGGCGGGACGACACCGCGAACGGCACCCTGACCGAGGTGTTCGCCTGCGGCACCGCCGCCGTCATCACGCCCGTCGGAACCGTGAAGTCCGCGGACGGCGAGTGGATCCAGGGCGACGGCACGCCCGGCGAGGTCACCCTCAGGCTGCGCGAGCGCCTCCTGGACATCCAGCGCGGCATCGCCGAGGACACCCACGGCTGGATGCACCCCCTCGGCTAGGCGCCCGCACGCGCGAGTGGCCGCGCCCCGTACAGAGGGCGCGGCCACTCGCGCGAGCCCGCCCCTGCACAGAGGGCGCGGCCACTCGCGCGAACCGCCCCCGTACAGGGGCCGCGGCCGCCCGTGCGTTCCACCCCTCGCACCCCTTCGGTGCGGCGGACGTCACGACCGCATCCTGAGACGGGGCGGGGCACGAACGGGGTGCTGTGCAAGACTGCGTGCGTGTCCTCGTTCGCCATGATTATCGGCAGCAGGCGCGCCGGTCCGCAGTGACCGTCCCGTACCACCTCGTACGGCACGGCCATCGTGCCCCAGACCCGCGCGCAGACCTCTCGCACCCGCGAGGGGTTTTTTCGTTTTCCGGCCCCCACCACGGCCGGGGCGAGGCACGCGAGATGATGGGGGCAAGTGGAGCCGATTCGTCCGGATCCGCTCACCCGACAGGAGTCAGACAGCATGACCACCAAGGCCACGGCCCCCGACGACAGTTTCCATGTCTTCGACACCACGCTGCGCGACGGTGCGCAGCGTGAAGGCATCAACCTGACGGTTGCGGACAAGCTGACCATCGCCCGGCATCTGGACGACTTCGGTGTGGGCTTCATCGAGGGCGGCTGGCCGGGTGCCAACCCCCGCGACACCGAGTTCTTCGCCCGCGCGCAGCAGGAGATCGAGTTCCGGCACGCCCAGCTCGTCGCCTTCGGCGCCACCCGCAGAGCGGGCGGCAAGGCCGCCGAGGACCCTCAGGTCCAGGCGCTCCTCGCATCGGGCGCCCCGGTGATCACGCTGGTCGCCAAGTCCCATGACCGCCATGTGGAACTGGCCCTGCGCACCACCCTCGAGGAGAACCTGGAGATGGTCAGCGACACCGTCTCCCACCTCCGCGAACAGGGCCGCCGGGTCTTCGTCGACTGCGAGCACTTCTTCGACGGCTACCGCGCCAACCCCGAGTACGCCAAGTCGGTCGTGCGCACCGCCTACGAGGCCGGCGCCGACGTGGTCATCCTCTGCGACACCAACGGCGGCATGCTCCCCGCGCAGGTCCAGGCGGTCGTCGCCACCGTCCTCGCCGACACCGGGGCCCGCCTCGGCATCCACGCCCAGGACGACACCGGCTGTGCGGTCGCCAACACCCTTGCCGCCGTGGACGCGGGCGCCACCCACGTCCAGTGCACCGCCAACGGCTACGGCGAGCGGGTCGGCAACGCCAACCTCTTCCCCGTCGTGGCCGCCCTGGAACTCAAGTACGGCAAGACCGTCCTGCCCGCGGGCGCGCTCGCCGACATGACCCGCATCTCGCACGCGATCGCCGAGGTCGTCAACCTCACCCCCTCCACCCACCAGCCCTACGTGGGTGTCTCGGCCTTCGCGCACAAGGCCGGGCTGCACGCCTCCGCGATCAAGGTCGACCCGGACCTGTACCAGCACATCGATCCGGAACTCGTCGGCAACACCATGCGGATGCTCGTCTCCGACATGGCGGGCCGTGCGTCCATCGAGCTCAAGGGCAAGGAGCTCGGGATCGACCTGGGCGACGACCGCGCGCTCGTCGGACGGGTCGTCGAGCGGGTCAAGGAGCGCGAACTCAGGGGCTACACCTACGAGGCGGCCGACGCGTCCTTCGAGCTGCTGCTGCGTGCGGAGGTCGAAGGCAGGCCCCGCCGCTACTTCCGCGTCGAGTCCTGGCGGGCGATCGTCGAGAACCGTCCCGACGGCACCCACGCCAACGAGGCGACCGTGAAGCTCTGGGCGAAGGGCGAGCGGATCGTCGCCACGGCCGAGGGCAACGGCCCCGTCAACGCCCTGGACCGGGCGCTGCGCGTCGGCCTGGAGCGGATCTACCCGCAGCTGGCCAAGCTGGAACTGGTCGACTACAAGGTCCGCATCCTGGAGGGCCGCACCGGCACCGAATCCACCACCCGGGTGCTGATCACCACGGGCGACGGATCCGGCGACTGGGCGACGGTCGGCGTGGCCGAGAACGTCATCGCCGCGTCCTGGCAGGCACTGGAGGACGCGTACACCTACGGCCTGCTGCGGGCCGGCGTCGAGCCCACCGACTAGTACGGGTCCCTACTGGAGCCGCCACTTCTGGTTGGCGGCTCCGGTGCAGGTCCAGATCTGGGCGCGAGCACCGTTCGCCGAGGACTGGCCGGTCACGTCGAGGCACTTGTCCGCGGCCGTGTTCACCACGTCCCCGGTCGAGGAGTTGTACGTCCAGCGCTGCGCTCCCGACCCGTTGCAGGTGTACAGCTGGACCTTTGCTCCGTCGGCCGTGGACCCCGAGGTCACGTCCAGGCAGGCGCCGAGAACCTTGATCGAACCGTCGCCGGAGACCGTCCAGCGCTGGTTGGCCGCGCCCGTGCAGTCCCAGATCTGGACCGGCGTGCCGTCCGCCCCGGTGTTGCCGGTCGCGTCCAGGCACTTGCCCCCGATGCCGGCGAGGGCTCCCGAGCTTCCGGAGGAGCCGGACTGGGTGCCCGCCCAGGTGAACGTCGCCGAGGTGCGGCCGGGCAGCGAGTAGGTGAACTTCTGCCCGCCCCAGTTGACCGTGACCTGCTGCGCCGACGCCGAACCGTTGTAGGCGATCAGGGCCTTGGAGCCGTCCGGGTTGCGCCAGGCCACGTTGGGCACGGTGGAGCTCGCGGTGGAGGAGATGCGGGCGGCGCCCGGCCGGACGTACTTCGTCAGGTGGCCCATCGTGTAGTACTCGACGGTGTAGTCGACCTGGCCGTGCCTGCTGTCCCCGTTGTGCACGGTGACCAGCCCGTCGCAGGTGCCGCAACCGCCATTGTGCGGGCCGCGGTTCTGGTCCACGGCGAGCGACCACTTGGTCACCGACTTCGCCCAGTTGCGGGTGTAGTCGATGATGTTGAGCATGTCCTCGCGCTGCTGGTCGGCGATCCAGGTGCCGCCCGAGTGCTCGGTCTGGAAGGCGTCCAGCTCCGGGTACCGGTTGTGCACGGCGGTCTGCTTCGCGATGTCTCCGCCGTATCCGTGCCAGGCGATCCCGCCGAAGTTGGGGTGGCTGCGCACCGCGGCGTCGTCGACCGTCGCGGCGGCGTACGCGTCGTAGGTGTCCCAGTTCCAGTCGTGGGCCAGCACCTTGGTGGGGAGGCCGGCGGCCTGGAGCCTGGGCAGCAGCTCGCTCTTGGTGAAGTACGCGAGCCCCGAGCCGTTCCAGCTCATCGAGGGGTAGCCCGAGCAGCATGTCGGCTCGTTCTGCGCGGTGACGTAGTCGACCGGGACGCCCTGGTCACGGTAGGCCTGGAGGTACTTCACGAAGTAGCCGGCGTACGCGCCGTAGTTCTCGGCCTTCAGCCAGCCCCCGTTCAGCTGCCCGTTGTCCTTCATCCAGGCCGGCGCGGTCCACGGGGAGGCGACCGTCGTGAGGGCCGGGTTGAGCTGCTTGGCCTGCCTGGTGAGCGGCAGCACGTCCTGCAGATCGTGTGCGATCGAGAAGTTGTCGAGATTCGGGTCCGTCTGCCCGGCCGGCATGTCGTCGTACGTGTAGCCGAACCGCGCGAGGTCGGAACCGCCCATCGGATTGCGTACGAACGAGAGCCCGATGCCGTCCGTGGGGGAGAACAGCTTCCTCATCGTCTCGTCGCGGGTCGCCTGACTGAGCGCGCCGCTGCCCTTCATCAGCCACGCCGCCGTGTCCGTGAACGAGGCGCCGCCGCCGGTGAAGGTCTGGTACCGGGTGTTCTCGTCGACCGTGATGTTCGTGCCCGAGCCGCCGTTTCCGGCGGCGAAGGCGACCGGTGTCTGTGCCTGGAGGCCGCGGGTCACATGGCGGCCACCGGCGTCGTCCGTCGTGGTCAGCACGATGTTCACGGTCTCGCCGGCCGCCTGTGCGGTGCCGGAGGAGAGCCCGGCCAGGCCTGTGGTCGCGAGCGCCGTGGCGACGATGACTCTCGCCGCTCTGCTTGTTCGAATCATGGGCTGCTGCCTTTCTCGGCAGGGGCGTGGGGGAAGTGCCGTCGAACGAGGCGTGAGTGAACTGCTCTTACGTGTTCGCGTCAAGAGGTAGGCGCGTTCAAGAAGTGAACGAATGGCCTGTCGGACCTGCTTCGACGATGGGTACGGACCAATCTCGGTGTGAAGTATTGACGGCCCTGTTCCGGCGGGGTTAACTCCAGCCGCAACGCCGGTACCGGTTCCGGTACCGGTTGCGGAACCGGTACCGAAGTCGTGGTCCACCGCTTGCCCTGCCCTGTCCTGCCTTGTCCCCGGAGGCCCCGTTGCGTGTCACCATCGCCGATGTCGCCCGTGAGGCCGGCGTCAGCAAGACGACCGTGTCCCGGGTCATCAACACCAAGGGCGAGGTCGACGGTTCAACGGCAGCCCGCGTTCGTGAAGTGATCGCCAACCTCGGCTATGTGCCCAGCTCGGGCGCCGTCGGACTGGCCCGCGGCAGCAGCCGCACGGTCGGGATGCTGGTGCCCTCGCTGACCTGGCCGTGGATGGGCGAAGTGCTCCAGGGCGTCGTCGACACGGTGGAGGCCGCCGACTACGGACTGCTGCTCTTCACCTGCAACCGGGGTGCCGAGTCCGTGGAGCGCTTCACCAGCCAGGTGTCGGCGCGCGCCTTCGACGGACTCGTCGTCGTCGAACCGGAGAACACCCTGGCCCACCTCACCGAGCTGCACCGGTCCGGTCTGCCGATCGTGCTCATCGACGATCGCGGCCACCACCCCGAATTCCCCTCCGTCGTGACCACCAACCACGAGGGGGGCGCGTCCGCCGCCCGCCATCTGCAGGCAGCCGGACGCACCAGGCCCCTGGTCCTCACCGGACCCGAGCACTTCGGCTGCGTCCGCGAACGGCTCGCGGGGTTCCGGTCGGTCCTGCCCACCGATCTGGTCGTGAGCGGAGACTTCACCGAACGCTGCGGCCGACTGGCGGTGGAACAACTCCTCGCCTCCGGCATGGAGTTCGACTCGGTCTTCGCCCACAACGACATCAGTGCCGCAGGCGTCCTGCGGGCCCTGCGGGCCGCGGGACGCCGCGTGCCGGAAGACATCGCCGTGGTCGGCTTCGACGACATCCCGATGGCCGAACACACCGAACCGCCTCTCACCACCGTGCACCAGCCCACCCGGCAGATGGGCGAGACGGCGGCACGGCTGCTGCTCTCCCACCTCGGCGGCACCGCCGTACCGGACGGACCGGTTGTGCTGCCCACCGAACTGGTCGTGCGCCAGTCGGCGCCGTAACGGGCAGGGCCCCGACGGGCCCCGTCCGTTCCTGAAGTCCTCCACGACGCACCACCCGTAAGTCGCACCGCCCGTCACCGGCGCGCCGAGCGCTGTCCGTTTCCCGGATCTCCCAGACCCGCAGTCTTCCTGGAGTCGCCATGTCCGCACGCCGTCACACCACGCTCAGAGCGGTCGCTGTCGCCACCGCCGTGGTCGCACTCGCCACCGGTTGCTCGTCCGCCAACTCGGGCGCCAACAAAGGGGGCGGCGCCGGTGCCTCCGGCGTACTGACCCTCGGAAAGCCGGACGGACCGCAGACGAACAACAGCAACCCGTTCCTCGCGACCTCGGCGAGCGCCACCCTCGGCTACCGGTACATGATCTACGAGCCGCTGGCGATGACGAACCAGATCCGCCCCACGGACAAGGCGGACGCGTGGCTGGCGACCGCGTGGGACTGGGAGTCCAACTTCACCAAGCTCACCTTCACCCTGGACGAGCGGGCGAAGTGGGCCGACGGCAAGCCGCTGACCGCCGCGGACGTCGCGTTCACCTTCGAACTGCTCAAGAAGCACCCGGCGCTCAACGGCAACGGCATCCCGTACGACGGCATCACCGTCGAGGGCAAGAAGGTCGTCCTGACCTTCAAGGACTCCCAGTTCGTCAACCAGAACAAGATCATCACGACCTATGTCGTGCCCAAGCACATCTGGGAGAAGGTCGAGAACCCGGAGACCTGGCCCAACCGCACCCCGGTCGGCTCGGGTCCGTACAAGCTGAAGACGTTCACCCCGCAGACCACCACCCTGACCGCCACGCCCACCTACTGGAAGGGCGAGACCAAGGTCAAGGAGCTGCGCTACACCGCGTACAACGACAACAGCGCGGCGACCACGGCCCTGGCGAGCGGCAAGGTCGAGTGGTCGTTCGTCTTCATGCCGAACTACAAGCAGCTGTACGTGGCCAAGGACCCGAAGAACCACAAGCTGTGGTTCCCCTCCGGGCTCGGCATCCACGGCCTGTGGTTCAACACCGCCCGCAAGCCGTTCGACAACCCGGCGCTTCGCAAGGCGATGGCCATGGTCGTCGACCGCAGGGCGATCCACGTCCAGGCCCAGGCGACGCTCTACCCGGAGATCACCAACCCGACCGGCATCCCGCTGCCCGCGGGTGAGTCGTTCCTCGCGCCCGAGTACAAGGACGCCACCACCAAGCCCGATGTCGCCGGGGCCAAGAAGATCCTCGACGAGGCGGGATTCAAGCTCAGCGGGGGAGTCCTGAAGGACCCGAGCGGCAAGCCCGTGAAGCTGACCTTCACCGACCCGGCCGGCTGGAACGACTACATCACCGGGCTGTCGATCATCAAGGACAGCATCAAGCAGCTGGGCATCGAGGCGAAGGTCAAGACGCAGACCGCCGAGGCCTGGGGCACCGACGTGGCCACCGGCAACTTCGACGCCACCCTGCACTGGACCAACAGCGGTGCCACGCCGTACGACATGTACCAGAACATCATGGACGGGGCGATTCTCCAGCCCATCGGCAAGACCGCCCAGCTCGGCAACTTCGGCCGCTTCAAGAGCCCCGAGGCCACCGCCGCGCTCAAGGAGTACGCCAACGCCACCGACGACGCCACGCGCACCAAGGCCATCCACGCGCTCCAGAAGATCATGGTCGAGCAGGTGCCGATGATCCCGACGGCCGCGGCCCCCATCGGTGCGGAGTACTCCACGAAGAACTGGGTGGGCTGGCCGACCGAGTCCTCCCCGTACGCCGCCCCGCAGCACACTCAGCCCGACGCGCTGGAAGTCGTGCTGAACCTCAGGCCCGCCAAGTAACCACGGGGAAGAACCGGCCATGACCACCGAACCGTCCGAAGACGTGCGCACCGCGACCGATGTGGTGCTCGAAGCACGCGGAGTCACCAAGCACTTCCCCGTGCGGCGCACCGCGGGAGACCTCCTCGCCCGCAGACGCCGTACAGTCCACGCCGTCGACGATGTCTCGCTGAAGCTCCGGCGCGGTACCGTCACGGCCCTGGTGGGGGAGTCCGGCTCCGGGAAGTCCACCGTCGCACGCCTGCTCACCCAGCTGTATCCGCTCACCGAGGGCGAGATACACCTGGGCGGCAGGGTGGTGAAGGCGGGACGTGGCCGGTCCTTCCGCGCGTATGTGAAACAGGTCCAGCTGATATTCCAGGACCCGTTCGCCTCCCTGAACCCGGTGCACACCGTGCGCTACCACCTCACCCGGGCGCTGAAGATCCACGGCCGGGCGGGGAAGGGCGACGGGGATCTGGAGAAGAACCTGACCGCTCTGCTGGAGCGGGTCCAGCTGACCCCTCCGCACCAGTTCCTGGAGAAGTTCCCGCACGAACTGTCGGGAGGGCAGCGCCAGCGCGTCGCGATCGCGCGCGCCCTCGGCGCCGACCCGAAGGTCCTGCTGGCCGACGAGCCGGTGTCGATGCTCGACGTGTCGATCCGGCTGGGTGTCCTCAACCTGCTGCGCGACCTCAAGGAGCGCCTGCACCTCGCGATCCTCTATATCACCCACGACATCGCCTCCGCCCGCTACTTCGCGGACACGACCCTGGTGATGTACGCGGGCCGGATCGTCGAGGGCGGAGACAGCGAGACCGTCACCCAGCGCCCCGCGCACCCCTACACGCAGCTGCTGATCGCCTCCGCGCCGGACCCCGACCGGGTGGCGCACGAGGAGGCGCAGGAGGAGACCGGAAGCGGTGAGCCGCCCTCACTGATCGCCCCGCCGGACGGCTGCCGCTTCCACCCCCGCTGCCCGAAGGCCATGGAACGCTGCCGCACCGAGCTGCCGCCGCGCTTCGACCTGGCGAACGGCCAGTGGGCCGCCTGCTGGCTGTACGACGGCACCACCGCCGAGGGAGCAGCGAAGTGAAGTACATCCTCCAGCGGTTCGCCTTCTACGCGGTCACCGCGTGGGCCGCCATCACCATCAACTTCCTGATCCCGCGCCTGATGCCGGGAGACCCCGTCGAGGCTCTGATGAGCCGCTACCAGGGGCAGCTCGACACCTCGGCGATCGCCTCGCTGAAGGCCCTGTTCGGGCTCGACGAGAACAAGTCCCTCTGGTCGCAGTACACCGACTACTGGTCGAGTCTGCTGGACGGCGACCTGGGACTCTCCTTCACCTACTTCCCGACCCCGGTGGGCGAGGTGCTCTCGGACGCGCTGCCCTGGACGCTCGCGCTCGTCGGGATCACCACCCTGATCAGCTTCCTGCTCGGCACCGGCATCGGCGTCTACAGCGGCTGGCGGCGCGGCTCGTGGCTGGACGGGCTGCTGCCCGTCACCACCTTCATCTCGTCCGTCCCCTACTTCTGGCTGGGACTCATCGCCATCTCACTGTTCGCGGTGAAGTGGCCTCTGTTCCCCTTCGAGGGCGGCTACGACAACTCGCTGGTCCCGGCCTTCGACTGGCCCTTCATCTCCAGCGCCCTCTACCACGGGGTGCTGCCCGGCATCACGATCGTGCTCAGCGCCGTCGCCGGCTGGATCCTCGGCATGCGCAACATGATGGTGACCGTCTCCTCCGAGGACTACGTCATGGTGGCGCAGGCCAAGGGGCTCTCCGAGCGGCGGGTGATGTTCTCCTACGCCGCCCGCAACGCGGTCCTGCCCAACATCTCCGGCTTCGCCCTCTCACTGGGCTTCATCGTCAGCGGCACGCTGCTGGTCGAAATGGTCTTCAACTACCCCGGCATCGGATTCCGGCTGCTCCAGGCGGTCGGTGCGAAGGACTACCCCTTGATGCAGGGCGTCTTCCTGGTCATCACACTCTCCGTGCTCGCCGCGAACCTGCTGGCCGACATGGCCTACGCCCTCCTCGACCCCCGCACCCGGAAGGAGGCCTGATCACCATGGCCGTCACCGCCACCGACGTCGCCGTTCTTGACGACCCTCCCGTCCCGGCCGCGGCCGGCCGGGCGAGGTTGCGATTCCTGCGCGGCGGGAAGGCCCGCACCGGGCTGCTGATCCTCGTGTTCTTCCTGATCTTCGCCGTCATCGGTCCCTGGATCGCTCCGTACGATCCCGACGCGATGAGCGACCAGTTGCTGCAACCGCCGTCTTCCGAGCACTGGTTCGGCACGACCCACACCGGGCAGGACGTCCTCTCCCAGATCCTGGTCGGCACGCGCGGCGTGCTGGTCGTCGGGTTGCTGGCCGGTTTCCTCGCGACCGTGCTCTCCGTGCTCATCGGGGTCACCTCGGGATTCCTCGGCGGGGCCGCCGACGAGGTCCTCTCCATGCTCTCCAACATCTTCCTGGTCATCCCCGGACTGCCGCTGATCATCATCATCGCGAGTTTCGTCGAGGACACCGGGGACCTGCTGATCGCCGCCGTCATCGCCCTCACCTCGTGGGCCTGGGGCTCGCGGGTCCTGCGGGCGCAGACCCTGTCGCTCAGACGGCGCGACTACGTGGAGGCGGCCCGCGCCACGGGCGAGTCGACCTGGCGGATCATCCTCTTCGAGATCATGCCCAACCTGACCGCCGTCATCGCGTCCGGCTTCGTCGGCACCGTCATCTTCGCCATCCTCTCGGAGATCACCCTCGCCTTCATCGGCGTCGCCGACATCTCCCACTGGAACTGGGGCACCGTGCTCTTCTGGGCCCAGTCCAACCAGGCCCTGGCCCAGGGCGCCTGGTGGTGGTTCGTCCCCGCCGGCCTGTGCATCGCCCTCCTGGGCACCGCCCTGGCCCTGATCAACTTCGGCATCGACGAGTTCGTCAACCCGCGGCTGCGTACGGCGACCGGCGCCTCGCGGAAGGTCAAGATGCGGGTCGGATTCACCCCGGTGGCCCGCCGCACCGGCACCCACGCCGCCCGCCCCGGCACGCGCACCAAGGAGCAGAGCGAATGACCGGCGAGCCGATCCTCACCATCAGCGGACTGAACGTCGACTACGGCACCGGTGCCGACGGGGTCCAGGCCCTGCGCGACATCGACCTCACCCTGCACCGCGGCGAAGTCCTCGGCCTGGCGGGCGAGTCGGGATCGGGGAAGTCCACCCTCGCGTACGCGGTCACCCGGCTGCTGTCCCCGCCCGGGGTGATCACCGGCGGCGACGTCCACTACCACCGGCCGGGCGCCGGGCCCGTCGACATCCTCTCCCTGTCTCCGGACGAGCTGCGCGCCTTCCGCTGGCAGGAACTGTCGATCGTGTTCCAGGGGGCGATGAACTCCCTCAATCCCGTGCACACCGTCCACAGTCAGCTCACCGATGTCCTCAAGGCGCACCGGCCCGACATGCGGTCCCGCGAACGGACCGCCCGAGCTGAGGAGTTGCTGACCCTGGTCGGCATCTCCTCCGACCGGCTCGCCGCCTACCCGCACCAGCTCTCCGGCGGAATGCGCCAGCGCGTGATGATCGCCATGGCGCTCGCCCTGGAACCCGAGATCGTCATCATGGACGAGCCGACCACCGCGCTCGACGTCGTGATGCAGCGCCAGATCCTGCGCCGGCTGGTCCAGCTGAGGGAACAGCTCTCCTTCTCCGTCGTGTTCATCACCCACGACATCTCCCTGCTGATCGAGTTCTCGGACCGGATCGCGATCATGTACGGGGGCCGCATCGTGGAACAGGCGGGCGCGAACGAGATCTACCGCGACCCCCGCCACCCCTACAGCGACGGGCTGCTGCACTCCTTTCCCGCGCTGCACGGCCCCCGGCGCGAGCTCACCGGCATCCCCGGCGTTCCCCCGCACCTCAGCGCGATGCCCACCGGCTGCGCCTTCCACCCCCGCTGCGGCAAGGCCTTCGAGCCGTGCGCCCAGCGGGTCCCGGTCCTGGCCGCTCCGGACGCCGGCCAGGACCGTGAGGTCGCCTGCTGGCTGCACACCAGGCCGGCCTGACCCGCGACCCACGTCCCACCGCACCCCACAAAGGACTTACGGAGACCCATGAATCTCGCCACGCCCCGCAGCCTGCAGCCCGCCGCCGTCCAGGGACTCCCGGCCGACTTCCGCTGGGGCGTCGCCACCTCCTCGTACCAGATCGAAGGGGCCCCGCGTGAGGACGGCCGCACCCCTTCGATCTGGGACACCTTCTGCGATGTACCGGGCGCCGTGCACAACGCGGAGAACGGTGACGTGGCCTGCGACCACTACCACCGGATGCCCCAGGACGTGGAGCTCATCGCGGGCCTCGGCGTCGACACGTACCGCTTCTCGCTCGCCTGGCCGCGCATCCAGCCGGGCGGTCGGGGACCCGTCAACGCCAAGGGGATGGACTTCTACAAGCGGCTGGTCGACGAGCTGCAGGACAGGAACGTCACCCCGTGGATCACCCTCTACCACTGGGACCTGCCGCAGGAGCTGGAGGACGCGGGCGGCTGGCCCGAGCGTGACACCGCGTTCCGCTTCGCCGACTACGCGATGCTCGCCTACGAGGCGCTCGGCGACCGGGTCGAGCACTGGACGACGCTGAACGAGCCGTGGTGCTCGGCGATGCTCGGGTACGCCTACGGGGCCCACGCCCCCGGCCGGAGCGACATGGGTGACGCCATGGGCGCCGTCCACCACCTCCTGCTGGGCCACGGCCTCGCGGCGCAGCGGATGCGGGCGGCCGCCGGCGACAACCCGCTCGAGCTCGGCATCACCCTCAACCTCGGTACCGCCACCCCGGAGGCCGACAGCGAGGCCGACCGCGAGGCCTGCCGCCGTGCCGACGGCATGGGCACCCGCCTCTACCTCGACCCGATCGTCCGCGGCAGCTACCCGCAGGACATCGTCGACGACCTCGCGGCCCAGGGCATCGAACTGCCCGTCCAGGACGGCGACCTGGACACCATCGCCACCCCCCTCGACGTCCTCGGCGTCAACTTCTACCGAGGCGCCCTGTTCTCCGGAGTCACCGAGGACGGATCGCCCACCGACGCCGACGGCCTCCCCGTCACCCGTGGTGTGGAGCGCGACCTGCCCCGCACGGCGATGGACTGGGAGATCACCCCGACCGAACTCACCGATCTGCTGCTGCGGCTCCAGCGGGACTACGCGCTGCCGACGGTCATCACGGAGAACGGGGCGGCCTTCGACGACACCGTCGCCGCCGACGGCTCCGTCCCCGACGCGGACCGCACCGCCTATCTGGCCGACCACATCGCAGCCGTGTCCGAAGCCCGTACCCAGGGCGCCGACGTCCGGGGCTACTTCGCCTGGTCGCTGATGGACAACTTCGAGTGGGCCTACGGCTACGACAAGCGGTTCGGGATCGTCCGGGTCGACTACGACACGCAGGAGCGGACGCTCAAGGACAGCGCCAAGTGGTACCGCGACACGGTCCACCTCACCCGGAACGCTCTTCACGACTGACCCGTATAGGAGCACCCCCACATGCCCTCTCGTACGACGTTGATCGCCACCGCCACCGCCGCCCTGGTGGCGCTGGCGGCCCCCATCGCCCTGGCCGCACCCGCACCCGACCCGGCCGTCAAGGCCGCCGCAGCCGCCTGGGACACGGACAGAGCGGCGGCCGCGTACACCGCGAACCCCGGCGCGGTCACCGCGTCCGGCAGTGAGAACGGCGCCTCGGGACCCGGAGCCGCCGCCGACGGCGACGCCGCCACCCGCTGGTCCAGCAACTTCGCCGACGACGCCTGGATACGGATCGACCTCGGCTCCACCGTCCGCATCAACCAGGTCAAGCTGGAGTGGGAGGCCGCGTACGGCAAGCGGTACGTCCTGGAGGTCTCCAGGAACGGCACCGACTGGACGAGCTTCTACACCGAGACCGAAGGCACCGGCGGCACCGTCACCGCCCACACCTACCCGCAGGAAGTCACCGGCCGCTACGTCCGGATGCGAGGAGTGGAGCGAGCCACCCCCTGGGGCTACTCCCTCTTCTCCTTCCAGGTGTACGGAGGTGAGCCGGCCCCCGCCTCGACGACCCGCGCCAACCTCGCACTGAACCACCCCGCCTCCGGCAACCTGTACCAGCACGCCGGCAACTCGCCCGCCTACGTCACCGACGGCGGCTGGCCCGCCGACCTGAAGGCGGACCGGTCCCGCTGGTCCTCCGACTGGAACGCGGACCGCTGGGTCGGCGTCGACCTCGGCGCCACCTCCACGATCAGCAGCGTCGACCTGTACTGGGAGGCGGCCTACGCCGTCGACTACGAGATCCAGGTCTCCGACGACAACAGGAACTGGCGCACCGTCCACCGCCCGTCCGCCGCCGAGGTCGCCGCCAGGCGCGCCGACGTGAAGTCCCCGGGCGACGCCGTCGGGCGCCACGACACGATCAACCTGGCCGCCCCGGCGACCGGTCGCTACGTCCGGATGCTCGGCAAGGAGCGCCGCTCCTTCTACAACCCGGCGCCCTCCACCGCCCAGTTCGGCTACTCCCTCTACGAGTTCCAGGTCTGGGGCACCGGCGGCACCGCCGCTGCCGCCTACCCGGCCCTTCCCAAGGACCCGGGCGGCGCGTACAACACCACCTTCTTCGACGACTTCACCGGCTCGGGCCTGGACCGCTCCAAGTGGCGTGTGGTGCGCACCGGTACGGAGATGGGCCCGGTCAACGGCGAGTCGCAGGCCTACGTCGACTCGACGAACAACATCCGCACCGAGAACGGCGCTCTGGTCCTGGAGTCCAGGTACTGCAAGGGCTGCACCTCCACGCCCAACGGCACCTTCGACTTCACCTCGGGCCGGGTCGACACGAACACCAAGTTCGACTTCACCTACGGCAGGGTCAGCGCCCGTATGAAGCTGCCCGTCGGCGACGGCTACTGGCCCGCCTTCTGGATGCTGGGCAGCGACGTGGACGACCCGGCGGTCTCCTGGCCGGGCTCCGGTGAGACGGACATCATGGAGAACATCGGCTACGGGGACTGGACCAGCTCCGCCCTGCACGGCCCCGGCTACTCCGCCGACGGCAACATCGGCAAGCAGCAGACTTTCCCGAACGGCGGGCGCGCCGACCAGTGGCACACCTACGGCGTCGAGTGGACGCCCGAGGGCATGACGTTCACCGTCGACGACCGCGTCGTCCAGCAGACCTCCCGCCAGAAGCTGGAGTCGACCCGCGGCAAGTGGGTCTTCGACCACAACCAGTACGTGATCCTCAATCTTGCCCTCGGCGGCGCCTACCCCGCCGGGTGGAACAAGGTCACCCAGCCCTACTGGGGTCTCCCGCAGTCCAGCGTCGACCGTGTCGCGCAGGGTGGCATCAAGGCGGAGATCGACTGGGTGCGGGTCGAGCAGAAGTAGCCGACACCGGAGCACGACCGAACAAGGGACGAGCAGCAATGCCACGCATACCGCACACCCGCCCACTCAACCGGGCGAGACCGGCCACCGCCGCGCTCGCCGCGGTAACGGTCCTCGCCGGACTGCTCGCCGGGGCCGTCCCCAGCGCGGCCGCCGCGGCGGACGACCCCGCCCCGGTGCTCGTCGACCGCTTCGAGGGCGAGGTCCCGCTCGGCAACCCGCCCGCCGACGCCCTCTTCACCTGGGGCGGCGACGCCGACGACCACCCGGCCCTGGAACTCAAGGAGCGCGCCGACGCCCCCGAGGGCGCCAAGGTCCTCGAGGGCACGTACGACATCAGCGCCTGGGGCGGACTCAGCCACGAGTTCGCCGTCGACCAGCCCCCGAAGGACTGGACCGCCCACAAGGGCATCCGCTTCTGGTGGTACGGGCAGAACAAGGCGCCGCTGCCGCCCGGTTCGGGCAAGCGCATCAACTTCGAGATCAAGGACGGCGGCGCCAACGGCGGCGCCTCCGAGCTCTGGACCACCTCCTTCACCGACGACTGGGAGGGCTGGCACCAGATCGAGATCCCGTTCGCGGACTTCGTCTACCGGGCCGACTACCAGCCCGTCGGCGGCATCGACCAGGTCCTCGGCCTCAACGAGATGTGGGGCTACGCCCTCACCCTGCCGACCGGCGCCCCCGGTGCGTTCGCCATGGACGCCGTCGAGCTGTACGGCAAGGCCGAGCCCGCACTGAAGACGAGCGTCGTCATCGACTCGGCCGTGCACCCGGTCAAGGAGGGCGGCACGGCGGACGTCAGGATCTCCGTCGCCACCACCGGCTCCGCCCCCATCGAGGAGCCCGTCACGGTCGCGTACACGACCCAGGGCGGCAGCGCCGAGTCCGGCAAGGACTACACCCCGGTCACCGGCACCCACACCTTCCCCGCGGGCACCGCCTCCGGCACCGGCCACACGGTCTCGGTGGCCACACGGAAGGACGGCGGCGCCGAGTCGGCCGAGACGGTCCCGCTCGAACTCACCGTCACCGGCGCCAAGGCGCCCAAGGAGAACCCGCAGGTCGTCATCGACGCCCACGGACTCCCGTACCAGAACGCGAAGCTTCCGGTGAAGAAGCGCGTCGAGGACCTGCTGTCGAGGATGTCGCCGGCCGAGAAGGCCGGCCAGATGACCCAGGCCGAGCGCAACGCGCTCAGGTCCCAGGGCGACATCGCCGCGTACGACCTCGGCTCGCTGCTCTCCGGCGGCGGTTCCGTACCCACCCCGAACACGGCCGCTGCCTGGGCGAAGATGGTCGACGCCTACCAGCTGCGCGCCCAGGCGACCCGCTTCCAGATCCCGCTGATCTACGGCGTGGACGCGGTGCACGGCCACAACAACGTGATCGGCTCGACGATCATGCCGCACAACATCGGTATCGGCGCGGGCCGCGACCCGAAGCTCGCCGAGAAGACCGGTGCCGTCACCGCGAGCGAGGTGCGCGCCACCGGCATCCCGTGGGACTTCGCCCCCTGCGTGTGCGTGACCCGCGACGAGCGCTGGGGCCGTTCCTACGAGGCCTACGGCGAGGACCCGGCCCTGGTGGAAGCCATGGAGACGGTCATCACCGGAATGCAGGGCCACGCCTCCGGCAAGGACCTGGACCGCGACGACAAGGTGCTGGCCAGCGCCAAGCACTTCGTCGGTGACGGCGGTACGGAGTTCGGCTCGTCCACCACCGGCTCGTACACCATCGACCAGGGCGTCACGAAGGTGACCCGCGAGGAGCTCGAAGCGGTCCACCTCTCGCCGTTCGCCGAGTCCGTGAAGCGGGGGGTCGGCACGGTCATGCCGTCGTACTCCTCGCTGGACATCCTCGGTGACGACGTGGGCCCGGTGAAGATGCACGCCAACGCCGAGATGATCAACGGCGTCCTCAAGGACCGGATGGGCTTCGAGGGCTTCGTCATCAGCGACTGGCAGGCCATCGACCAGATCCCCGGTGACTACGCCAGCGACGTGCGGACGTCCGTCAACGCCGGACTCGACATGATCATGGTCCCGACGGCGTACCAGGACTTCACGAAGACCCTCCAGGAGGAGGTCACCGCCGGCCGGATCGGCCAGGCCCGGATCGACGACGCGGTGTCGCGGATCCTGACCCAGAAGTTCCGTCTCGGCCTCTTCGAGAAGCCGTACGCGGACCCCTCCAACCTGGACAAGGTCGGCTCGGCCGCACACCGTACGGTCGCCCGTGAGGCAGCCGCCAAGTCCCAGGTCCTCCTGAAGAACGACGGCGCGGTCCTCCCGCTCAAGCCGTCCCAGAAGGTCTACGTCGCCGGATCCAACGCCGACGACCTCGGCAACCAGGCCGGTGGCTGGACCGTCAGCTGGCAGGGCGCCTCGGGCCGGACCACCACGGGCACGACGATCCTCGAGGGCATCAAGAAGAACACGGACTCGGCCACGTACTCCAAGGACGCCTCGGCCGCCACGGACGGCTACGACGTCGGTGTCGTCGTGGTCGGCGAGACCCCGTACGCCGAAGGCATCGGTGACGTCGGCAACGGCCACGACCTGGAGCTCACGGCCGCCGACAAGGCAGCCGTCGACAAGGTCTGCGCGGCGATGAAGTGCGCGGTCCTGGTCGTCTCCGGCCGTCCGCAGCTCATCGGCGACAAGCTCGGTGACATCGACGCCCTGGTGGCCTCCTGGCTGCCGGGCACCGAGGGTGACGGCGTCGCCGACGTCCTCTACGGCAAGAAGGCCTTCACCGGACAGCTCCCGGTGACCTGGCCGAAGTCCGAGTCGCAGCTGCCGATCAACGTCGGCGACGCGGCGTACGACCCGCAGTTCCCGTACGGATGGGGACTGACCACCCTGAAGAAGGTCCCCGGAGGCGGCGAGCTCACCCTCACCGCCCTCGCCGCGGCCGCGAACCTCGCCGAGCAGGCGCACCTCGGGAAGACCCCGGCGGGCAAGGCGATCGTGGACCAGGCCAGGCTGCTGGTCCAGCAGAAGGCCGGCGGGAAGCTGACAGCGGCGGTGTCCAAGCCGTTCGCCGAGGCCGACCACCTGCTGCTCACCGGTGACCTGACCGGGGCGGTGGCGAAGCTGCGCACGGCGTACCGCGCCGCGTAACACCACGGAGGAAGCCCGGGTGGGCGACGCATTTGTCGCCCACTTGGGTTACTTTCGGAGTATGCGGAAGAGGCTGTTCGCCCCCCTTTGGGCCTGCCTGCTGCTGATACTCACGGCGGCCGTGCTGGCGCTGACCCCCGCTGCGCCGGCCGTGTCCGCCGCCCCCGCCACCGTCGACGAGGCGGGTCAGGCCCTGCGGCAGGACCCGGTGTACGTGGACCCGGCAGCCAGGGGCATGCTCTCCGCCACCCAGGAGAAGGCGCTGGAGGAGACGATCCTCGACGCCGACAAGCCGGTCTTCGTCGCCGTGCTCCCGGCGACGTCCGAATTCCCCGAGCAGAACCTCCTCCAGAACCTCCGTACCACCACCGGAATCACCGGTGTCTACGCGGTCAGGCTCGGCGACGGGTTCGACGCGGGTGCCGACCCGCAGGTCATGCCGGTCCGGGCGGTGGACAACCTCACCACGGCCGTCGAGGCGCCCGGCACGGACGTGAACGCCGCCACCCAGCTCAACGCCTTCGTCGACCGCGCCGTCGAACAGGCCAGGGGCAGCGCCCCCGCGTCGTGGTCCGGCGCCGACGGTGACGAGAACGGTGCGGCCGGCGCGGCCGGCCTGATCGCGCTGGGCGCGGTGGCGGTGGCAGGCGGCGCCGGCGCGTACGCCATCGTCCGCCGCAACAGGAAGCGCAGGGAGGAAGAGGAGCAGGCCTCTCTCGAAAAGCTCCGGGTCGTCGTGGACGAGGACATCACCGCGTACGGCGAAACCCTGGACCGGCTCGACTTCCACCCCTCGGAGAAGGGTGCCGACGACGCGATGCGCACGGACTACGAGCACGCGCTCGACTCCTACGAGGACGCCAAGTCCCGCATGGGCCATGCCCGCCACCCCTCCGACGTGCGCGGGGTCACCCAGGCCCTGGAGGACGGCCGCTTCTCCCTCGCCGTCCTGGAGGCCCGCCGCAAAGGCACCGCTGTCCCGGCCCGCCGTCCACCCTGCTTCTTCGACCCGCGCCACGGCCCGTCGGTCGCCGACGTGCTGTGGAGCCCCTCCGGCGGTGCGGCCCGGGAGGTCCCGGTCTGCGGTGCGGACGAGGTGCGGCTGCGCGAGGGCGAGGACCCGATGAGCCGTACGGTCGACGTGGGCGACGGCCGCCGCCGCCCGTACTGGGAGGCGGGCCCGGCGTACGGCCCCTGGGCGGGCGGCTACTTCGGCGGCGGTCTGCTGCCCGGCCTGCTGGTCGGGACCATGCTCGGCTCGATGCTCGCCACTCCGGCCTACGCGTCGGAGTACGGCGGCGGTGACTTCGGCGGGGGCGGCGGGGAGTGGGGCGGCGGCGACTCCTCCGGCTCCGACTTCGACTCCTCCGGATTCGGCGGCGGCGGCTTCGGCGACGGCGGAGGGTTCGGTGACGGGGGCGGCTTCGGCGGTGGTGACTTCGGCGGCGGAGGCTTCTGACCCAAGGCCCGGGAGGCCTTTCAGGCCCGGGAGGCCTTTCAGGCCCGGGAGGCCTGAACCGCTCCCTCCCACGTGTCCGGGGCCCAGACCCCGGAGCGGCGCAGGGAAGCCGGGCAGTGCAGGTAGATCTCGTCGATCTCGACGACCAGGGCGAGATCCGGACGCCTGCCCTTGACCGTCATGTCGTCGAAGAACGGCGCGTCCGTGAGGATCCGGGCGCGGCCGTTGATCCGCAGCACGGTCATCGCCCCGGGTATGAGGTACAGCAGGCCGACGTGCGGGTTGGACAGGATGTTGTGGAAGCTGTCGCCGCGCCGGTTGCCGGGAAGGTCGGGCAGCGCGAGGGTGCGAGCGTCCAGGACCCGGGTGAAGCCCGGCTCGCCGCCGCGCGGGGAGGTGTCGCAGTTGCCGTCCGCGTCCGAGGTGGACACGGCGCAGAACGGCGCACGGGCCAGCAGGTCGAAGTCGTCGTCGGTGAGCGTGTCGTGGACCTTCTCGATGACGAGGGGCCACGGAACGCCGAGGATCTCGCGCAGTTGCTCCGCGGACCGCAGGGGAACGGCTCCGGCCAGCGGATCCCCGGTACGGGAGGGCGCGGCGGGCGCGGCGTTCGACAAGGGTTTCTCCGTACCTCGTGGGATGCGGCAGCTCATCGCCGACCTGCCGTTATTAGGGTTACCTTACTTAACCCTCCACGGGCGCCCCGAGCCGGGGAGACGTGTGCGCGTCGTGTCCGCCATCCGGTGGCACCGGGCGCGAACGGGTGCCAGGCTGGGCAGGGTGGACCGCGATGAGGTGGGCAAGCAACTCCTGGACGGGCTGACCGTCGACACCAGCAGGCCGGAGCAGCCGGTCCTGCTCGACGAGGCGGGCAAGCCGATCAAGACCTGGCGGCAGAACTACCCGTACGACCGCAAGATCCGCCGCAAGGAGTACGACCGGACCAAGCGCATCCTGCAGATCGAGCTGCTCAAGCTCCAGCGGTGGACGAAGGACGCCGGTGCGCGCGTCGTCGTGGTGTGCGAGGGGCGGGACGCGGCCGGCAAGGGTGGCACCATCCAGCGCTTCACCGAACGCCTCAACCCCCGTGGCGCCCGCATCGTCGCCCTGGACAAGCCCACGGAGCGTGAGCGGGGCCAGTGGTACTTCCAGCGCTACGTGGCCCATCTGCCCGCGCCGGGCGAGCTCGTCTTCTTCGACCGCTCCTGGTACAACCGGGCCGGTGTCGAGCGGGTCATGGGCTTCTGTTCCGAGTCGGAGTACGAGCTGTTCCTCGAGCAGTGCCCGGCCTTCGAGGACATGCTCGTCGCGGACGGCATCATCGTCGTGAAGTTCTGGTTCTCCGTCTCCCGGGCCGAGCAGCGCACCCGCTTCGCCATCCGCCAGGTCGACCCGGTGCGTCAGTGGAAGCTGTCGCCGACGGACATCGACTCCCTCGACCGCTGGGACGACTACACCACGGCGAAGGTCGAAATGTTCCGTGTCACCGACACCGCGCACGCGCCGTGGACCGTCGTGAAGAGCAACGACAAGCGCCGCGCCCGCATCGAGGCCATGCGCAGCCTCCTGGCCCGCATCGACTACGCGGCGAAGGATGTCGAGGCCGTCGGCAGGCCGGACCCGCTCATCGTGGGCGCCGCCGCCACCCTGCTGGAACCGGGCGAGGAGGACACCGCCCTCTCGCCCACCCGTTTCGCTCCGAACGCGGAAGGCCCGGGCAGGCACCCGTAGGGCGTACGGAACCGAGGGCGGCACACCCATGTGTGCCGCCCTTCTTCGCGTTTCCCGGCCGGTTCCGTTGACAGACCAGAGGTCGCTAGAGTCCTATAGTGCTAGGAACCTAGATGAATAGAGGAGACGGTGATCGAGTTTCACCTCGACTCCCGGTCCGGCGTCGCGCCGTACCTGCAGCTCGTCCACCAGGTGCGCCAGGCCATGCGACTGGGCCTGCTGTTCGAGGGCGACAGGCTGCCCACGGTCAAGGACGTCGCAGCCAAGGTGGCGATCAACCCCAACACCGTGCTCAAGGCGTACCGGGAGCTCGAGTACGAGGGCCTGGTCGCCAAGAAGCCCGGCGTCGGCACGTTCGTGTCCAGCACCCTCAGTGACGCCTCGCTGTCCGAACACGAGCCGCTGCGCCAGGAGTTGCGCGGCTGGCTGGAGCGGGCGCGAGCGGCGGGGCTGAACGAGGAGAGCATCGAGGCCCTGTTCCTGAGCACCTTCCGCACCTCCACCGAAGAGGAGAAATGACCCCAATTCTGGAAGCGAGAGGCCTGGGCAAGCGGTACGGCCGCCGCCAGGCGCTGGACGACTGCACCCTGAGCGTGCCGGCCGGCCGGGTCGTCGGCCTGGTCGGCCCCAACGGGGCCGGAAAATCAACTCTGTTACAGCTGGCCTGCGGGCTCATCACCCCGACCTCGGGCACCATCGAGGTCCTCGGCGGACGCCCCGCATCCGGGCCGGGACAGCTGGCCAAGGTCGGCTTCGTCGCCCAGGACACCCCGACGTACACCGGGCTGTCCATCGCCGATCACCTGCGCCTCGGCGCACGGCTCAACCCTGCCTGGGACGAGAAGCTGGCCCGGACCCGGATCCAGGACCTCGGCCTGGACCCCGCTCAGCGGGTCGGCAAGCTCTCCGGCGGCCAGCGCGCCCAGGTCGCCCTGACCCTCGCCGTGGCCAAGCGGCCCGAACTGCTCATCCTGGACGAGCCGGTCGCCGCCCTGGACCCGCTGGCCCGGCGCGAGTTCCTGCAGGGACTCATGGAGTACGTCGCCGAGCACGGCACCACCGTCATCCTCTCCTCGCACCTGGTCTCCGACCTGGAGCGGGTCTGCGACCACCTGATCTCCCTGGTCGCCTCCCGCGTGCAGATCGCCGGCGACGTCGACGACCTCCTGGGCACGCACTTCCGGCTCACGACGGCCCGCCGCGACGCGGAGGACCTGCCGGACGGGATGCGGGTCCTGACGGCCACGCACACCGAACGGCAGAGCACCTTCATCGTCCGGGCAGCCGCCCCGGTCCACGACCCCGCCTGGGTCCTGGAACCCCTCGACCTGGAGGACCTGGTCCTCACGTACATGGCCGACGGCAGGGCCCGCCCGGCCGGCCGTTCCGCACTGGAGGCACAGCGATGATCTGGCTCACCTGGCGCCAGTACCGTGTCCAGACCCTGGTGGCCCTCGCGGCCCTCGTCGTGATCGCGGCGGCCCTTCTGATCACCGGGATCCAGATCCGGGACACCTACGACAGCAACATCCTCGGCTGCGGTGCGGACTGCGGAGCGGCCAAGAACGCGTTCATCACCGAGTACGAGTCCCTGTACTTCCTCGCCACCGGTCTCGTCATCGCCGTCCCCGGTGTCTTCGGGATCTTCTGGGGCGCGCCGCTGATCGCCCGGGAGCTGGAGACCGGCACCCACCGGCTGGTCTGGAACCAGAGCATCAGCCGCACCCACTGGCTCGCGGTCAAACTCTCGGCGGTCGGCCTGAGCGCCGTGGCGGTCTCGGGACTGCTCAGCCTCATGGTGACCTGGTGGGCGTCCCCGCTCGACGAGATCTACAGCGAACGCTTCACGCCCGTCCTCTTCGACGGGCGGGGCATCGTCCCGCTCGCCTACGCGGCCTTCGCCTTCACCGCCGGTGCCTGCGCCGGACTGCTGATCCGCAGAACGGTCCCCGCGATGGCGGCCACACTCGCCCTGTTCGTCGCGGTCCAGGTCCTCATGCCCTTCGCCGTCCGCCCGCATCTCATCGCGCCCGAACACGCCGTCGTGTCCCTCAAGTCGATCACCATGCCCGGAGGCGAGGGCGGCGCCGAAGCGTCCGCCACGCCGCCCGAGTGGACCGCGACGAACATCCTGCTGTCCGGCGACGGCGACGTCGCCGGCCTGGACGTGGGCGTGTCCAAGCCGGGCGCCTGGGTGGTGTCCGGTACCGGGCCGGTGCTCGATTCGGCGGGCCGGGAGGTACGGGGAGCCGAGGGCTGCGCGAGCCGTGACATCGACGCCGTCAAGTGCTTCGCCGAGTCCGACCTCCACGTCGAGGTGTCCTACCACCCGGCCGACCGCTACTGGCCGTTCCAGTGGATCGAGACGGCGATCTTCCTCGCCCTGGCCGGACTGCTGACAGGCTTCTGCGCCTGGTGGCTGCGCCGCCGTCTGAACTGACGGGGGAACCGCCGAGGCGGCCGAAGCCGACGCAACTGGCTTCGGCCGCCCTTGCGACTCTACGACCTGTCAGCAGCCGAGGGGAGCGGAGCCGACGGTCACATCGTCGAACCACAGGGTGTCGTCGCCCGTCCCGTAGCTCTCCCATCCCAGTCGCAGGGCCGTGGGCCGGGGCGGTGTGGTGCGGGCGAGCCACTGCTGGTCGATGTCCTGTGTGGGGACACCGTCGGCGTGCAGGCCCGGAATCTGCTCGTCGCCGAGCCAGGTGTCGAGACCCGGGGCCGTCGTGTCGATCGCGAACCGCAGGCACTGCCAACTTCCCGTCGGCAGCGGCCTGCTCAGCGCCACGCCGACCGGGCTCTGAGCCGGCAGGGTGGCGTCGTCGCTCTCCCGGTTCCACTGCAGGGCGCCGTTCTGGCCTCCGACGCGCAGGCTCCGCCCGGCCTGGGAGCTGTCGGGCAGGGAGACGAACGTGACGTGGGCGGCGGGGAGCGCGGTGGTGTGCCTCACCCACATGCGTACGTGCATCACCGGACCCACCGAGGACAGGTCCGCGGTGGAGGCGACGAAGGCGTGGTTGCAGTACCCGGTCCCGCCGTCGATCCGCAGGGATCTGCTGCCGCTGTGCGCGACCGCGGTGTCGACAGCGGCCGTGCCGGTGCCCTGGCAGTCGGGTGCGGTGAACTGCCAGGCGCCGGACGGGGCAGGGCCGGTCTGGTCCTCGAAATCGGAACAGATCACCGCGTTCCCGCAGTCCTCGCCGGGCGGAGTGGTGGGCGGTGGGGTCGTCGGGGGAGTGGTCGGTGGCGGGGTGGTGGGGGGTGTGGTCGGCGGCGGGGTGCCGTCACCCCCGCAGGGCGTGCCGTTGAGGCTGAAGTCGACGGGTGCGGGGTCGGACGACCGCCAGGTCCCCTGCAGGCCGAAGTCGGCCGCGCCACCCGTGGCCAGCGTGCCGTTCCAGCCGGAACCCACGGCGACGACGGAGCTGCCGGTCTGGGTGACGCTCGCGTTCCACGCCGAGGTCACCTGCTGGTCGCCGGCGTAGGTCCAGTTCAGACGCCAGCCGTTGAGCGCCGGGCCGAGATTGGTGACCTTGATCTGGGCGGTGTAGCCGCCCGTCCACCTGTTCACGGTGTAGTCGACCCGGCAGCCGGACTCCGCGCCGCTCGCGGACACCGCGGTGAAACCGGACGCCAGCAGCACGACGGCCGTGAGGACCGCCGTCCACGGCCTGTGAAGTCTGTGCAGTAATCGAGGGAGAAGGACGCGCACGTGTGCCTCCGAGGCAGGGGGTGAGGGAGTGCGGAAGGGCGACGGGAGCGGTTCCCGTCATCGGGGCGGGGCTCCGGCCCGCCGGAGCCCCGTCGGACATCAGCTGGTGGGGAAGCTGTCGGGAGAGCTGATCCGGTTCTTGAGCAGCGCTCCGGACTCGGTCAGCACACCGCTGCTGCTGTAGTCGCTGCCGGCGCAGGTGCCCGGCCGCAGCGCCGCGCTGCTCTCGGGGGCGTCGGAGTAGGTCCAGTTCGCGTAGCTGATCTTCAGCTGATCGAGCAGGTTCAGCCAGGCCGTGGTGCTCGCCGAGTCCATCGCTCCACCGCCGGTGGCGCTGACCGTGCCGAACTCGGTCACGAACAGAGGCAGTTGCGAAGCGGCTCGGCTCACCGTGGTGCGGTAGTTGTCCTTGTGGCTCGCGGCGTAGAAGTGGAACGCGTACATGAGGTTGGTGGCGTTGACGGGATTGTTGACGACCTCGCTCTCGTTGGAGCCGTCCGAGACGCCCAGCGAGGACCAGCCGCGGGTGCCGACGATGACGACGGCGTCCGGGTCGGCTGCCCGGATCACCGGGATGACCTGCTCGGCGTAGTTCTTGATCGCCGACCAGCTCACGCCGTTGGGCTCATTGGCGATCTCGTAGATCACGTTCTTCTTGTCGGCGTTCCGGGCCGCGACGGAGGCGAAGAACGTCTTCGCGCGTGCGAGGTTGAAGTTCGGGTCGCCGGGCGTCAGGGTGTGGAAATCGATCAAGGCGTACATGCCACGGGCCTCGGCCATGTCGACGAGGGTGTTCACGCGGCTGGTGAAGCCGGCCGGATCGGTCTCGTAGCCGTCCTCCTGCACATACATGGCGATACGCAGCAGGTCCGACTTCCAGTCCTTCGCCAACGCGTCCAGGGACGCCGCGTTGTAGCACTCGCTGAACCACTGGATGCCGTGCGTGCTCATGCCCCGCAGCTGTACGGGCCGGTTGTACTGGTTGCACAGGTTCACGCCGCAGACGTGGAGCGGGCCGTTGATGTCCACGGGGGTGCCGTCGGCAGGGACGGGCGGGGGTTCCTCGGTGGCACCCGTGCAGGCGACGCCGTTGAGGGTGAACGCCGTGGGCTTCGGGTTGGCGCCCGTGAAGGAACCCGTGAATCCCACGTCGGCCGCCGCGCCGGTGGCCAGTGTGCGGTTCCAGTCGACGCCGACGGCGGTGACCGCGGAGCCGGACTGCGACCAGGTGGCGTTCCAGCCCTGTGCGACCTTCTGTCCCGCGTCCGGCATGGCGAACCCGAGTGTCCATCCCGTGACGGGGGCGCCCAGGTTGGTGATCTTCACAGCGGCCTGGAAGCCGCCCGTCCACTGGCTGGCGACGGTGTAGTCGACCTTGCAGCCGGCTGCGGCCGCCGCCTGGGGGCCGATTGCCGCCGTAAGGCCCAGGACGGTCGCGCAGGTCGCCAGTAAGGCGAGCAGGCGTTTCATAGCGTTCCTCCTCGTGCGGAGCGGGAAGAGCGTGATGGGAGCGCTCCCATCACCCATCGGCCCGAGAACGTACACCGCGTGCCGATGCGCGTACAGACATTCGACGAGTTTCGGTAAAGAGGGGTGCGGGAACGCGGCTCGGCTCAGCTTCCGGCGTCCGGTCCGGGTCGTCTGCGGCGGATCTGCACACCGTGTCCGCAGGTGGCGAGGCGCGACCTGCGGCGCTTCGCGTGCGGACCTGATCCCGCGCATCGGCGGCCGACAATGTCCCATTCGTGGCGGATCACTTAGAGGGCCGGCGGAAAGTCCGTCGGTCGGTCGGGTGAAGAATCTGTACCGGTCCATGGAGCAATGTGACCGTGCCGGTTCTTCGGTGCCGGAGTGACTATTCACGGGACTGCTGATGGCTGGCCCCGCAACGCCCTCACGTGCTTACATCCCTCACATCGCGGAAGCCGTAGGGAAATTCGCCGCCTTCGGGCGGTGAGGACTTCGGTATCCGTGACAGCGGCAAGGGCCTTTCGCTCCTGCGGAGTCGGCTCCGGCCATTCGGAATTAATGCGAAGGGAATTCACATCATGAGCTCCGCCCCCCAGATGCAGACCCAGGAAATCTCCGACGCGGACCTGGACGGCGTGTCCGGCGGCATCGCCGGCGCGGCTGCGATCGAGGCGCCGCTCGTCGGTGGCATCGCGGGTGCGGTCGACGCCGACCTGCTGGGCGCGCTGCCGCTCTCCGGCAGCCTCTCGGGTTCCGTCGGCGGCAGCCTGCTCGGCGTCGCCGGGCTCGGCTCCGCCGCCACGCTCTCGGTCTGATCCGGCGCCGAGCCCGTATGCCCCGAGACCTGCCGGGTCGCGGGGCATAGGGGCTGTGGGGCGCTATGACCGACGCACACCGGACCGGAGACCATGGACCAGAGGCTGCGACCGTGAGCGTCCCGCGTACCGTCGGTCGTCCAGGTGGCCCGGGCAACCGGTGGGAGCTCATCTGGAGCCACCGGGACGAACTGCTGGAGATCGCGCGCAGCCACTCGTCGAACGCCGAAGAGGCCGAGGACGCCGTTCAGGAAGCGATGATCCGGGCGGCGGAGGACCCTGACGTCCCGTACGGCCGGGTGCGCCCGTGGCTCAGGCTCGCGACCCTGCGCGCCTGCGCCGACCGGCACCGCCAGGTCGCCCGCGACCGGGAGTTGAGCCAGAGCCCTTACGCCGCCGCTCCGGTCGAGCCCTTCCCGGTCGAGGACGCGGCCTGCGACCGGGCGGAGGCCAGATGGCTGGCCGACCGCACCGCGGAGCTGCTGCCCGCCCGCCAGGTACAGGCGCTGCGGCTCCAGGCGCAGGATCTCGACGTCGGACAGGTGGCCCGGACCATGGGGCTGAGCTACCGCGCCACCGAGTCACTGCTCGCCAGAGCCAGGCGCTCGTTGCGCAACGCCCTGGCCGGTTGCATCGCACTGGCCACGGCCCTGTGGATGTGCGCACGCAGGTTTCCCCGTACGGGCATCGCTCAGTCCGCGGGGGCGACATCGGCGGCGATGACGCTGGCCGTGGCGGGAGCGGTTCTGCCGGCCGGACCCCTCGACCGGCCGGACAGCCGGCCCCCTTCCGGGAGCGGGCCCGAAACGGTGGTGGCGCGTGCCGCGTCGGCCGCGGACCTCCCCGCTCCCCGTGTCCGGTCACGTCCTCACGGGGCCTCGCCCTCCTCGGATCCGCATCGCGTGGACCGGGCGCCTCAGGGCACCTCGCGGTCCGTTCCGGGGCCGCCGAGGACCCACGAGCTGCCGGACACGGTGACCGTGGAGGTATCGATCGAATCCGGTGCGCCGGTGCCGGTAGTGCCGCCGGTGGCCACGCCCACGACAATGCCGTCGCTGCCGGTGGACGCGTCCGATGCCTTTCGTCCTGAAGGGCCCTCGGCACCGTCCGGCGCCGGCGCCGCCAGGTTGGGCGGCACGTTCGATCTGCGCCGAAGTGCTAGGCCGCGGCGCTGACGAACGCGGCCCAGGCGGCCGGGCGCACGGTGAGGACCGGGCCTTCGGCGACCTTGGAGTCGCGGATGTGTACGGCGGCGGGGTGGGCGGAGACCTCGACGCACGCGCCGCCCTGGTCGCTGCTGTAGCTGGACTTGTGCCAGTCGTAGGCGACTTCGAGGCAGTCGCCGCCTTGGTCGCTGCTGTGACTGGACTTGAACCACATGAGGGCTGTGCCGCGTGCTGCGCGATTCATGACTCTCCAAGCAGGTCGTCCAGTAGGCGCGCGCTGATTTCGACGGAAAGCGCCTGCGAACGCAGCATCCCATATTTCTGCTGGAGCACACTGACGTCGTCCGGGTCATCGTGAAGCACACTGGCCAACTGGGCCTCGACGTAGGCGAGATGGTCATGATCGGGGGTCTCCAGCAAGACCATGGGGCCTGCAAGGCCGGCGTGTTTGGGCAACTTCATGGGCATGACCTGGAGTCCCAGAAAGGGGAGTTCCATGCACTGTCGAAGGTGGTGGATCTGCCCCCGTCGTACCTGAGGATCTCCGATCACGCCGCGCAGGATGCTCTCCTCCAGCACGAAGTGCAGCATCGGGCGCGGCCTGCGTGCGAGGAGTCGCTGTCGGTCGATGCGGGCGGTGACCCATTCCTCCCGCTGGTCCTCTTCGAGCGGCGGGTAGAGGCAGGAGAAGAGGAACCGTGCGTACTCCTCCGTCTGAAGCAGCCCAGGCACCACCTGGTTCTCGTACCAGAGCAGCGTCACCGCCTCCTGCTCGTACTCCACAAAATCCTGCGCGAACGCCGGGAACCGCTCCCTCTGCGGCACCTTCGCCACCGCAACCCGTAACACCCCCTTGGTGTCCAGCAGTTCGTCCAGCTGCGCAGCGAAGTCCGGCTGGAGCGGCCGGCGGCCCTGTTCGATCGAGGCGATCGTGTCCTCGCCCACGCAGAAGCGGTCGGCCAGCGACGCCTGCGTCAGCCGGGCCGCCTTGCGGAACGTGGCCAGCTGCGCGCCGATCACGTGCCAGGACGTGACCCGCTTGTTCCTCTTTGCCGAGTGCATGCTGTGCCTCTCCCCGTACGCGACCCCGCCGGACCCGTCAGCACCCGTACAAACGCGATGTACGACCTGACGCGCTGATCAACCCTAGTGACGTTCTGTGACAGTCGTCCCGTGAATGAATCAACTCAACTCCTCTGCCTCCGCGAGGCGTTCTACCGCCGCGAGCGCAGGTCGATCCCCCTCGCACGGCAGTTCGTGCGTGCGACGCTGCTCGACTGGGCGTGCGGGGTGCCCGTCGACGACGTGCTGCTCTGCGTGAGCGAGCTCGCCACCAACGCACTGGTCCACGGCGTCCCGCCCGGCCGCGGATTCCGCGTACGCCTCTCCTGGGAGCGGGTGCTCAGGGTCGAGATCCACGACAGCGGGGGCGGCGAGGTCCAGGAAGGGTCCGACCCCGCCCCGTACCAGGAATACGGGCGCGGTCTGGTCCTCGTCGGGGCGCTTGCCGACGCGTGGGGGGTGGGGGAGCGGGATCCGGGGAAGGCCGTCTGGTGCGAGTTTGCCGCTTCGGCAAGCAAGCTTGTCGAAACGGGGCGGGGCGCGCACCATCTCCCGTAGATGGAGGTGTTTCGCATGAGTGACAAGAATCAGCGCTACGACGCGGTCGTGGTGGGCGGTGGGGCCGCCGGGCTGAGCGGGGCTCTCGCCCTGGCCAGGGCGCGGCGTTCCGTGCTCGTGATCGACGCGGGCAGTCCGCGCAACGCGCCCGCGTCCCACGTGCACAACTACCTGGGCCGCGAGGGCACCCCGCCCTCGGAGCTGCTGGCCATCGGCCGGGCGGAGGCGTCCGCGTACGGGGCCGAGATCGTCGAGGGCGAGGTCGTGGCGGCCGAGAAGCTCCCGGACGGCGGATTCCGTGTCGTACGGGAGGACGGGAGCGCCGTCGAGGCCCGCCGGCTGCTGGTGACCACCGGGCTGGTCGATGAACTGCCGCAGGTGGAAGGCCTGGCCGAGCGCTGGGGTCACGATCTGCTGCACTGCCCGTACTGCCACGGCTGGGAGGTGCGGGACCGGGCGATCGGCATCCTGGCCGTGAGCCCGATGGCGGTGCACCAGGCACTGCTCTGGCGGCAGTGGAGCGATGACGTGGTGCTGTTCCGGCACCTCCGGTCCGACTTCACCGACGAGGAGTACGAGCAGCTGGCCGCGCGGGGCATCGCCGTGGTGGACGGCGAGGTCGCAGGGACGGTCGTGGAGAACGACCGGCTCACCGGGGTACGGGTGACCGGCGGCACGGTGATCCCGCGCGAGGTGCTCGTGGTCCAGCCGCGCTTCACCGCGCGTTCCGGGGTCCTGGAGAGCCTCGGCCTGGTGCCCGCGCCGATGGAGATGGGCGACCATCTCGTCGGCACGTACTTCGAGGCCGATCCGACCGGTGCGACGGCGGTACCCGGGGTGTGGGTGGCCGGTAACGTCGCCAACCTCATGGAGCAGGTCATCGGTGCCGCCGCCGCGGGGCTGAAGGCGGGGGCGGCCATGAACGCGGACCTCGTCACCGAGGACACCCGCCGCGCGGTCGCCGCCCGGCAGGAACCCTTCTCGGCCGAGGCCGAGCGACATGTCACCGAGCGCGTGCTCGGAAACCGCCGTCATGGACTGCAGGAGACCCGATGACCGACGACACCACCCGGACCGACGCCGAACTCTGGGACGACCGGTACCGCGAGAGCGACCGGATCTGGAGCGGGAACCCCAACGCCGCGCTGGTCCGTGAAGTGGAGGGACTGAAGCCGGGGCGCGCCCTCGACCTCGGCTGCGGCGAGGGCGCCGACGCGGTCTGGCTCGCCCGGTGGGGCTGGACGGTCACCGCCACCGACATCTCGCGGGTCGCCCTGGAGCGGGCGGCGGGGCACGCGGCCGACGCGGGCGTGGCGGACCGGATCGACTGGCAGTGGCACGACCTGGGCGCCTCGTTCCCGGAAGGGGAGTACGACCTGGTCTCCGCCCAGTTCCTGCACTCCATGGGCGATCTGCCGCGCGAGCGGATCCTGCGGCAGGCGGCCTCGGCGGTCGCGCCCGGCGGCGTACTCCTGATCGTCGGGCACGCGGGCTTCCCCTCCTGGGAGCATGACCACCCGGACGTGGAGTTGCCGACCACGGACGAGGTGCTCGCCTCCCTCGAAC
The DNA here is from genome assembly GCF_042749285.1 of Streptomyces sp. NPDC059499. NCBI lineage: Bacteria > Bacillati > Actinomycetota > Actinomycetes > Kitasatosporales > Streptomycetaceae > Streptomyces > Streptomyces sp. NPDC059499. The sequence continues at coordinate 41,775 of NZ_JBHYTT010000029.1, forward strand.
TCCCGGCCGGGGAGTGGGAGGTGCTGGTCAGCGCGGAGCACGAGCGGATCCAGAACGACCCGGACGGGAACCCCACCACCCGCACGGACAACGCTCTGAAGGTGCGCCGCACCGTGTGACCGGGAGTCCCCGGACGCCGAGCGCCCGCCTTCCTCCCCGGTGGGGGAGCGAAGGCGGGCGCGCTCGGTTCAGGATCTCCGTACGGTTCAGGCCTGCGGGGCGGCCTTGATCGCGGAGATGTCGAAGTTCAGCTTGACCTTGTCGCTGACCATCACGCCGCCGGTCTCCAGCGCCGCGTTCCAGGTCAGGCCCCAGTCGGAGCGCAGGATGTCGGTGCTGCCCTCGAAGCCCACGCGCTCGTTGCCGTAGACGTCGGTGGCGGAGCCGTTGAACTCCAGGTCGATGGCGAGCGGGCGCGTCACGTCCTTGATGGTGAGGTCGCCGGTGACGCGGTACTTGTCGCCCCCGAGCTGCTCGGCCGTGGTGGACCGGAAGGTCATGAGGGGGAACTTCTCGGCCTCGAAGAAGTCGCCGCTGACCAGGTGACCGTCACGGTCGGCGATGCCGGTGTCGACACTGGCGATCTTGACGTCGATGGAGGCGGAGGAGTTCGCCGGGTCGGCGCCGTCCAGCCGCAGGGTGCCCTCGTGCTCACCGAAGGAGCCGCGCACGTTGGTGACCATGGCGTGGCGCACGGTGAAACCGATGCTGCTGTGCGCCGGGTCGATCGCGTAGGTGCCGGTCAGGGCGGCCAGTGCGGGGTCCACCGCGAGGGTGGCGGTGGTGGACGGGGCGTCGTTGTTCTTGCGGTTGAACAGAGCCATGGCTCCTCCTCGGGGACGTGTTCAGACGAGTGACTGTCGAAGTTCTTGTTTAACCTTCAACGAGATTGACTGTAGACCAATGTGGTTCGAAATTCAACAACAAGGGTCCAGGCCCTTCCGAAAGCCGCTCCGTGACGTCGATCGATCACGCGGCACCTCTGGCGGACGCGCGTAGAACCGGGCAGGATCTCCCTGCTCGGCCCCGCACGACAGCTCGCTCATCCCCCGTTTTGTCATGAGCAGGAGGATTTCCCCCATGCTGACCCGTCCTGTACTCCGCTCGGCCCTGACCGCCCTCGCCCTCGTCCTCGGGGTGCTCTTCGCGCCCGGTGTCGGCGTGATCAGCAGCGCGACCGAGGCCAATGCCGTGACCAAGCTGACCCACTCCCAGGCCACCTCCCGCTTCAGCTCCTCCGGGATCACTTGGTCGTCGTCCGGCGGCTGCTCCAACCGGAACGTCTCCACCTGTACGTCCTTCGACCAGCTCAACCTCACCAGTGCCCAGGGAGCCCAGACGCTCAAGAGCGCCACGGGATGCGGGCTCAACATCACCGGCGGCACCGAGACCGGGCACGCCAGTGGCACGTACTCGCACTGGAACGGCTACAAGCTCGACTTCGGCAAGACCACCTGCCTGACGAACTACGTGAAGAGCGCGTTCACCTACATCGGTGTGCGCGGCGACGGAGCACCCCAGTACCGCTCCGGATCCGGCAACGTCTACGCGGACGAGGGCAACCACTGGGACGTGACGTACTACAACTGCGGCGGCTGCTGACTCCGCACACACAGGTGCCCCCGTCCGGCGGGACGGGGGCACCGTGGGTCCGGGGACGCTCAGGCGTCGGCGGGGTGTGCGGTGAGGAACGCGGCCAGGGCGTCCAGCAGCCGGTCGGCGTCCTCGGCGCTGCTGTACGGCGCGAGGCCGATCCGCAGCCCGCCCCCGTCGCCCAGACCCAGATGGCGCGAGGCCTCCAGGGCGTAGAAGGAGCCGGCCGGAGCGTCGACTCCGTGCTCGGCCAGATACCGCGAGGCGAGCGCGGCGGAGCGGCCCGGGAACGTCAGCAGCAGCGTCGGTGTGCGCCGGGCGGCCCGCGAGTGCACGGTGATCCCGTCGAGGGCGGCCAGCCCGGTCTCGATGCGGGCCCGCAGGGCGTCCTCATGCGCCTCGATCTCCTCGAAGGCGGCGAGGAGCCGCTCCCGCCGGGTGCCCTCCGTGCCGGGAGCCAGCGAGGCGATGAAGTCCACCGCGGCGCGGGCGGCGGCCAGCAGCTCGTACGGGAGGGTGCCCAGCTCCAGGCGCTCCGGGATCGCGTCGGTGGACGGCAGGAGCTTGTCGGGCCGCAGGGTCTCCAGCAGCTCGGGCCTGCTCGCCAGCACGCCCATGTGCGGACCGAGGAACTTGTACGGGGAGCAGACCAGGAAGTCCGCGCCGACGGCGGTCAGGTCGACGGCCGCGTGAGCCGTGTAGTGCACGGCGTCGACGTGCAGCAGGGCGCCGGCGGCGTGGACGAGCCCGGCGATGGCGGGCAGGTCGGGGCGGGTGCCGACGAGGTTGGACGCGCCGGTGACGGCGACCAGCCGGGTCCGCGCGCCGAGGACGGCGGCGACGTGGCCGGGTGTCAGCTCAGCGGTCGCGGGGTCGAACTCGGCCCAGCGGACCGTCGCGCCCACCGCCTCGGCGGCCTGGATCCAGGGGCGGATGTTGGCGTCGTGGTCGAGACGGCTGACCACCACCTCGTCGCCGGGCCCCCAGTCCTTGGCGAGGGTCCGTGCGAGGTCGTAGGTGAGCTGCGTCGAACTGCGGCCGAACACGATGCCGCGCGGCTCGGCCCCCAGCAGGTCGGCCAGGGCGGACCGGGCCCCGGCCACGATGGCCTCGGCGTTGCGCTCGCCCTCGTTCTGCGTGCCCCGGACGGCGAGCGGATTCGCCAGTGCGTCGGTGATCGCGTCGATGACCGGCTGGGGTGTCTGGGTGCCGCCGGGCGCGTCGAAGCGGGCCGACCCGGACTTCAGGGCCGGAATCTGCGCGCGGACTGCGTGGACGTCGAAGGGCATGCGTTCTCCTGGAACATCGCTGCGGACCAGCTGGGGAGGCGGCGCACGGGTACGGGCCCCCGGACAGGATCCTGCCCCTCGCCGGAACGCGACGCGCAGCCGGGTGCCGGGACCGCCCGGGCCGACGCGGACGCGGCAGGGCCGCCCGCCGTGTGGGAACGGCGGGCGGCCCTGGTCCTGACGCAGGCTTCCGGTCAGGAACCGACGCTCACCGTGAAGCGCCGCGGGTTGCCGTCGTGGGCAGCCCCGGAGACGTCCGGCTGGCCGTCCGGGCGTACGTCGTCGTACGGGAACGCGTACCCGATCGGGGAGTTCGCGTGGACGACGCGCGACCAGTGGTTGGTCACCGCGCCCTTGTAGTAGTCCGCCACCGTCGTGCCGTTGGGCTGCTGGGGGTGGCTCAGCATGATCGAGCGGTTGAAGCCCGCCGCGATCCTCGCCAGCAGTGCCTTCTTGTCGTCGGAGTCACCCGGGTTGTTCGTGAAGGGCCCGTGGTTGCACGTGAAGATGTCCTTCGACGTCGGCTTGACGAAGGTGTGACCACCCTCGAACGTCAGGGTGTCGCCGCTGACCCGGCCCGCGAGCGTGCCCCGGCCGCCCTGGAGGTCGATCCGGAGGTCGGTGGAGCGGTACCTCTCCCAGACCTCGTCGATCTGCGCCGTGAACAGATCCCGGAACGGCATCTCGTTCGGCCGGTCGAAGAACGGCGCCATCAGGTTCTGCGGCGAGACGACCCGCAGGACCTTCCCGTCCGGACCGCGCGTCACCAGCTTGTCCCAGGGCTGCCCGTCAGCGGCGGCCTGGGCCGTCAGGTCGTCGGCGATGCGCTGCACCGCCCCGTCCGGGAGCGGCGCCACGGTGTGCGTGGTGTCGCCCTCCAGCGTCAGGCCGATCGGCAGCGCCGTCACCAGGTCGACGTAGCTGATGTTCGCGTAGATCTGCTGCGGGTTGAACGTGAACTCGCAGAACGACCAGGTCCGCCCGTAGTTCGGGTCGGTGGGCGTGGCGAAGGCCGGCTCGACCAGGGAGGGGCCCGGGTTCAGGTAGAAGTCCAGCTTGTCGTCGCGTACGAAGTAGACCCGGGCCCCGTACATCTGAGGCAGCGTCAGCACGACCGGCCCGGCGCCGGCGGCCTTCAGCGGGATGGCGCAGTCCACCGGAAGCGGGGTCTGCGGGGCACCCGGGGAGTCCGGGCGGTAGACGCTGCCGTCGGCCCGCAGCAGTACCCAGCGGTCGGTGCCCTGCTCGTGGCCGGTGACGTACGCATGGACGGTGCCCGGCAACGAACGGTTCTCCAGGGCGAGTTCGCACGTCGCCGGTGCGGCCGACGTGCGCGGGCTCAGGGCGGTGCCCCAGAGCGGGTAGGTGAGCGCGGTCGCGGAGGCGGCTGCGCCCGTCAGGAACATTCTGCGCGAAATCATGAAGAACTCCCGAGATGTGGGGGGCCGCAGGCGGAGTCATGGGTGGTCGAGCGGGGAGGCGGTGCGGTGGGGGCCGCCTGCGGTGCGAACCACTCTCACCACGGGTGCCGCGAGCGTCAAGAGTTAGGACTGAGAGCGCTCTCAAGAATCGAAATTCTTCACAACTCGACGTCTCGGAGCGGCATTTCGCGACCCTCGGTCGGTGATCGCGTGCGCGCGGTGAACAGGAACTGAACGCGCGACCCGGCCTGACGTGTCCCACCGCTCTTGGACTAACCGACCGCGGTTGTTGGACTGGTAAGTCCCTCGGGACGGTATGACGTTGACCCTGTCGAGGCCGTGGGATTACTCAGTCCTCATGTCGTCAAGATTCCGTTCGGCGGGCGCAGTCGCCGCCGCCTCAGCCGCCGTCCTGGCCCTCGTGGGTACCGCGCTCCCCGCATCGGCCGCCGACCCGCCGCCTGCCGCGGCGGCCGACTCCGCCGCAGCCGGTGCCGTCATCGCCTCGGAGCAGCTCTCCGTCTCCGTCGCCGAGGACTTCCCGCGCGTCCTGACGTACACCGACCGGGCCGGTGGGGCGCGGCTGGCCGGCAGTACGCGGCCGGTCACCGCCGTCACGCTCAACGGTGCCGCCCACCCCGTGCGGCTCAAGGGCGCACCGGAGTTCACCGCGACGGAGGCCCGCTACACCCTCGCCTTCGAGGACCTGCCCGGCGTGGAGATCGACACCACGCTCTCCGTGGCCGGACGCGCCACCACCTTCAAGGTGACCGCCGTGCGCGACACCGAGGCCTTCCGCGTCGGCACCATCGACATACCCGGCCACGACCTGGTCTCCGTAGGCTCCGCCGAGACAGGCGCCGCCACGGCATTCACCCGGCTGGACCCGGACTCCACGAAGACCGCCGACGTGTTCGCGGAGGTCACCGAGGAGACGGCCGCGGACAGCGCGCCGCTCGGTGCCTCGTACGCCATCGTCAGCACGGGCACCCTGGCCGCCGCCATCGAGTCCAACTCCACCTACGACAAGCCCTCGGGCGCCACGGGCGGCGACGACGCCCGCTTCTGGCACCAGGCCCGCAAGGAAGCCGACGGCAGTGTCCGGGTCGGGGTGTGGTCCGGTCAGTGGACCTACCGCGGCGAGGGCGCGCCGAAGCCGGAGAGCGGGGCGGACCTGCCCTGGGCGAAGGTCGTCGTCACACCCGACGCCAACGGCGACAAGGCCGTGAACTGGCAGGACGGCGCGGTGGCCTTCCGGTCCATCGGGATCAAGGCACCGGGTTCCGAGGACACCGCGAACCGGGTCATCACCCACATCCCGTTCAACTTCGCCAGCCAGGCCACCCACCCCTTCCTGCGCACCCTCGACGACGTCAAGCGGGTCTCGCTCGCCACCGACGGCCTCGGCCAGCTCGCGGTGCTCAAGGGCTACGGCTCCGAGGGCCACGACTCCGCCCACCCCGACTACGGCGGCAACTACAACAAGCGGGCCGGCGGCCTGAAGGACCTCAACGCACTGCTCGAGGACGGCAGGAAGTGGGGCGCCACCTTCGGCGTCCACGTCAACGCCACCGAGTCCTACCCCGAGGCCGACGCGTTCGACGAGAAGCTCGTCGACAAAACGAAGCCCGGCTGGAACTGGCTCAACCAGAGCTACTACATCGACCAGCGCCGCGACATCAACAGCGGAGACCTCGCGAAGCGCTTCCAGCAGCTGCGCGACGAGACCGACGACAACCTCGGCTTCCTCTACATCGACGTCTACTACTCGCACGGCTGGATCGCGGACAAGACCCTCCGGGCCGTGCAGCAGCAGGGCTGGAACGTCGGGACCGAATGGGCCGACAAGTTCGAGCGCGGCTCGCTCTGGTCCCACTGGGCCAACGACCTCGACTACGGCGGTGCCACCAACAAGGGCCTCAACTCGAAGATCATCCGCTTCATCCGCAACGACGAGAAGGACATCTGGAACAACGACCCGGTCCTCGGCCAGACCGCGCTGGAGGACTTCGAGGGCTGGACCGGCGAGACCGACTGGAACGCCTTCTACGCCAACATCTGGGAGAGGAACCTCCCCGCCAAGTACCTCCAGCAGCAGAGGATCACCCGCTGGGACGGCAACGACGTCACACTCACCGGCGGGGTGCGCGGCACGGTCGAGAACGGCAGCCGGACCTTCTACGACCACGGTCGCAAGGTCCTCAGCGGCACCGGCTACCTGCTGCCCTGGGACGGCGGCAAGAAGCTCTACCACTACAACAAGGCCGGTGGCAGCAGCAGTTGGGCCGTTCCCGGCACGGGCGCGTACACCGTCTACAAGCTCACCGACAACGGCCGCGTCAGGACCGGCACCGTCCGGCCCGTCGGCGGGAGGATCACACTGGAGGCCACCGCCGGACAGCCCTACGTCCTCTACCCGGACCGGGCGCCGCAGGCCGCCGACCCGCGGTGGGGCGAGGGCACCCCGGTCGACGACCCCGGCTTCAACGACAGCGGGCTGGACGACTGGACGCGGACCGGCACCGTCACCCGAGACACCGACGAACAGGGACGCAACAGCGCCGAGCTCTCCGGCTCCGGTACGGCCGCGCTCTCCCAGCGCATCACCGGACTGAAGCCCGGCACGCGCTACACCGCCTCCGCGTTCATCGAGGTCGAACCGGGCAGGAGCCGGCACACGACCCTCTCGGCCGGCAGGACATCCGTCGCCGTGGACCGGTCCACCGCCGAGGACCAGGTCGCCGCGTCCGACCGGCACGGCACGTACTTCCAGCGGGCCAAGGTCAACTTCACCGCACCCGCCGACGGCCGCACCACCCTGCGCATCGAGGCGGCCCGCGGCAGCACGGCGACCGTGCGGGCCGACGACGTACGCATCGTCGCCAACGCCCCGGCGACGAAACCCGGCACCGTCGCGTACGAGGACTTCGAGGACGTCGACCAGGGCTGGGGACCCTTCCTCAAGGGCGACGCGGGCGGCTCCACCGATCCCCGCACCAGCGTCTCCCAGCTGCACGCCCCCTACACCCAGGCCGGCTGGAACGGGAAACTCGTCGACGACGTGCTCGGCGGCAAGGAGTCCCTCAAGGCCCACGAGGAGAACACCGGCCTCGTCTACCGGACCGCACCCTGGACCGTCCCGATGACCGACGGCCGCCGCTACAAGGTCGAGTACGACTACCAGTCCAGCCACGCCGGTGCCTACGAGTGGGTCGACGGGTACGACCGGATCGACGCCGACGGCGCCCCCGCATCGACCGAGACGCGGGCCACGCCGATCGGCCGGCAGCTCACCACCGGTCACTTCACCGAGACCGTCACCGCCGGCTGCGGAGACACCTGGACCGGGCTGCGCAAGCGCGGCGACGCTCCCGAGGGCGCCGACCTCGTGCTCGACGGATTCACGGTGACCGACCTGGGACCCGCCCCCGCGGGCGAGCGGTCCGCCTGCGCCACGCTCGCCGTCACGGCCGGAACCCAGGCACTGGAGCCCGGAGCGGCCACCACGGTGAAGGCCGCCTTCACCAACCACGAGGCGGCGGAGGCCACCGGCGTCGAGGTCGGCCTCACCCTCCCGGCGGGCTGGACGGCACAGCCCGCCGGAGCCGTCACCTTCGACAGGGTCCCACCCGGCGCGAGGACCGAGGCGAGCTGGCAGGTCACCCCGCCCGCGGACGCAGCGTACAAGGCGTACGACCTGGGCGCCGCCGCCTCGTACACGGTGGACGGCACCCCACGCACGCTGGGCGCGAACACCACCGTGCGGACCCTGCCCCCGCCGCCCGTCACCGACAGCTGGGCCAGTGACCTGGACTGGACGAGCTCGGAGAACGGCTGGGGTCCGGTCGAGCGCGACCTCTCCAACGGGGGAACGGGCGCCGGCGACGGCACCCCGCTGAACATCGGGGGCACCGTGTACGAGAAGGGCCTCGGCACCCACGCACCGGCGAAGGTCCGCTACTACCTGGGCGGGAAGTGCACCTCGTTCACCGCCGAGGTCGGGGTCGACGACGCGCAGACCTCGCGGGGGAGTGTGCTGTTCTCCGTCACGGCGGACGGCACCGAGAAGGCCGCCTCGCCCGTGCTGAGGGCGGCGGACACCGCGTGGCGGCTGGAGGCGGACGTCACCGGCGCGAAGTACGTCGAGCTGGCCGTCGCGGACGGCGGCGACGGCAACGGCAACGACCACGCCGACTGGGGGAGCGCCCGCTTCCACTGCGGAAGCTGAACCCGGGCTTGTGGCGAGGGGGCGGTTCCGATTCCGGTTCCGCCCCCTGCCATTCTGGGTACGAGGTCCGCCGGGCCGGTGGATCCGCGGCGTGGCGCGCATTCGCCGATGTGCCCCACACCACAGACCCCGCTTTGTGGAAGACCCACAACGGGAGAGCCCCACGGGCTGGCAGATGGGCTGCATGGTGCGTCGGTTCTGTCAGGTGCCACCAGGAAACCGGGCAGGAGACTGTCCGGAGTCGACGGCACGAATCCCTGGGTCGGGTTCGTAGGGTCGATGCATGACCGTTGTGGACGAAATCCCGGGCGAGCCGAGTGACACGCGTGGCCGGGTGGCCGAACTGCTGGACCTGCGCGAGCAGGCACGGCGCGGACCGAGCGACCGGGCGACCGAGGCACAGCACGCCAAGGGCAAGCTGACCGCACGGGAGCGCATCGAGCTCCTGCTCGACCCCGGTACGTTCAAGGAGGTCGAGCAGCTCCGCCGTCACCGGGCGACCGGATTCGGGCTGGAGACCAAGAAGCCGTACACCGACGGTGTCATCACCGGCTGGGGCACGGTCGAGGGCCGCACGGTCTTCGTCTACGCGCACGACTTCCGGATCTTCGGCGGCGCACTGGGCGAGGCCCACGCCACCAAGATCCACAAGATCATGGACATGGCCATCTCGGCCGGTGCTCCGCTGGTCTCGCTGAACGACGGCGCCGGCGCCCGTATCCAGGAGGGCGTGAGCGCGCTCGCCGGGTACGGCGGGATCTTCCAGCGCAACACCCGCGCCTCCGGTGTCATCCCGCAGATCAGCGTGATGCTCGGCCCGTGCGCGGGCGGCGCGGCCTACAGCCCCGCCCTCACCGACTTCGTGTTCATGGTCCGTGAGACCTCGCAGATGTTCATCACCGGACCGGACGTCGTCAAGGCCGTCACCGGCGAGGAGATCACCCAGAACGGGCTCGGCGGCGCGGATGTGCACGCCGAGACCTCGGGCGTCGCGCACTTCGCGTACGACGACGAGGAGACCTGCATCGCCGAGGTCCGCTACCTGATCGGGATGCTGCCGTCCAACAACCGGGAGAACCCGCCCGTCACGGCGACGGACGACCCGGCAGACCGCCGCGGCGATGTCCTGCTGGACCTGGTCCCGGCCGACGGGAACCGCCCGTACGACATGCACAAGGTGATCGAGGAGCTCGTCGACGACGGCGACTTCCTGGAGATCCACGAGCGCTGGGCCCGCAACATCATCTGCGCCCTGGCCCGGCTCGACGGCCAGGTCGTCGGCATCGTGGCCAACCAGCCGCAGTCGCTGGCCGGTGTCCTGGACATCGAGGCGTCCGAGAAGGCCGCTCGATTCGTCCAGATGTGCGACGCTTTCAACATCCCCATCGTCACTCTGCTGGACGTACCCGGCTTCCTGCCCGGCGTCGATCAGGAGCACGGTGGAATCATTCGGCACGGCGCGAAGCTCCTGTACGCGTACTGCAACGCCACCGTGCCGAGGATCTCGCTGATCCTGCGCAAGGCATACGGAGGCGCGTACATCGTCATGGACAGCCAGTCCATCGGTGCCGACCTCACGTACGCCTGGCCCACCAACGAGATCGCGGTGATGGGCGCCGAAGGTGCCGCCAACGTCATCTTCCGCCGTCAGATCGCGGACGCCGAGGACCCCGAAGCCATGCGGGCCCGCATGGTCAAGGAGTACAAGGCCGAGCTGATGCACCCCTACTACGCCGCGGAGCGCGGCCTGGTCGACGACGTCATCGACCCCGCCGAGACGCGTGAGGTCCTGATCGCCTCTCTCGCGATGCTCCGCAACAAGCACGCGGATCTGCCGTCCCGCAAGCACGGCAACCCCCCGCAGTAGTCGCAGCCGCCCCGGCAACCCCGGATGCGTGAACGACCAGCTGCCCAGAACGTCCAGAAGACGGAGACACCATGAGCGTCACTCCCGCCGAGTCCGTGCTGCGCGTCGAGAAGGGCCAGGCCGGCCCCGAGGAGCTCGCGGCCATCACCGCGGTCCTGCTCGCACGCGCAGCCGCCCAGCCCGACGCGCCCGCCCACCGGGGCCGCAACCACGCCGGATGGCGCCGACTGGAGCGCACCCCCGGTTTCCGTGCTCCGCACAGCTGGCAGGGCTGAGAAGGGCCCTGCAGGCCCCTTCAGGGCCCCTTCGGTCCCGGACACACGGAAAGGCCCCGCACTCCCTCGGGAGC
>NZ_JBHYTT010000030.1:0-43363 GCF_042749285.1 Streptomyces sp. NPDC059499
GGCGGGGGGGGGCGCGGGGGGGGGCGGGCGTCGGGGCCCGGGCGGGGCGCCCCCCCGCCCCCCCCCCCGGCCCCCCCGGGGGGCCAGCGCGCAAGCGCCCCGCCGGCCGCGGCCGTAGCGAGGGGGCGGCTCAGTCCGTGAGGTTCACCGAACGGGCCGAGGTGGCGCCGATCTCGTCCGCGATCTCGGTCAGGACCGACTGCGGGACGTCGTCGTCGACGGTGAGCACCACGAGCGCCTCGCCGCCCACGTCCGCCCGCGAGACCTGCATGCCCGCGATGTTCAGCCCGGCCTCGCCGAGGATCTTGCCGACCGCGCCGACGACGCCGGGACGGTCCTCGTACCGCAGGACGACCATGTGGTCGGCGAGCGCCAGGTCCACGTCGTGCTCGCCGATGGCGACGATCTTCTGGAGGTGCTTGGGGCCGGCCAGCGTGCCGGAGACCGCGACCTCCTCGCCGCTGGACAGGGTGCCGCGGACGGTCACCACGTTGCGGTGGTCCGGCGACTCGGAGCTGGTGGTGAGGCGGACCTCGACACCGCGCTCCTGCGCGAAGAGCGGCGCGTTGACGTAGGAGACCGTCTCGTCGACGACGTCCTCGAACACACCCTTGAGCGCGGAGAGTTCGAGCACCTTCACGTCGTGCTGGGTGATCTCGCCGTAGACCTCGACGTCGAGGCGGGCCGCTACCTCGCCCGCGAGGGCGGTGAAGATGCGGCCGAGCTTCTCGGCGAGCGGCAGGCCGGGACGTACGTCCTCGGCGATCACGCCGCCCTGGACGTTGACCGCGTCCGGCACGAGCTCACCGGCGAGCGCGAGACGGACGGACTTGGCGACCGCGATGCCCGCCTTCTCCTGCGCCTCGTCGGTGGAAGCGCCGAGGTGCGGGGTGCAGACGACCTGGTCGAACTGGAACAGCGGGGAGTCCGTGCAGGGCTCCTTCGTGTACACGTCCAGACCGGCGCCGGCGACCCGGCCCTCCTTGAGGGCGGAGGCGAGCGCCTCCTCGTCGACGATGCCACCGCGAGCGGCGTTGACGATCCGCACCGAGGGCTTCACCTTGTGCAGCGCGTCGTCGCCGATGAGGCCGAGCGTCTCGGGGGTCTTGGGGAGGTGCACCGTGATGAAGTCGGCGACCTCGAGCAGCTCGTCCAGGGTGAGGAGCTTGACGCCCATCTGCGCGGCACGCGCGGGCTGCACATAGGGGTCGTACGCGACGATCTTCATGCCGAACGCGGACATGCGCTGTGCGACGAGCACGCCGATGCGGCCGAGGCCCACGACGCCGAGAACCTTCTCGCTGAGCTCGACGCCCGTGTACTTCGAACGCTTCCACTCGCCGTTCTTCAGGGCGGTGTTGGCCTGCGGGATGTTGCGCGCGGTGGCGACCAGCAGACCGCAGGCGAGCTCGGCGGCCGTGACGATGTTGGAGGTCGGCGCGTTGACGACCATCACGCCGGCCTTCGTGGCCGAGGAGACGTCGACGTTGTCCAGACCGACGCCCGCGCGGGCGACGACCCTGAGCTTCTTCGCGGCGGCGATGGCCTCGGCGTCGACCTTGGTGGCGGAGCGCACCAGGATCGCGTCGACATCGGCGATCGCGGGGAGGAGTTCGGCGCGGTCCGCGCCGTTGCAGTGCCGGATCTCGAAATCCGGACCCAGAGCGTCGACCGTGGCGGGCGACAGCTCTTCAGCAATGAGTACGACAGGTTTCGAGCTCACGTGTGTCCTCACAAGTCCAGTGCGGACGGCCGTCCCGACGGCCGCAGGCGGTGGAGGGGCTAGCCGCGTGGAAGACGCACGACACTGTGGGCCCTGACGCGTGTATGTGTTGAGAAGTGTAGTCATGCGGCCGGACGCGATCTGCGCCCCGGTGGAAGGATCACCCGCACGAGGTGGACGGCCTGTACAGACGTACGGTGCCGTCGCCTCCCACCGCCCCTCCCCCCGCAGTGACACGGGGCGTGGGACAGACCGTGCGCCGAGGGGCGGGCCCGTGCGGACCCGCCCCTCGGCCAAGAGGCTCAGGCCTCGTTGTCGACCCAGCTCATGAGCTTGCGCAGCTCCTTGCCGGTGGTCTCCAGCAGGTGGTCGCTGTCGGCCTTCTTGTACTCGTTGTACTTGGGCAGACCGTTGTGGTACTCCGCCATCCAGGCCTTGGCGAAGGTGCCGTCCTGGATCTCGGTGAGGACCTTCTTCATCTCGGCCTTGGTGGCGTCCGTGATGATGCGCGGGCCGGTGACGTAGTCGCCCCACTCGGCGGTCTCCGAGATGGACCAGCGCATCTTCTCGAGGCCGCCCTCGTACATCAGGTCCACGATGAGCTTCAGCTCGTGCAGGCACTCGAAGTACGCGATCTCCGGCTGGTAACCGGCCTCGGTCAGGGTCTCGAAACCGGCCTTGACCAGAGCGGCGGTGCCACCGCAGAGGACGGCCTGCTCGCCGAAGAGGTCGGTCTCGGTCTCCTCGGTGAAGGTCGTCTTGATGACGCCGGCGCGGGTGCCGCCGATGCCCTTCGCGTAGGAGAGGGCGAGCGCCAGGCCCTTGCCCGTGGCGTCCTGCTCGACGGCCACGATGCACGGAACGCCGCGGCCCTCCTCGTACTGACGGCGGACCAGGTGGCCCGGGCCCTTCGGGGCGACCATGCAGACGTCGACGCCGGCCGGCGGCTTGATGAAGTCGAAGCGGATGTTCAGGCCGTGGCCGAAGAACAGCGCGTCGCCGTCCTTGAGGTTGTCCTTGATGGACTCCTCGTAGACCTGGGCCTGGATCGGGTCCGGGACGAGGATCATGATGACGTCGGCCTCGGCGGACGCCTCGGCGGGGGTCACCACGCGCAGGCCCTGCTCCTCGGCCTTGGCCTTGGACTTCGAACCCTCGTGCAGACCGACTCGGACGTCGACACCCGAGTCGCGCAGCGACAGCGCGTGGGCGTGGCCCTGGCTGCCGTATCCGATGACCGCGACCTTACGGCCCTGGATGATGGACAGGTCGGCATCGTCGTCGTAGAACAGCTCGGCCACTGGGTCTTCTCCTTGGTGTGCAGGTGTTGCGTCCCACCGTACGGCGGGGTGCGTCAGATACGTTGTCGGGTCTCGCCATGCGAGCGGCGAGGCGGCCCCTGAATGATTACGCCGAGCGGTCGAGTGCGCGCAGAGAACGGTCGGTGATCGAGCGCGCGCCGCGCCCTATGGCGATGGTGCCGGACTGGACGAGCTCCTTGATGCCGAACTGCTCCAGCATCTTGAGCATGGCCTCCAGCTTGTCGGCGCCCCCGGTCGCCTCGATCGTGACGGCCTCGGGGGAGACGTCGACGGTCTTGGCGCGGAACAGCTGGACGATCTCGACGATCTGGGAGCGGGTCTCGTTGTCGGCGCGGACCTTCACCAGGACGAGCTCCCGCTGGATCGCAGCGGCGGGCTCGAGTTCGACGATCTTCAGGACGTTGACCAGCTTGTTGAGCTGCTTGGTCACCTGTTCCAGGGGCAGGCCCTCGACATTCACCACGATGGTGATGCGGGAGATGTCGGGATGTTCGGTGGTACCGACCGCGAGCGAGTCGATGTTGAAACCGCGCCGGGAGAACAGGGCAGTGATCCGGGCGAGGACACCTGGCTTGTTCTCGACCAGGACGGAGAGCGTGTGCTTGGTGGACATAGGAGTCGGTCTCTCTCTGTCTCTCAGTCGTCTTCGTTGTCGCCGAAGTCGGGGCGGACACCGCGGGCTGCCATGACCTCGTCGTTGGAGGTGCCGGCGGCGACCATCGGCCACACCATGGCGTCCTCGTGGACGATGAAGTCGATGACGACCGGACGGTCGTTGATCGCGTTGGCCTCGGCGATGACCTTGTCCAGGTCGGCCGGGTCCTCGCAGCGGATCGCGTAGCAGCCCATGGCCTCGGACAGCTTGACGAAGTCCGGCACCCGGGTGCCCTTCGCCGGGGCGCCGTCCGTGTCCGCGCCGGAGTGCAGCACGGTGTTGGAGTACCGCTGGTTGTAGAACAGGGTCTGCCACTGGCGGACCATCCCGAGCGCGCCGTTGTTGATGATCGCGACCTTGATCGGGATGTTGTTGAGCGCGCAGGTGGTGAGTTCCTGGTTGGTCATCTGGAAGCAGCCGTCACCGTCGATCGCCCAGACGGCGCGGTCCGGCATCCCGGCCTTGGCGCCCATCGCGGCCGGAACCGCGTACCCCATCGTCCCGGCGCCGCCGGAGTTCAGCCAGGTGGAGGGCTGCTCGTAGTTGATGAAGTGCGAGGCCCACATCTGGTGCTGGCCGACGCCCGCCGCGAAGATCGTGCCTTCGGGGGCGAGTTGGCCGATGCGCTCGATGACCTGCTGCGGCGAGAGGCTGCCGTCCTCCGGCAGGTCGTAGCCGACCGGGTAGGTGTCGCGCCACCGGTTGAGGTCCTTCCACCAGGCGGCGTAGTCGCCGGTGTTGCCCTCGGTGTGCTCCGCCTGGACCGCCTGGACGAGGTCGGCGATGACCTCGCGGGCGTCACCGACGATCGGCACGTCCGCGGCGCGGTTCTTGCCGATCTCGGCCGGGTCGATGTCGGCGTGGACGATCTTGGCGAACGGGGCGAAGCTGTCCAGCTTGCCGGTCACGCGGTCGTCGAACCTGGCACCGAGCGCGACGATCAGGTCGGCCTTCTGCAGTGCGGTGACGGCGGTGACCGAACCGTGCATGCCGGGCATTCCCACGTGCAGCGGGTGGCTGTCGGGGAAGGAGCCGAGAGCCATCAGCGTGGTGGTGACGGGCGCTCCGGTGAGCTCTGCCAGGACCTTCAGCTCGGCGGTCGCGCCGGCCTTCATGACGCCGCCCCCGACGTACAGCACCGGCCGCTTGGCCTGGGTGATGAGCTTGGCGGCCTCACGGATCTGCTTGGCGTGCGGCTTGGTGACCGGGCGGTAGCCGGGCAGGTCCAGCGTCGGCGGCCAGCTGAAGGTCGTCTTCGCCTGCAGCGCGTCCTTGGCAATGTCGACGAGGACCGGTCCCGGGCGGCCGGTGGAGGCGATGTGGAAGGCCTCGGCGATCGTGTGCGCGATGTCCTCGGCGCGGGTGACCAGGAAGTTGTGCTTGGTGATCGGCATGGTGATGCCGCAGATGTCGGCTTCCTGGAAGGCGTCCGTACCGATGGCGGCGGAGGCCACCTGGCCGGTGATCGCGACCAGGGGCACGGAATCCATGGCCGCGTCGGCGATCGGGGTGACCAGGTTGGTGGCACCCGGGCCCGAGGTGACCATGCAGACACCGACCTTGCCGGTGGCCTGTGCGTAACCGGTGGCCGCGTGCCCGGCACCCTGCTCGTGGCGGACCAGGATGTGCCGGACCCGGGTGGAGTCCATCAGCGGGTCGTACGCCGGGAGGATGCAACCGCCAGGGAGGCCGAATACGGTGTCGGCCCCGACTTCCTCGAGAGAGCGGATGAGGGACTGCGCGCCCGTGAGGTGCTCAACGGTGGCGGAGGACGGTCCGCCGTTACGGGCCCGCGGCTGCGGGTGGTGGGCCCCGGTGGCCTGCTCGGTCATCGGCATTCTCTTCTCGAAGCTGAGGGTTTATGCGGCGTGTTTGTGGGGTTTTGAGTGGTGCCGGTGCAACAAAAAACCCCTCGTGCCGTGAGGCAAGCGAGGGGAGCGCGCCGGTGCGGTCTGCAAGGTGTCCATGAGTGACCCTGCTTCAGCCGACGCGCTTTCCAAGTACGAGAATTCGGGTGCGCATGGCATTGACCCTCTCTCCGGCACGCACACGGTGTCAAGTAGGTGGGACGGCCGTCTCATCATGTGAGCGGCTCTGGAGCGGGATCGAGCCACCCGCCAGAACCGGCTGCGCGGTGGGGCCACCGCCTGGAACAGGAAACTTGCCACGAATCAGGGTGCGCCGCAGCCGGTATTCGTCAAGTGGTCCGGAGAAGGCCATCCCCTGTCCGTGCGTACAACCCATGGCACGCAGCGCGCGCACCTGCTCGGGCAGGTCGACCCCGTCGGCCACCGACTGCATACCGAGATCGCAGGCGATGCGCAACAGCCCACTGGTGATCTTGTGCAGCCGGGCGGACTCCACGACACCCTCGACCAGGCCGCGGTCCAGCTTCAGTACGTCGATGGGAAGGCGGCGCAGCGCGTTGATCGCCGCATAGCCGCTGCCGAAGCCGTCGAGCGCGATGCGTACGCCCTGCCTGCGCAGCGCGACCAGGCGCTGCTCGAGGTCGTCGAAGGCGATCCGCGGGTCGCTGTCGGCCACTTCGATCATGAGGGCGCCGGAGGGCAGCCCGTGCCGGGTGAGGAGCGCTTCCACGGTGCCGAAGGGCAGTGCGCGGTCGAGCAGCCGTCCGGCCGACACGCGCACGGACACCGAGACGGGGTGGCCGGCCCTGGCCCGCTCGGCGGCCTGTTCGACGGCCTCCTCCAGCAGCCAGCCGCCGAGTTCGGAGGCGCGGTCGCTGTCCTCGGCCACGCGGAGGAATTCGGCGGGGGTGAACAGGATGCCCTGCGCGGAGCGCCAGCGCGCCTGGGCGGCGACGGCCGCGACGGTGCCGCTGGCCAGATGGATCACGGGCTGGTGCAGCAGCGCGAACTCACCGTCCCGCAGGGCCGTGCGCAGCCGCGCCGCGACCTCGGAACGCCGGACGACGTCGGCCTGCATCTGGGGGGCGTAGAGCTCGACCCGGTCCTTCCCGCTCGCCTTGGCGCGGTACATGGCCAGGTCGGCATTGCGCATGAGGTCCTTGGGGGTGATGGAGGGCTCGGCGAAGGCGACCCCGATGGAGGCCGCCACCCTGACCTCGCCGGTGCCGATCCGGTACGGCTGGGAGAGCGTGAGGCGCAGCCGGTCCGCGATCTCGTGGACCTGGCACTCCCGGGCGGCCTGGTCGCGGGTGCCGTCCCCGACGATGAGCGCGGCGAATTCGTCGCCCCCGAGGCGGGCGGCCGTGTCGGAGGCGCGTACGGACTCCTGGAGGCGGCGGGCGGCCTGGATGAGCAGCTCGTCACCCGCCTGGTGGCCGATGGAGTCGTTGACCGCCTTGAAGCCGTCCAGGTCGATGAAGAGCACGGCGGTGCCGGGGTCGCCGGAACGCCGGCCGCCGAGTGCCTGGCTGACGCGTGTGGTGAACAGGGCCCGGTTGGGCAGGTCGGTGAGCGGGTCGTGCTCGGCATTGTGCTGCAACTGGGCCTGCAGCCGGACCCGTTCGGTCACGTCGCGGCTGTTGAGCAGCAGGCCGCCCTGGTGCCGGTTGACGGTGGACTCGACGTGGAGCCAGTCGCCGGTGCCCGACCTGAAGCGGCATTCGATCCGGGTGGTGGGTTCCTCCCGTGGCGGTGCGGCGAGGAACCGCCGGACCTCGTGGACCACCCCTCCGAGATCCTCGGGGTGGATGATCGAGGACAGTTCGGAGCCGACGAGGTCGTCGGCGTCGCGGCCGTAGACCCCGGCCGCCGCGGGGCTGACGTAGCGGAGTATGCCGGTGGGCGCGGCGATCATGATGACGTCGCTGGACCCCTGCACCAGGGAGCGGAAGTGGTTCTCCTTCTGCGCCAGCTCGTGGGTGAGTGCGATGTTGTCGAGGAGCATGATCGCCTGTCGGACGACGAGGGCGAGCACCACCGCGCAGCCGGTGAAGACCACGACCCGGTCGACGGTGCGGCCCTCGACCACGTTGTACAGGATGCCGAGGGTGCAGACGGCGGCGGCCAGGTACGGCGTGAGCGCCGCCAGGGAGCCGGCGATGGGACGGCTCGTGGTCCGCGGCTCCGCGCTGGGCTCGACAGCGTTGTCCTGGCTGCGACGTGCACCCCACGGCGCATAGGCGAGCAGCAGGGATCCGGCGAACCATCCCGCGTCGAGGAGCTGGCCGGACCGGTAGGTCGAGCGGAGCAGCGGCGAGGTGAAGACCGCGTCGCACAGGACCGTCAGGGCGAGGGCGGCGATGGCCGTGTTCACCGCTGAGCGATTGACGTGGACCCGCCGGAAGTGGAGGGCGAGCACCATGGAGACCAGCACGATGTCGAGCAGCGGGTAGGCCAGGGAGAGGGCGGCCCTGGCGACGCTCTCCCCCTCGGCGTTCGCGACGTGGGCGGTGTGGGCGAGCGCGAGGCTCCAGGAGAGGGTGAGCAGTGACCCGCCGATCAGCCAGGCGTCCAGCACCAGGCAGACCCAGCCGGCCCGGGTGACGGGCCGTTTGGCGAGGACCAGCAGCCCGACGATGGCGGGCGGGGCGAAGCAGAGGAAGAAGACGTCGGCCAGGGACGGGGAGGGCACGGGGAGCCCCAGTACCACTTCGTACCAGCCCCAGACCGCGTTGCCGCCGGCCGCCATCGCGGAGGAGAGCGAGAACAGCAGCCAGGCGGGCCGGAAGCGGCTGCCGCTCCTGCGTGCGTGGAGGAAGCAGGACACGGCGGCGATCAGGGCGGCGATGCTGAGGCCGAAGTCGCCCATGAACAGGGCCAGTCCGGGTGAGCCCCAGCCGACCGCCGCCCCCACGGCGTAACCGGCGCAGATGGCGGCGAGGAGCAGCTGGGAGCGCAGTCCCGCGCTCCGGCCGGAGACCGGCCGCCGGGAGAGCAGCGCCCCGAGGGCGCTCACCGGGGAGCCCCCCGGGTCGGGCCCGGGGTCCTCGGCACCGGTGACCGGCGCCGTCCGCTCTGTCGCGTCGGGTCGTCTCTCCATCGGCCGCACACCGTCCGTCGCCCCCTCGCGTCGCGCTTCCTCCCCGGCACCGCCCCTGCCGTGGCGCTGCCCCCTTCTGGACGATACACCAGAGCCGTCACGCAGGGACATAGCTTCTCTACTCTCCGTGACCACCTGGGGTGTTGTCGGAAACCGCGTGCGGCCGCACTGTTCCGGGACGTGCTCAGCCGGTCGTGAGCACCAGGTTGTGAACCTGTTCCCCTGCGGCGAAGCGGGTGATCTGGCCGGCCAGCAGACGCTTGGCGCGCGGCAGGAACGCCGAGGTGCTGCCGCCCACATGGGGGGTGATCAGGACGTTGGGAGCATGCCAGAGCGGATGGCCCGCGGGCAGGGGTTCGGGATCGGTGACGTCGAGTGCGGCACGCAGCCTTCCGGACTCGAGTTCCGACAGCAGGGCCGCCGTGTCGACGACGGCTCCCCTGGCAACGTTCACGAGCAGGGCGCCGTCGGGCATCGCGGCGAGAAACTCGGCGCCGACCAGCCCTTGTGTGGAAGGGTTCAGCGGGGTGGACAGAATGACGATGTCGGCTTCGGGCAACAGTGCGGGCAGCTCCTCGAGTGCGTGTACGGGGCCGCGCGCGGATGCCCGCGCGGAGCGCGCGACGCGCACCACCCGCGCGCACTCGAAGGGTTCGAGCCTGTCCTCGATGGCCGCGCCGATCGATCCGTACCCCACGACGAGTACGGACTTGTCGGCGAGAGCGGGGTAGAAGCCGGAGAGCCACTCCTCCTTGTCCTGGCCGTGCACGAAGCCGGGGAATCCGCGCAGCGAGGCCAGGACCAGTGCGAGGGCGAGCTCGGCGGTCGACGCCTCGTGAACACCCTTGGCATTGCACAGCCGTACGCCGCCGGGCAGGAGGCCGAGCCCCGGCTGCACATGGTCGATGCCCGCGGACAGCGTCTGTACGACCCGGACGCCGGTCATCTCCTTGAGCGGGCGGACGGCGACCTCCGGTCCCTTCATGTACGGAACGACGTAGAAGGCGCAGTCCGCGGGGTCCGCCGGGTAGTCACGGCCGCCGTCCCAGAACCGGTAGTCGAGACCCTCGGGGAGTCCCTCGATCTCATCGGCCGCGATCGGCAGCCACACGTCGGTGGCAGGTGTCGAAGTCATGGTCAGGAGGCTATGCGAAGGTCACGGGACGGCAGAGGCTACTTTGGGGTCCGGAGTGCCCCGCGACGGCGGGACCGAGGGAGGGTTCGGGGAGTTGGAGCGCAGGACTATCGGTGCGGCGGCACTCGCCGTGGGCGCGGTCGGGCTGGGGTGCATGCCGATGAGTTGGGCCTACAGCACGTCGCAGCAGCGCGGCGACCGTTCGCTGCGGACGGTGCACGCCGCACTGGACGCCGGCGTCCAACTGCTCGACACCGCGGACATGTACGGCCCGTTCACCAACGAGCTGCTGGTCGGGCGCGCGCTCAAGGGGCGGCGCTCCGAAGCCTTCCTCTCCACCAAGTGCGGGCTGCTGGTGGGCGATCAGCACATCGTCGCCAACGGGCGCCCCGGCTATGTCCGTCGGGCCTGCGACGCCTCGCTGCGGCGGCTGCAGACCGACGTGATCGATCTCTACCAGCTGCACAGGGCAGACCCCGAAGTGCCGGTGGAGGAGACCTGGGGCGCGATGGCGGACCTGGTGACCGCGGGCAAGGTCCGGTCGCTGGGACTGTGCGCGGTGGGAGCACGGGCCGAACGGCGGCCGGGGGCACGGATGCACGACGGAACGATCCGGCAGCTGGAACGGGTGCAGCAGGTGTTCCCCGTCAGCGCGGTCGAGGCGGAGCTCTCCGTGTGGTCTCCGGAGGCACTGGAGCGACTGCTGCCCTGGTGCACGGCGCGGGGTGTCGGTCTGCTGGCGGCGATGCCGCTGGGCAACGGCTATCTGACAGGGACGCTGAAGCCGGGCCAGGGCTTCGAACCGGACGACCCTCGGGCCAGGCACCCGCGGTTCACGGCGGAGATGATGGCGGCCAACCAGCCGGTGGTGGCGGGTCTGCGGCGGATCGCGGAGCGGCACGGCGCCACCCCTGCCCAGGTGGCACTGGCCTGGGTGCTGCGGCAGGGCCGGCACGTGGTCCCCGTGCCGGGCGCGAAGCGGGAGCGGTGGGCCATGGAGAACGCGGGGGCGGCCGACCTGGTCCTCACGGACCGGGACATGGCGGAGATCGCCGGTCTGCCGCGGGCGCGCGGGTCGTGGGACTGATCACGCGGCGGGAGAATTGACGGAGATCGGGAACCCGTTGGCCGGCAGCGGTGTAAGAACAGTAGTCATGCGGCCGTCGAAAGGATCGGTGCTGTGCGCGGTGCTGTGTTCGGATCTGTGCAAACTCCTGCGGTGCGCAAGGGGGTAGTGGCCGTGCTGGCGGCCGCTTCGCTGCTGCTGTCCGCCGCTTGTTCCTCCGGCGGTGGGTCCGGTGACACGGCGGGCCGTGAGGGGGACGCCTCGCCAACGGCGAGCTCTTCCTCGCCCTCGCCCGCCTCGTCGAGCCCCGCGGCCGATCTGCCGCCGGCCAAGGGTTCCGTGGAGGTGGTCTCGACGCTCACGGAGGAGCTCGCGTCACCGTGGGGGCTGGCGGCGTTGCCCGGTGGTGATCTGCTGGTGGCTTCGCGCGACGGGGCGACGATCAGCCGGATCGACGGGAAGAGCGGCAAGAAGACCCTGCTCGGCTCCGTTCCCGGCGTGTCCCCCGGCGGTGAGGGCGGGCTGCTGGGCCTGGCGGTCGCCCCGACGTACGGCGCGGACCATCTGGTGTACGCGTACTTCACCACCGAATCGGACAACCGCATCGCACGCATGCAGTACGACGAGCAGAAGCCGGCCGGCCGGCAGCTCGGCGCCCCGGACACGATCCTGCGGGGCATCCCGAAGGGCTCCGTCCACAACGGCGGACGGATCGCGTTCGGCCCGGACCGCATGCTGTACGCGGGCACGGGCGAAACGGGCGACACGGGTCTCGCCCAGGACAGGACGTCTCTCGCGGGCAAGATCCTGAGGATGACGCCGGACGGTGAACCGGTGCACGGCAACCCCGAGGCGGACTCGGTGGTGTATTCGTACGGGCACCGAAACGTTCAGGGGCTGGCCTGGGACGGCCGGAAGCAGCTCTGGGCGGCCGAGTTCGGCCAGGACACCTGGGACGAGCTGAACCGCATCGAGCCGGGGAAGAACTACGGCTGGCCGGACGCCGAGGGCAAGGAGGGCAAGGAGGGTTTCGTCGACCCGGTGGCCCAGTGGAAGACCTCCGAGGCGTCCCCGAGCGGTATCGCGTACGTCGAGGGCTCGATCTGGATGGCGGGCCTGCGCGGTGAGCGGCTCTGGCGGATTCCGCTGTCGGGCACGGCGGACAAGGAACCTCTGGCGGCACCCCAGGCGTTCTTCGAAGGGGAGTACGGCCGGCTGCGGACCGTCCTCGCTGCGGGCGGCGACAAGCTGTGGCTGGTCACGAGCAATCGGGACGGACGTGGCACGCCGAAGCCGGGGGACGACCGGATCCTGCTGCTGAAGGTGCGGTAGCGACTCAACGGGTGGCATGTCGGAGGGAGCACGGACGGTGTTCAACTTCTTCGAGGAGCTGTTCGCGCCGGGCCGTAAGCACACGGCCGAGGAGCAGAGACGGCTGGAGCTGAGCCGGGTGGACCTGGGCATCGGCGATCCGGCCCGGGGCCCGATAGACCTCACCTCCGGCAGGGTGACGGTGCGCCGCCCGACAGCGGACCCGGCCGAACGAGGCCGGTCCGGCGACTGAGGACACCGCTGCCACCGCCCGAGCGGGCACGTGCGGCCTCCGCGTCCGCGTGCGCGCCGCGTCCGCACGTCACCTCACCGTGCCGGGTGCAACACGTCACCTCACCGTGCCTGGTACAGGCGGAACCGGTGCGCGAGCGCGGCGGCCTCGCCGCGGCTGGAGACGTTCAGTTTGGCGAGGATGTTGGAGACGTGCACACTCGCGGTCTTCGGCGAGATGTAGAGCTCCTCGGCGATCCTGCGGTTGGTGTAACCAGCAGCGACCAGGCGGTGCACTTCCTGCTCCCGGGTCGTCAGGCCGAAGGACTCGATCGCGTCCACGGCCGGGGCGGGTGCGGCCGGGTGACTCCCGCCGTCGGCGTCCCCGGCGTCCACGATGTCCGCCTCGTGCACGTCGCCCCCGGCGGCCCCCGCGGCCCTCACTCCCCGCGCGGGCGACGCGAGCGTGATGCGGGCACGGCCGGCGAGCAGCTCGACGCTCTCCGCGAGCGGACGGGCTCCGAGCCGTTCCGCCACCGCGTGGGCCTCGCGCAGGAGGGCCGCCGCCGGAGCTCTGTCACCGGCCGCGGACGCGGTGAGCATCGCCTCCGCCCAGCGGTGCCGGATCCGGGCCAGTTCGAAGGGCCGCTGAAGGGGCCGGAAGGCCGCGGCGGCGCGGGACCAGTGGTCCGGGGTGTCGGCGCCCTCCGCACGGGCCAGTTCCGCCTCGATCAGCACGCCGTAGGCCGCCCATACGGGGACGAGCATCGGCAGCCGCTTGAGGTGGCCGCGGATGCGTTCCAGGATCGCCGGACGGCCCGGCTCGGTGGCGGGCAGCCCGCGCGCATCGGCCTCGATCGACGCCGCGACGTCCAGCAGTGGCAGGGCGTAGCGCTGGGTGCCCTGCGGGAAGCCCCCCTCGGACTGCGCCTCGAACGCCGCCCGCGCCTCGGGGAGCCGGCCCTGCTGGGCGGCCAGTTCCATGGCGTACCGGACGGGGCTGATCAAATGCTGGGGCTGCGGGTCGTGACGGCCCAGAAGGCGCCGGTTCAGCGTCAGTTGTTCCTCCGCCTCACCGTATTCGCCGCGGGCGAGTGCCAGCTCCGCGCGGCGTGAGGCGATGAGCCCCTGGGACTTGCGGGACCGCGCGACCAGGTCCGCCGCGTCGAGGGCCGCCCGGCTCTCGTCCCACTGCCCGAGGGAGAAGTACGACTGGGCCTGGTTGGCCCGGACCCATGCCTCGGAGTCGGGGATGCCGTGGCTGTGGCAGATCCGGATGCCGTGGTCGGCGGCGGCCACCGCTTCCGTGGAGCGCCCCGCGGACTCCAGCGAGGACGGCAGGTTGATGCTGGCACGGCTCATCACGCCCACCAGGTGCAGCTCTTCGGCCCGGTCGCGGACGGTGTACATCTCGGCGATGCCCTCCTCGACGTCGCCCGCGTCGATGGTGAGCCAGCCACGGGTGAGCCGGGCGTGCAGCTGGATGTACTCGTCGCCGACGAGGCGTGCGTACTCCACGGCACGGTCGGCCGCGACCAGCGTGTCCGGGCCCGGCCGGTGCAGGGCGCCCCAGCTCGCCACGTTGGCCAGTACGTCGGCGTGCACCGACGAGGGGTGCAGGCCGCGCACCAGCTCCTGGGCCGTGGCCAGTTCCTGCCAGCCGTCGCCCCGGGACAGGTGGTGCGTCAGCAGGGAACGCTGCACCCAGAACCATGCCGCGCGCAGGGGATCTGTGTCGCCGTCCAGGACGCGCAGGGCCTTCTTGGCGATGGCCAGGGCCCGTTCGCGGTCGCCGCCGAAGCGCGCGGCGACGGTGGCCTCGGCCATGAGGTCGAGGTAGCGCATCGGGGCCGTCTCGGGGTCGCAGCCGCAGCCCGGGTAGACCTCGGCGTAGTCGATCGGGCGCAGGGTGGCGCGTACCTCTTCCGGTACGTCGTCCCACAGTTCCATGGCCCGTTCCAGCAACCGCAGTTGCTCGGAGTAGGCGTAGCGGCGGCGGGCCTCCACCGAGGCGCCCAGGACGGCGGGCAGGGCTCTGGCCGGGTCGTGTGCGGCGTACCAGTAGCTGGCGAGCCGGGGGGCGCGCTCCTCGGCGCGTACGAGGGACGGGTCGGCCTCCAGGGCTTCGGCGTAGCGGCGGTTGAGGCGGTTGCGTTCGCCGTGCAGCAGATCGTCGCTGACGGCCTCGCGGACCAGGGAGTGCCGGAAGCGGTATCCGTCGGAGTCCGGGGCCGGCAGCAGCAGGTTGGCGCCGACGGCTGCCCGCAGTGCTTCGTCGAGGTCGTCCTCGGCCAGCCCGGCGACGGCGGCGAGGAGTCTGTGCTCGACCGTGGAGCCGCCCTCGGCAAGGATCCTGGCGATCCGCTGGGCGTTCTCGGGCAGCGCCTCGACGCGTACGAGGAGGAGGTCGCGCAGCGATTCGGAGAGCCGCGAGCTGTCACCGCAGCACTCCACGCTGCGGGCGAGCTCCTCGACGAAGAAGGCGTTGCCGTCGGAGCGGTCGAATATCTCGTCGACGAGCGCGGCGTCGGGAGTCGCGGCGAGGATGCCGGTGAGCTGCCGGCAGACCTCGGCGAGGCTGAACCGGTCGAGTTCGATGCGGCGGACCGTGCGGAGCCGGTCCAGCTCTGCCAGGAGGGGGCGCAGGGGGTGGCGGCGGTGGACGTCGTCGGCGCGGTACGTACCGATGATGACGAGGCGGCCGTCGCGCAGGGTGCGGAAGAGGTAGGCGAGGAGGTGCCGGGTGGAGGTGTCGGCCCAGTGCAGGTCCTCCAGGACGAGGACGACCGTGCGGGCGGCGGAGATGCGCTCCAGCATCCGGGCGGCCAGTTCGAAGAGACGGGCGGTGCCGTGCTCGTCGTTCGACGTCCGGTCCGCTTCGCCCAGTTCGGGGAGCAGCCGGGCCAGTTCGCCCTCCTGGCCGGCGAGTGCCTCGGTCAGTTCCTCGGGAAGCGCGCGGCGCAGGGCGCGCAGGGCCGTGGAGAACGGTGCGTACGGCAGGCCGTCGGCGCCAATCTCCACGCAGCTGCCGACGGCCACGACGGCCTCGCGGCGGCAGGCCGCGGCGAGGAACTCCTCGACCAGCCGGGTCTTGCCGACGCCGGCCTCGCCACCGATGAGCAGTGCCTGCGGTTCCCCTGCCGAGGCGCGGGCGAGCGCATCGGTGAGCGAGGCGAGTTCACCGGCTCGGCCGACGAACACGGGGCTGACGGTGTTGGTCTCCACATCGCTGAGCATCGCATATGCGTGCGACAGCACGGTGGCGGTGGAGGGACGGACGCCCATCGTCACGCGGCGTGCACGAACCGGTCGCTGTCCTTCGTCACCCGCCCCTCCGTGTCATCGGGTCCGGCACGACGGACGGAGCGGCGGGCGGCCCGGCGGGCGAGGACGGCCTGGCGCACGGTGCGCTGCTCGTCCGCCTCGCGGATCAGCTCGGCGGAGTTGATCCGGTGGAGTTCGTAGGCGTACATGGTCTTCTCCCTGGTGACGACGGCCAGTGGGGGCACGGCTTCCTGCCGTGCCCCCACTGTGGTCTGCCAGGGGGTGCCGTCGCATCGGGCGAGTGCCGCATCCGAGCGCGGTCCAGTGCCTTAGGCCCGGGTGCCGGGTGCCTTAGGCGAACGGTCGGTCCCTCGGTGCGGTCAGCCTCCGGTCGTCGCCGCGGCCGCGCTCGGCAGGGAGACGAAGAGGTCGAAGTACATGCCCACGGAGATGAGTACGCCGAGGACGCCGAGGGCGATGCCTGCCAGCGCGACAGCGCGGATCCAGCCCGGCTGCGGGCGGTCGGAGGGCGAGCCGAAGGCGGGGCGCAGGAGGGCGAAGGCGCCGACCAGCAGGGCGACGAGGGCGAAGAGCCCGTTGACGAGGGCCGTGGTGTGCCAGGCGTCGGCGTAGATCTCGGAGATCTGCTGGGCCGCGCTGCCGCCGCCGGAGGTCTTGATCTGGCCGATCAGGGTCTCGCGCTCGGCGGCGACCCGGCCGGTCCAGGCCCCGGTGAGGGAGACGACGCCCAGCCCGGCGGCGACGACGGCCGCGGCTCCGGCACCGACCCCGGTGGACGCTGCGGCTTCCGCCTCGGCGTACGGGTCGGGCTCCAGGTCGTCGTCGTCCTCCGCGGCCGCGTGCCCTACGGCATCGTCGGACGCGCTGTCGTCGGAGGCGCCGTCGGCGGGCTCCTTCTTCGTCAGGTCCGCCACGGCGCTCTCGTCCGCTGCGGACGTCTCCTCGCGGTCGTCGTCGACGGCGGAGGTGGTCTTGGAGGGGGTGGTCTTCATGCGCCGCACGCTAGGGGGCCAGGATGAGAACCTCCTTAACGCGCGGTGCCGCTCACTCCCGCCCGGCACGCCATTCGGAGGCCAGTACGGACCAGATCTCCTCGTCGTGCCGCACGCCCCGGTAGAGGTAGGCCTCGCGCAGCACGCCTTCGCGCGACATGCCGAGCCGCGCGGCTGCCGCGACACTGCGGGTGTTCGCGGCAGAGGCGACCCACTCGACCCGGTGCATGCCGCGTACGTCGACGGCCCAGTCGATCAGCTTGCGCGACGCCCGGTTCACGAGCCCCCGGCCCTCCCCCGCGGGCTCCAGCCAGCAGCCGATCTCGCAGTTCCCGGTCTCCGCCTCGAATATCCGGAACAGGACGCCTCCGACGAGCGTGCCGTCCAGCCAGATTCCGTAGAGCCGGCCGGTGTCGGCAGCCTGCTTGTCCGCGTACCTCTGGAGCAGGTCGCGCGCCGAGGAGAGGTCCGTCGCGGCTGCGGCGAACGGGATCCAGGGGTCGACGAGGCCCCGCGCCCGGTCCATGTGGGCCAGGAACTCCTCCGCCTGCCAGGGCTCCAGCGGGCGCAGCTCCGCCCCGTCATCCCCCAGGGACACCGCGAACATAGGGACTTCTCCTCGGTCTCAGTGGACGCGCTGCGCGACGGCCCGGTCCGGGTCGCCGGTGCGCTCCCCCGGAATTTTCGCATGCGGCGCGATCCGGTCCGGGGGCTCGATGCTGATGCGCGGGAGCAGCCGGTCGAGCCGGGCGGGCAGCCACCAGTTGGCGCCGCCGAGCATGTGCATCAGGGCGGGCACCAGCAGGGTGCGCAGGACGAAGGCGTCGAGTGCGACGGCGGCGGCCAGCGCGATGCCGAACATCGCGATGACGCGGTCTCCGCTGAGCACGAAGGCGAGGAAGACCGAGATCATGATCACCGCCGCGGAGTTGATCACCCGGCCGGTCTCGGCGAGGCCCACACGGACCGACCTGCGGTTGTCCCCGGTCTCCAGCCACTCCTCGTACATCCGGCCGACCAGGAAGACCTGGTAGTCCATCGAGAGCCCGAAGAGCACGGACACCATGATCACCGGGAGGAAGGGCTCGATCGGGCCGGCGCTGCCGAGCCCCAGCAGTTCGCTGCCCCAGCCCCACTGGAAGACCGCGACGACGACCCCGAAGGAGGAGGCGACGGCGGCCACGTTCATCACAGCGGCCTTCAGCGGGATGGCGAGGGACCGGAAGGCCAGGAGCAGGAGCAGGCAGCCGAGTCCGATGACGACCCCGACGAAGAGCGGAAGTTTGCCGATGATGACCTCGGCGAAGTCGTCGTAGCTCGCCGTCACGCCACCCACGTGGACCTGGAGAGACGTGTTGTCCTGGATGGGCGGCAGCACGTCGTCACGCAGCCGGTCGACGAGTTCGCTGGTCCGCTGCGACTGGGGCGCGGACTCGGGGACGACGGTGACGAACGCCGTGTCGCCGCTGTTGTTGTACGTCACCGGGCTCACGGAGGCGACGCCGTCGGTGGCCCGCAGCACGCCGGGCAGACCGTCGAGGGCGAGCCGGTCGTCGGCTCCGTCGAGGTGGGCGGCGATCGTCAGCGGCCCGTTGACTCCGGGGCCGAAGCCGTCGGCCAGCAGGTCGTACGCCTGCCGGGTGGTGGCGGTGGCCGGGTTGTTGCCCTGGTCGGAGGTGCCCAGATGCAGCCCGAAGGCGGGCAGGGCGAGTACCGCCATGATCGCGGCGGCGACCACTCCGAGGAGCTTGGGGTGCCGCTCGACGAAGGCGGACCAGCGGGCGGCGAAGCCGGTGGCGTGTTCGCGCTGCGGTCCGTGCTCGGCGAGCTGCCTGCGCTCGCGCCGGCTCAGCGCCCGCATGCCGATGAAGGAGAGCAGGGCGGGCAGCAGGGTGACGGAGGCGGCGACGGTCAGCACCACGGTGAGCGAGGCGGCGATCGCGACACCGTTGAGGAAGCCGAGCCGCAGGACGAGCATGCCGAGCAGCGCGACACAGACGGTCGCTCCGGCGAAGACGACGGCCCGCCCCGTGGTCGCGACGGCGTTCTGCGCCGCTTCGGGTACGGACAGTCCGCGTCTGAGGCCTCTGCGGTGCCGGGTGACGATGAACAGCGCGTAGTCGATGCCGACGCCGAGCCCGATCAGCATGCCCAGCATCGGTGCGAAGTCGGCGACGGTCATGACATGGCCGAGCAGGACGATCCCCGCGTACGCCGTGCCGACGGAGACGAGGGCGGTGGCGATGGGCAGCAGGCTGGCGGCGAGCGAGCCGAAGGCAAGGAAGAGCACGACGGCGGCGACGACCACTCCGACCGCCTCGCTGAGGTGGACGCCCGGCGCTTCGGTCAGGGCGACGGCGCTGCCGCCGAGCTCGACCTGGAGGCCGTCGCTCTCGGCTGTCTTCGCGGTGTCGACGACGGCCTGGGCCTGTTCCCGCGGGATCTCGTCGGCCCCGTGGGTGAAGGTGATCGTGGCGTAGGCGGTGCGGCTGTCCGCGCTGACCTGTCCCTTGCCGTCGGCCCCGTAGGGTCCGGTGACGTCGCCGACTCCGGGAAGCGCGTCCAGGGCCTGCAGCGTCCTGGTCATGGTCTGCTCGACGTCGGCGGCACGGACCGTGGGGCCCGTGGTGTGCCAGACGACGGTGTCGGTGTCGCCCCCGAGGTTCGTGAACCCCGCCTGGAGGAGTTCACCAGCGCGGCCGGACTCGGTTCCCGGCACCTCGTAGTTGTTGGAGTACGCGGAGCCCGCGAAGACCGCTGCTCCTGCCGTGCCGCCGAGGGCGAGAAGCCAGATGAGGACAGCGGCGAGACGGTGCCTGAGGCACCAGCGTGCGATGGCGGCCAACGGACGTGCTCCCTGCGGGTTCGTGGACCGTCGACGGGAATAAGGGGAACATCCCGAAAAAGTCGCATGACCTGAGAACCGTCACTCTGTCAGGCATTAGTGATCAATTGTCCTGTTCGTGGCCATGGTCACAGACATCCCGCATCACACGAAAGGGCGGTGCCCCGGTTGTCCGGGGGCACCGCCCTTCGCTCACACGGTCCTGCGGGGAGGCCTCAGCCCTCGACGCCGAGCTTCTCCAGGATCAGCTCACGTACACGCGCCGCGTCCGCCTGACCGCGGGTGGCCTTCATGACCGCGCCGACCAGGGCGCCCGCAGCGGCGACCTTGCCACCACGGATCTTGTCGGCGATCGCGGCGTTGGCCGCGATGGCCTCGTCGACGGCCGTGCCCAGCGCGCCCTCGTCGGAGACGACCTTCAGGCCGCGCTTCTCGACGACGGTGTCCGGGTCGCCCTCGCCCGCGAGGACACCCTCGAGGACCTGGCGTGCCAGCTTGTCGTTGAGATCGCCCGAGGTGACGAGCTCGGCGACCCTGGCGACCTGCACAGGGGTGACGCCCAGCTCGTCGAGGCCGCGGCCGGTCTCGTTGGCGTTACGGGCGAGCTCGCCCATCCACCACTTGCGGGCCTGGTCCGCCGGAGCACCCGCCTCCGTCGTGGCGACGATCAGGTCGACCGCGCCCGCGTTGAGGATGGACTGCATGTCGTGCTCGGAGACGCCCCACTCCTCCTTGAGCCGCGCGCGGCGCAGCCGCGGCAGCTCGGGGAGGCCCTTGCGGAGCTCCTCGACCCATTCACGGGCCGGGGCGACGGGCACGAGGTCCGGCTCCGGGAAGTACCGGTAGTCCTCGGCGTTGTCCTTGATGCGGCCGGCCGTGGTGGAGCCGTCCTCCTCGTGGAAGTGCCGGGTCTCCTGCACGATCTTTCCGCCGGAGTTCAGCACCGCGGCATGGCGCTGGATCTCGAAGCGGGCGGCACGCTCGACGGAACGCAGGGAGTTCACGTTCTTCGTCTCGGAGCGCGTACCGAACTCCTCCCGGCCGTGGGGCCGCAGCGACAGGTTCACGTCGCAGCGCATCTGCCCCATCTCCATCCGGGCCTCCGACACACCGAGCGCCTTGATGAGCTCGCGGAGCTCGGCGACGTACGCCTTGGCGACCTCGGGAGCGCGCGCGCCCGCACCCTCGATCGGCTTGGTGACGATCTCGATGAGCGGGATGCCCGCACGGTTGTAGTCGAGCAGGGAGTGGGACGCGCCGTGGATACGGCCGGTGGCACCGCCGACGTGCGTCGACTTGCCGGTGTCCTCCTCCATGTGGGCGCGCTCGATCTGCACGCGGAAGATCTCGCCGTCCTCCAGCTGGACGTCCAGATAGCCGTTGAAGGCGATCGGCTCGTCGTACTGGGAGGTCTGGAAGTTCTTCGGCATGTCCGGATAGAAGTAGTTCTTCCGGGCGAAGCGGCACCACTCGGCGATCTCGCAGTTCAGCGCGAGGCCGATCTTGATGGCGGACTCGACGCCGATCTCGTTGACGACCGGCAGCGCGCCGGGCAGCCCGAGGCAGACCGGGCAGGTCTGCGAGTTGGCGTCCTGCTTGAGCTCCGTGGAGCAGCCGCAGAACATCTTGGTCTTGGTGCCGAGCTCGACATGGACTTCGAGGCCCATGACGGGGTCGTACGTCGCGAGGGCGTCCTCGTACGACTCCAGGTCAATGACAGTCACTGAAACTTTCCCTCTCAGCCCAGCAGGACGTCGTCGTCGCCGAGACGCTTGAGCTCGCGGTAGAGGATCGCGAGTCCGGTCACGATCGCGGCGGCGGATACGGCGGCGTCGATCAGCCGCAGTGTGTCGTTCTCCTGGCGGGCCATCTTCACCTGCTTGAACACGCTGAGCGCGCCGAAGGCGGTGGTGCCCATGGACACGTACGCGCCGGTCTTGGACTTCTTGAAGTTCTTGGCCTTCTTAGCCATTGCGCTCATAGCGACGGAGCCTCCTCAAGCAGCGGGTGTCCCCACTTTTCCACGAATGCGGCCTCGACGGCGGCTCCGACCTTGTACAGCCGGTCGTCCTTCATGGCGGGGGCGATGATCTGCAGCCCGACCGGCAGGCCGTCCTCAGGAGCCAGGCCGCAGGGCAGCGACATGGCCGAGTTGCCGGCGAGGTTGGTCGGGATGGTGCACAGGTCCGCGAGGTACATCGCCATCGGGTCGTCGGCGCGCTCGCCGATCGGGAAGGCGGTGGTGGGCGTCGTCGGCGAGACGATGACGTCCACCTGCTCGAACGCCTTCTCGAAGTCCTGCGTGATGAGGGTGCGGACCTTCTGCGCCGAGCCGTAGTACGCGTCGTAGTAGCCGGAGCTGAGCGCGTACGTACCGAGGATGACGCGGCGCTTGACCTCGTCGCCGAAGCCGGCCTCACGCGTGAGGGCGGTGACGTCCTCCGCGGAGCGCGTGCCGTCGTCGCCGACCCGCAGGCCGTAGCGCATGGCGTCGAAGCGGGCCAGGTTCGAGGAGCACTCGGACGGCGCGATCAGGTAGTACGCCGACAGGGCCAGGTCGAAGGACGGGCAGTCCAGCTCGACGATCGTGGCACCGAGCGACTTCAGCAGCTCGACCGACTCGTTGAAGCGCTGGACGACACCTGCCTGGTAGCCCTCGCCGGAGAACTGCTTGACCACACCGACGCGCATGCCCTGTACGGAGCCGTTGCGCGCGGCCTCGACGACGGGCGGGACCGGGGCGTCGATGGACGTCGAGTCCAGCGGGTCGTGGCCGGCGATGGCCTCGTGGAGGAGCGCCGCGTCCAGGACCGTACGGGCGCAGGGACCGCCCTGGTCGAGGGACGAGGAGAAGGCGACCATGCCGTAGCGGGAGACGCCGCCGTAGGTGGGCTTGACGCCGACGGTGCCCGTGACGGCCGCGGGCTGGCGGATGGAGCCGCCGGTGTCCGTACCGATGGCGAGCGGGGCCTCGAAGGAGGCGAGCGCGGCCGAGGAGCCGCCGCCGGATCCGCCCGGGATGCGGGTGAGGTCCCACGGGTTGCCGGTCGGGCCGTAGGCACTGTTCTCGGTGGAGGACCCCATGGCGAACTCGTCCATGTTGGTCTTGCCGAGGATGACGACGTCGGCGGCCTTCAGCCGCTTGGTGACGGTCGCGTCGTAGGGCGGGACCCAGCCCTCGAGGATCTTCGAGCCGACGGTGGTCGGCATGTCCTGCGTGGTGAAGATGTCCTTGAGCGCGAGCGGGACGCCGGCCAGCGGGCCGAGCTTCTCGCCCGCCTCGCGCTTGGCGTCGACGGCGCGGGCCTGCGCGAGGGCGCCCTCGCGGTCGATGTGCAGGAAGGCGTGGACCTTCTCGTCGATGGCTTCGATCCGGGCCAGGTGGGCCTCGGTGACCTCGACGGCCGTCAGCTCGCCGGAGGCGATCTTCGCGGCGATCTCCGCCGCGGTGAGCTTGATGATGGTGCTGATGTCCGTCATGGCTGTTAGTCCTCCCCCAGGATCTGCGGCACCTTGAAACGCTGCTGCTCCTGGGCAGGGGCGCCCGAGAGCGCCTGCGCGGGGGTGAGCGACGGACGGACCTCGTCCGCGCGCATGACGTTCGTCAGCGGCAGCGGGTGGGAGGTCGGCGGTACGTCTTGGTCGGCGACCTCGGAGACGCGGGCGACCGCGCCGATGATGTCGTCGAGCTGACCGGCGAAGTGCTCGAGCTCTTCGCCCTTCAGCTCCAGACGCGCCAGCCGTGCGAGGTGGGCGACCTCCTCGCGCGTGATGCCAGGCATGCAGCGATCCTCAGGGTTCGGTGTGTGGTTTTGGCCCAATCCTATGGGGTCGCCCGCCACTGCCCCGCAATCGCGCCCGGGGCACATCGAGCCCGTCCGGCGATTGAGGACAAAACGCCCGCCGGGTGGTCCCGGCGCACCTGCTCCGTCGTTCAGGCCGTCGCGGGACCGGGGTTCAGCGCGCGTCCCGCGGGCCTGGTCTCCAGCTCGGGCGTCACCGCCGCCGCGGCGGCAGCGGCCGCGGCCTCCAGCTCCGCCGGCCGCCGCCAGCCGTGCTCGCCCCGCGCCCGCAGCCAGGCCGTCGTCTCCAGGGGCGGCATGGCGGCGGCGACGAGCCACCCCTGCACCGCGTCGCAGCGCAGGTCCCGCAGCCGCTCCCAGGTCTCGTCGTCCTCGACGCCCTCGGCGACGACCAGCAGACCGAGCGAGTGGGCCAGGTCGATGGTGCAGCGGACGATCTCCGCGTCCTCGTTGTCGATGGCGAGCCGGGCGACGAACGACCGGTCGATCTTGAGTTCGCTGACCGGCAGCTTGCGCAGGTGGACGAGCGAGGAGTAGCCCGTACCGAAGTCGTCGAGGGACATCTTCACCCCGTGCCCGGTCAGCCCGGCCAGGGTGTCCGCGGCCCGCTGCGGGTCCTCCAGCAGGACGTGCTCCGTTATCTCCAGCTGGAGCGCTCCCGCCGGTACACCGTGCCGGGCGAGCCGGGCCGCGACGCTTCCCGCGAACCCGGGGGTGTGGACATCGCGCGGCGAGACGTTGACCGCGACGGGGACGAACAGCCCCTGCGCGCGCCATCGGGCCACCTGGGCCAGCGCGGTCTCCAGCACGTACTCGGTGAGATGCGGCATCAGGCCGGACGACTCCGCGATCGCGATGAACTCGTCCGGGGGGACCCGCCCGCGCTCGGGATGCACCCAGCGCACCAGGGCTTCGAGCCCGGCGACCTGACCGTCGAACCTGACTTTCGGCTGGTAGTGGAGCTCGACCTCCTGGGCGTCGAGCGCGCGCCGCAGATCGCCGAGGAGCCCGAGCCTGTCCGGGGTGTTGCTGTCCCGCTTGGACTCGTACACCTCCACACCCGTACGGTCCCGCTTGGCCTGGTACATGGCCACGTCCGCCCGCCTGAGCAGCCCTTCGGCGTCCAGAGCGTGGTCGGGGTGGACGGCGACCCCGGCGCTCGCCTCGAGGACCAGGGTGAGCCCGTCCAGGTCGAGGGGCGAGGAGAGCTCGGCGACCAGGTGACGGGCGACCCGCTGGGCGCTGGTGGTGGAGTCCGCGGTCGGCAGCAGGACGGCGAACTCGTCGCCGCCCAGCCGTGCGGCCTCCGCACCGCGCGGCAGGGCGAGCCGCAGCCGGTCCGCTATCTGAAGGAGAAGCCGGTCCCCCGCCAGGTGCCCGAGGGTGTCGTTGACGGCGCGGAACCGGTCGAGGTCGATGAGGACGAGCGCCGATCTGGAGCCGGTGCTCCCGGCCTCCTCCAGCGCCGTCCATGTCCTCTCCAGCAGCCACTGGCGGTTGGGCAGACCGGTCAGCGGGTCTCTCAGCTGCTCCTCGGCGCGGGCGCGGGCGATCCAGAGGGTGGAGTCGAGGGCGATCAGCGGGACCGCGAAGAGCGGCAGCAGCACGGGCATGGCCGACGCGACGACGCAGATCAGTGGGGCGATGCCGAGCAGGGCGACCGCGACGAGTCCCTGGCGAAGGAGCGCCGTGCGGGCGATCGTCGGCAGTCCCCCGCTCTGGGAAGCCCGTGCGTACCACAGCAGGACACGGGTGACGAGGAGGTACGTGGCGGCCGCGAGCAGCACTTCGGGGACGGCGTCGATGCCCCAGTCGAGTGGCCGCCAGGGTGTGGCGACGGTAGGCACCTCCCCGAAGGCGGACAGGACGAGCGCCGCGGCTCCGATGCCGAGTATGTCCACGGCTCCGTGGAGCAGTCCCTGCCACCAGCGGTGCCGACGGGCGGTGCCGACGAGCACCACGACGACCAGGCTGACCAGACCGGCGGGCACCCAGCCGTAGAGCAGCAGGACGGCGACCGTGAGGGCGGCGCCGGAACCGGTGCCGCCCCACCAGCGGTCGCGCCCGAGGGCGACCAGGTGGCCGACGATGATGCCGGTGAGCACCGCGAGCGACCAGCCGGCGGTGCCGTCCGGGAAGAGGGCCTCGCCGTCACGGACCGTCCGGTAGAACCCCGTTGCCAGCTGAACCGTGGCAACCCCCACGACGACAGCTCCCACTTTTGACGTGAGGCCGACGAAAACCTGCAGCCGCGACACCGTTGCGGCGCTCTCGGTCGGTTTCATTCCGTCCCTCTCACAGCCGGCGGTGCCGATGTCCCACAGTGGCCCCCGCTCCCGTGCCACCGCGACCCAATTCCGACCACGCGGCCGGGCACGGCAGGTGCACGTTCAACAGTAGGCCGCCAACAGCCCTCGCGGGCAGCGCTCTACAGCTCTTGCCCGAATGCGGACCCCGCAGTCCCACCGCCCGATTTGCGCCGAACGAGTGAAAGCGACCGGCTCGGCCGGACCACTCGCCCCCCTCTTGTCCGCTTTATTCCCTTCTCGTCCACCGCCACTCCCCCGCAGCGTCTCGATCGAGCCTCGATCACTTCGGGGCATCGGGTCTCGATCACGCCTCCACCGGCACAGCCGCCTCACGCGCCGCGTCCGGCCCCTGCTCGAGCAGAACGGCGAACCCGTCCTCGTCGAGGACGGGGACCTTCAGCTGCATCGCCTTGTCGTACTTCGACCCCGGGTTCTCGCCCACCACGACGAAGGAGGTCTTCTTCGAGACGGACCCCGTCACCTTCGCCCCCCTGCTCTGCAGCGCGTCCTTGGCACCGTCCCTGGTGTGGGTGGCCAGCGTGCCCGTGACGACGACGGTGAGCCCTTCGAGCGGTCGCGGCCCCTCGTCCTCGCCCGCTCCCTCGTCCTCCATCCGGACACCGGCCTCCCGCCACTTGCGCAGGATCTCGCGGTGCCAGTCCTCGGCGAACCACTGTTTGACCGACTTGGCGATGATCGGTCCGACCCCGTCGGCGGCGGCCAGCTCCTCCTCCGACGCCTCGTCGATCCGGTCGATGGACCGGAACTGCCTGGCCAGCTCCACGGCGGCCACGGGACCCACATGACGGATCGAGAGCCCGGTGAGGATCCGGGCCAGGGGGGCCTGCCGTGCCGCCGCGATGCCTTCGAGCATGGCCAGGGCGTTCTTCTTCGGTTCGCCCTGCTGATTGGCGAAGACCGTCGCGATCTTCTCCTCGCCGCTCTTCGGATCGCGCTTGGGCAGCCCGCTGTCCTGGTCCAGGACATAGGCCCGGATCGGCAGCAGCTGCTCCACCGTCAGGCCGAAGAGGTCCCCCTCGTCCAGCAGGGGCGGATCGGCGGGCTCCAGAGGCTTCGTCAGAGCAGCCGCCGCCACATAGCCGAAGTGGTCGATGTCCAGGCACTTACGGCCGGCGAGGTAGGCCACCCGCTCCCGCAACTGCGCAGGACAGGACCGCGCGTTGGGGCAGCGGAGGTCGATGTCGCCCTCCTTCATGGGGCGCAGCGCCGTACCGCACTCGGGGCAGTCGGCCGGCATCACGAACTCCCGCTCGCTGCCGTCGCGCAGATCGACGACCGGACCGAGGATCTCCGGGATGACGTCGCCCGCCTTACGGAGCACCACCGTGTCGCCGATGAGGACGCCCTTGGCCTTCACCACGTTCTGGTTGTGCAGGGTGGCGAATTCGACCTCGGAGCCCGCCACCTCGACGGGTTCCACCTGGGCGTACGGCGTGACCCTGCCGGTGCGTCCGACGCCGACCCGGATGTTGACCAGCTTGGTGTTGACCTCTTCCGGGGCGTACTTCCAGGCGATCGCCCAGCGCGGTGCGCGCGAGGTGGAGCCCAGCCGGCCCTGGAGCGGGATCTCGTCGAGCTTGACGACGACCCCGTCGATCTCGTGCTCCACGGAGTGGCGGTTCTCACCGAAGTACGCGATGAACTCCCGTACGCCGTCGAGGGAGTCGACCACCTTGTTGTGCCGGGCCGTCGGCAGGCCCCATTCGCTCAGCAGGTCGTAGGCGTGCGAGAGGCAGTCGATGTCGAGGCCCTCGCGGGCTCCGATGCCGTGCACCACCATGTGCAGCGGGCGGGTCGCGGTGACCTTCGGGTCCTTCTGGCGCAGGGAGCCGGCCGCCGCGTTGCGCGGGTTGGCGAAGGGCTTGTCGTCGGCCTCCACCAGGCGGGCGTTGAGTCCTTCGAAGGCCTCCATCGGGAAGAAGACCTCACCGCGGATCTCGACGAGCGCGGGGATCCGCTCCCCCTTCAGGCGGTGCGGGATCTCCGCGATCGTGCGGACGTTGGGCGTGATGTCCTCGCCGGTCCGGCCGTCGCCGCGGGTGGCCGCGCGGGTCAGCCTCCCGTGCTCGTAGGTGAGGTTCACGGCGAGACCGTCCACCTTGAGCTCGCACAGGAAGTGGTAGCCGCCCGTGCCGACGTCCCGTGCGACACGCTCGGCCCAGGCCGCGAGCTCCCCGTCGTCGAAGGCGTTGTCCAGGGAGAGCATGCGCTCGCGGTGCTCGACGGAGGTGAACTCCGTGGTGTACGGCCCGGCGACCTTCTGGGTCGGCGAGTCCGGCGTACGCAGCTGGGGGTGCCGGTCCTCGATGGCCTCCAGCGCTCGCATCAGCCGGTCGAACTCGGCATCGCTGACGACCGGCTGGTCCTTCACGTAGTACCGGAAGCGGTGTTCCTCGATCTGCTCGGCCAGGAGCGCGTGCTGCTCCTGCGCATCCGCCGGCACACCGGTCAGCTGCTGTGCCTGCTGTTCGCCGGCCATCGTCCGATCCTCCCGTTGACCCGTTGCCCCGTTACTCAGGGTTGTCTGCGAGTGACCTCGCGGCCCGGGCGCAGTGGGCGAGCGCGGCGCGCGCGTACGCGGGCGACGCCCCCGCCAGCCCGCAGGACGGGGTGATCACGACGGACTCGGTGAGAGTCCCCGGATTGAACCCCAGCCTGCTCCACAACGTCCTGACATCCATGACGCTACCGCCAGGGTCCGACAATGCGGTCGAGGCCGCGTCGACTCCGGGAACCACGCCGAGGAAGAGCTGGGTGCCGGCTTCGACGGCTTCCCCGATCGCATCCTCCTCACGCTCGGTGAGGAGGGAGAAGTCGAAGGAGATGGCGCCCGCCCCGGCGCGGCGCAGCAGGGCGAAGGGCACCT
The DNA here is from genome assembly GCF_042749285.1 of Streptomyces sp. NPDC059499. NCBI lineage: Bacteria > Bacillati > Actinomycetota > Actinomycetes > Kitasatosporales > Streptomycetaceae > Streptomyces > Streptomyces sp. NPDC059499. Next base: position 28,533 of record NZ_JBHYTT010000030.1, read on the forward strand.
CCGGGGCACATGAGTGGACCACCGTCGGCGCCTCGCCGTTCACCGCGAGCAGCTCGCGCAGGGTTCCCTCGACGACCTGGCGGTCCACGGCCCGGTAGGTCCGGTATCCGCTCGCGGACCGGACCCGTCCCAGCAGTACGGCGGTCAGGGACGGTTCGTCGAGCTGGAGCACGACCTCGGCGCCGGGAACTCTGCGCCGGACGTCCGCGAGGTGGGTGCGCAGTCCCTCCGCCAGCGAACCGGCCAGGTCCCTGCATGCGCCCGGGTCGCCGAGCATGGCCTCGCCGCCCCGCAGCTCCAGGCCCGCGGCCAGGGTCCAGGGGCCGACCGCCTGGACCTTGAGGAGCCCTTCGTAGCCCTGGGTGTGCTCCTCCAGGGCGTCGAGGTCCTCGCCGAGCCAGGACCGGGCGCGGCGCGTGTCACGGCCGGGCCGGTCGCTGATCCGCCAGCCGCTGGGCTCGACGTGGCCGTACATCTCGACGAGCAGTCCGATGGTCCGCCCGATCATGTCCGCCCCGGGCCCCCGCGCGGGCAGCTCCGCCAGATACGGCATTCCCTGCCCGTCGGCGAAGGACCCGGCGACGGTCTTGGCCGCCTCCCGTGCGTCGCCGCCCGGCATGGACCCGATACCGGTGGCGGCACACCCGCTGAACTTGCTCTTCTCGCTCACGCGCAGAGCCTACGGGCCGCACCGCCCCCGGTTTCTCAGCGTCCGGGGCGGACCGTCAGGTTGTTGATCTCGGCGTCGCGCGGCAGGTCGACGGCCAGCAGGATCGTGGTGGCCACGGACTCCGGGTCGATCCAGCGGGAGGGGTCGTACTCCTTGCCCTCCTGCTGGTGGACCTTGGCCTGCATGGGGCTGGCGGTGCGGCCGGGATAGACGGAGGTCACCCGGACGCCGTTGCCGTGCTCCTCGTGGCGCAGCGAGTCGGCGAGGGCCTTCAGGCCATGCTTGCTGGCGGCGTACGCGCCCCACTCGGCGTGGGCCTCGAGTCCGGCGCCGGAGTTCACGAAGACGACGTGGCCCTTGGAGACGCGCAGCTGCGGCAGCAGCAGCCTGGTCAGTTCGGCGGGGGCGATCAGATTGGCGTTGAGCTGGAAGTGCCAGGCCTTGGGGGTGAGGTCGCCGATCCTGCCGAGCTCGACGACCCCCGCGATGTGCAGCAGCGAGTCGAGCCGTTCGGGCATGGGCTGCTGCCCGAAGGCCCAGGAGAGCCGGTCCGGATTGCCGAGGTCGCCGACGAGTGTGCGGGCCCCGGGGTGGAGGGCGGCCAGTTCCTTGGCCCGTCCTGCGTCCCGGGCCAGCAGCACGAGCTCGTCGCCGCGCTCCTGGAGACGGCGGGCGACGGCCGCTCCGATACCGGAGCCGGCCCCGGTGATGAGATGAGTAGGCATGCCCTCATGCTGTCACCCCGCCCGGTCCTCACCGCAGGCCGGCCGACTCCTCCAGGTAGGCGAGCGCCCCGACTCCGTCCTTGGCGAAGAAGACCAGGTCGGTGAGGGGCACCGGCAGGAAGCCCTCGTCCTCCATGCGCTGGAACTGCTGGCGCAGACCGTCGTAGAACCCGGCCGTGTTCAGCAGGACGACGGGCATGGTGGTCTTGCCGTGCTTCTTCAGCTCCAGGATCTCCGTGGCCTCGTCGAGCGTCCCCGTGCCGCCGACCATGACGACGACCGCGTCGGCCTTCTCCAGGAGCAGCGCCTTGCGCTCGGCCAGGTCCTTGGCGATCACCATCTCGTCGGCGTCGGTCCTCGCCTTCGCCGCCAGGAACTCCACCGACACGCCCACGAGCCGTCCGCCGGCCGCCTGCACCCCGTCGGCGACGACCTTCATGAGCCCGCTCTCGGAACCTCCCCAGACCAGGGTGTGCCCGCCCCGGCCCAGCAGTTCGGCGAATTCCCGGGCGGGCACGGTGTAGCGGTCGTCGAGGTCGGCGGCGGAGAGAAAGACACAGATGTTCATGCGACCACCGTACGGGCCGCCCCGGCACTCCCCGGGAGCGGGAAGAAACCGGCCCGCCGCACGGCTGAACCAGTCATGACTTCCGCCCCAGGACACCGCATCACCGTCGAGCCCGAAGCCGTGCACGTGCGCGCGGTACGCGACGGGCAGCTGCTCGCCGAGAGCCACCGGCCGCTCGCCCTGCGCGAGACGGGCTGTCCGGTCAGGTACTACCTGCCGCCCGAGGACGTCCGTACGGAGCTGCTGACGCCCTCGGACACCCGTACGCACTGCCCGTTCAAGGGCGATGCGTCCTACTGGTCGCTGCCCGGAGCGGCGGACCTCGTCTGGGCCTACCAGGAACCCAAGGACCAAGTGGCGGCGATCAAGGGCCACTTCTGCTTCTACGACACGGAAGTGGTCACCGACTGATCGTCAAAAATATTTCTCGGCACCACCGATGAGTTCTGCGGGCCGCCTCGGTCCACCCTCACATGGACAAGACTCTCTCCCGTGACGGCACGTCCGTCGCCTATCGGCGCCGGGGTGACGGGCCGCCGGTGATTTTGGTCGGCGGGGCATTGAGCAGCTCGGAGACCGAGGAGCCGCTCGCCGAACTGCTCGCGCCGCGGTTCACGGTCGTCACGTACGACCGCCGTGGGCGCGGCGCCAGCGGCGACAGCGGTCCGTACGCGGTGCGGCGCGAGGTCGAGGACCTGATGGCGGTCGCGGCCCGGGTGGGTGAGCGGGTGTCGCTCTTCGGCATGCTGTCGGGCGGTGCGCTGGCCTTGGAGGCGCAGGCGGCGGGGCTGCCCGTGGATCTCCTCGCGGTCTACGAGCCGCCGTACACCCCCGGGCCGGCCGGTCTCCTCTACAAGTCCCGCTGCACGGCCCGGCTGCACCGGATGCTGTCCATAGGGGACCGCGACGGCGCCGTCGCCCTGTACATGTCCCGGACCGGCGTCCCGGAGGAGACGATCGCCCGTATGCGCCACGCCCCGCTGTGGAAGAGCCTGGAAGCGCTGGCGCACACCCTGGCGTACGACGACACGCTGCTGGGCAACGGCACGATTCCGACGGATCGGTTCGCGTCCGTGACGGCGCGCACGCTGGTGGTCTGCGGCGGCTTCAGTCCCGACGTGACCCGTGAGACGACTCTCGCCCTCGCGGCGGCGGTCCCCAGGGCGCGGCACCGCACTCTGACCGGCCAGACGCGCGATCTGGCACCGCAGGCGATCGCCCCGGTCCTGGCGGACTTCTTCGCCCGGGACGTGTTCCTGCGCGAGGTGTCGTAGCGGACCCCCGAACCGGCCGGGTCGCCGCAGGGGAGCGACCCGGTCCGAGGCTATGCGTCAGCCCGCTGTCGCCCTCTCGCGGCGTACGGTCGTGGCGATCGTGGCGGAGCCGACCACCCGGGTGCCGTCGTACAGGACGACGGCCTGGCCGGGGGCCACGCCCCGTACGGGCTCGGTGAACGAGACGTGCAGGGTGCCGTCGGTCAGCTCCGCCGTCACCTCGGTCTCGCCGCCGTGGGCACGCAGCTGCGCGGTGTACGTGCCGGGGCCGGACGGGGCCGTACCGCACCAGCGGGGCTTGATGGCCGTGAGGGCCGTGACGTCGAGGGCCTCGGCGGGGCCGACCGTCACCGTGTTGTTCACCGGTGAGATGTCCAGGACGTAGCGGGGCTTGCCGTCGGGGGCCGGGTGGCCGATGCGCAGGCCCTTGCGCTGGCCGATGGTGAAGCCGAAGGCGCCCTCGTGGGTGCCCACCTTCGCACCGGACTCGTCGACGATGTCACCCTCCGCGGGGCCTCCGAGACGGTCCGCGAGGAAGCCCTGGGTGTCGCCGTCGGCGATGAAGCAGATGTCGTGGCTGTCGGGCTTCTTGGCGACGGCCAGGCCGCGGCGCTCGGCCTCGGCGCGGATCTCGTCCTTGGTGGTGAGGGTGTCGCCGAGGGGGAACATGGCGTGCGCGAGCTGCTTCTCGTCCAGGACTCCGAGGACGTAGCTCTGGTCCTTGGCCATGTCCGAGGCGCGGTGCATCTCCCGGGTGCCGTCGTCGTTCAGCACGACGGTGGCGTAGTGGCCGGTGCAGACCGCGTCGAAGCCGAGGGCCAGGGCCTTGTCGAGCAGTGCGGCGAACTTGATCTTCTCGTTGCAGCGCAGGCAGGGGTTGGGGGTGCGCCCCGCCTCGTACTCCGCCACGAAGTCGTCCACGACGTCCTCGCGGAAGCGTTCCGCGAGGTCCCAGACGTAGAACGGGATGCCAATGACGTCCGCCGCGCGGCGGGCGTCCCGGGAGTCCTCGATGGTGCAACAGCCGCGTGCCCCGGTACGGAAGGACTGCGGGTTCGCGGAGAGGGCGAGGTGCACACCGGTCACGTCGTGGCCCGCCTCGGCGGCACGGGCCGCCGCGACGGCGGAGTCGACTCCGCCCGACATGGCGGCGAGGACACGGAGGGGGCGCTGGGAGGTCTGAGTCATAGCCCATCCAGAGTACGGGGCTCCGGGAACCGAATGCGCGCGGATATGCGTTGACGATCACATGGGGACCAGAGGCAGGGGCGAAGGATCGGGGAGCGGGTCGCGCGGCATCAGCAGACGCTCGCTGCTGATCGGTGGCGCCGCGACCGCCGTGGGCACGGCCGCGCTGGCCGCGGAGGAGATCCGGCGCGTCTGGTGGCGGGTACCGGGCGTGGAGAAGCCCCGCAAGCCCGGTGAGCTGGACTTCGCCGGTGCCCGGTGGGTGGCGGCCTCCGACGCGAACTGGCGGCGGGCCGACCGCCCCGACGACTACGGCGTGGACCGGGTGATCATCCATGTCACCCAGGGCAGCTTCGCCAGCGCGGTCAAGGTCTTCCAGGATCCGGCGCACCGCGCCGCAACGCACTACATCGTCGGCCAGGACGGCCGTGTGACGCAGATGATCCGCGAGCTGGACGTGGCGTACCACGCCGGCAACCGCTCGTTCAACGAACGCAGCGTCGGCATCGAGCACGAGGGGTTCGTGGACCGCCCGAAGGACTTCACGGCCCGGATGTACGAGTCGTCGGCGCGGCTGACGGCCGCGATATGCGCGCGGTACGGGATACCCGTGGACCGCGAGCACATCATCGGGCACGTCGAGGTGCCGGGCACGGACCACACGGATCCGGGACCGCACTGGGACTGGGACCGCTACATGAAGCTGGTCCGGGCCGCTTCCAGGGCGGCGAAGGCCGCGGAGGCGGCGAAGGACTAGCTGAGCCCTGCCGTCCTCGCCCGTTCGACCGCGGGGCCGATCGCCCGCGCGACGTCCTCGACGTCCTGCTTGGCGGAGGTGTGGCCGAGCGAGAAGCGCAGGGTGCCGCGGGCCAGGTCCGGGTCGGTGCCCGTGGCCAGCAGCACATGACTCGGCTGGGCGATTCCGGCCGTGCACGCGGAGCCGGTGGAGCATTCGATGCCCTGGGCGTCGAGCAGCAGCAGGAGGGAGTCGCCCTCGCAGCCGGGGAAGGTGAAGTGGGCGTTGGCGGGCAGCCGGCCGCCGGGGGCCGGGTCACCGCCGAGCACGGCATCGGGGACGGCCTGGAGGACCGCCGCGGTCAGGTCGTCGCGGAGCGCACCGATCTCGCGGGCGAAGTCCTCACGCCCCTCGGCGGCGAGCCGTCCGGCGACCGCGAAGGCGGCGACGGCGGGTACGTCGAGGGTGCCGGAGCGCACATGCCGCTCCTGTCCGCCGCCGTGCAGCACGGGCACGGGGGTGTGGTCGCGGCCGAGGAGCAGCGCGCCCACACCGAAGGGGCCACCGATCTTGTGTGCGCTGACGGTCATCGCGGCCAGCCCCGACCGGGCGAAGTCGACCTCCAGCTGCCCGAAGGCCTGTACCGCGTCGGCATGCATGGGCACATCGAACTCGCGAGCGACATCGGCCAGTTCACGTACCGGCATGACGGTGCCGATCTCGTTGTTGGCCCACATGACGGTGATCAGGGCGACGTCGTCGGGGTCGCGGAGGATCGCCTCACGCAGGGCCTCGGGGTGCACGCGCCCGTACCGGTCGACGGGCAGGTACTCGACGGTGGCGCCCTCGTGCTCGGCGAGCCAGTCGACGGCGTCGATCACGGCGTGGTGTTCCACCGGGCTGGCGAGGACCCTGGTGCGGCGGGGGTCCGCGTCGCGCCGGGACCAGTAGAGGCCCTTCACGGCGAGATTGTCTGCCTCGGTCCCGCCCGAGGTGAAGACCACCTCGCTGGGGCGCGCGCCGAGGGCGTCCGCGAGCGTCTCTCTGGACTCCTCGACGGTGCGGCGGGCCCGGCGCCCGGCGGCGTGCAGGGAGGACGCGTTGCCGGTGACGGCGAGGTGCGCGGTCATCGCCGCGATCGCCTCCGGAAGCATCGGAGTGGTCGCTGCGTGGTCGAGGTAGGCCATGGTGGACACGATTCTACGAGTCCTTGGCGGGGCTCATGCCGGGCGCATGGGGTCACGGCTCCCGCAGGGGGTCCGGAAGGCGTACGGACCGCCCCGGCACGGAGCCCGATCCGGTACCGGGAAAGCTTCCCGCTCGCCCCGGTCAGGCGCCGAAGTTCCAGGAGACGGTGCCGTTCTCGGTGACCAGGACGGCGAGGACGACCAGGTCGGCGATGCCGAGGGCGAGCCCGAGCAGGGCGCGGCCGCGGCGGGCGGTGGATCGGGCGAGGGCGATGACCGCCATGACGATGGCGACGGGCCCGAGCAGGATGTTCATCACCAGGAGGCCGAGCAGCCCGAGCACGAACGAGGCGACGGCCAGCCCGTCCGCCTCACGGGAGGCCTCGCGGGAGTCTTCACGGACGCCGGGCTTCCGGCCCGTCCGCGGAGCGGTCCCCGCCCCGGTGCCGTTCCGGGTTCGGCGGGCGAGTGCGGTGGTGAGGGTCATGGTGCGTGCTCCTTCGGATCCGGTGGGATACGGGGTCGGGTGCCGGGTCAGCGGGTCCGGCGGCCGAGGCGCTCACGGACTCCGAAGAGCGCCAGCCAGAGACCGATCAGGGCGCCTGCGGTCAGCGCCAGGGGCAGCGGCAGATGCGCGACCGCTCCGAGGACGACCCCCAGCAGGAGCAGGGCGGCGACGAGGACGAACATGTGTGGCCCTTTCTGCGAGCAGTTGAGAGTACGACTGTTCACTGACTTTGCAGTCTAGACCCCTGACCCCTTCCAAGACTCGGAGAACGGTTGTTTACTGAATGGCATGAGTCACACCGTCGGCATCCGCCAGGCCCAGAAGCTGAAGACACGTCAGGCACTCCTCGACGCCGCCCTGCGGCTGCTGGAGCACCAGAGTCTGAGCAGCCTGGGCCTGCGCGAGGTGACGCGGGCCGTGGGAGTCGCCCCGACCGCCTTCTACCGCCACTTCGACGACACGGCGGCCTTGGGCGTCGCCCTCGTCGAGGAGACCCTGGGCAGCCTGCACGGCATGATCGGCGCGATCCTCGCCGAGACGGGCGACAGCGAGGAGCGACTGGACCGCAGCGTCGAACTGATCGCCCGCCACGTGGCCGAGCAGCCCGCCCACTTCCGCTTCATCGCCCGCGAACAGCACGGCGGCGTGGGCCCCGTCCGCGAAGCCATAACCTGCCAGCTGCGCCGCTTCGCCGAGGAGGTGGCGGCGGCCCTCGGTACGGAGCCGGAGTCGGCGGGCTGGGACCGGGAGGACCTCCTGATGCTGGGCGGGCTGTACGTCGACCACATGGTGCTCACCGCCTCGGCGCTCCTGGACGCGGGCCCCGAGGACGAGCGGGCGGTCGTCCGGCAGGCGCGACGCCGACTGCGCCTGGTCACGCTGGGCCGGGCCCACTGGCTGGACAGCCCATAGGGTCGTCGCCATGAGCGAATGGACTCTCGACCGGACCTTCACCAGTTCGTCGGGCGAGGTGCGCTGGGCCGCTCTCGGCCCGGAGCACGCTCCGCCGGTCGTCCTGGTGCACGGCACGCCCTTCTCCTCGTACGTATGGCGCGATATCGCCCGTGGGCTGGCCCAGGACCACCGCGTGTACGTGTGGGACCTGCCCGGTTACGGCGCTTCCGCCCAGTTCGAGGACCAGGATGTGTCCCTGCGCGCCCAGGCCTGGGTCTTCACCGAGCTCCTCGCCCACTGGGACCTGCCCGAACCGGCCGTGGCAGCCCACGACTTCGGCGGCTGTGTCGCTCTGCGCGCGTACCTCCTGCACGGCGCCCGCTACCGGCGTCTCGCGCTCGTCGACCCCGTGGCACTGGCCCCGTGGGGTTCACCCGCGTACCGGCTGCTGGGCGGCCACGCCCAGGTCTTCGGGCAGCTTCCGGCAGCCCTCCACCGGGCCCTGGTGACGGAGTACATGAGTTCCGCCAGCCATCCGGGACTGCGCCCCCAGGTGCTCGAACGGCTCGTCGCCCCGTGGTGCACCGAGACCGGGCAGCCCGCCTTCTACCGGCAGATCGCCCAGAACGACCAACGGTTCACCGACGACATCCAGCACCGGTACGGCGAGCTGGAGCTGCCCGTACTGATCTGCTGGGGCACCGAGGACACCTGGATCCCGGTCGCCCGCGGTCATGAACTGGCCGCACTGATTCCGGGCGCCGGACTCCGGCTGGTCGCCGGGGCCGGGCACCTCGTCCAGGAGGACGCGCCGGCCGAGCTGACCGCGGCCCTCGCCGGCTTCCTGCGCACACACCCGTGACCCGCCGCCCGGTGCGGGCGGCGCGAAGGCCGGCGCTCCGGCCCTCCGCCGCTCAGACGCGTGGTGCGCGGGCCAGCTGACGGGACTGGGCCACCAGACGGTCGGCGCTGTCCCAGACCTCCGCGTCCTCCTCCAGGAAACCGCCCGCGAGGTTACGGGTGGTGATGGAGACGCGCAGCGGCCCGGGGGCCGGGCGGCAGCGGATGTGGGTGGTGAGCTCGATCGTGGGCGTCCAGCCCTTCAGGCCGAGCTCGAACGACGTCGGTGGCAGCGCGTCGACGGTGAGCAGCAGCGAGAGCGGGTCCGCGTCGCGGCCGTCCGCGAGTCCGAACCAGCCCCGCATCTCGCCCTTGCCGGACGGTGCGCCGATGGCCCAGCCGATCGTCGCCGGGTCGAGCTTGATGTCGAGCCGCTCGGTGATGGCGGAACTGCCGGGGATCGCCGCCGGGCCGTCGGCCGGGCCGAGGCAGTGCTCCCGCGGCGGGATGGCGGGCAGTTCGGCGGACGTGAGGACGTCGCCGGTCAGGCCGTCCAGGTCACCGTAGGTGGCGAGCACCCGGATGCGCTCGATCTCGCTGCCGTCCTCCGCGTACTGGAAGAGCGAGGCCTCTCCGGTGGAGAGGGTGCGGCCGGTGCGGACCACCTGGGTACGGATGACGGCGGGGCCCGGTACGGAGGCCGTGAGGTAGTGCGCGGACACCGAGAACGGGTCGGAGTGCGGCAGCGCCTCTCCGAGTGCCCGGCCGAGCATGGCCAGCAGATAGCCGCCGTTGACCGCGTGGATGATCGTCCATCCCGCGGAGAGCTCGGCGTCGTAGACGCCCTCTTCACGGAGTGTGACGGCGGTGTCGCGGTCGAACTCGCTGTCACCGATGGTTGCCTGCGCTGTGCGCGGCGCCTGCGCTGCTGCCTGTGCCATGCGATGCACGGTACACCGATTGCATTACTGAGCGGTAGCTTTTCTCCGGCGTCACATGACCGCCGGGGTCTCCTCCGCGGTCGCCGAGCGCCGGTTGTAGGCGCGCGGAGCACGCCAGTGGAAGCGCATCGCCAACAGCCGGAGGACGAACGCGGTGATGACCGCGGTGCCGCTGGTGAAGGCGTTGAGGGCGTCGAAGCGGATACAGAGCACCACCATGACCGCGCCGACGATCGCGGGCACCGCGTACAGGTCGCGGTCCCAGCGCAGCAGGGACGGCACCTCGTTGGCGAGCACGTCACGCAGTACACCGCCGCCGACGGCCGTGGCCAGACCCAGGGCGGCCGATGCGGTGAGGCCGAGGCCGTAGTCGTAGGCCTTGACCGTGCCGGCGACGCAGAAGAGGCCGAGGCCGGCCGCGTCGAAGACGTTGACGCCGACCTGGATCCGCTCGACGTGCGGGTGCAGGAAGAACACGAGGCCGGCCGCGAGCAGCGGGGTCAGGAAGTAGCCGAGATCCGTGAAGGCCGCGGGCGGGATCGCCCCGATCATCACGTCGCGGAAAATCCCTCCGCCCAGCGCTGTCACCTCGGCGAGCACCGCGATGCCGAAGACATCGAAGTTCTTGCGTACGGCGAGCAGGGCGCCCGAGATCGCGAAGACGAAGATCCCGACGAGGTCGAGCGCATGCTGGACGGAGGGAGTGAAGAGTTCGTTGAGCACCGGACAGTTCTACAACGTCCGGTGCCCACGATGTCGCCCGGAGGCCGTCAGACGGTGCCGGCCTTTCCTTCGGCGCCGGCCTCGGCCACGGGCGGGGCCGCGTCTTCGGGCTCGTCCGGGGCGTCGGCCGCGTCTGCCACCTCGACCTCGGCGTCGGCGGTGTCGGCTGCCTCGTCCTCGGGCGCGGATGCCTCCCCGGACGCCTTCTCCGGTTCGACTCCGGCCTCGGCTGCGGCTTCGGCCTCGCCCTCGGCTTCCGCGGACTTCTCCGCCACCGGCGCCACGGCGACCGAGTCGGCGGGTGCCTTCTGCGCGGGCACCTTCACAGCCGGCGTCTTGTCGGCGACCGGCTCCTCGGTGGGTGTCCCCACGACCGCCTCGATACCGGTTGCCCGGGTCAGCCCGATCGTCCCGTCCTCGATCTCGGCCGCGAAGTGGCAGGCCACCTTGTGCCCGTCACCCAGGTCCGTCAGGACCGGACGCTCGAGCGCGCACTTGTCCTGCACCCACGGGCAGCGGGTGTGGAACCGGCAGCCGGCCGGCGGGTTGGCCGGCGAGGGCAGGTCGCCCTGGAGCAGGATCCGCTCCCGCCGGTCCTCGACCTCGGGGTCGGGCACCGGCACCGCGGACATGAGCGCCCGGGTGTACGGGTGCTTCGGGCCGGCGTACAGCGCGTCGCTCGGCGCCTCCTCCACGAGGGACCCGAGGTACATGACCCCGATGACGTCGGAGATGTGCCGGACGACGGCGAGGTCGTGGGCGATGACGAGGTAGGTGAGCCCCAGCGACTGCTGCAGCTCCTCCAGCAGGTTGATGACCTGCGCCTGGATCGACACGTCGAGCGCCGAGACCGGCTCGTCGCAGATGATCACGTCCGGTTCGAGCACCAGGGCGCGGGCGATGCCGATGCGCTGGCGCTGGCCGCCGGAGAACTCGTGCGGGTAGCGGGACAGCGAGTTCGCGGGCAGTCCGACCTTGGCGAGGATGGCCTTGATCTTCTCCCGGCGGTCGTCCCGGTCGGCGCCGATCCCGTGGGCCGCCATGCCCTCGGAGAGGATCGACTCGATGTTCTGCCGCGGGTTGAGGCTGCCGAGCGGGTCCTGGAAGACCATCTGGAGCCGGCGGCGGTACCGGCGCATCTCCTCGTCCGGCAGCTTGGCCAGGTCGGTGCCGTCGAAGACGACCTCACCGGAGGTGATGTCCACGAGGCGCAGCACCGCCCGGCCCAAGGTCGTCTTGCCACAGCCCGACTCGCCCACGAGCCCGTACGTCTGTCCGGCCTCGACGCTCAGCGAGATGCCGTCCACGGCGTAGACGTGTCCGACCGTACGGTCGAAGAAGACACCCTTCTTGACGGGGAAGTGGACCTTCACATCGTCGAGTTCGAGCAGGCTCATGCCGAAACCTCCGCCTTGGGCAGGACCGGGTTGACACAGCGCACCTGGTGTCCGGCCGTGCGTGGTTCGGTCAGTTCGGGAGTGCCCGTGAGGCACTCCATCGTGTAGAAATCGCAGCGGGGCGCGAAGGCGCAGCCGTCGGCCCAGGCGATCTTGTCGTTGATCGATCCGCGGATCGGGTGGAGCGGTTCGCCGCGCGGTGCGTCCAGACGCGGGATGGAACCGAGCAGCCCGTGCGCGTACGGGTGCGTGGGTGCGGCGAACAGCTCACGCCGGTCGGCGGATTCCACGGCCCGTCCCGCGTACAGGACATTGACCTCGTCGCAGATGCCGGCGACGACCCCGAGGTCGTGGGTGATCATCAGCAGGGCGGTGCCCTCCTGGTCGACCAGTTCCTTGAGGAGTTCCAGGATCTGGGCCTGGATGGTCACGTCGAGCGCGGTGGTCGGCTCGTCGGCGATGAGCAGCCGGGGTGCGCAGGCCACCGCCATGGCGATCAGCGCACGCTGCCGCATACCGCCGGACAGCTGGTGCGGGTACTCCTTCAGCCGTCGGCGCGGGTCCGGGATACCGACCCGGTCCAGGAGGTGGGCGGCCTCCTTGCGGGCGGCCTCCCCCTTCAGACCGCGGTGCCGCTGGAGGATCTCGGTCACCTGGATGCCGATCGGGATCACCGGGTTCAGCGAGGACAGCGGGTCCTGGAAGATCATCGCCAGCTGGCTGCCGCGCATGTCGCGGAGCTTGCGCCGGCTCATGGTCAGCAGGTCCTGGCCGTCGAACTCCACGCGTCCGCCGACCTTCACGCCCTTGTCGGGCAGCAGGCCCATCAGGGCGAGCGAGGTCACGGACTTGCCGCAGCCGGACTCGCCCACCAGGCCGACGACCTCGCCCTGGTCCACGGTGAAGGAGACACCGTCGACCGCGACGGAGTCCTTGCGGCCGCGTCCGCCGAAGGTGACGCTGAGCTGGTCAACATTGAGCAGTGCCATGGGAGATCAGCCTCGCAGCTTCGGGTCGAGGGCTTCGCGCATGGCCTCGCCGAGCAGGGTGAAGCCCAGTGCGGTGATGATGATCCCGACGGCCGGATAGGCGGCCATCATCGGCTCGTTGTCGAAGAACCGCTGCGCCTGGGAGAGCATGACGCCCCATTCCGGGATCGCCGGGTCGGGGTTGCCGAGGCCCAGGTAGGACAGGGCCGCGGCTTCGATGATCGCGGTGGCGAGGCTGAGCGTCGCCTGGACGATCACCGGGCTCAGCGAGTTGGGCAGGATCTGCGTGAGGACGATCCGCTTCTTCCGGATGCCGAGCGCCTTGGCCGCCAGTACGTAGTCCGCGCCGCCCTGGGCGAGCATCGAGCCACGCAGCAGACGGGCGAAGACGGGGATCTGGACGACGCCGACGGCGATCATCACCGTGGTCAGGGACTGGCCCATCACGGCGGCGATGGAGACTGCGAGCAGCAGCGAGGGCAGCGACAGCATGAGGTCGGTGATGCGCATGATCACGGTGTCGATCCGCTGTCCGACCTTGCCGCCGAGAGTCGCTGCGGCACCGGACAGCACACCGACGACCGCGCCGATGACCAGACCGATGAGCATCGAGACCACACCCACGAGCAGGGTCTGGCGTGCGCCGACGAGCATGCGGGAGAAGAGGTCCCGGCCGAGGTGGTCGAGGCCGAACCAGTTCTCGCCGCGCATTCCGACGAACTTGCCCTGGTTGGTGAAGACTTCGCCGCGCCAGGTCTGGGCGGTGGGGCTGTAGGGGGCGATCCACGGTCCCACGATCGCGAGCACCACGAACACGCCGATGACGACCGCGCCGATGACGGCCATCTTGCTGCCCCTGAGCCGCCGCAGGGCCTCGCGCCACAGGCTCGCGCCCGTGGTCGACTCGGTCTGCTGGGTCAGTTCGGCGAGCCGGTCGATCTTGTCGGCCCTGTTGGTCAATGTCGTCACGTCAGTGCACCCGCACTCTCGGGTCGATGATGCTGTAGGCGACGTCGACCAGCAGGTTGATGAGGACGTACACCATCGCGATGAAGAGGATGAACCCGACCAGCACCGGGTAGTCGCGGGCGTCGATCGAGGTACGGATGAAGGAGCCGATTCCTCCGAAGGAGAAGACCGACTCGGTCAGCACCGCACCCGACAGCAGGCTGCCGGTCAGCAGGCCCACCGCGGTGACCACGGGGAGCAGCGCGTTGCGCAGCACATGACGGCCGCGAACGACCCGCTTCTCCAGGCCCTTGGACTCGGCGGTGCGGATGTAGTCCTCGCCGAGGACCTCCAGGACGCTCGCCCGGGTCATGCGCACGATCACGGCGAGCGGAATGGTCGCGAGGGCGATCGCGGGCAGCACCAGGTGCATGATCGCGTCCCAGGTCGCGTCGAGCTCACCGGTCAGCAGACCGTCCAGGGTGGCGAATCCCGTGATGTTCGTGGCGTCGAGACCTGTGGAGAGCCGTCCGTAGCTCGGGAAGATGTGGAGCTGGACGGCGAGGATGCCCTTGAGTATCAGCGCGAGGAAGAACACGGGGATGCAGATGCCGATCAGCGATCCGGACACCGAGGCGACGTCGAGCCAGCCACCGCGGTGGCGGGCGGCGAGGTAGCCCATCGGGATGCCGATCAGGACCGCGATGACGATCGCGGCGACGCTGAGTTCGACGGTGGCCGGGAAGCGCAGGACGAACTCGTCCCACACCGGCTGACCGGTCTGGGTGGAGGTGCCGAGATCCAGTTCGAAGATGCGCTTGAGGAAGCGCCAGTACTGGACGTGGACGGGCTCGTCGAGCCCCAGCACCCGGTTGATGCGCGCCACTTCGGCTTCGGTCGCCCGCTCGCCCAGGATCGCTGAGGCGGGTCCGCCGGGCAGCCGGTTCAGCCACAGGAAGAGCAGAACCGACAGGCCGAGCAGGGTGGGTATGAGCTGTAGCAGTCTTCGTACGACGAGTCGCAGCACCCCGCGTGCCCCTTTCTGACGTGTCGAAAAGTGGGGGGGCCCCCCCCCCCCCCCAGGGCGGGGGCGGCGGGGGGGGTGGGGGGGGGGTGGGCCCAGTGGGGTGTAGGGGGGCGGGGGGGCCACCCCCCCCCCCCGGGCCCTTTGGGGTGGGGGCCCGTGGCGGGGGGGAGCCGAGTAGGCGAGGGGGGGGGGGGGGGGGGGCGGAGGCGGGTTTTG
>NZ_JBHYTT010000031.1:0-36419 GCF_042749285.1 Streptomyces sp. NPDC059499
GACAGTTCTTCGACCAGACCCTCCGGAGCGACGCCCCCACGGCTGGTCAGGATCAGATGTGGCACGCCCCGGCCGGCCAGCCAGCGCGCCACCTCGACACCCAGCGCACCCGTACCGCCCGTGACCAGGACCGTCCCCGAGGGCTGCCATCCCTCGCCCGCGACAGTTGCCGGAACCGCACGTGCCAGCCTGCGTCCGTAGACCCCGGAGCCGCGGACAGCGACTTGGTCCTCGCCATTGTCGGCAGCGTCGGTGAGGACTGCGGCAAGTCGGCCGGACGCTCGTGCGTCGAGTTCTGCCGGGAGGTCGATCATGCCGCCCCAGCGCTGCGGGAACTCCAGGGCCGCGACCCGGCCCAGCCCCCACACCGCAGCCTGCACCGGATCAACCACCCGGTCCGAGGCACCCACAGCGACCGCACCCCGCGTCACCACCCACAACGGCGCGTCGACCCCGGCATCACCCAACGCCTGCAACAACACCGTCAGATTGGTGAGTTCATCCGCGACCACACCACCACCGGCAGCCAGGCCCTGCGAACAGGACTCGGCAACCAGCACCACACCACGCACATCCCCAGCCTCGGCAATCGCCTCGGCCAGAAGCACACGGTCCGACACCACGCCCACCGGCACGCCCACCACGGCGGCACCAGCACCGGCCAACACCCCGGCCACAGCCCCGTCCGCACCGTCCAAGACCAGCCAGGTGCCCAGAAGAGGTTCGACAGGCGCAGTCTCCAGAGGCCTCCACCTCACCCGGTAGCGCCAGGTGTCGATGACGGACCGCTGCAGTCGCTCCCGGCGCCACGACGCCAACGCCGGAACCACCGAACCCAACAACTGCGGGGCTTCCGACAACTGCAGCGTGCCCGCGAGCTCGTCGAGATCACCGCGCTCCACCGCGTCCCAGAACCGGGACTCGACCGGATCCACCCCACCAGCAGCACCCGCAACCGGCAACGACGGCGCATCCAGCCAGTACCGCTCATGCTGGAACGCATAAGTAGGAAGCGGGACTTGGCGGCCGGTGAGCACCGCAGACCAGTCCACGTCGACGCCAGCTGTCCATGCCTCGCCGAGGGAGGCCAGGACACGCCGCATCCCGCCCTCACCACGCCTCAGCGTGCCCAGCACCACGGCCTCGACACCAGCCGCGTCGACCGTCTCTTCGACACCTACCGTGAGTACGGGGTGCGCGCTGACCTCGATGAACGTGCGCATGCCCTGATCGAGGAGGACCCGGACCGCGGTCTCGAACTCGACCGTGGTGCGGAGGTTGTCGAACCAGTACCGAGCGGCCGTATCACCGCTGACGGGGCCTCCCGTCAGGGTGGAGATCATGGGAATTGCGCCGACAGCCGGGGACAGTCCGGCCAGGTCTGTCAGGATCCGCTCCTGGAGCTGGTCCATCCGCGGCGAGTGCGACGCGTAGTCCACCGGAATCCGGCGTGTGCGGATGCCCTGCTGTTCGCACTCGGCCATGAACGCGTCGAGGGCTTCGTCGTCGCCGGAGACGACGGTGGAGGACGGGCCGTTCACCGCAGCCACCGACACCCGGTCCGACGTCAGCTCCTCGACCGCATCCCGCCCGGCCGCCACGGACACCATGCCCCCGCCACCGGCCACAGCGACCAGTGCCTTCGACCGCAACGCCACCACGCGGGCCGCGTCATCCAACGACAGCCAGCCCGCCACACACGCAGCGGCGATCTCGCCCTGTGAATGACCCACCACGGCGGACGGCACCACACCGGCCGACCGCCACACCTCGGCCAGGGCGACCATCACCGCCCACAGCACCGGCTGGATCACATCCACCCGGTCCAGATCACCGTCCTGCAGAACGACATCGGTCAGCGACCAGTCCACGAACGGCGCCAGCGCCGTTTCGCACTCCATCAGCCGCTCACGGAACACCGGTGAGGTGTCCCACAGCTCCCTTGCCATGCCGACCCACTGCGAGCCCTGGCCCGGGAACACGAACACCACACCACCGGAGCCCGCAACAGACCCCACGGCTGTGGGCAGGGCGGCCAGGAGCTCCTCCCGGCTGTCGCCGACGACCACCGCACGGTGCTCCAGTGCCGCCCGTGTCGTGGCCAGGGACCAGCCCACGTCCACCGGATCCAGCCCAGCATCGCCCGCAACATGAGCCCCGAGCCGCTCCACCTGCGCCCGCAAAGCCCCCTCGGACTTCGCCGACAGCACCCACGCCGACACACCCGAAGCGGGAGCTGTCGGAGCCTGGGCGGGAGTTCCGGCCGGCGCCTGCTCCAGGATCACGTGCGCGTTCGTGCCGGACATTCCGAACGAGGACACCGCCGCTCGCCGCGGCCGGTCGGCCTCAGGCCACGGACGGGACTCCGTCAGCAGCTCCACCGCACCCGCCGACCAGTCGACCTCCGGCGACGGCTCGTCCACATGCAACGTCGCCGGCAGCACACCGTGCCGCAACGCCATCACCATCTTGATCACACCCGCGACACCCGCCGCGGACTGGGTGTGCCCGATGTTCGACTTGACCGAACCCAGCCACAACGGACCGGCCTCGTCGCGGTCCTGGCCGTACGTCGCCAGCAACGCCTGCGCCTCGATCGGATCCCCGAGACGGGTTCCGGTGCCGTGCGCCTCCACGGCATCGACGTCCGCGCCGGTCAACCGGGCATTCGCCAACGCCTGCCGGATCACCCGCTGCTGCGAGGGACCGTTCGGCGCCGTCAGACCATTCGACGCGCCGTCCTGGTTGATGGCACTGCCGCGCACCACCGCGAGCACTTGATGTCCGTTGCGCTCGGCGTCGGAGAGCCGCTCCAGCATCACCAGGCCGACGCCCTCGGACCACCCCGTTCCGTCGGCCGCCGCGGCAAATGCCTTGCACCGGCCGTCGCCCGCGAGCCCGTCCTGCCGGTCGAACTCGATGAACGCGCCCGGCGTGGCCATCACCGTCACACCACCGGCCAACGCCATGTCGCACTCACCGGTGTGCAGCGCCTGCGCCGCCAGGTGCAGCGCCACCAATGACGAGGAACACGCCGTGTCCACCGTCACCGCCGGGCCTTCCAGCCCGAACGTGTAGGAGAGACGGCCGGAGATGACGCTGCCCGCGGTACCCGTGATCAGGTGTCCTTCGGCACCCGGTATACCCGCCGCCCCGTATCCGGACGAGGCCGCACCGGCGAACACGCCCACGTTCCGGCCGCGGAGCGACCGCGGATTCATGCCCGCCGACTCGAACGTCTCCCAGGCCGCCTCCAGCAGCAGACGCTGCTGCGGATCCATCGCCAGTGCCTCACGCGGCGAGATCCCGAACAATGCGGGGTCGAAGTCGGCCACGCCGGGCATGAACCCGCCCAGTTCGACGATGCCGCTGGGCACGGCCGTCGGCCAGCCGCGGTCGAGGGGGAACGGCGAGATGCCGTCCGCCCCGTCGGCGACCAGCCGCCACAGCTCCTCCGGGGACGTCACGCCGCCGGGGTACCGGCAGGCCATGCCCACGATCGCGAGCGGCTCCTGGGGATCGACGTGCGTGGACGTCGTCGTCGTGGGGGAGTGGTCGGCCTCGCCGAGCACCTGCCCGATGAGGTACTGCACCAGCGCAAGCGGCATCGGGTAGTCGAACACAAGGGTGGCGGGGAGCCGCAGCCCGGTCCGTGCGACGAGGAGGTCGCGCAGCTCCACGGCGGTGAGCGAGGTGAACCCCAGGTCCTTGAAAGCCCGTCCGGGGTCGACCGCCTGCTGGTCGGGGTACTGCAGAACGGTCGCGACCGCGGTCCGGACCATGTCCAGGAGGATCCGCTGGTGCTCGCCGACGGGGAAGCCGGCGAGCAGGTCCCGGAGTTCGGAGCCGGAGCCCGAGCCGTTCCCGCGGACGGTGCCGGCGGTTGTCGCCTCGGCAGCCTCCGGGAGGTCGGACAGCAGCGGACTCGGCCGCACGAGCGTGAACGCCGCGGCGAACCTGGGCCAGTCCACATCCGCGACGGTCACGCAGGTGTGCTCCTGGTCGATCGCCTGCGCCAACGCGCGTACGGCCAGGTCAGGACTCATCGGTGACAGGCCCTGTCGGCGCAGCAACTGTTCGGCATCGCCCTGGGCGGCCATGCCCGCCTCGGCCCACGGCCCCCAGGCGATCGACGTGGCCGGCAGCCCCCGTTCACGGCGGCCCTGCGCCCACGCGTCCAGGAACGCGTTGCCGGACGCGTAGGCGCCCTGACCGCCGCCGCCCCAGGTCGCTGCGATCGACGAGAACACCACGAACCGGTCGAGCGGCAGGTCCCGGGTGAGCGCGTCGAGCAGGACCGTTCCCTCGACCTTGCTGCGCATCACCCGGGCCATCGCCTCCTGCCCGGTCCGCTCCAGCGCCTCGGGATCATCGATCCCGGCCGCGTGGATGACACCGCAGAGGGGCCACTGCTCGGGAACGCCGGCGATGGCCGCTGCGAGGGCGTCCCGGTCGGCGACATCACACGCGACGACGCTGACACGGGTGCCGAGCGCGGCCAGCTCATCCACCAGGCCTTCCGGCGCCACGCCGCGGCGGCTGGTCAGCACCAGATGCGGGGCGCCCCGCCCCGCCAGCCAGCGCGCCACCACCACGCCCAGCGCGCCGGTCCCGCCGGTGATCAGGACCGTGCCGCCGGGGCGCCAGTCGGGAGCGCTCCGGGATGCCGGAGTGGCGCGCACCAGCCGGCGTCCGTGGACGACCTGCCCACGCACCGCGACCTGGTCCTCGGAGCCGTCTGCCAGGACGCCCGCGAGCAGGGCGCCCGTCCGGGCGCTCCACTCGGCGGGCAGGTCGACCAGACCGCCCCACCGGTGCGGAAGTTCCAGGGCGGCGACGCGGCCCATTCCCCACACCGTCGCCTGCGAAGGGTCCGCCAACCGGTCCGACGCGTTGACGGAGACCGCGCCCCGGGTCAGCACCCACAGCGGCGCGGCGACGTCACGCAACGCCTGCACCGAGACCAGGACGTCCGTCCAGCCGTCGGCGATCAGTACAACTCCGGCGACATCCGGTAGGGAGGCGGCCTCGTCGGCCGGCGCATTGACCACCGTCGCGCCCGCGACACCCAGGGCCTCGACGACATCCTCGTCCGGGCGCCCGCACACCACCCAGGTGCCCGCAAGCGAGGCCGGGGCCGACCCGGCGAGCGGCTTCCACGCGATCCGATAGCGCCACGAGTCCACGGCTGCTTGCTCACGCCGCTGCCGCCGCCACGACGTCAGCGCCGGCAACGCGGCCTCAAGGCCCGCCAGTTCCCGCAGGTCCCCTCGCTCGACTGCGTCCCAGAACGCCGAGTCCGCGGCATCGGCGCCGGCCGGCCCGGCCCCGGGCTCGGGCCAGTACCGGTCCCGCTGGAACGCGTATGCGGGCAGGGCGACGACGCGCGCGCCCCAGCCCGCGAACACCCCGGCCCAGTCGACCTCGACGCCGACCGTCCACAGCCGTCCGACGGCGCCGATCGCGCAGGTGGTCTCGTCCCGGTCCTTACGCAGCATCGGTACGAGCACGGCCTCCGCGGCGGT
The DNA here is from genome assembly GCF_042749285.1 of Streptomyces sp. NPDC059499. Classification (NCBI taxonomy): domain Bacteria; kingdom Bacillati; phylum Actinomycetota; class Actinomycetes; order Kitasatosporales; family Streptomycetaceae; genus Streptomyces; species Streptomyces sp. NPDC059499. The sequence goes on from NZ_JBHYTT010000031.1 coordinate 5,526, forward strand.
CTCGCGCGCCAGTGCGGACAGGACACCGTCCGGGCCCAGCTCCAGACACCGCGTCACGCCCATGGCTTCGAGTGCCGCGACACCGTCGCCGAACCGCACGGTCCGCCGCACCTGCTCCAGCCAGTACTCCGGACGCTGCATCAGCCCGGGTTCCGCCACTTTGCCGGTCAGGTTGGAGACCACCGGGATCCGTGCCGGGTGGTACGTCAGCCCGGCCAGCACCCCGGCGAACTCGTCCAGCATCGGTTCCATCAGGGCGGAGTGGAACGCGTGCGACACCGACAGAACATTGAACCGCAGGCCACGAGCCGCGCATTGGGACGCGTACTGCTCGATCGCAGCCACGTCACCGGCGAGCACCACGGAGTGGGGGCCGTTGACGGCCGCGACCTCCAGGCCGGAGTCGGCGACGTCGGCTTCGGTGGCCTGGACGGCGAGCATGCCTCCGCCCTCGGGCAGCGTCTGCATCAGCCGGCCGCGCTCCGCGACCAGCACACAGGCGTCGTCCAGGGACAGGATGCCGGCCACGTGCGCGGCGGTGATCTCGCCCAGCGAGTGGCCCAGCAGGACGTCCGGGACCACACCCCAGGACTCGGCAAGCCGGAACAGCGCGACCTCGAGCGCGAACAGGCCCGCCTGCGCCCACATCGTCTGATCGAGACCGACACCGTCGGTCAGGACCTCGCGCAGCGGGCGCTCCAGCCGGACGTCGAGCCGGGCGCACACCGCGTCGAACGCTCCCGCGAACACCGGGAACGCGGCGTACAGTTCCAGCCCCATACCGGCGCGCTGCGAACCCTGGCCGGTGAACAGCATCGCCAGCCGGCCTGCGCTGACGACACCGGACGCCGTCTGCTCGGCGCCGGGGCCCGTGAGCACCGCGCGGTGCTCCAACGCGGCCCGTGTCGTCGCGGTCGACCAGCCCACATCCACCGGGTCGAGGCCGGGACGTTCGGCGGTGAACGTGCGCAGGACGCGGACCTGTTCCGGGAGCCCGGCCGCGGTCTTCGCCGAGACCAGCCACGGCACCGTTCCCGGCCGTACTACGCGAACCGGTTCCGCGTCCTCGACGCCATCGGGCGCCTGCTCCAGGATGACGTGCGCGTTGGTGCCGCTGATGCCGAACGAGGACACGGCGGCGCGGCGCGGGCGGTCCGCTTCGGGCCAGGGGCGTGCCTGGGTGAGCAGTTCCACCGCGCCCGCCGACCAGTCCACCTGGGGGGAGGGGGCGTCGACGTGGAGTGTTGCCGGCATCAGTCCGTGTCGCAGGGCCATGACCATTTTGATCACGCCTGCCGCGCCGGCGGCGGCCTGGGTGTGTCCGATGTTCGACTTGACGGAGCCGAGCCACAGCGGCTCGTCACCCTCACCACGGTCCTGACCGTAGGTGGCGAGCAGAGCCTGCGCCTCGATCGGGTCGCCGAGCCGGGTGCCGGTGCCGTGCGCCTCCACCACGTCGACGTCCGCGCTCGTCAGCCGGGCGTTGGCCAGCGCCTGCTCGATCACCCGCTGCTGGGAGGGGCCGTTCGGCGCGGTCAGACCGTTGCTCGCGCCGTCCTGGTTCACCGCGGTACCCCGCACCACGGCGAGGATGTGATGTCCGTTGCGCCGTGCGTCGGAGAGCCGTTCCACGACAAGTACGGCCGCGCCCTCTGCCCAGCCGGTGCCGTCCGCCGCGGCGGCGAAGGACTTGCACCGGCCGTCCGACGCCAGCCCGCCCTGCTGCGCGAAGTCGACGAAGACGCTGGGTGTGGACAGCACCGTCACGCCGCCGGCCACCGCCAGATCACACTCACGCGACCGGAGCGCCTGGGCGGCCAGGTGCAGGGCGACCAGCGAAGACGAACACGCCGTGTCCAGCGTCACCGCCGGACCCTCGAGCCCGAAGGTGTAGGCCACCCGACCCGACAGCACGCTTCCGGCGTTGCCGGTGCCCAGGAAGGCCCCCACACCCTCCGGCACCACACTCATGCTCGACGCGTAGTCGTGATACATCTGACCCGCGTACACGCCGGTCGACGAACCACGGAGCGACATCGGGTCCAGTCCTGCGGACTCGAAGGCCTCCCAGACGCCTTCCAGCAGCAGCCGCTGCTGCGGGTCCATGGCCAGCGCCTCACGCGGGCTGATCCCGAAGAGCCCCGCGTCGAAGTCTCCCGCACCGGCGACGAAACCACCCGTCCCGGAGACCCCGCCCCAGGTCACGTCCCAGCCGCGGTCGTCCGGGAAGTCCGTCACCCCGTCACCGCCGGCCGTGACCAGATCCCACAGCCCCTCCGGGGAAACCACACCGCCCGGCAGCCGGCAGGACATACCCACGATCGCGATCGGCTCGCGCTCCGCCGACTCGACGTTCCGGAGCCGCTGCTTGGTGCTGTGCAGATCGGCCGTGACCCGCTTGAGATAGTCCCGCAGTTTCAGCTCGTCGGACATCAGGGCCTCGCTGTCGCTGTGTGTCGTGGTCGGATCGGGAAGGGCCGGTCACTCATCGCCGAGCTCCCTGTCGATGAACGCGAACATCTCGTCGTCCGTCGCCCGGTCGAGCGCGTCGACGACCGAAGGGGCAGTGACCTGCTGCGTGCCGTCGTCGCCGTACTTGGAGATCATGGATTCCAGGCGCCGGACGAGCTTCGTGAGAGCACCCGTGTCGGCGGTCTGCGCGAGACCGGACTCGATCTCCTGGAGCTTGTCGAAGAGCAGGGCTGTGGCGGCCATCTCCTGCCCGGGAAGCAGCTCCGCGGCAAGGAACTCGGAGAGTCTCGCCGAGGTCGGGTAGTCGAACACCAGCGTCGCGGGCAGTCGGAGTCCGGTGGCGGCGTTGAGCCGGTTGCGGAGCTCCACCGCGGTGAGTGAGTCGAAGCCCAGGTCCTTGAACGCTTGACGCTCGCCGATGGTGTCCACCGAGGCGTGTCCGAGGACGTGGGCGACCTCGGTGAGGACGGTGTGCTGGAGCAAGCGGCCCTGGTCGGCGGGTGACAGCGCGGCCAGCCGCTTCGGAAGGTGTGGCTCTCGCACAGCGGACTGGCCGACTCGCCGGGCGGCGGCCGGGACGAGGCCGCGCAGGAGTGGGGGTATCGGGGTGGTGCCGTTCCAGGAGCGGAGGGCGCGGGTGTCGAGGAGCATGGCCACTACGTCGGCGCGGTCTGTGTTCAGGGCGGCGTCGAAGAGGGCCAGGCCTTGTTCGTCCGTCAGGCCGGGGCCGAGGCGGCCCGTCCGGTCCTGGAGGTGACCGGTCATGCCGCTGGCCTGTTCCCACAGACCCCAGGCCACGGACAGGCCGGGCAGGCCTTCCGTACGGCGCCGGGTGGCGAGGGCGTCGAGGTAGGCGTTGGCGGCGGAGTAGTTGGCCTGGCCGGGAGTACCGAAGGTGGCTGATGCCGAGGAGTAGAGGACGAACATGGCCAGGTCGCTGTCGCGGGTCAGCTCATCCAGGTTCGCGGCGGCAGTGGCCTTCGCCCGCAGGACCGTTTCCAGGCGTTCCTGGGTCAGGGCGGTGAAGACCCCGTCGTCAAGGACACCCGCCGCGTGAACGACGCCGGTCAGCGGGGCCTCGGTGGGGATGTCGGCGAGGACGGTGGCGAGGGCGTCGCGGTCGGAGGCGTCGCACGCCACGATCCGTGCCTGGGCGCCGAGTTCAGCGAGCTCGGTGACCAGTTCGGTGGCGCCTGGGGCGTTGGGGCCCTGGCGGGAGAGCAGGAGGAGGTGGCGGATGCCGTGTTCGGTGGCGAGGTGGCGGGCGAGGAGTCCGCCGAGGGTGCCGGTGCCGCCGGTGATCAGTACGGTGCCGTCACCGTCCAGCGACACAGTCTGCTCGCCACCCACGACACGGGCCAGACGGGGCACCAACAGTGCACCGTCACGGACGGCTATCTGCGGCTCGTCGACACCGGCCAACAGCGCGAGATCCACGCCCGGTTCCTCGGTGGTCGGGTCGGTGTCGATCAGCACGATCCGGTCCGGGTGCTCCGACTGCGCCGAGCGCACCAGACCCCACACCGCCGCACCCACCACGTCGACCATGTCGTCAGGACCCGCGGGCATGGCACCCCGCGTCACCACCACCAGGCGTTCATCGTCGGGTCGTTCCTCGCCCAGCCACTCCTGGACCCGGCGCATCATGCCGCCGGTGACTTCCTCCGTCGGTCCGTCTCCGACGGAGAAGACCGTCCACGCAGAGCCGTCCGTCCCGTTCTCGGTAGCGGACGATGCGGCGGTAACCGGTTGCGCGGGAACCCAGTCCACCGCGAAGAGCGTGTCGCCGCGGGTGGCGGCGACAGGCAACTGCTCACGCGAGACCAGAGAGCGGACGATCGCGACCGGCACTCCGGTGCCGTCGGCAGCCTTGACGCACACTCCTTCACCGTCGCGGACGATCGCCACCCGGAGGACCGTCGCCCCGACCGCGAACAGTTCCACACCCGACCAAGCGAACGGCAACCGCGGCCCGGAGGCTTCGGCATCGCGCGCAACGAGTCCGGACGGGTGCAGCGCCGCGTCGAGCAGCGCCGGATGGATACCGAATCCGTCGACCTGGCTCACAGCCGGCTCCGGAAGCACCACCTCGGCGTAGACGGCCGACTCGTCCCGCCACACCGCCTGCACACCCTGGAACACCGGACCGTAGGCGAATCCCGCGCCGGCCAGAACGTCGTAGAGGCCGTCGGCCTCGACGGCCGTCGCGCCCTTCGGCGGCCAGACCGCCAGATCGAACTCCGGGACTCCGGCATCCGATGCGGCGAGTACCCCGGATGCGTGCAACGTCCACGCCTCGGTGTCGTCGGCGCGGGCATGCACCTGTACGGACCGGTCGTCCGACGTGTCCGGGGCCGCGACCCGGACCTGTATCTGGACGCCGCCCGTGGCCGGAAGGACCAGCGGGGCCTGGAGGACCAGCTCGCGGATCAGGGAGCAGCCCACCTCCCGGCCCGCCCGCAGAACCATCTCGACGAGCGCGGCACCGGGCACCAGGACACGGTCCAGCACGACATGGTCGGCCAGCCACGGCTGCGAACCGACCGCCAGCCGGCCGGTCAGCACCATGCCGTCGCCGTCGGCGAGCGACACCGCGGCACCCAGCAGCGCGTGGTCGGCGCCCGTCAGGCCGACCGCACCCAGATCGCCGGTGGCCATCTTCGGCTTCGGCCAGTACCGCTCGTGCTGGAAGGCATAGGTGGGCAGGTCGACCGTTCGGCCGTCCCAGCCGTTGAATACGCCGGGCCAGTCGATGTCGGTCCCGGTGGTCCACAGGCGGCCGATGGCGGTCAGGACTGTGTCGGTCTCGTCGCGGTCCCTGCGGAGGACAGGGATGAACTCGGCTTCGGTGGCGGTGTCCTGGGCCATGGCCGACAGGACGCCGTCGGGGCCGAGTTCCACGTACCGCGTCACGCCCATCGCTTCGAGAGCTGCGACGGCGTCGGCGAAGCGGACCGGCTGCCGCACCTGGTTCAGCCAGTACTCCGGCTGCTGCATGGCGCCGGGTTCGGCCACCGCACCGGTCACGTTCGACACGACGGGGGTCCGGGCCGGGTGGTACGTCAGCCCGGCCAGCACCCCGGCGAACTCGTCCAGCATCGGTTCCATCAGGGCGGAGTGGAACGCGTGCGACACGGTCAGGATGTTGAACCGCCGTTCCTGCGCAGCGCATTCGGCTGCGTAGCGCTCGATTCTTTCGAGGTCGCCGGAGAGGACCACGGAGTTGGGTCCGTTGACGGCGGCGATGTTCAGGCCGGAGTCGGCGACGTCGGCTTCGGTGGCCTGGACGGCGAGCATGCCGCCGCCGGCGGGGAGTGTCTGCATGAGTCGGCCGCGTTCGGCGACGAGGGTGCATGCGTCGTCGAGGTCGAGGATGCCTGCGACATGGGCGGCGGTGATCTCGCCCAGGGAGTGGCCAAGGAGCGCATCCGGGGTGACGCCCCAGGACTCGACGAGCCGGAACAGGGCGACTTCGAGGGCGAACAGCCCGGCTTGCGCCCACATCGTCCGGTCGAGATCGACGCCGTCGGTCAGGACCTCGCGCAGCGGGCGTTCCAGCCTCGCGTCGAGCTGTGCGCAGACGGCGTCGAAGGCCTCGGCGAAGACGGGGAACGTTTCGTACAGCCCGAGGCCCATGCCGGCACGCTGCGAGCCCTGCCCCGTGAACAGGAACGCGGTTTTGCCTTCACCCGCGACACCCTCGGCGAGAATCCCGTTCCCGGCCAGCACCGTGCGGTGCTCCAGCGCGGCCCGGCCGGCCGCCAGCGACCAGCCGACGTCCACCGCATCCAGGCCCGGACGCTCGGCCACGTACGACCGCAGCCGCTCCACCTGCGCTCTCAGCGCGTCCGGCGACTTCGCCGATACCGGCCACGGCACCGTGGCAGGGCGCCCCGCACGTGTCGGCGGTGCCTTGACCGCGTGGATGGCGGGAGGCGCTTCGAGGATGACGTGCGCGTTGGTGCCGCTGATGCCGAACGAGGACACGGCGGCGCGGCGCGGGCGTTCCGCCTCGGGCCAGGGGCGTGCCTCGGTGAGCAGTTCCACCGCGCCCGCCGACCAGTCCACCTGGGGGGAGGGGGCGTCGACGTGGAGTGTTGCCGGCATCAGTCCGTGTCGCAGGGCCATGACCATTTTGATCACGCCTGCCGCGCCGGCGGCGGCCTGGGTGTGTCCGATGTTCGACTTGACGGAGCCGAGCCACAGCGGCTCGTCGCTCTCACCACGGTCCTGACCGTAAGTTGCCAGCAGAGCCTGCGCCTCGATCGGGTCGCCGAGCCGGGTTCCGGTGCCGTGCGCCTCCACGACGTCGATGTCCGCAGCCGCGACCCGGGCGTTGGCCAGCGCCTGGCGGATCACCCGCTGTTGCGACGGGCCGTTCGGCGCGGTCAGACCGTTCGACGCACCGTCCTGGTTGATGGCACTGCCGCGTACCACCGCGAGCACCTGATGCCCGTTGCGCTCGGCGTCCGACAACCGCTCCAGTACCAGTACCGCCGCGCCCTCGGACCAGCCGGTGCCGTCCGCCGCGGCGGCGAAGGACTTGCAGCGGCCGTCGAAGGCCAGTCCGCCCTGCCGGGCGAAGTCGACGAAGACGCCCGGTGTGGACAGCACCGTCACACCACCGGCCACCGCCAGCCCGCACTCACCCGACCGCAGTGCCTGAGAGGCCAGGTGCAGGGCGACCAGTGAGGACGAGCACGCCGTGTCCACCGTCACGGCCGGACCCTCGAGCCCGAAGGTGTAGGCCACCCGCCCGGAGAACACGCTTCCGGCGTTACCGGTGCCTAGGAAGGCCTCCACACCCTCCGGCACCACACCCAGACTCTGGGCGTAGTCGTGGTACATGACGCCCGCGTACACGCCGGTGGACGAACCGCGGAGCGACATCGGGTCCAGTCCTGCGGACTCGAAGGCTTCCCAGACGCCTTCCAGCAGCAGCCGTTGCTGCGGGTCCATGGCCAGCGCTTCACGCGGGCTGATCCCGAAGAGCCCCGCGTCGAAGTCTCCGGCACCGGTGACGAAGCCACCGGATCCGGAGACCCCGCCCCAGGTCACGTCCCAGCCGCGGTCGTCCGGGAAGTCCGTCACCCCGTCACCACCGGCCGTGACCAGATCCCACAGCCCCTGCGGAGAAACCACACCGCCCGGCAGCCGGCAGGACATACCCACAATCGCGATCGGCTCGTCGGCAGCTACCGGTCGCGTCGGCGCCACGGCGGTCGGCTCGTCGGAACCCGACAGAAGGCCGGCCAGATGATAGGCGAGGACCTGGACGCTCGGGTAGTCGAACGCCAGGGTCGCGGGCAGTCGGATTCCGGTGGCGGCGTTGAGCCGGTTGCGGAGCTCCACCGCGGTGAGTGAGTCGAAGCCCAGGTCCTTGAACGCCTGACGCTCGCCGACGGCATCCGAGGAGGTGTGCCCCAGGACGTGGGCCACCTCGGTGAGCACCGTGCTCTGCAGCAGCCTGCGCCGCTCGGCCGACGACAGACCGGTCAACTGCCGTAGCAACGGCGACTTGCTCACGGCGGCCTGGGCCTCGCTGGCCCTTCGGACGACGGCGGCCGGGACGAGGCCGCGCAGGAGTGGGGGTATGGGGGTGGTGCCGTTCCAGGAGCGGAGGGCGCGGGTGTCGAGGAGCATGGCCACCACGTCGGCGCGGTCCGTGTTCAGGGCGGCGTCGAACAGGGCCAGGCCCTGCTCGTCCGTCAGCCCGGGGCCGAGGCGGCCCGTCCGGTCCTGGAGGTGACCGGTCATGCCGCTGGCCTGCTCCCACAGACCCCAGGCCACGGACAGACCAGGAAGGCCCTCCGCACGACGTCGGGTGGCGAGGGCGTCGAGGTAGGCGTTGGCGGCGGAGTAGTTGGCCTGGCCGGGAGTACCGAAGGTGGCCGAGGCGGAGGAGTAGAGGACGAACATGGCGAGGTCGGTGCCGCGGGTCAGCTCATCCAGGTTCGCGGCGGCGGTGGCTTTGGCGCGCAGGACGGTTTCCAGGCGTTCCTGGGTCAGGGCGGTGAAGACGCCGTCGTCGAGAACACCGGCTGCGTGCACGACGCCGGTCAGCGGGGCCTCGGTGGGGATGTTGGCGAGGACGGCTGCGAGAGCGTCGCGGTCGGAGGCGTCGCACGCCACGATCCGTGCCTGGGCGCCGAGTTCGGAGAGCTCGGTGACCAGTTCGGTGGCGCCGGGGGCGTCGGGGCCCTGGCGGGAGAGCAGGAGGAGGTGGCGGATGCCGTGTTGTGTGGCGAGGTGGCGGGCGAGGAGTCCGCCGAGGGTGCCGGTGCCGCCGGTGATCAGTACGGTGCCGTCACCGTCCAGCGACACAGTCTGCTCGGCACCCACGGCACGGGCCAGACGGGGCACCAACAGTGCACCGTCCCGGACGGCTAGCTGCGGTTCGTCGACACCGGCCAACAGCGCGAGATCCACGCCCTGTTCCTCGATGGCCGGGTCGGTGTCGATCAGCACGATCCGGTCCGGGTGCTCCGACTGCGCCGAGCGCACCAGACCCCACACCGCCGCACCCACCACATCGACCGATCCCGGCCCTGCCGGAACCGCACCGCGGGTCACGACGGCCAGTCGCGACTCCGCGGACTCCGCGTCGTCCAGCCACTCCTGGATATAGCGCAACACGTCGCCGACCACGAGGTCCACCGGCCCGGTACCGACCGGGAGCGTCGTCCATGCCGAGACCTCCACCGCGTCCTCCGCGGCAGCGGTGGAGGCAAGCGGCGCAGGGACCCAGTCCACCGCGAACAGGGAGTCGCCCCGAGAGGCAACGACAGGCAGCTGCTCATGCGAGACCGCCCGCGCCATCAGGGAACCCACCCGTACCACCGGCTGACCCGTGCCGTCCGCCGCCTGTACCGAGATGCCCTCGCCCTCCGGGCGGATCGCTACCCGCAGCGAAGTGGCCCCGACCGCGAACAGCTCCACACCCGACCAGGCGAACGGCAGCCGCGGACCGGAGACGTCGGCGTCGCCGGGAAGCAGGCCCCACGGGTGCAACGCCGCGTCGAGCAGGGCGGGATGGATTCCCAGGCCCTCCACCGCGGCCGTGCCTGCGCTCGTGTCCGGCAACTCCACGTCGGCGTAGACACCCGACTCGTCGCGCCAGGCTGCCCGCACCCCCTGGAACATCGGACCGTACTCGAACCCGGCCGTGACCAGAGCCTCGTAGAACCCGGCCAGGTCCACCGCCGTCGCGTGCCGCGGTGGCCACACTTCGAGACCGAATCCGGGCGCTCCTGCTGCCGGGGAACCCAGGACTCCGGTGGCGTGCAGCGTCCAGCCGTCCGTGTCTTCGGTACGGGCGTACACCTGCATCGGACGATCGCCCGAGGCGTCCGGATCGTCGACCCGGACCTGGACCTGGAGGCCGCCCGCCGTCGGCAGGATCATCGGCGCCTGCAGGACCAGTTCCCTGACCAGATCAGAGCCGGCCTCGTGACCGGCACGCAGCGCCATCTCCAGCAACGCGGTGCCGGGTACCACGATGCGGCCCAGCACCCCGTGGTCGGCGAGCCAGGGCTGCGCGTCGAGGGACAGACGGCCGTGGAACACCATTCCGTCGCCGCCGGCCAGGGACACCGCCGCACCCAGCAGTGCGTGTCCGGAGCCGCCGGGGGAGCCGGCTCCGCCCGGCGATGTCTGCGGCCAGAACCGTCGGCGCTGGAACGCGTAGGTGGGCAGGCCGACGATTCGGTTGTTCCAGCCGTTGAACATGCCGGGCCAGTCGATGTCGGTCCCGGTGGTCCACAGGCGGCTGATGGCGGTCAGGGCGGTGTCGGTCTCGTCGCGGTCCTTGCGAAGGGCCGGTGCGAAGAGGATGTCGTCGGCGGTGACCTGGGCCATGCCGGACAGGACACCGTCCGGTCCGAGTTCCAGGCAGGTCGTCACGCCCATGGCCGCGAGGGTGGCGACGCCGTCGGTGAAGCGGACCGTGCGGCGGGCCTGGTCCAGCCAGTACTCCGGCCGCTGCATGACACCCGGCTCGGCCACCGCACCAGTCAGGTTCGACACGACCGGAATCCGCGCCGCGTGGAAGGTCAGGCCGGACAGGACCGTGGCGAACTCGTCGAGCATCGGTTCCATGAGGGCGGAGTGGAACGCGTGCGACACCGACAGGACACTGACCCGCAGGCCGCGGTCGGCGCATTGCGCCGCGTAGCGCTGGATCGTGTCCAAGTCGCCGGACAGTACAACGGAGTTGGGGCCGTTCACGGCGGCGAGGTCCAGACCGGAGTCCGCGACGTCGGCTTCGGTGGCCTCGACTGCGAGCATGCCGCCGCCGGCGGGCAGTGCCTGCATCAACCGGCCGCGCTCGGCGACCAGGGTGCATGCGTCGTCCAGGTCGAGGATTCCCGCAACATGCGCGGCGGTGATCTCGCCCAGGGAGTGACCCAGGAGCACGTCCGGGGTGACGCCCCAGGACTCGACGAGCCGGAACAGGGCGACTTCGAGGGCGAAGAGGCCCGCCTGGGCCCACATCGTCCGGTCCAGGTCGACGCCGTCGGTCAGGACCTCGCGCAGCGGGCGTTCCAGCCGGACGTCGAGCCGTGCGCAGACCGCGTCGAAGGCTTCCGCGAACACCGGGAACGCCTCGTACAGCCCCAGGCCCATGCCCGCACGCTGCGAACCCTGACCGGTGAACAGGACCGCCAGACGTCCGTCACCGGCGACACCGGCCGCGAGTACGTCCTCGCCGGCCAGCATCACGCGGTGCTCCAGCGCGGCACGCGTCGTGGCCAGCGACCAGCCCACGTCCACCGGATCCAGCTCCGGCCGCTCGGCCACGTACGACCGCAGCCGCTCCACCTGCGCCCGCAACGCGGCATCGGACTTCGCCGAGACCGGCCACGGCACCAGAGCCGGTACGTGAATCCGCACCGCCTTCCGGGCCGGCTCCGGCTCCTGCTCAGGCGCCTGCTCCAGGACCACGTGGGCATTGGTGCCGCTGATCCCGAACGAGGACACGGCCGCCCGGCGGGGTCGATCGGACTCCGGCCAGGAACGCGCCTCGGTCAGCAGCTCCACCGCACCCGCCGACCAGTCCACCTGCGGCGACGGCCCGTCCACGTGCAATGTCGCGGGCAGCACTCCGTGACGCATCGCCATGACCATCTTGATCACACCGGCCACGCCCGCGGCCGCCTGGGTGTGCCCGATGTTCGACTTGATGGAGCCCAGCCACAGTGGCTCGTCGCCCTCACCGCGGTCCTGGCCGTAGGTCGCCAGCAACGCCTGCGCCTCGATCGGGTCGCCCAGGCGCGTGCCGGTGCCGTGGGCCTCGACGGCGTCGACGTCCGCGACCGTCAGCCGGGCGTTGGCCAGTGCCTGGCGGATCACCCGCTGTTGCGACGGACCGTTCGGCGCCGTCAGACCGTTGCTCGCACCGTCCTGGTTCACAGCGCTGCCCCGTACGACAGCCAGGATCCGGTGACCGTTGCGCTCGGCGTCCGACAACCGCTCCACCAGCAGCAGACCCACACCCTCGGCCCAGCCGGTACCGTCGGCCGCCGCGGCGAACGACTTGCAGCGGCCGTCCGCAGCCAGCCCGTCCTGCCGGTCGAACTCGGCGAACGCGGCAGGGCTGACCATCACCGTCACACCACCGGCGAGAGCCAGACCGCACTCGCCCGACCGCAGCGCCTGCGCGGCCAGATGCAGGGCCACCAACGACGACGAACACGCCGTGTCCACCGTCACCGCCGGACCCTCCAGGCCGAACGCGTACGACACCCGGCCGGAGATCACACTGTTCGCCGTGCCGGAGAGCAGATGCCCCTCGGAACCGGCAACACCGTGGGTTCCGTACCCCGATGAAGAGGCTCCCGCGAACACGCCGACACTGCGGCCCTTCAGCGACCGCGGGTCCACCCCGGCCGACTCGAACGTCTCCCAGGCCGCCTCCAGCAGCAGCCGCTGCTGCGGGTCCATCGCCAGCGCCTCACGCGGCGAGATTCCGAACAACGCGGCGTCGAACTCGTCCGCGTCATGGACGAATCCGCCCAGCCCGGCCACACCGTCCAGGCCTTCGACCGGCCAGCCCCGGTCGGCCGGGAACGGAGTGATGCCGTCGGCCGCGCCCTCGACCAGATCCCACAGCTGCTCCGGCGAGCTCACTCCACCCGGATACCGGCACGCCATGCCCACGATCGCGATCGGCTCGTCCGACGCCGCACCCGCGACGTGGCTCGGCAGCGTGGAATCCGGCTGATCGTCGCCTGCGAGCTGCGTCAGGAGGTGGTCGCCCAGCACCGTCGGGCTCGGGTAGTCGAACACCAGCGTCGCCGGCAGTGACAGCCCGGTGTGCTCAGCCAGCAGATTACGCAGTTCCACCGCCATCAACGAGTCGAAGCCCAGGTCACGGAACGCCCGGCCCGCCTCCACCGACTCCTCATCCGCATGCCCCAGCACCCGTGCGGCCTGAGCCCGCACCAGGTCCAGGGCCAGCCGACGGCGCTGCTCCACCGTTGCCGCCGCGAGTTGCCGACTCCATGCCGATCCGGAATTCCCCGAGCGCGCCGGTTCAGAAGTGCCTGACGCCTCCGGAAGATCCGACAGCAGCGCGCTGCCTCGTACAGAGGTGAACGCCGGAGTGAACAGCGGCCAGTCCACATCGGCGACCGTCACGCACGACTTGCGGCCGTCCACCGCCGCGGCCAGAGCCCGAATCGCCAGGGCCGGATCCATCGGCAGCAGCCCGCGCCGACGCAGCGCCTGCTCAGCCTCACCCCGCACCGCCATCCCTGCTCCGGCCCACGGGCCCCAGGCGATCGACGTGCCGGGAAGTCCGCGGTCGTGTCGGTGCTGTGTCCAGGCGTCGAGGAAGGCGTTGCCGGCCGCGTAGGCCGCTTGGCCGCCGCTGCCCCAGGTGGCTGCGATGGAGGAGAACACCACGAACAGGTCGACGGGCCGGTCCGCGGTCAACTCGTCCAGCAGCACCGTGCCCTCGGTCTTGGCACGCACCACGTCCGCGAACGCTGCAGCGTTCGTCTGCTCCAGTCCTCCCGTGTCCCCGATCCCGGCCGCGTGCACGATGCCGGTGAGGGGCCACTGCTCCGGAACACCGGAGATCACCGCGGCCAGAGCGTCCCGGTCGGCCACGTCGCAGGCAGTGACGGTGACCTGCGCGCCCAGTCCGGACAGTTCCTCGGCCAGGCCTTCCGGCGCGACGCCCGATCGGCTGGTCAGCACCAGGTGCGGTACACCCCGGTTCGCCAGCCAGCGGGCCACCTCCGCGCCCAGCGCACCCGTACCGCCCGTGACCAGGACGGTGCCCGAGGGCTGCCATCCCTCGCCGACCACAGCCGCCGGCAGTGCGCGTGCCAGGCGGCGGCCGTACGTCCCCGACCCGCGGACCGCGATCTGGTCCTCGCCGCCACCTGCGGCCAGGACACCGGTAAGACGGGCACCCGCCCGGGCGTCCACGACCTCGGGAAGGTCGATGAGACCTCCCCAGCGCTGCGGCAGCTCCAGTGCCGCGACCCGGCCCAGACCCCACACCGCGGCAAGGCCGGGGTTCATCAGCCGGTCCGAACGGCCCACCGACACAGCGCCACGCGTCAGCACCCACAAGGGCGCCTCTACATCAGCCAGCGCCTGCACCACAGCCAGCGTGCCCACGAGGTCATGCGCGAGGAGCACCACCCCGGCCACCCCAGGCAGCCCCGACACCTCGTCGGCAGGGACGCCGACCACGGTCGCGCCCGCGGCGGCCAGTGCCGCGGACACGTCGGCGTCCTCGGAACCGACGATTACCCAGGTGCCGGACAGGGCCGCCGGAACCGGTTCGGTCAGCGGCTTCCACGTGACCTGATAACGCCATGAGTCCAGGGCCGAACGTTCCTGGTGGCGCTGCCGCCACGCGGACAGAGCGGGCAACGCCGACTCCAGGCCGACGAGTTCCTCCAGGTCCTCACGCTCCACCGCATCCCAGAACGCCGCGTCGCCCAGACCACCGCCCACCGCCTGAACGACCGGCTCCGGCCAGAACCGCTCACGCTGGAACGCGTACGTCGGCAGATCAACGACCCTGCCGCCCCAGCCGGCGAACACGGCTGTCCAGTCGATCTCGGTGCCTGTCGCCCACAGGCGGCTGATCGCGGTGAGCGCGGTGTCGGTCTCGTCCCGGTCCTTGCGCAGCGCCGACGCGAACACCGCGTCGCCGATGGTCTCCTGGGCCAGGCCCGACAACACGCCGTCGGGGCCGAGTTCCAGATAGCGGGTGACCCCCGACGCGACGGTGGCAGCGACTCCGTCGGTGAAGCGGACCGTGTGGCGGACCTGGTTGAGCCAGTAGTCCGGCTGTTGCATGGCGCCGGGTTCGGCGATGGCTCCGGTGAGGTTCGAGACGATCGGGATCCGGGCGGGGTGGAAGGTCAGTCCGGCCAGGACGGTTGCGAACTCGTCGAGCATGGGTTCCATGAGGGCGGAGTGGAACGCGTGCGACACGGTCAGGATGTTGAAGCGGCGGCCCTGCTGGGCGCATTGGGCTGCGTAGCGCTCGATTGTTTCGAGGTCGCCGGAGAGGACTACGGAGTTGGGTCCGTTGACGGCGGCGATGTCCAGGCCGGAGTCGGCGACGTCGGTTTCGGTGGCCTGGACGGCGAGCATGCCGCCGCCGGCGGGCAGGGCCTGCATGAGGCGGCCGCGTTCGGCGACCAGGGTGCAGGCGTCGTCGAGGTCGAGGATTCCGGCGACATGGGCTGCGGTGATCTCGCCCAGGGAGTGGCCCAGGAGCACGTCCGGGGTGACACCCCAGGACTCCACCAGCCGGAACAGCGCGACCTCAAGGGCGAACAGTCCGGCCTGGGCCCACATTGTTCGGTTGAGGTCGGTGCCGTCGGTCAGGACGTTGCGCAGTGGGCGTTCCAGCCGTATGTCGAGGCGGGCGCAGACCGCGTCGAAGGCTTCGGAGAAGACCGGGAACTGCTCGTACAGGCCCAGTCCCATGCCGGTGCGCTGGGAGCCCTGGCCGGTGAACAGGAAGGCGGTTCTGCCTTCGGCGGCGATACCCGTGGCGAGTGTGGTGTCTGCGGACAGGACCGCGCGGTGTTCGAGCCTGGTCCGGCTGGTCCCGAGCGACCAGGCCACGTCGATGGCGTTCAGCTCAGGCTTGTCGGCCACGAAGGACCGCAACTGCTCCATTTGTGCCTGGAGGGCGGCGTTGGACTTCGCCGACACCATCCAGGGCACCAGCCCTGGTGCCTGTCGTGTTGCAGGGGTCGGCTGGGGTTGTGGGTCGGGGGCTTGTTCGAGGATGACGTGGGCGTTGGTGCCGCTGATGCCGAAGGAGGAGACGGCGGCGCGGCGGGGCCGGTCGTGTGTCTCTGGCCAGGGGCGTGGTTCGGTGAGGAGTTCCACCGCGCCCGCCGTCCAGTCGACCTGAGGAGTCGGCTCGTCGATGTGGAGAGTGGCGGGCATCAGGCCGTGGCGCAGGGCCATGACCATCTTGATGACGCCGGCGACGCCTGCGGCGGCCTGGGTGTGGGCGATGTTGGATTTGATGGAGCCGACCCAGAGGGGTTCATGGTTGTCGCCCCGGGTTTGGCCGTATGTGGCCAGGAGTGCCTGCGCCTCGATCGGGTCACCCAGACGTGTTCCCGTGCCGTGGGCTTCGACAAGGTCGACGTCCGAGGTCGTCAGTTGGGCGTTGGTGAGGGCTTGGTGGATGACGCGTTGTTGGGAGGGGCCGTTGGGGGCGCTGAGTCCGTTGGAGGCTCCGTCTTGGTTGACGGCGCTGCCGCGTAGGACGGCGAGGATGTGGTGGTTGTTGCGGCGGGCGTCGGAGAGTCGTTCGACGAGGAGGAGGCCGACGCCTTCGCCCCAGCCCATGCCGTCGGAGGAGGCGGCGAAGGATTTGCAGCGGCCGTCGGAGGCGAGTCCGCCCTGCCGGTCGAACTCGGCGAACACACCGGGGCTGGCCATGACGGTCACACCACCGGCCAAGGCCATGTCGCACTCACCGGTACGCAGAGCCTGCGCGGCAAGGTGCAGCGCGACCAGGGACGAGGAGCACGCGGTGTCGACGGTGACAGCGGGGCCTTCCAGGCCGAACGCGTAAGAGACCCGCCCCGACATGACGCTGGTCGCATTGCCGGTCAGCAGATGCCCTTCCGCGCCCTGCGGCATCTGTGTCCCGGTGCCGTAGCCGGAAGCGGTGCCGCCGACGAACACCCCGGTCGAGGAACCACGCAGCACCTGCGGGTCAAGGGCTGCCGACTCGAAGGTCTCCCAGGCGGTTTCGAGGAGGAGGCGTTGTTGTGGGTCCATGGCGAGGGCTTCGCGGGGGCTGATGCCGAAGAGGTCGGCGTCGAACCTGTCTGCGTCGTCGAGGAAGGCGCCCCAGCCGGCGATGGAGGTGGGCCAGCCGCGGTCGGTGGGAAACGGGCCGACCGCGTCGCCCGCGCTCTCGACCAGGTCCCACAGGGACTGGGGGGAGGTCACACCCCCGGGGAAGCGGCAGGCCATGCCCACGATCGCGACCGGTTCGTCCACGGACACGGGCCTGGAAACGGTCCGTTCCGTCACCCCCGGTTCCCCGTCCGTGAGTTCGGCCAGGAGGAACTCTGTCAGGACGAGTGGGGTGGGGTGGTCGAAGACCAGTGTGGTGGGCAGGCGCAGGCCGGTGACGGACTGGAGGCGGTTGCGTACTTCGACGGCCATGAGGGAGTCGAAGCCCAGGTCACGGAACGCCCGTGACGCTTCCACCGACTCCGATCCGGTGTGCCCGAGTACCGCTGCCGCATGGGTGCGCACGACGGCGAGGACCAGTTGCCGGCGTTGCCCGGCTTCCATGCTCTCAAGCTGCTGCCGCAGACCGGCCGGCCCCGTGTCGTCGTCCGACGTCGATGTTGTGCTGTCGGCTTCGGGCAGTTCGGTGAGGAGTCGGCTCGGGCGGATTGCGGTGAACGAGGCTGCGAACGCGGGCCAGTTGATGTCGGCGACGGTGAGTCCCGACTCGTCGGCGTCGATGGCCGATGCGAGTGTCCGCATGGCGAGTTCCGGGTCCATCGGTGACATGCCACGCCTGCGCAGGAGCTGCTGGGTGTCGCCCTGGACGGCCATCCCGGCACCGTCCCAGGGACCCCACGCCACCGACGTCGCGGGCAGGCCGCGCTCACGGCGGCCCTGTGCCCAGGCGTCGAGGAACGCGTTCGCTGCCGCGTAGGCGCCCTGGCCCGCACCGCCCCACACAGCGGCACCGGAGGAGAACACGACGAACAGGTCGAGCGCACAGCCGGCCGTCAGTTCGTCCAGGTGCACCGCACCGTCGATCTTCGCGCCGATGATTGCGGCTGTCGTGTCCCGGTCGGCTGCTTCCAGCAGCTGTGCATCCCCGACACCAGCCGCGTGAACGACACCCGTGAGGGGCCACTCGGCGGGAACACCGGCGATGACCTCGGCCAGCGCATCCCGGTCGGCGACATCGCATGCGACGACGCTGACGCGGGTGCCAAGCGCGGCCAGCTCTTCCACCAGGCCTTCCGGAGCGACACCCCCACGGCTGGTCAGGATCAGATGTGGCACGCCCCGGCCGGCCAGCCAGCGCGCCACCTCCGCACCCAGCGCACCGGTGCCCCCGGTGACCAGGACCGTCCCCGAGGGCTGCCATCCCTCGCCCGCGACAGTTGTCGGAACCGCATGTGCCAGCCTGCGTCCGTAGACCCCGGAGCCGCGGACAGCGACTTGGTCCTCGCCATTGTCGGCAGGGTCGGTGAGGACCGCGGCAAGTCGGCCGGACGCTCGTGCGTCGAGTTCTGCCGGGAGGTCGATCATGCCGCCCCAGCGCTGCGGGAACTCCAGAGCCGCGACCCGGCCCAGACCCCACACCGCAGCCTGCACCGGATCAACCACCCGGTCAGAGGCACCCACAACGACCGCACCCCGCGTCACCACCCACAACGGCGCATCGACCCCGGCATCACCCAACGCCTGCAACAACACCGTCAGACCAGTGAGCTCGTCCGCGACCACACCACCACCAGCAACCCGGCCCTGCGAGCAGGACCCGGCCACCAGCACCACACCACGCACATCCCCGACCCCGGCGATGCGACCGGCCAGAGCGGCACGGTCCGACACCGCGTCCACCGCCAGGCCCACCACCTCGCCACCCGAAGCGGTCAACGCCCCGGCCACATCACCGTCTTCAGGCCCCACCACCAACCAGATACCCGACACCGTGGTGACAGGCGCAGTCTCCAAGGGCTTCCACACCACCCGGTAGCGCCAGGTGTCGATGACGGACCGCTGCAGCCGCTCCCGGCGCCACGACGCCAACGCCGGAACCACCGAACCCAACAACTGCGGGGCTTCCGACAACTGCAGCGTGCCCGCGAGCTCGTCCAGATCACCGCGCTCCACCGCGTCCCAGAACCGGGACTCGACCGGATCCACCCCACCAGCAGCACCCGCAACCAGCAACGACGGCGCATCCAGCCAGTACCGCTCACGCTGGAACGCAAACGTCGGCAAGGACACGTGACGGCCGGTGAGCACGACAGTCCAGTCCACGTCGACGCCAGCCGTCCATGCTTCGCCGAAGGAGGTCAGGACACGGCGCATCCCGCCCTCACCACGCCGTAGCGTGCCCAGCGCCACAGCCTCGACACCGGCCGCGTCGATGGTCTCCTCGACGCCCACCGTCAATACCGGATGGGCGCTGACCTCGATGAAGGTGCGCATGCCTTGCTCGAGGAGGGAACGGACCGCGGTCTCGAACTCCACCGTGGACCGCAGGTTGTCGAACCAGTACCCGGCATCCAGACCGCCCCCAACGGGGCCGCCGGTCAGGGTCGACAGCATCGGAACAGCGCCGACAGTAGGGGTCAGACCGGCCAGGTCTGTCAGGATCCGCTCCTGGAGCTGGTCCATCCGCGGCGAGTGCGACGCGTAGTCCACCGGGATCCGGCGTGTGCGGATGCCCTGCTGTTCGCACTCGGTCATGAATGCGTCGAGGGCTTCGTCGTCGCCGGAGACCACGGTGGAGGACGGGCCGTTCACCGCCGCAACCGACAGCCGGCCCGCCCATTCCGGCACCAGGCCCTCGACCGTTTCCCGCCTGGCGGCGACGGACACCATGCCCTCGCTACCGGCCACAGCGACCAGCGCCTTCGACCGCAACGCCACCACCCGTGCCGCGTCATCCAACGACAGCCAGCCCGCCACACACGCAGCAGCGATCTCACCCTGCGAATGGCCCACCACCACGGACGGCACCACACCGGCCGACCGCCACACCTCCGCCAGGGCGACCATCACCGCCCACAGCACCGGCTGGACCACATCCACCCGGTCCAGATCACCGTCGTGCAGGACGACGTCGGTCAGCGACCAGTCGACATACGGGGCCAGTGCGGCCTCGCACTCGGTCAGCCGCTCCCGGAACACCGGTGAGGTGTCCCACAGCTCCCGGGCCATGCCAACCCACTGCGAGCCCTGGCCCGGGAACATGAACACCAAACCGCCAGAACCCGCGGTGGCCTCAGTGGCCGTGGGCAGGGCGGCCAGGAGCTCTTCACGGCTCTCGCCGACGACCACGGCGCGATGCTCCAGCGCCGCCCGTGTCGTCGCCAGGGACCAGCCCACATCCACCGGATCCAGCTCGGACCGCTCGGCTACGAACGACCGCAACCGCTCTACCTGCGCCCGCAATCCGGCCTCGGACTTCGCCGACACGACCCAAGCCGACACACCCGAAGCAGGAACTGCCGGAACCGGAGCCTGGACAGGTTTCGACAACGGCGGCGGAGCCTGCTCCAAGATCACGTGTGCGTTCGTGCCACTGATCCCGAACGACGACACACCCGCACGCCGCGGCCGGTCCGCCTCAGGCCACGGACGGGACTCCGTCAGCAGCTCCACCGCACCCGCCGACCAGTCCACCTGCGGCGACGGCTCATCCACGTGCAACGTCGCCGGCAGCACACCGTGCCGCAGCGCCATGACCATCTTGATCAGCCCGGCCACGCCCGCAGCAGCCTGGGCGTGGCCAATGTTCGACTTCACCGACCCCAGCCACAACGGACCGGTCTCGTCGCGGTCCTGGCCGTAGGTCGCCAACAGGGCCTGCGCCTCGATCGGGTCCCCGAGACGGGTTCCGGTGCCATGTGCCTCGACGGCGTCGACGTCGGCGCCGGTCAATTGGGCGTTCGCCAGTGCCTGGCGGATCACCCGCTGCTGCGACGGACCGTTCGGCGCCGACAGGCCGTTGGACGCACCGTCCTGGTTCACCGCGCTGCCCCGCACCACCGCAAGGACCTGATGTCCGTTGCGCCGGGCGTCGGAGAGCCGCTCCACGAGCAGCAGGCCGACGCCTTCGGACCAGCCGGTTCCGTCGGCCGCCGCAGCGAATGCCTTGCAGCGGCCGTCCGAGGCGAGGCCGTCCTGCCGGTCGAACTCGGCGAACATCCCCGGGGAGGCCATGACGGTGACGCCGCCGGCCAACGCCAGGTCGCACTCGCCGGCGCGCAGCGCCTGCGCCGCCCAGTGCAGAGCGACCAGCGACGAGGAACAGGCGGTGTCGACCGTGACCGCGGGCCCTTCAAGCCCGAAGGAGTAGGCGACGCGGCCGGAAATCACGCTTGGCGCGTTGCCGGTCAGCAGATGTCCGTCGGCGCCCTCCGGTAGATGCATGCCCACCCCGTAGGTGGAGGACGACGACCCGATGAACACGCCGGTCGAAGTACCCCGGACCCGCGCAGGCGCGATTCCGGCCGACTCGAGCGTCTCCCAGGCCGCCTCCAGCAGCAGCCGCTGCTGCGGGTCCATCGCGAGGGCTTCACGGGGACTGATTCCGAACAGGGCGGCGTCGAACTCGTCCGCATCATGGACGAACCCGCCCACGCCACCGGCCGCCTCGGACGCGCTGACCGGCCAGCCGCGGTTGGCCGGGAAAGGCGACATCCCATCGGTTCCGCCGGCCACCAGGTCCCACAACTGTTCCGGCGAGGTCACACCGCCGGGATAGCGGCAGGCCATCCCTACAATCACGATCGGCTCGTCGTATCCGGTGGTGAGTGCGGGCCGCGGTATGTCCGGCTGAGTCTCCAATGCTTCGAAGAACTGCGACAGCAGATGGTCGCTGAGAGCCGCCGGGTTGGGGTAGTCGAACGCCAGCGTCGCGGGCAGCCGCAGACCGGTGGCCGCGGTCAACAGATTGCGGAGCTCCACCGCGGTCAGCGAGTCGAAGCCAAGGTCCTTGAATGCCTGACGCTCACCGATCGCGTCGGCCGAACCGTGGCCGAGCACGGTCGCGGCGCTGCCGCGCACCACCTCCAGCAGCATCTGCTGCCGCTGACCCTCGGGAACGGACCGCAGCCGTTGCGCCAGGGCCAGACCGGCGACGGACTCCTGCGCGACCGCACGCCGCATCCTGCCGGACACCAGACCACGCAGCAGCGCAGGCACCTCACCCGCCCCCCGCACCGCCGCCAGATCCAGACCGATCGGTACCAGGTGTGCGGTGGGGTGGGTGAGGGCTGTGTCGAAGAGGGTGAGGCCTTGGGTGGTGGACAGGGTGGTGCCGGCGGTGGTGGCGCGGGCTCGGTCGGTGTGGGCGAGTCCGCCGGTCATGGTGCTGGTCTGTTCCCACATGCCCCATGCGAGGGAGAGGCCGGGCAGGCCTTCCGTACGACGACGGACAGCGAGGGCGTCGAGGTAGGCGTTGGCAGCGGAGTAGTTGGCCTGACCCGGAGTACCGAAGGTCGCCGACGCCGAGGAGTAGAGGACGAACATCGCGAGGTCGATGCCGCGGGTCAGTTCGTCCAAGTTGGCGGCGGCGGTGGCCTTTGCCCGCAGGACGGTTTCGAGGCGTTCCTGGGTGAGGGCGGTAAACACGCCGTCGTCGAGGACACCCGCCGCGTGGACGACGCCGGTGAGCGGGGTCTCGGTGGGGATGTCGGCGAGGACGGTTGCGAGGGCGTCGCGGTCGGCGGCGTCGCAGGCCACGATCCGTGCCTGCGCGCCCAGCTCGGCGAGAGCAGCGACGAGATCTGACGCGCCAGGCGCGGCGGAGCCCTGGCGGGAGAGCAGAAGCAGGTGGCGGATGCCGTGTTCGGTGACCAGGTGGCGGGCCAGCAGTCCCCCTAGGGTGCCGGTGCCGCCGGTGATCAGTACGGTGCCGTCCGGGTTCGGACGGACGGGGAAGGACAGGACGTTCTTCCCGATGTGCTTGGCTTGCGCCATGTGACGCCAGGCCGTGACCGCTGCACGCGCATCCCACACGGTCAGCGGCAGCGGGTCGAGGATGTCTTGTTCAAAGAGGGCGACAACCTCGGCGAGGATCTGGCCCATGCGTTCTGTGCCTGCATCCGACAGGTCGAACGGGTAGTACGGGACGTCGAGACCGGTGCGGACGTCGGCTTTGCCCATCTCGATGAACCGGCCGCCCGGCGTCAGCAGTCGTAGTGAGGCGTCTACGAACTCGCCTGCGAGGGAGTTCAGGACGACGTCGATGCCCTGGTCGCCGGTTGCGGTGCGGATGTGTTCCTCGAAGGCGAGGTCGCGGGAGGACGCGATCCGTGTGGGGTCGACTCCGTTGGCGATGAGGGTGGGCCATTTGCCGGGGCTGGCGGTGGCGTAGACCTTCAGTCCCCAGTGCTGGGCCAGTTGGACGGCGGCCATGCCGACGCCGCCGGCGGCCGCGTGGATCAGTACCGACTCACCGGACTTGACCTCGGCCAGGTCCCGCAGTCCGTACCAGGCCGTCGCGAACACCAGCGGTATTGCTGCCGCCTGCGCCCACGACCAGCCCGCCGGAACCTTCACGAGCAGCTCCCGGCCGGTCACCGCCTCGGCAGCGAACCCGCCGTCGAAGAACCCGAACACCCGGTCCCCGACAGCGAGGTCGTCGACACCAGGACCGGTCTCCACGACCACACCGGCCGCCTCCGAGCCCATGGTTCCCGGTTCCGGGTACATTCCCAGCCCGATGAGTACGTCACGGAAGTTCACGCCTGCCGCGCGAACTTCGATCCGTACCTGGCCGGATTCCAGCGGCGGCGTGCCAGCTGCCTCGATGTGGAGGGACTCCAGCGTTCCGTCCGTTCCCGGCAGCAGACGCCAGGTGCCCTCCGGAAGCACCAGCCCACCGCCGCCGGCCCGGGTCAGGCGAGGCACCAACAGCGCACCGTTACGGATGGCGACCTGCGGCTCGTCGACACCGGCCAACAGCGCCAGGTCCAGTTGCTCCTCGCTGGCCGGGTCGGTGTCGACCAGCACGATCCGGTCCGGGTGCTCCGACTGCGCCGAGCGCACCAGACCCCACACCGCCGCACCCACCACATCCACGACCCCACCGGAACCAGCAGACATGGCACCCCGGGTCACCACCGCCAGACGGGAGCCGAACGTGCCCTCGTCCGCCAGCCACTCCTGCACACCACGCAGGACCTCACCCAGCACCTGCTCCACCGGACCGTCACTGGCCGGCAGCACCGTCCACGCCGGAACCTCCGCCTCGCCGGTGGCACCAGTGCCCGGAGGCACCGTCACCCACTGCACCGCGAACAGTGCGTCGTCATCCGCGTGCCCGGCCGCAGACAGCTGTTCCGCCGACACCGCCCGCGACACCAGAGAACGGACGACCGCGACCGGCGCACCGGTACCGTCGGCCGCCTGGACGGTGATGCCCTCGCCCTCGGGGCGGATCGCCACCCGCAGGGTGGTCGCTCCGACCGCGAACAGCTCCACACCCGACCACGCGAACGGCAACCGAGGCCCGGGGGTCTCGGTGTCGTCGCCCAGGATCAGGCCGGAGGGGTGCAGTGCGGCGTCGAACAGCGCGGGATGGATACCGAACCCGTCCACCGACTCCTCGACCGACACCTCGGCATACACACCGGACCCATCTCGCCAGGCCGCCTGAACACCCTGGAACGCCGGACCGTAACCGAAGCCCACCCCGGCCAACGCCCTGTAGAAACCGTCGACATCCACCGTGTCCGCGCCCTGCGGCGGCCACACACTCAGATCGAAGTCAGCCTCCGAACCGGCCTGCTCCGCCAACGAACCCGCAGCATGCAGCGTCCACTCGTCCGTACCCTCGGCGCGGGCATGGACATGCACCGGCCGGTCGCCCGAAGCATCCGGGTCCTCGACCCGCACCTGCACCTGGACGCCACCGGACTCCGGCAGCACCAGCGGCGCCCGTAGAACGAGTTCGCGGACGAGACCGCAGTCCACTTCCTGGCCGGCCCGCAGCACCATCTCCACCAGGGCGGTGCCCGGCACCACCACATGCCCCGACACCACGTGATCGGCCAGCCAAGACTGCGCAGCCGACGACAGCAGACCGGTCAGCACCACTCCGTCGCCCTCGGCCAACGCCACCACAGAACCCAGCAGCGCATGCCCGGCGTCCTCGATGCCCAGCGCACCCGCGTCCCCGCCGGTCACACCCGGCTGTGGCCAGTACCGCTCACGCTGGAACGCATACGTCGGCAGGTCGGTAGCCTGGCCGCCCCAGCCGGTGTACACGGCGGTCCAGTCGACACTGATGCCGGAAGTCCAGAGGCGGCTGATCGCGGTGAGGGCGGTGTGGGCCTCGTCGTTGTCCTTGCGCAGGACGGGGACGAACTCGGCCTCGGTGGCGGTCTCCTGGGCCATGGCCGACAGGACGCCGTCGGGGCCGAGTTCCACGTATCGCGTCACGCCCATGGCTCCGAGGGCGGTGACAGCGTCGGCGAAACGCACCGGCTGCCGCACCTGGTGCAGCCAGTACTCCGGCTGCTGCATGGCACCGGGCTCGGCGACGGCTCCGGTCAGGTTCGAGACCACTGGGATCCGAGCCGAGCTGAAGGTGAGGTCGCGCAGGACATCGGCGAATTCGTCCAGCATCGGTTCCATCAGGGCTGAGTGGAACGCGTGCGACACCGACAGGACGTTGAACCGCAGGCCGCGGGCCGCACACTCGGCCGCGTACCGCTGAATGGCTTCGGTGCTGCCGGAGAGGACCACGGAGTTGGGTCCGTTGACGGCGGCGATGTCCAGGCCGGTGTCGCTGACGTCGGCTTCGGTGGCCTGGACGGCGAGCATGCCACCGCCTTCGGGCAGCGCCTGCATCAGGCGACCCCGCTCGGCGACCAGGAGGCACGCGTCGTCCAGGTCGAGGATTCCCGCGATGTGCGCGGCGGTGATCTCGCCCAGGGAGTGGCCCAGCAGCACATCTGGGGTGACGCCCCACGATTCCACCAGCCGGAACAGCGCGACCTCGAGGGCGAACAGTCCGGCCTGCGCCCACATGGTGTGGTCGAGGTCGACGCCGTCGGTGAGGACGTCGCGCAGGGGGCGTTCCAGCCGGACGTCGAGCCGTGCGCAGACAGCGTCGAAGGCTTCGGCGAACACCGGGAACTGCTCGTGCAGTTCCAGGCCCATGCCGGGGCGTTGCGAGCCTTGGCCGGTGAACAGGAAGGCGGTGCGGCCCTCTCGGGCGATACCGGTGGCGAGTGTCGTGTCTGCGGACAGGACCGCGCGGTGTTCCAGCGTGGCCCGGCTGGTCGCCAAGGACCAGCCGACATCCACCGGATCCAGGGCGAGGTGGTCGGCCACGAAGGATCGCAGGCGTTCGATCTGGGCCTGCAACGCTGGCTCGGACTTCGCCGACACCATCCACGGAACAAGGCCGAGTGGCGTCGCTCGGACCGCCGTCGCCTTGACGGCGTCCGTAGCGGGGGCTTGTTCGAGGATGACGTGGGCGTTGGTGCCGCTGATGCCGAAGGAGGAGACGGCGGCGCGGCGGGGCCGGTTGTCGGTGTCGGGCCAGGGGCGTGAGGCGGTGAGGAGTTCCACCGCACCCGCCGACCAGTCGACCTGGGGGGTGGGCGCGTCGACGTGGAGGGTGGCGGGCATGAGGCCGTGCCGCATGGCCATGATCATTTTGATGATGCCTGCGACGCCTGCGGCGGCCTGGGTGTGGCCGATGTTCGACTTGATGGAGCCGAGCCAGAGCGGCTCATGGCCCTCTCCACGGTTCTGGCCGTAGGTGGCCAGGAGTGCCTGCGCCTCGATCGGGTCACCCAGACGTGTTCCTGTCCCGTGGGCTTCGACAAGGTCGACGTCTGTGGTCGTCAGCTGGGCGTTGGTGAGGGCTTGGTGGATGACGCGTTGTTGGGCGGGTCCGTTGGGTGCGGTGAGACCGTTGGAGGCTCCGTCCTGGTTGACGGCGCTGCCGCGCATCACGGCGAGGATGTGGTGGTTGTTGCGGCGGGCGTCGGAGAGGCGTTCGACGAGGAGCAGGCCGACGCCTTCGGCCCAGCCTGTTCCGTCGGCCGACGAGGCGAAGGATTTGCAGCGGCCGTCGGAGGCGAGGCCGTCCTGGCGGTCGAATTCGGCGAACGCTCCCGGGGAGACCATCACGGTCACGCCACCGGCGAGTGCCAGGTCGCATTCACCGATCCGTAGTGCCTGGGCGGCCAGGTGCAGGGCGACCAGGGAGGAGGAGCAGGCGGTGTCGACCGTCATGGCCGGGCCTTCCAGCCCGAAGACGTAGGCGAGGCGGCCGGAGATCACACTGCTTGCGGTGCCGGTCAGCAGGTGTCCCTCCGCGCCTGTGACTCCGGTGCCGTATCCGGAGGGGGAGGCGCCGGCGAAGACTCCGACGTTGTGGCCCTTGAGGGACCGGGGGTTCATGCCGGCTGATTCGAGGGTCTCCCACGCTGTTTCCAGCAGCAGCCGCTGCTGGGGGTCCATCGCGAGGGCTTCTCGGGGGCTGATGCCGAACAGGGCGGCGTCGAACTCGTCCGCGTCGTGGACGAACCCGCCCACCGCGGCGGTCGCGTCGACCAGACCGGTGGGCCAGCCGCGGTCGTCCGGGAACGGAGTGATCCCGTCCGCCCCGGCGGCGACCAGGTCCCACAACTGCTCCGGCGATGTCACACCGCCGGGGTAGCGGCAGGCCATGCCCACGATCGCCACCGGCTCGTCCTGCGCCGCGCCCATGACGCGCGTCCCCCGAGCAGCGCCCTCCTGCGTGTCCCCCGCCAGTTCCGACAGCAGGTGGTCGGTGAGGGTGGTGGGGCTGGGATGGTCGAAGACCAGGGTCGCGGGCAGCGACAGTCCGGTGTCGGTGCTCAGCAGGTTGCGCAGTTCGACCGCCATGAGCGAGTCGAAGCCCAGATCACGGAACGCCCTGCCGGGCTCGACCGCTTCCGCGCCCGCGTGTCCCAGTACCGTGGCGGCCCGGTCACGCACCATGTCCAGCACGATCCGAGCCCGCTCCGTGGCGGGTGCGTCCAACAGCTTCTGCCGCAGGCCCGGTTCGGCGCCGTCGCTCGGTGTGGTCTTGAGCGCGTCGGCTGCTTCGGGGAGGTCGGTGAGCAGGGCGCTGGGGCGGGAGGAGGTGAAGGCCGGGGCGAACACCGACCAGTCCATGTCGGCGACGGTCACGCAGGATTCCCGGCCGTCCACCGCCGCCGCCAGGGCCCGGACCGCCAGGGCCGGATCCATCGGCAGCAACCCACGTCGGCGCAGTGCTTGTTCAGTCTCGCCTTGGACCGCCATGCCGGCCCCGGCCCACGGGCCCCAGGCCACGGACGTTCCCGGAAGGCCGCGGTCGTGTCGGTGCTGTGTCCAGGCGTCGAGGAAGGCGTTGCCGGCCGCGTAGGCCGCTTGGCCGCCGCTGCCCCACGTCGCGGCGATGGAGGAGAAGACCACGAACAGGTCCAGCGGCAGATCCGCGGTCAGCTCGTCCAGGTACTTGGTTCCGTCGACCTTCGCCCGCAGTACCGACGCGAACGCTTCCGGGGCGGCTGCCTCCAGCCATTGCGGGATGTCGAGTCCGGCCGCGTGGACGATGCCGGTCAGCGGCAGATCGACGGGCACACCGTCGATCACCGCGGCCAGGGCATCCCGGTCGGCCACGTCGCAGGCGGCGACCGTGACCTGTGCGCCCAGCCCTGACAGCTCCTCCACCAGACCGTCCGGGGCGACACCACCGCGGCTGGTCAGCACCAGGTGCCGCACACCCCTACCGGCCAGCCAGCGGGCCACCTCCGCACCCAACGCGCCGGTGCCACCGGTGACCAGGACGGTGCCCGAGGGCTGCCACCCCTCGCCGACCACAGCCGCCGGCACCGCACGCGCCAGCCTGCGGCCGTATGCCCCCGACCCACGGAGCGCGACCTGGTCCTCACCACCACCGGCCAGGACACCGGCAAGCCGGGCACCGGCCCGGGTGTCCAGGACCTCGGGAAGGTCGATGAGACCGCCCCAGCGGGCCGGCAGTTCCAGTGCCGCGACCCGGCCCAGAGCCCACACCGCGGCCAGGTCCGGATCGCCGATCCGGTCGGAACCGCCCACCGACACCGCGCCACGCGTCAGCACCCACAACGGGGCCGCCACCGCACCCAACTCCTGCACCACGGCCAGCGTCTCCGCCCAACCGGACGCGGACAGCACCACACCCGCCACATCAGGCAGCCCTGACACGTCTTCGGCGGGGACTCCGACCACGGTCGCGCCCGCAGCCTCCAACGCGGCGGACACCTCCGGGTCCTCCGTGCCGACGACCGCCCACACCCCGGTCAGCACCGCCGACGAGGGCAGACTGTCCAGCGGCTTCCAGGTGACCCGGTAACGCCACGAGTCGAGCGTCGAGCGTTCCTGATGACGTCGCCGCCACGCGGACAAGGCCGGCAGCGCCGACTCCAGACCCGCGAGCTCCTCCAGGTCCTCCCGCTCCACCGCATCCCAGAACGCCGCGTCGACCAGATCACCGCCACCGCCCGCAGCACCTGTCAGCGAGAACTCCGGCCAGAACCGCTCACGCTGGAACGCATACGTCGGCAGATCAACGACCCTGCCACCCCAACCGGCGAACACCTTCGTCCAGTCGACGCCGGCACCGGTCGCCCAGAGCCGGCTGGCAGCGGTGATCACGGTCTGGGCCTCGTCGCGGTCCTTGCGCAGAACAGGAACGAACTCCGCGCTGACGAGGGTGTCCTGAGCCATGCCCAACAGGACCCCGTCGGGGCCCAGTTCCACGTACCGAGTCGCGCCGAACTCCGCGGCAGCAGCGACCCCGTCCGCGAACCTCACCGGTTGCCGCACCTGCCGCAGCCAGTACTCCGGCTGTTGCATGGCGCCGGGCTCGGCGATGGCACCGGTGAGGTTCGAGACGACCGGGATCCGGGCGGGGTGGAAGGTCAAGCCGGACAGGACACTCGCGAACTCCTCCAGCATGGGTTCCATGAGGGCGGAGTGGAACGCGTGCGACACCGACAGGACACTGACCCGCAGGCCGCGATCGGCGCATTGCGCCGCGTAGTGCTGGATTGTTTCCAAGTCACCGGACAGTACAACGGAGTTGGGGCCGTTCACGGCGGCGATGTCCAGACCGGAGTCCGCGACATCGGCTTCGGTGGCCTGGACGGCGACCATGCCGCCGGCGGGTAGGGCCTGCATGAGTCGGCCGCGTTCGGCGACCAGGGTGCAGGCGTCGTCGAGGTCGAGGATGCCTGCGACATGCGCGGCGGTGATCTCGCCCAGGGAGTGGCCCAGGAGCACGTCCGGGACCACGCCCCAGGACTCCACCAGTCGGAACAGGGCAACCTCAAGGGCGAAGAGGCCCGCCTGGGCCCACACGGTGTGGTCCAGGTCGGTGCCGTCGGTCAGGACGTCCCGCAGTGGGCGTTCCAGCCGTATGTCGAGGCGGGCGCAGGCCGCGTCGAAGGCTTCGGCGAAGACTGGGAACTGTTCGTAGAGTCCGAGTCCCATGCCTGTGCGTTGGGAGCCCTGGCCGGTGAACAGGAAGGCGGTTTTGCCTTCGGCGGCGATGCCGGTGGCGAGCACGTCACCGTTGCCCAGGACGATGCGGTGGGGGAGTTGGTTTCGGGTGGTTGCCAGGGACCAGCCGGTGTCCACCGGGTCCAGTTCCGGTCTGTCCACGACGAAGGACCGCAGCTGCTCGACCTGTGCCCGGAGCGCGGCCTCGGACTTTGCCGAGACCACCCAGGGCACCAGCCCTGGTGCCTGCTGTGTGACGACAACTGGTTCGGGTTCGGGTTCCGGGGCTTGTTCGAGGATGACGTGGGCGTTGGTGCCGCTGATGCCGAAGGAGGAGACGCCCGCGCGCCGGGGCCGGTCGTGTGTCTCGGGCCAGGGGCGTGCTTCGGTGAGGAGTTCCACCGCGCCCGCTGTCCAGTCGACCTGGGGGGTGGGCGCGTCGATGTGGAGGGTGGCAGGCATGAGGCCGTGGCGCAGGGCCATGACCATCTTGATGACGCCCGCGACACCGGCAGCGGACTGGGTGTGGCCGATGTTCGACTTGATCGAGCCGATCCACAGGGGTTGTTCGGTGGTGTTGCGGTTCTGGCCGTATGTGGCCAGGAGTGCTTGGGCTTCGATGGGGTCGCCGAGGCGGGTGCCGGTGCCGTGGGCTTCGACGAGGTCGATGTCGGCGCCGGTGAGGTGGGC
>NZ_JBHYTT010000032.1:0-34081 GCF_042749285.1 Streptomyces sp. NPDC059499
GTCTCCGCCACCCCGGAAGCGGACAGCACCACACCCGCCAGGTCAGGCAGACCCGACACCTCCTCGGCGGGAACACCGACCACCGTCGCGCCCGCGGCCTCCAAGGCCGCGGACACATCAGCGCCCGATGAACCGGTCACCGCCCAGACACCCGACAACGTCGCCGGGGACATCCCCGTCAGCGGCTTCCACGTAATCCGGTAACGCCACGAATCGAGCGTGGAACGCTCGTGGTGACGCTGCCGCCAGGCGGACAGCGCCGGCAACGCCGATTCCAGACCCTCGAGTTCCTGCAGATCCTCACGCTCGACCGCGTCCCAGAACGCCGAGTCCATGCCGTCTCCGGCGGCCGACCTCGACGACGGCTGCGGCCAGTACCGCTCACGCTGGAAGGCGTAGGTGGGAAGCGGCACCACTCGGCCGCCCCAGCCGTTGAAAACGCCGGGCCAGTCGATGTCGGTCCCGGTGGTCCACAGGCGACTGATGGCGGTCAGGGCGGTGTCGGTCTCGTCGCGGTCCTTGCGAAGGGCCGGTGCGAAGAGGATGTCGTCGGCGGTGACTTGGGCCATGCCGGACAGGACACCGTCCGGTCCGAGTTCCAGGCAGGTCGTCACGCCCATGGCCGCGAGGGTGGCGACGCCGTCGGTGAAGCGGACCGTGCGGCGGACCTGGTTAAGCCAGTAGTCCGGCCGCTGCATGACACCCGGCTCGGCCACCCCACCGGTCAGGTTCGACACGACCGGAATCCGCGCCGCATGGAAGGTCAGGCCGGACAGGACCGTGGCGAACTCGTCGAGCATCGGTTCCATGAGGGCGGAGTGGAACGCGTGCGACACCGACAGGACACTGACCCGCAGGCCGCGATCGGCACATTGCGCCGCGTAGCGATTGATCGCGTCCAAATCACCGGACAACACAACAGAGTTGGGGCCGTTCACGGCCGCGAGGTCCAGACCGGAGTCCGCGACATCGGCTTCGGTCGCCTCGACTGCGAGCATGCCACCGCCCTTGGGCAGCGCCTGCATCAACCGGCCGCGCTCAGCGACCAGCACGCACGCGTCGTCCAGGTCGAGGATTCCCGCACAATGGGCTGCGGTGATCTCGCCTAGGGAGTGCCCCAGGAGCACGTCCGGGGTGACACCCCACGATGAGACGAGCCGGAACAGCGCGACTTCGAGGGCGAACAGGCCCGCCTGCGCCCACATCGTCCGGTCCAGGTCGACGCCGTCGGTCATGACCTCGCTCAGAGGGCGTTCCAGCCGGACGTCGAACCGTGCGCAGACCGCGTCGAAGGCTTCCGCGAACACCGGGAACGCCTCGTACAGGCCCAGACCCATCCCCGCACGCTGCGAACCCTGACCGGTGAACAGGACCGCCAGCCGGCCCTCGCTTGCCACACCCGTGGCGAGCACGTCCCCAGCGGCGGCGAGGACGACCCGATGTTCCAGACCGGCCCGGGTGGTGGCCAGCGACCAGCCGACGTCCACCGGATCCAGCTCCGGACGGTCGGCCACGTACGACCGCAGCCGTTCCACCTGCGCCCGCAACGCGGCATCGGACTTCGCCGAGACCGGCCACGGCACCGGAGCCGAGGCATGCGGCGGCACATCGGCCGCCGGTTCGGGCTGAGGCGGCGCTTCGAGGATGACGTGCGCGTTGGTGCCGCTGATACCGAACGACGACACCGCCGCCCGGCGGGGTCGATCGGACTCCGGCCAGGAACGCGCCTCGGTCAGCAGCTCCACCGCACCCGCCGACCAGTCCACCTGCGGCGACGGCCCGTCCACGTGCAACGTCGCGGGCAGCACTCCGTGACGCATCGCCATGACCATCTTGATCACACCGGCCGCGCCCGCGGCCGCCTGGGTATGACCGATGTTCGACTTCACCGACCCCAGCCACAAGGGACCGGTCTCGGCGCGGTCCTGGCCGTAGGTCGCCAGCAACGCCTGCGCCTCGATCGGGTCCCCCAGACGCGTACCGGTGCCATGTGCTTCGACAACGTCGACGTCCGCGGTCGTGAGCTCGGCATTCGCCAGCGCCTGACGGATCACCCGCTGCTGCGACGGACCGTTCGGCGCCGTCAGACCGTTCGACGCACCGTCCTGGTTCACCGCACTGCCGCGCACCACCGCGAGAATCTGGTGCCCGTTGCGCTGAGCATCCGACAGCCGCTCCACCAGTAGGACGCCGACGCCCTCGGACATCCCCGTGCCGTCCGCGGCGGCCGCGAACGACTTGCAGCGGCCGTCGGAGGCGAGGCTGCCCTGCCGGTCGAACTCGGTGAAGACGCCGGGCGTCGCCAGGACTGTCACACCGCCGGCGAGTGCCAGCGAGCACTCGCCGGCGCGCAGCGCCTGGACCGCCGAATGCAGGGCCACCAGCGACGACGAACACGCCGTGTCGACCGTGATCGCCGGTCCTTCCAGACCGAAGGCGTACGCGACGCGGCCGGACAGGACACTGCCCGCGTTGCCGGTACCGAGGAAGGCTTCGACGCCGTCCGGGACGTGGCCCATGCTCGCGGCGTAGTCGTGGTACATCACGCCCGCGTAGACGCCGGTGCGGCTACCGCGCAGTGACGTCGGATCGATGCCCGCCGATTCGAACGTCGCCCAGGCGGTTTCCAGCAGCAACCGCTGCTGCGGGTCCATGGCCAGGGCCTCGCGCGGCGAGATGCCGAACAGTTCGGCGTCGAACCGGTCCGCGTCGTGGACGAACCCGCCGACGGGTGCGAACGGCGCGCCGCGCAGGGCTTCGGCCCAGCCCCGGTCCGCCGGGAACTGGGACATCGCGTCGCCTGCGCCGGCCACCAGTTCCCACAGGTCGTCCGCGGAGGCGACTCCGCCTGGGAGACGGCAGGCCATGCCCACGATCGCGATCGGCTCGTCGGAGGTGCTGACGGTGGTCGAGGACGCGGCGGCCGGCCGGGTTCCGGCGACCTGGCCGCGCAGGTACTCGGCGAGGACGAAGGCGCTGGGATGGTCGAACACGAGCGTGGCCGGCAGCCGCAGGCCGGTCGCCGCCTGGAGGCGGTTGCGCAGGCGTACGGCGAGGAGTGAGTCGAAGCCGAGGTCCTTGAAGGGGCGACCGGGCTCGACGTCCTGCGGCCCTGCGTGTCCGAGGACCGCGGCGATCTCGGTACGGACGAGTTCGAGAACGGCTCGGGTCCGTTCGGCTTCAGGGAGTTCGGCCAGTCGGCGCGTCCACGTGCCGGCTTCGGCCACGTCGGCGGCGCGGCGCAGTCGTCGGCGGGCCAGGGCCCGGAGCATCGGCGGTGTGTCGCCGTCGACGCTCGCCGCGGTGTCGATCCGGACGGGGAGGACGTGCGGGCGGGTGGAGGCGCGGGCGACGTCGAACAGTGCCATGCCGTCCGCGGCGGACAGCGAGCCGGTCAGCTCGGCGGCGCGCGCCGCATCGGCAACCGCCAGGTGGGCGGTCATGCCGGTCGCCTGCTGCCACAGGCCCCACCCGAGCGAGATGCCCGGCCGGCCCTCGGCGCGGCGCCGGTGGGCCAGGGCGTCCAGGAACGCGTTCGCCGCGGCGTAGCCGGCCTGGCCCGCCGCGCCGAACGTGGCGGCGGCGGACGAGTAGAGGACGAACAGGCCCAGGTCCGCGTCCGCGGTGAGGTCGTGGAGGTTGACCGCTCCGTCGACCTTGGCCCGCAGAGCCGTCTCGACGCGCTGCGGGGTCAGCGAATCGATCATGCCGTCGTCGAGCGTCCCGGCCGCGTGGATCACCCCGGTCAGCGGGGCGTCGTGCGGGACGGCGGCCAGTACGTCCGCCAGGGCGGCTCGGTCCGCGATGTCACAGGCGACGATGTCCACCGCGACACCGGCGGCGTGCAGCGCGTCCGCCAGGTCGGCCGCGCCGGGTGCCTCGGGACCCTGCCGGCTGAGCAGCAGGAGCCGCTGTACACCGGGCTCGTCCGCGAGCCGCTGGGCAACGAGACCGCCGAGGACGCCGGTCCCGCCGGTGATCAGAACCGTTCCCCGCAGACCTCCGGGCTCCGGCACGGCCCGGCGTTCGGCCGGTGTCGTCCGGACGACACGCGGGACGAGGAGCTCGCTGCCGCGCACGGCCAGTTGTGCCTCGCCGTCCGCCACGGCGCGCCTGATCCGCTCCCAGGGCAACGGCGCGGCCGGGTCGTCGACGTCGAGCAGGACGAAGCGGCCGGGGTGCTCGGTCTGCGCGGTCCGGGCCAGACCCCATACCGCCGCGGCGGCGGGGTCGGTTGACACGTCGTCGGCGCCGGCCGCCATGGCGGAGCGGGTCAGCAGGACCAGCGGGACGGCCTGCTCGCTTTCGCCGCGCAGCCGCTGCTGGATGGCGTCCAGCGCCCGGACGGTCAGGGCACGCGCCCGGTCGGCTGACAAGGGTGCCGGCCCGGACGCGGCGGAGGCGAAGTCTTCGACCTGCCACGACATGTCGGCGGGCATGACGCCGTCGTGGACCGTGAGGTCGTGAGCGGTGGGCAAGGGCTGCCATTCGACGGCGAAGAGCGAGTCGCCGACAGTGGACCCGGCATCCCCGGCGTTCCACGGACGGACGGTCAGCGCGCGGACCCGCGCCAGGGGCGCACCGGTGCCGTCGGCGATCTGGAGCGACACGGTGTCGGGACCTGCCGGGGACAGCCTGGCTCGCAGGACCGTCGCACCGGTGGCCTGGAGCGAGACCCCGGACCATGCGAACGGCACCGGGGTCGCGCTCGGGTCGTCGATGAGCCCGGCGACGCCGAGCACGTGGAGCGCGGCGTCGAGCAGTGCGGGGTGCAGACCGAAGCGCGCGGCGTCCTCACCCGCGGAGGCGGGAAGCCGAACTTCGGCGAAGGCGTCGTCTCCGTCGCGCCACGCGCGGCTCAGGCCCTGGAACGCCGGTCCGTATCCGTAGCCCGAATCTGCCAGCGCCGGGTAGAACCCGTCGAGGTCGACCGGCGTCGCACCCGGCGGCGGCCACGTGGAGAGCTCGAACGCCTCGGCGGCCGGGACGCCGGAAGCCTGGATGTCGGAGGCCGAGACGTCGGCGAGCACGCCGTCGGCGTGCAGGACCCAGTCTGCCGCGTCGGAGTCCTGGGCATGGACGGACACGTCGCGATGTCCGTCCTGCCCGGGCGCGCCGACCCGTACCTGGATTCGCGCACCGCCGGTCGCGGGCAGCAGCAAGGGCTCGTGGAGCGTCAGTTCCAGGACCTCGCCGCAGCCGGCCTCGTGGCCGGCCCGCAGCGCGAGCTCCACGAAAGCGGTACCGGGGACCACTACGCGGCCGTGGAGCGTGTGGTCCGCCAGCCAGGGCTGCGCCGACACCGACAGCCGGCCGGTGAGCACCACGTCGTCGGCGGCAGCCAGGGCGACCGACGCGGACAGCAGTGGATGGTCCGCCCCGACCAGGCCCGCGGCGGCGACGTCCCCGGCGCCGGCGCGGGGGCTGAGCCAGAACCGCTGGTGCTGGAACGCGTACGTGGGGAGCGGGACTTGGCGGCCGGTGAGCACCGTGGTCCAGTCCACGTCGACGCCGGCTGTCCATGCCTCGCCGAGGGAGGCCAGGACACGCCGCATCCCGCCCTCGCCACGCCGTAGCGTGCCCAGCACCACGGCCTCGACACCGGCCGCGTCGACCGTCTCTTCGACACCTACCGTGAGTACGGGGTGCGCGCTGACCTCGATGAACGTGCGCTTGCCCTGATCGAGGAGGACCCGGACCGCGGTCTCGAACTCCACCGTGGAACGCAGGTTGTCGAACCAGTACTGGGCATCGAGATCACCGTTGACCGTGTCACCGGTGAGCGTCGAGAGCATCGGAACCATGCCGACAGCAGGGGCCAGCCCGGCCAGATCCGCAAGGATCCGCTCCCGCAACTGGTCCATCCGCGACGAGTGCGACGCGTAGTCCACCGGGACCCGACGCGTGCGGATCCCACGCCCCTCGCACTCCGCCATGAACGCGTCGAGGGCTTCGTCGTCGCCGGAGACCACGGTGGACGACGGACCGTTCACCGCCGCCACCGACACCCGGTCCGACGTCAGCTCCTCGACCGCATCCCGCCCGGCCGCCACGGACACCATGCCCCCGCCACCGGCCACAGCGACCAGTGCCTTCGACCGCAACGCCACCACCCGTGCCGCGTCATCCAACGACAGCCAGCCCGCCACACACGCAGCGGCAATCTCACCCTGTGAGTGGCCCACCACTGCGGAGGGCACCACGCCCGCCGACCGCCATACCTCGGCCAGGGCGACCATCACCGCCCACAGCACCGGCTGGATCACATCCACCCGGTCCACATCGTCGTCGTGCAGAACGACATCGGTCAGGGACCAGTCCACGAATGGCGCCAGTGCCGTTTCACATTCGGTCAGCCGCTCACGGAACTCCGGCGAGGAATCCCACAACTCCCGTGCCATGCCCACCCACTGCGAGCCCTGACCCGGGAACACGAACACCACACCACCAGAAACAACGGTGGCCGAAGCGGCCGTGGGCAGAGCGGCCAGCAGCTCCTCCCGGTCCTCCCCCACCACCACCGCGCGATGCTCCAGCGCCGCCCGCGTCGTCGCCAGCGACCACCCCACATCCACCGGATCCAGCCCAGCATCGCCCGCAACATGAGCCCCGAGCCGCTCCACCTGCGCCCGCAACCCGGCCTCGGACTTCGCCGAAACCACCCACGCCGACACACCCGAAACAGGAACTGCCGGAACCTGGACCCCAGCCTTGGCCGGAGCCTGCTCCAGAATCACATGCGCGTTCGTGCCGGACATTCCGAACGAGGACACCGCCGCACGCCGCGGCCGGTCCGCCTCAGGCCACGGACGGGACTCCGTCAGCAGCTCCACCGCACCCGCCGACCAATCGACCTCCGGCGACGGCTCATCCACATGCAACGTCGCCGGCAGCACACCGTGCCGCAACGCCATCACCATCTTGATCACACCCGCAACACCCGCAGCCGCCTGCGTATGCCCGATGTTCGACTTCACCGAACCCAGCCACAACGGACCGGCCTCTTCGCGGTCCTGGCCATACGTCGCCAGCAACGCCTGCGCCTCGATCGGATCACCCAGACGTGTTCCTGTCCCATGCGCCTCCACGGCATCGACATCCGCACCGGTCAACCGGGCATTCGCCAACGCCTGCCGGATCACCCGCTGCTGCGAAGGACCGTTCGGCGCCGTCAGACCATTGCTCGCACCGTCCTGGTTGATGGCACTGCCGCGTACCACCGCCAGTACCTGATGCCCGTTGCGCTCGGCATCCGACAACCGCTCCAGGACCAGTACACCGACACCCTCGGCCCAGCCGGTTCCGTCGGCCGCCGCGGCGAACGCCTTGCAGCGCCCGTCGTCGGCCACGCCGCCCAGCACCTGGAACTCGGTGAAGATGTCCGGGGTGGTCATGACCGTGACCCCGCCCGCGACGGCCAGTTCGCACTCCCCTGCGCGCAGCGCCTGCGCCGCCAGATGCAGGGCCACCAACGACGACGAACACGCCGTGTCCACCGTCACCGCCGGGCCCTCCAGCCCGAACGTGTAGGAGACGCGGCCGGAGATGACGCTGGTGGCCGAGCCGGAGACGACGTGTCCCCTGACCTCGGGCGGCAGGTCGGAGCTGACGCCGTAGTGGCTCGAGCCGGCGCCGAGGAACACTCCGGCCGGTCTGCCCCACAGGGTCGAGGAGTCGATACCCGCGTTCTCGAAGGCCTCCCAGACCGCTTCCAGGGCCAGGCGTTGCTGCGGGTCCATCGCCAGGGCCTCGTGAGGGCTGATCCCGAACAGGCCGGCGTCGAACCGGGTCGCGGTGCCGAGGAAGCCGCCGCGCAGGGCGAAGCGTGCGTCGGCGAGACCCGTCTCCCAGCCGCGGTCGGCGGGGAAGGCGGTCATCGCGTCGGTACCGCCGACGAGGAGCTGCCAGAACCGGTCGGCGCTGTCCGCGTCGCCGGGGTACCGGCAGCTCATGCCGACGATGGCGATGGGGTCGTCGGCTGGCGCCGGCTGCACCGGTGCTTTCGGCGGCGCGGCGGCCATGCTGCCGACGAGCTCTCCCAGCAGGTATTCGGCGAGAGGGGCGGGAGCCGGGTAGTCGAAGACGAGAGTGGCCGGTAGCCGCAGGCCGGTCTCGGCGGCGAGGCGGTTGCGGAGTTCGACGGAGGTGAGCGAGTCGAAGCCGAGGTCCTTGAAGGCGCGGCGTGGTTCGACCGCGTCGGCGGAGGCGTGGCCGAGGACCAGGGCGACCTGGGTCCGGATGACGTCGACGACCAGCGCGAACCGCTCGTCGCCCGGGAGCCGCTCGAGACGGTGGGTGAGGGACGAGGCGTCGGTGGCACGGTCGCTGACCGCCCGTCGCGGTGCGGGGCCCGCCAGTGCGGCCAGGATCGGCGGGACGGGCGCGGCGCCGGAGTTCAGGGCCGCGACGTCCAGGTTGGCCGGGACGATGTGCGAGCGGTGCGTGGTGCCGGCCTCGTCGAACAGGGCCAGGCCTTGTGCGGCCTGCAACGGTGCGCCGAGGCGGGTGGCCCGCGCCAGGTCGACGTCGGTCATCCGGCCGGTGACGCCGCTGTCCTCGGACCACAGGCCCCAGGCCAGTGACACCGCGGGCAGCCCGTGGGAGCGCCGGTGCCGGGCCAGGGCGTCGAGGAAGCTGTTGGCCGCGGCGTAGCCGCCCTGGCCGGCCGGTCCGAGTTGCGCGGCCACGGAGGAGTAGAGCACGAAGGCGGCCAGGTCGTGTCCGGCTGTCAGCTCGTGCAGGTTGACGGCGGCGTCGACCTTGGGCCGCAGGACGTCGTGCAGTCGCCCGCTGTCGAGTGTCTCGAGAACTCCGTCCTCGGCGACTCCGGCGGCGTGGACCACGGCGGTGAGCGGGTGGGCGGCCGGGATGCCGGCGAGCGCCGCGCCGAGGGCCGCACGGTCGGCGGCGTCGACGGCCAGGACGGTGGCGTGGGCGCCGAGCTGCTCGAGGTCTGCGACGAGCTCGGTCGCACCTGGTGTGGCGGGGCCGCGGCGGCCGAGCAGCAGCAGGTGCCGGATTCCGCGCTCGGTGACGAGGTGACGCGCCAGAAGTCCGCCGAGGGCGCCGGTGCCGCCGGTGATCAGTACGGTGCCGTCGGTGTCCGGGGCCGCGGGAACGGTGACGACGTTCTTGCCGATGTGGCGGGCCTGGCTGATGTGCCGGAACGCGGCGGCGGTGTCACGGATGTCCCAGACCGTCGCCGGGGGCAGCCGCAGTGCTCCGTGCTCGAAGAGGGTGAGGATCTCGGTCAGGATCTCGCCGAGCCGGTGCGGGCCGGCCTCGGAGGGGTCGAAGGAGCGGTAGCGGACACCGGGGTGGGCGCCCGCGACCTGGCCGGGGTCCCGCAGGTCGGCCTTGCCCATCTCGGCGAGCCGGCCTCCGGAGGTGAGCAGGCGCAGGGTGGCGTCGAGGATGTCGCCGGTGAGCGAGTTGAGGACGATGTCGACGCCGCGCCCGCCGGTGGCGGTCCGGAACCGGGCTTCGAAGTCGGTGGTGCGGGAGGACGCGATGTGTTCGTCGTCGAGTCCTGCCTGACGCAGGGCGTCCC
Organism: Streptomyces sp. NPDC059499; assembly: GCF_042749285.1. Classification (NCBI taxonomy): domain Bacteria; kingdom Bacillati; phylum Actinomycetota; class Actinomycetes; order Kitasatosporales; family Streptomycetaceae; genus Streptomyces; species Streptomyces sp. NPDC059499. Next base: position 9,551 of record NZ_JBHYTT010000032.1, read on the forward strand.
ATTTGGCGGGGCTCGCGGTGCCGAAGACCTCGAGTCGGAGGTGGCGGGCGAGCTGGACGGCGGCGGTGCCGACGCCGCCGGTCGCGGCGTGGACCAGGACCGATTCGCCGGGCCGGGCACCCGCAATGTCGACAAGTCCGTAGAACGCGGTGACGAAGGCGACGGGCACGGTGGCGGCCTGGCTGAACGACCAGCCCTGCGGGATGCGGGCGATCTGGGCCCGCGGGGCGGTGGCGAGGCTGCCGAGACCGGCGGGAACGAGGCCGAAGACGCGGTCTCCGGGGGCCAGGTCGGTGACGGCGGTGCCGACCTCGACGACGATGCCCGCCGCCTCGGATCCCATCGGGGCCGGTTCCGGGTACATGCCCAGGCCGATGAGGACGTCGCGGAAATTGACGCCGGCCGCGCGGACGGCCACGCGGACCTGGTCGGGCTCCAACGGTGGGGTGTCGGCGGGGACCAGGGCCAGGTTCTCCAGGGTGCCGGGTCCTGTGGTGTCGAGGCGCCAGGCGGGTGCGCCGTCGGGGAGCGGCAGGCTGTCCGGGGCGGGCACACGGACGAGGCGGGGTGCGCGGAGTTCCCCGGCGCGCAGCGCGAGCTGGTGCTCGCCCCGGTCGGCGGCGTCGCGAACGGCGGTCCAGTCAACACCGTCGGCGGCGGATCCTTCGGTACCGACGGATCCTTCGGTACCGGAGAGGTCCAGGAGGACAAAGCGGTCCGGGTTCTCGGACTGCGCGGTGCGTATCAGCCCCCATACAGCGGCGGCGGCCAGGTCCGGCCCGGCCTCGCCCGGACCGGCCTCCATGGCACCTCGGGTGACGAAAACGAGCCGTGACGGCGCCTGCCGTGTGTCGGCCAGCCAGCGCTGGATCAGCCCGAGGACGGCGGCGGTGGTCTCGTGGACGTTCTCGGCGAGGTCGCCACCGTCGGCCGGGCCGACGGGGCACACGACAAGGTCGGCGACGGCCTCGTCGAGGTCCTCGGTGGCCGGGCCGTCGGGCAGGAAGCTCACGCCGGCCGGTTCGCCGGAGACGGTGCCGGTGGAGGCCGGCACCGCGGTCCACTCCACGGCGAACAGCGACGAGTTGGCCGTGGCGGCCGCCGCCAGCTGCTGGGGGCGCACCGGGCGCAGGGTCAACGACCGCACCTCGGCGACGGGGCGGCCTGTGGTGTCGGCCGCCTGGATCGACAGGGCGTCAGGGCCGGCGCCGGCCAGTCGCACCCGCAGCGCCGTCGCCCCTGTGGCCAGAAGCGTCACGCCGGACCACAGGAAGGGCAGCGGGGTGGCGCCGGTGTCGTCGAGGAAGCCTCCGATGGTCGTGGCGTGCATGGCCGCGTCGAGGAGGGCGGGGTGCAGGTCGAATTCGTCGGTGTCGGGTGCGGCGGCCTGCGGCAGGGCAATTTCGGCGTAGACGGCGTCGGCAGCCCGCCAGGCGCGGCGCAGGCCGCGGAAGACCGGCCCGTAGTGGTATCCGGCACCGGCCAGCGTGGCGTCGTAGTAGCCGTCGAGGTCGACCGGTTCGGCGCCGGGCGGCGGCCAGGCCGACAGGTCGAAGAGGGCGGCTTCGGCCTCGGGGGCGAGCAGGCCGGAGGCGTGGCGGAGCCAGGTGCCGTCGCCGTCCTCGGGCTGGGAGTGGATCGACACCTCACGGTCGCCGGTCCCGGCCTGGGGGCTCACCCCGACCTGGACGCGGATCCTGCCGGTGGGGGGCACGATGAGAGGGGCCTGCAGGGTCAGTTCGCGGATCGCGCCGCAGCCTGCCTCCCGCGCGGCGCGCAGAGCCAGCTCGACGAATCCCGTACCGGGCAGGATCGCGGCGCCGAGGACCTGGTGGTCGCCGAGCCAGGGCTGGGCGGACAGGGACAGGGTCCCGGTGAGGACCAGGCCGCCGTCCTCGGCGAGCGGAACCGCGGCGGTGAGGACGGCGTGGCCGGTGTTCAGCCCGCCGGACGCGCCCGCGGACGCCGGCCGCAGCCAGTACCGCTCCCGCTGGAAGGCATAGGCGGGGAGGTCGACGCGTGTGCCGCCCCGGCCGGCGAGGACCGCGGCCCAGTCGACGTCGGCGCCGCGGGTCCAGCCGGCGGCGACCGTCTGCAGCACCGTGGCGGCCTCGGGCCGGTCGTCGCGCAGCGCGGGGGCGATCATCAGCGTGCCGGCGTCGTCGCGTTCGGCGAGGGTGTGCTGGGCCATCGCGCTCAGTACGGTGCTCGGGCCGATCTCGAGGAACCGGGTGGTTCCGTGGTCGGCCAGCCAGGTCACGCCGTCGGCGAACCGGACGGCGTGCCGCACGTGGCGCACCCAGTAGGCCGGCGAGCAGTACTCCTCGACGGGCAGGGGGGCGCCGGTCAGGTTCGACACGATCGGGATGACGGGCGGCCGGAAGGTCACGGCGGAGGCGACCGCGGCGAACCGTTGGAGCATCGGGTTCATCCGCTGGGAGTGGAAGGCGTGCGAGACGCGCAGCCGGGTCGCCTTGCGGCCGGAGAGGGTCCAGCGGGCGGCCAGTTCGGCGATGGCGTCCTCGTCCCCCGACATCACCAGGGCGGACGGGCCGTTGAGGGCCGCGATGTCGACGCGTCCCTCGAAGGCGGCGAGGGCCTCGGCCGCCTCGGCCTCGGAGGCGGTGACGGCGAGCATCGCGCCGCCCGGTGGCAGATCGGCCATCAGCAGGGCGCGGGCGGTGACCAGTTCGCAGGCGTCGTCGAGCGACAGGACGTCGGCGACGTGCGCGGCCGCGAGTTCACCGACGGAGTGGCCGAGGAGGTGGTCGGGGCGGACGCCCCAGGACTCCAGGAGCCGGAAGAGCGCGACCTCGAGGGCGAACAGGGCGGTCTGGGTGTAGGCGGTCCGGTCGAGCAGGGCCGCCGCGTCGGTGCCGGGTTCGGCGAACATCACCTCGCGCAGCGGGAGGTCGAGGTGCGGGTCGACGCGGGCGCAGACGGCGTCGAGCGCGTCGGCGAACACGGGGAACGCCTGGTACAGGTCGCGGCCCGTGCCGGGGTGCTGCGAGCCCTGGCCGGAGAACAGCATCGCCAGCCGGCCGTGCCCGGTGGCGCCGGTGACGACGGCGGGGTGGGGGCGGTCGGCGGCGATCGCGTCGAGGCCCGCGAGCAGGGTGTCCCGGTCGTCGGCGAGTACGGCGGCCCGGTGTTCCAGGCCGGTACGGGTGACGGCGAGCGAGTGGGCGATGTCGTGGATGCCGTGGGGGCCGCCGTCGCCGGCGGCGAAGTCGCGGAGCCGGGCCGCCTGGTCGCGCAGCGCGGCAGGGCCGGCCGCCGACACCAGCCACGGCGCCACCGGTCCGCCGTGGGAAGGCGCCTCGGCAGGGTCGGGAACGAGGGGGGACGGAGGGGCCTGTTCCAGGATGACGTGGGCGTTGGTGCCGCTGACACCGAAGGACGACACGCCCGCCCGGCGCGGCCGGCCCGCTTCGGGCCAGGCCCGGTTCTCGGTCAGTGGTACGACGGCGCCGGTGGACCAGTCGACGTGGCCGGTCGGCTCCTCGAGGTGCAGGGTGCGGGGCAGCACGCCGTGCCGCATGGCCAGCACCATCTTGATCACACCGGCGACGCCCGCGGCTGCCTGAGTATGGCCGATGTTCGACTTGAGCGAGCCGAGCCACAGCGGTTCGGCGTCGCCGCGGCCCTGGCCGTAGGTGGCCAGCAGCGCCTGTGCCTCGATCGGGTCGCCGAGAGCGGTTCCCGTACCGTGTGCCTCGACGGCGTCCACGTCGGCCGGGGCGAGCCGCGCGTTCGCCAGGGCCTGCTGGACGACCCGCTGCTGCGCGGGCCCGTTGGGCGCGGTGAGGCCGTTCGAGGCCCCGTCCTGGTTGACGGCGCTCCCGCGCAGCGTGGCCCAGATCCGGTGCCCGTGACGCTGCGCGTCCGAGAGGCGTTCCAGCACCAGGACTCCGGCGCCTTCGGACCAGCTGGTGCCGTCCGCGGCCGCCGAGAACGGCTTGCAGCGGCCGTCGGCGGCCAGCCCGCGCTGGCGGCTGAACTCGACGAACGCCTCGGGGGTGGCCATCACGGTGACGCCGCCGGCCAGGGCGACGGCGCACTCGCCGTTGCGCAGCGCCTGGGCGGCCAGGTGGAGGGCGACCAGGGAGGACGAGCAGGCGGTGTCGACCGTGATCGCCGGGCCCTCGAGACCGTAGGTGTAGGCGAGGCGGCCGGAGGCGACGCTCGTGGCGGTGCCGGTGAGGAGGTGCCCCTCGACGCTGTCCGGCAGTCTGGCGGCGCGACCGTATCCGGAGGCGGTGACGCCCATGAAGACGCCGCCGGGGACGCCCTTGATCGCGGCCGGGGCGATACCGGCGTCCTCGAGCGCCTCCCACGACGCCTCGAGCAGCAGCCGCTGCTGCGGGTCCATGGCCAGCGCCTCGCGCGGGGAGACACCGAACAGTTCGGCGTCGAAGTCCCCGGCGTCGGGGAGGAATCCGCCGTGGCGGGTGTAGGTCGTGCCCTGGTGGGCCGGGTCGGGATCGAAGAGTGCGTCGACATCCCAGCCACGGTCGGAGGGGAATTCGGTGATGGCGTCGCCCCCGTCGCACAACAGCCGCCACAGCGCTGCCGGGTTCGTGGCTCCGCCCGGGAACCGGCAGCTCATGCCGACGATGACGATGGGGTCGTCGTCGACGGCGGCCACGGCCACGGCCGCCGGGGCGCCGGGGCCGGTGAGGCCGCGGGCGAGATGCCCGGCCAGGATCCGCACGCTGGGGTGGTCGAAGACTGCGGTGGCGGGCACCGCCACCCCGGTTGCCGCCCGCAGCCGCTTGCCGAGTTCGACAGCCGTCAGCGAGTCGAAGCCGAGGTCCTTGAACGAGCGGCCCGGGTCGACGCTTTCGGGGCCTGAGTGGCCGAGGACCGCGGCGACCTGGGCGCGGACCAGGGTGAGCATCTCCTGCTCGCGTTGGGCGCCGGTCAGGGCAGCGACGCGGCCGGCGCGGTCCGGCTGGTCGTACCGGTGGGACGGCTCGGGCGCGGGCTGCAGGTCCGGCAGGTCCGCGAGCAGCCGGCTGGGCCGCGTCGAGGTGAACGTCGCGACGAACGCCGGCCAGGTGATGTCGGCGACCGCTACATACCCGTCGCCGTGGTCGACGGCCCGGTCGAGCGCGGCCCGCGCCATCCCGGGAGCCATCGCGGTCAGACCCCGGCGATGCAGGTGTTCGAGGCTGTGGCCGTCGGGAACCTGGGCGCCGTCGTCCCAAGGGCCCCAGGCGACGCAGGTCGCCGGCAGGCCGCGGCTACGGCGGAACTCGGCGAGGGCCTCCAGGTACGCGTTGGCCGCCGCGTAGGCGCCCTGTCCGGCGCCGCCCCATGTTCCGGCGACGGAGGAGAAGAGGACGAAGGCGTCGAGCGGGGTGTCGCCGAGGCCCTGATGCAGGGCGGTGGCACCCAGGACCCTGCCTGCCAGCGCCTGCCCGAACTCTTCGGCGCCGGTCTCGTCGACGGGGCCGCTGGACGGCACGGCGGCGGTGAACACCACAGAGGACAGCGGCTCTTCCGCCGGTATCGCGGCCAACAGGTTCTGGACGGCGTCGGGATCGGTGACGCGGCAGGCCAGGACCGACACCGGGACGCCGGCGCCCGACAGCTCGGCGGCGAGCTTTGCCGCAGCGTGGTCGTCGGCTCCGTTGTCACTGACGAGCAGCAGCCGTGACGGGCCCCGGCCGACGGCCCAGCGCGCGGCGTGAGCGCCCAGCGGACCGTCGGCGCCGGTGACCAGCACGGTGCCGCCCGGCTGCCGGCGCTCGGCGGTCCGCTCGCGCAGCGGCGCGCGTCGCAGCCGGCGGGCGTAGGCGCCGGAGGGGCGCAGCGCGACCTGGTCCTCGCCGGTGCCGCCGGCCAGGAGAGCGGCGAGCCGTCCGCCCGTCCGTGCGTCGACTTCGGCGGGCAGGTCTATCAGCCCTCCCCACAGGCGCGGGTGTTCAAGTGCGATGACCCGGCCGAGGCCCCACAACTGCGCCTGGACCGGGGCGTCCAGCCGGTCGGAGCGGCCGGTGGAGACCGCCGCACGGGTGGCGGTCCACACCGGCGCGCCGAAGCCGGCGATGCCGAGAGCCTGCACCAGGGTCAGGGTGGCCGAGACGCCGGCCGGCAGCGCGGCGGTGGGAATGCCTTCGTCGGCGAGTGCAGCGAGGTTGAGCACACCGGCCGGGTTCCGGCCGCAGGCCTCGCGGATCCGGGCGGCGAGATCTCTGGGATCGGTGTCCCGGGCGCCGACCGTGAACTCCACGACGTCGGCGCCGGCGCGGCGGAGCGCGGTCACCGCGGGGCCGGCCGTGTCGCCTCGGGCCACGGTGACCTCCGGGAGCACGACCAGCCAGGTGCCGGAAAGGGCGGCGGTCGACGGCAGGTCGGTGAGCGGTTTCCAGGCGATCTGGTAGCGCCAGGTGTCGATGACGGACCGCTGTCGCCGTTCCCGGCGCCACGACGCCAGCGCCGGAACCACCGAACCCAACAACTGCGGGGCTTCCGACAACTGCAGCGTGCCCGCGAGCTCGTCGAGATCACCGCGTTCCACCGCGTCCCAGAACCGGGACTCGACCGGATCCACCACCCCGGCGGCGTCCTGGACCGGCAGCGAAGGCACGTCCAGCCAGTACCGCTCATGCTGGAACGCATAGGTCGGGAGCGGGACTTGACGGCCGGTGAGCACCGTGGTCCAGTCCACGTCGACGCCAGCTGTCCATGCCTCGCCGAGGGAGGACAGGACGCGCCGCATCCCGCCCTCACCACGCCTCAACGTGCCCAGCACCACGGCCTCGACACCAGCCGCGTCGACCGTCTCCTCCACACCCACCGTGAGTACGGGGTGCGCGCTGACCTCGATGAAGGTGCGCATGCCCTGATCGAGGAGGGACCGGACCGCAGTCTCGAACTCCACCGTGGAACGCAGGTTGTCGAACCAGTACTGGGCATCGAGATCACCGTTGACGGTGTCACCGGTGAGCGTGGAGAGCATGGGAATCGTGCCGACAGAAGGGGCCAGCCCTGCCAGATCCGTAAGGATCCGCTCCCGGAGCTGATCCATCCGCGCCGAGTGCGATGCGTAGTCCACCGGGACCCGACGCGTGCGGATGTCACGGCGTTCGCACTCGGCCATGAACGCGTCCAGGGCTTCGTCGTCGCCGGAGACCACGGTGGAGGACGGACCGTTCACCGCCGCCACCGACACCCGACCCACCCGGTCCGACATCAGGTCTTCGACCGTGCCCCGCCCGGCGGCGACAGACACCATGCCCCCGCCACCGGCCACAGCAACCAGCGCCTTCGACCGCAACGCCACCACCCGCGCCGCGTCATCCAGCGACAACCAGCCCGCCACACACGCAGCCGCGATCTCACCCTGCGAATGCCCCACCACCGCGGAGGGCACCACACCGGCCGACCTCCACACCTCCGCCAGGGCCACCATCACCGCCCACAGCACCGGCTGGACCACATCCACCCGGTCCAAGTCGCCGTCCTGCACAACGACTTCACTGAGCGACCAGTCGACATACGGGGCCAGTGCGGCCTCGCACTCGGTCAGCCGCTCGCGGAACTCCGGCGAGGTGTCCCACAGCTCCCGTGCCATGCCGACCCACTGCGAGCCCTGACCCGGGAACACGAACACCACACCACCAGAAACAACGGTGGCCGAAGTGGCCATGGGCAGGGCAGCCAGCAGCTCCTCCCGGTCCTCCCCCACCACCACCGCGCGATGCTCCAGCGCCGCCCGCGTCGTCGCCAGCGACCAGCCCACATCCACCGGATCCAGCCCAGCATCGCCCTCGACATACGCCCCGAGCCGCTCCACCTGCGCCCGCAACCCGGCCTCGGACTTCGCCGACACCACCCACGCCGACACACCCGAAGCAGGAACTGCCGCAGTCTGGGCGGGAGTTCCGGCCGGCGCCTGCTCCAGAATCACATGCGCGTTCGTGCCACTGATCCCGAACGACGACACGCCGGACCTGCGCGGGCGGTCCACCTCCGGCCACGCCCGGGACTCCGTCAGCAGCTCCACCGCACCCGCCGACCAGTCCACCTCCGGCGACGGCTCTTCGGCATGAAGGGTCGCCGGCAGGACGCCGTGCCTCATCGCCATGACCATCTTGATCAGCCCGGCCACGCCTGCGGCAGCCTGGGCGTGGCCGATGTTCGACTTCAGCGAACCCAGCCACAACGGACCGGTCTCGTCGCGGTCCTGGCCATAGGTGGCCAGCAACGCCTGCGCCTCGATCGGATCCCCGAGACGGGTTCCGGTGCCGTGCGCCTCCACCACGTCGACGTCCGCACCGGTCAGCCGGGCATTCGCCAACGCCTGCCGGATCACCCGCTGCTGCGACGGACCGTTCGGCGCCGTCAGACCATTGCTCGCACCGTCCTGGTTGATGGCACTGCCGCGCACCACCGCCAGTACCTGATGCCCGTTGCGCACGGCGTCCGACAGCCGCTCCAGCAACACCAGGCCGACGCCCTCACCGAGGCCGAAGCCATCAGCTTCCGCGCCGAATGCCCGGCACCGGCCGTCCTGGGACAGGGCGCGCTGGCGGCTGAACTCCACGAACAGTCCCGGGCCCGCCATCACCGTCACGCCGCCGGCGAGAGCGAGGTCGCAGTCGCCGTTGTTCAGGGCCTGGACCGCCAGGTGCGTCGCCACCAGTGACGACGAGCACGCGGTGTCGACCGTGATAGCGGGGCCTTCCAGGCCGAGGGCGTAGGCGACTCGGCCGGACGCGACACTGCCCAGGCCGCCGCTCAGCCGGTAGCCCTCGGATCCTTCCAACGGCTGATCGAGAGGCGGACCGTACTCCTGCGTGGCGGCGCCGGCGAAGACTCCGGTCCGGCTGCCGCGCAGCGTCGTCGGGTCGATACCGGCGCGTTCGAGCGCTTCCCAAGCGGTTTCCAGCAGCACCCGCTGCTGGGGGTCCATGGCCAGGGCCTCGCGCGGCGAGATGCCGAAGAACGCCGGGTCGAACTGGTCGGCGTCGAGGAGGAATCCGCCTTCGCCGGTGTACGAGCGGCCGGGCTCGTCGGGGTCGGGGTCGTAGAGCGCGTCCAGGTCCCAGCCGCGGTTGTCGGGCAGGGCCGAGATGACGTCGGCCCGGCTGGTGACGAGGCGCCAGAGGTCTTCGGGGGAGGCGACGCCGCCGGGGTACCGGCAGGCCATGGCGACGACGGCGACGGGTTCACCGACGTGGGTCGTCGTGGGCGTGGCCGCGTCGGCGGACTCCGTCGGCCGCTGCAGCAGTCGCGCGAGGAGCTGCTCGGCAAGGGCGTTCGGCGTGGGGTGGTCGAAGGCGATCGTGCTCGGCAGCCGCAGACCGGTGGCGGCGTTGATCCGGTTACGGAACTCCACCGCGATGAGCGAGTCGAAGCCGAGGCTCTTGAATGCCTGGGCGGCGTCCACGTCACCGGTGGCGGCGCGGCCCAGCACGGCGGCGGCGTGACCGCGGACGAGGTCGAGAACGGTGCGGTGCCGCTCCGCTTCCGGTAGCGCCGCCAGGTCCAGGCCGAGGCCGGTCAGGGCCTCGGGCGCGGCGGCGGCGCGCCGCCGTGGCTCGCCGACCAGTCCACGCAACGGTGCGGCGACGGCGTCCGGGTCGGTCCGGGCGGCGGCCCGCAGTTCCGGGAGGTTCAGCCGGGCAGGCGCGAGCAGCGGTTCGCCGCCGGGCAGCGCCGCGTCAAAGAGGGCGAGCGCCTGTTCGGGACGCATGGGGGCGAGTCCGGTGCGCGTCAGCCGTGCCAGGTCGGCGTCGCCGAGCCGGCCGCCCATGCCGGTGTCCCACAGCCCTGAGAGCAGCGACACGGCGGGCAGGCCGCGGGCATGGCGGTGCTGGGCGAGGGCGTCGAGGAAGGTGTTGGCCGCGCCGTAGCTGCCCTGTCCGGCGGTTCCGATGGTGCTGGCCAGCGAGGAGACGAGGACGAACGCCGCGAGATCGAGGTCTGCGGTGAGTTCGTGGAGATGCCAGGCCGCGTCGGCCTTGGGCCGCAGCACCGTGGTGAGCTGGTCGGGGGTGAGTGTGTGGATCGCGGCGTCGTCGACGACGCCGGCGGCGTGGACGACCACGCGCAGCGGGTGTTCGGCGGGGATGCCGGCGAGGAGCGTGCGGAGCGCCTGCGGGTCGGCGGCGTCGCAGGCGGTGACGGTGACGTGGGCGCCGAGTCGGGTGAGTTCGGCGGTGAGTTCGGCGGCTCCGTCGGCGTCCTCGCCACTTCGGCTGGCGAGGACGAGGCGGCGGGCGCCGTGCGTGGTGACCAGGTGCCGGGCGATGAGCCGGCCGACTGCGCCGGTGCCGCCGGTGATCAGGACCGTGCCGTCGGCGTCGACGGGGCTCGCCTGGGGTGTGGTGGTGACGCGGGCGAGTCGCTCGGCCAGTACGCGGTCGCCGCGGAGCGCGAGCTGGGGCTCGTTACGGTGGGTCGCCTCGGCCCGCGCCCGGTCGATGGGTGTGTTGTCGTCGAGGTCGACGAGCACGAACCGCCCGGGGTGTTCGGCCTGGGCGGTGCGGATCAGGCCGCGCGCGGTGGCGACGGCCAGGTCGTGGACGTCCTCGTCGCCGCTGGTGGCGACGGCGCCGCGGGTGAGCAGGACGAGCCGGGTGCCGGTCAGGCGCGGGTCGGCGAGCCAGGTCTGGAGCAGTGTCAGCGTGTCGAGGGCGGCGCGGTGGGCGTCGGCGACCGGGTCGCCGGTTCCTCCGGTGAAGTGTCCTCCGACGAGGTGCGCGGCGACCGCTTCCGGTGCTGTCCCGCCGGCGGTGAGTGCGGCCTGCAGGGTGGCGAGGTCCGGGTAGTGCCTGGCGGGGGCGTCGGAGCCGGCGGCCGGTTCGCCGATGAGCGCCCAGTCGCCGGGCGGGGCGGGGGTGTCGTCGTGGAGCGTCACCCACTCCAGGCGCCAGAGCGGGTCGGGGCCGGTCGTCGCGGCCGCGAGCTGCTGGGGGTCGACGGGGCGCAGCGTGAGGGCTTCGATCGTGGCGACCGCGCCGCCCGAGGGGTCGGTCAGTTCGACGGTGACCGCGCCGTCGCGGTCGGGGGCGCCGATGCGGGCCCGCACGGCGCTCGCGCCGGTGGCGTGCAGTTGGACGCCGCTGAAGCTGAAGGCCAGCCGGGTGTCGGCCGGGCCGCCGTCGAGGGGCAGCAGGGCGTGCAGCGCGGCGTCGAGAAGGGCGGGGTGGAGCTCGAATCCGGCGGTGTGCTGAGGATCGGGGTCGGGGAGGGTGGCCTCGGCGTAGATCTCCTCGCCGTGCCGCCAGCAGGCGCGCAGCCCTTGGAAGGCGGGGCCGTAGGCGTAGCCGAGGTCGGCGAGCCGGGAGTAGGCGCCGTCGAGCGGAACGGCTGTCGCGCCGGGGGGCGGCCAGGCGGCCGGGGCCGACCGGGGCGACCGGGCGGGGCCGGCGGCGCGGAGTGCGCCGGTGGCGTGCCAGGTCCACGGGACCCGGTCGGCGCCGGTGGCCGGGCGGGAGTGCATGGTGACGGGCCGTCGGCCGGTGTCGTCGGGCGGCAGCACCACGATCTGCAGCTGCAGCGGCTCGTCCTCGGGCACGATCAGCGGCGTCTGCAGGGTGAGTTCGTCGACGCGGGGGTGCCCGCACCGGCGTCCGGCGTACAGCGCGAGGTCGATGAGGGCGGAGCCGGGCAGCACGGTCCGGCCGAGGAGCGTGTGGTCGGCCAGCCACGGCTGGGCCGTCGGCGACAGGCGGCCGGTGAGGAGGAGCGTGCCGTCCTCGGCGACGTCGACCATGGCGCCGAGCAGCGGATGGTCGGTGCTGTCCAGGCCGAGGGCGTCGGCCCCGGCGTGCGGCTGGGCGGGGACGAGCCAGAAGCGTTCGCGCTGGAAGGGGTAGGTGGGCAGCTGCACCTTGCGGGCCGGTGCGGTGAAGACGGTCGCCCAGTCGGGCCGTACGCCGTGGGTCCAGGCATCCGCCATGGCGGTCACGAACTGGGCGTGGTCGCCGTGGTCGCGGCGGAGGGTTCCGAGTGCGGTGCCGGGCCGGCCCATGGCGTCGAGCGTGTCGGCGACGGCCGCGGTCAGCACCGGGTGGGCGCTGGATTCGAGGAACGTGTCGTGCCCGGCGGCGCGCAGGGCGCGCACCGCGGGTTCGAAGCGCACGGTCTCGCGCAGGTTGCGGAACCAGTAGTCGGCGTCCAGGTGCGCGGTGTCCAGTGGTTCGCCGGTGACCGTGGAGTAGAACGGGACGTCGCCCGTGCGCGGGGTGAGGGGGCCGAGCGCGTCGACGAGTTCGTCGTGGAAGGCGTCCACGTGGGGCGAGTGGGACGCGTAGTCGACCGGGAGGCGGCGCGCCCTGATCCCCTCGGCCTCGTAGTCGGTGAGGAGTTCGTCGAGTGCTGCCGCGTCGCCGGAGACGACTGTGGCGGAGGGGCCGTTGAGGGCGGCGACTCCGATCAGGCCGCTTCGACCGGCCAGCCGGGACCGGACGTCGGCGGCGGGCAGCGGCACGGACACCATGCCGCCGGTGCCGGCGAGGGTTCGTACGTACCGGCTGCGCAGCGCGACGATCCGGGCGGCGTCGGGGAGCGTCAGGCCGCCGGCGACGTAGGCCGCGGCGATCTCGCCCTGGGAGTGGCCGACGACCGCGGCCGGTTCGACGCCTGCCGAGCGCCACAGGGCGGCCAGCGACACCATGACCGCGAAGAGGGCGGGCTGGACGATGTCGTCCCGGTCCAGGGGTGGTGCGCCGTCGGCGCCACGGAGCACGTCGACGAGGGACCAGTCCGCGTAGGGTTCGAAGGCTGCCGCGCAGGCGTGGATCTCGTCGCGGAAGGCCTCGCTGGTGTCCAGCAGGGAGGCGGCCATGCCGGTCCACTGGGAGCCCTGCCCGGGGAAGACGAACACGGTCCCGTCCGGCCGGCCGGCGGTGCCCTCGACGACGCCGGGCGCGGGTAGCCGGGCCGCCAGCGCGTCGAGTCCAGCGAGGATCCCGTCCCGGTCGGCAGCGACGACGGCGGCCCGTCGGTCGAACGCGGCGCGGCCGGTGGCCAGGGTGTGGCCGAGGGCGGCGAGGTCGAGGTCGTTCCGGTCGCGCAGGAATCCGGCCAGCTGGTGCGCCTGGGCGCGTAGCGCGGCGTCGCCGCGCGCGGAGATCAGCACGGGCACGGCGGGCGGCAGGTTGCCGGGTTCGGGGGCGGGGGGCTCCGCGTGGCCTTCGAGGATCAGATGGGCGTTGGTGCCGCTGATCCCGAAGGAGGAGACGGCGGCTCGCCGCGGTCGGTCGAGCCGCGGCCAGGGCGTCGTCTCGGTCAGCAGCCTCAGTTCGCCGGCGGACCAGTCGACCCTGGGGGTGGCTTCGTCGATGTGCAGGGTGCGGGGCAGCACGCCGTGCCGCATGGCCAGCACCATTTTGATGACGCCGGCGACGCCTGCGGCGGCCTGTGTGTGCCCGATGTTCGACTTCACGGAGCCGAGCAGCAGCGGGTGTCCGGCCGGGCGCTGCCGGCCGTAGGAGGCCAGCAGCGCCTGTGCCTCGATCGGGTCTCCGAGGGCGGTGCCGGTGCCGTGGGCCTCGACGGCGTCCACGTCGGCGCTGGTCAGCCGGGCGTTGGCCAGGGCCTGCCGGACGACTCGTTCCTGGGAGGGGCCGTTCGGCGCGCTGAGGCTGTTGGAGGCTCCGTCCTGGTTGACGGCGCTGCCGCGGACGACCGCGAGGACCTCGTGGCCGAGGCGCCGGGCGTCGGAGAGTCGTTCGAGGACCAGCAGGCCGGCGCCCTCGCCCCAGCCGGTGCCGTCGGCTGCGGCGGCGAACGGCTTGCAGCGGCCGTCCGGGGCCAGGCCCTGCTGGCGGCTGAACTCGGTGAACATGCCCGGGGTCGCCATCAGGGTCACGCCGCCGGCCAGCGCCATGTCGCACTCGTCGGCCCGCAGGGCCTGTGCGGCCAGGTGCAGTGCCACGAGTGAGGACGAGCAGGCGGTGTCGACGGTGACGGCCGGGCCCTCCAGGCCGAGCACGTACGCGATGCGGCCGGAGGCGACGCTCGGCGTGCTGCCGGTCAGCAGGTGGCCTTCCAGCTCCGGGGGCGCCTCGTGCATGCGAGGGCCGTAGTCCTGGGCGGTGGCGCCGACGAATACGCCGGTCCGGCTGCCCCGGAGCGAGTCCGGATCGACGCCCAGGCGCTCGACTGCCTCCCACGCGGTTTCCAGGAGCAGCCGCTGCTGGGGGTCCATGGCCAGGGCTTCGCGCGGCGAGATACCGAAGAAGGCGGCGTCGAAGTCGCCGGCACCGTCGAGGAACGCGCCGGCAGGCCGCAGCGTTCCGTTCGGGTTGCGGGTGGAGTCGCGGTAGATGTCCTCGGCGTTCCAGCCCCGGTCGGTGGGGAAGCCGGTGACGGCGTCGCCACCGTCGAGCAGGAACTGCCACAGCTGTTCGGGGGTGGCGATCCCGGCGGCGTAGCGGCAGCTCATCGCGACGATCGCGATCGGATCGGCGGGATCGGCGGTCGCGGCCGGCGTGACGGGAGGAAGGGCGGGGTCGGCGCCGTCCTCCAGCCGGTCCTGGAGGTGTGAGGCGAGCCGGGTCGGCGTCGGGTGGTCGAACAGCAGCGAGTCCGGCAGCGGCAGGGTGAGCGCCGTGGCGAGCCGGTCCCGCAGCTCGACGGAACCGAGCGAGTCGAATCCGAGGTCGTGGAAGGTCTGCCGGGCGTCGACGTCGTCGGGACCCTTGTGGCCGAGCACAGCGGCGATGTGTTCCTGGATCAGCCGCAGTACGGCGCGGGTCCCCGCGCGGGCTCCGGGGCGCTCCGGAATCGACGTCGGCTTCTGCGCCTGTGGGCCGGGGGCCTGCGCGGCCTCGCCGGTCGGCTCCGCCGCGGCGGGCAGCGGGCGGGCGGGGAGGTCGCCGAGCCAGTACCGGCTCCGCTGGAACGCGTAGGTGGGCAGGGCTACCTGGCGGGGCCGGTGAGCGGCCAGCAGCGCCGTCCAGTCCAGGCCCACGCCCGCCGCGTGCATGCGTCCGAGCGCGCCGATCAGCGTCTCGGCCTCGTCACGGCCCTTGCGTAGTGCCGCTGTCAGCACGGGGCCGTCGGTGCGGCAGGTACCCGCCATGGCAGCGAGCACGCCGTCGGGGCCGAGTTCGAGGTAGCGGGTGACCTCCAGTGCTGCGGTGGCGGCGACACCGTCGGCGAAGCGGACGGTGTCCCGGACCTGCCGCAGCCAGTACTCGGGCTCCTGCATCAGCCCGGGTTCGGCGATCGCTCCGGTGAGGTTCGACACGACCGGGATGCGTGCCTGCCGGAACGTCAGTCCGGCGAGCACCACGCCGAACTCCACCAGCATCGGCTCCATCAGGGCCGAGTGGAAGGCGTGCGACACCGGCAGGACGGTGGACTTCCAGCCCCGCGCCGCGCACTCGGCGGCGTAGTGGCCGATCGCCTCGGCGTCACCGGACAGCACGACGGAGCGCGGGCCGTTCACCGCCGCGACGTCGAGGCCGGAGTCCGTGACGTCGGCCTCGGCGGCCTGCACGGCCAGCATGCCGCCGCCGGCGGGCAGTGCCTGCATGAGCCGGCCACGCTCGGCCACCAGCACGCAGGCGTCGTCGAGCGACAGGATGCCGGAGACATGTGCCGCGACGATCTCGCCGAGCGAGTGACCCAGCAGCACGTCCGGGGTGACGCCCCACGACTCGACGAGCCGGTACAGGGCGACCTCGACGGCGAACAAGCCCGCCTGGGCCCACATCGTCCGGTCCAGGTCGACGCCGTCGGTCAGGACCTCGCGCAGGGGCCGCCCCAGCCGCGGGTCGAAGTGCTCGCACACTGCGTCGAAGGCTTCCGCGAACACCGGGAACGCCTCGTGGAGCCCCATCCCCATGCCGGGGCGCTGCGCCCCCTGACCGGTGAACAGCACGGCCAGCCCACCGGGTTCGGCGGTGCCGGTCACGATGCCCGGGTCCTGGCGGGCGTGGGCGAGGCTGTCGAGCCGGCCGAGCAGTTCCTGCCGGTCCCGGCCGACCACGACCGCCCGGTGGCCGAACGCCGACCGGGTCGTGGCCAGCGAGAACCCGACGTCGGCGGGGTGCAGGTCGGGGCGGGCCGCGAGGTGCTCCGACAGCCGGCGTGCCTGGTCGCGCAGGGCTTCGCCGGTCCGTGCGGACAGCGGCCAGGCCACGGGGGCGTCCGGGTCTGCGGGCTGTCCGGAGTCGCCCGGCCGGGGCTGCTCCCATCCGGTGAGCACCATGTGGCAGTTGGTGCCGCCCATACCGAAGGAGCTCACGCCGGCGATACGTGTCTGCTCGTCGGCGGGCCAGGTCGAAAGTTCGGTCTGGACGGTCAGGCCGAGGTCGTCGAGGGGGATCGCGGGGTTCGCGGTGACGAAGTTGAGGCTGGGCGCGATCTCGTTGTTGCGCAGGGACAGCGCGACCTTCAGCAGTCCGACGGCACCGGCGGCGCCCTCCAGGTGCCCGACGTTGGTCTTGGCCGATCCCACCCGCAGGCGGCTGCCCGTCGGCCGTCCCCCGCCCAGCACGGTCCCGAGGGCGCGCGCCTCGACGGGATCGCCGGCCGGCGTTCCGGTGCCGTGCAGTTCCACGTACTGGACCTGCTCGGGACCGACGCCCGCCGCCCGGTACGCGCCGCGCAGGACCTCGGCCTGGGCGTCGGCGTCGGGCACGGTCAGGCCGCTGCCGCCGCCGTCGTTGTTGACGGCGCCGCCGCGGATGACGCAGTAGATCTCGTCACCGTCGGCAACGGCCTGCGACAGGGTCTTCAGAGCGAAGACGACTCCGCCCTCGCCGCGCACGTACCCGTTGGCGCGGGCGTCGAAGGTGTGGCAGCGGCCGTCGGGTGACAGTGCGCCGAAGGCCGCCGCGGCCACGGCGCTCTCGGCGGCGATGTTGAGGTGCACGCCGCCGGCGAGCGCGAGTGTCGACTCGCCGCGGCGCAGACTCTCGCAGGCCACGTGCACGGCCACCAGCGAAGAGGCCTGTCCTGCGTCGACGGTCATGCTCGGGCCGCGCAGGCCGACGGCGTACGAGACCCGGTTCGCGATGATGCCGCGCTGCACACCGGTCAGCGAGTGACGGCCGACGGCGGCGAGGCCGGCGCGGTGGCTCAGAGTGGCGTAGTCGTTGCCCATGACGCCGACGAAGACGCCGGTCCGGTCGCCGGTCAGCCGCTGGGGGACGATGCGCGCGTCCTCCAGGGCCTCCCAGCTCAGTTCGAGCATCAGCCGTTGCTGCGGGTCCATCGCCGCGGCCTCGCGCGGCGAGATTCCGAAGAACCGTGGGTCGAATTCGTCGACTCGGTCCAGGAATCCGCCGCGGCGCACCGCACGGTCCGCATTCGGGTCGTCGTCGGTGAAGTCCCAGCGGTGTTCCGGAATTTCGCCGACCGCGTCCACGCCGTTCCGCAGGAGTTGCCAGAATGCGTCCGGGGTGGGGGCGCCGGGAAGCCGGCAGGCCAGCCCGACCACGGCCACCGCTTCCTGCGTTTCGGCAGAGATTTCAGGCATGGAAACTCCAACTACCTCTGAATGCGCCATGGATACCGCTGCCGTGAACCGGGTCGGCACCCGACCCTAACCACGCCCTGTCGGAGCACCAACCCCTATTGGGAGTCTGACCAGCCCCTACGTGTCTGGCGTGAACTTCCGGAAAGGCTCGCCGCCGAGCCCGGCGCGCCTTTCCTGGCGGGGGCCGTCCGGCCGGCTGCCGTGGGTGGTGACCGCCGGGTGCGCGACAGGAAGATCACTGTTCGCGGCCGGAGTTCTAGGGGTACTCGGTAGGGGCGTCGTGCCGGGTAGGGTCCTCCAGCGGCGCCCAAGGCGCCACGGTCCGCGTGCTGCCGGGAACATCCGGAACCCTTCCGCCTGTTCACCTCTCCTCGCCGCCGCACCCTGCCGGACCGAGCCCGACGGGGCCCGGTCCCGGTGTCATCAGGAAGGAACGGGAAGTGACGGAGCAGAACGCCGACGATCCGGGATCCGCCCCAGGCAGCGAGCCGCCCGCACTGCGGCTGATCGGCCTGCACAAGGAGTTCGGTGACAACGTCGCCGTCCGGCGCGTCGATCTGACCATCCCTCAGGGTTCCTTCTTCGGCCTCGTCGGGCCCAACGGCGCCGGCAAGACCACGGCCCTTTCCATGGCCGTCGGTCTGCTGCGCCCGGACGGCGGCCGCTGCGAGGTCTTCGGCGTCGACGTCTGGTCCGACCCTGTCGGGGCCAAGTCCCTGCTGGGTGTGCTGCCCGACGGCCTGTCGATGCCCGAGCGGCTCACCGGCCGTGAAGTCCTGACGTACATCGGCCAGTTGCGCGGCATCGAGCCGGCCGAACTCACCGGGCGGGTCGACGAGCTGCTGGAGGTCATGCAACTCACCGAGGCCGAACGCACCCTCGTCGTCGACTACTCGACCGGAATGCGCAAGAAGATCGGGCTCGCCACGGCGCTGCTGCACCGGCCGCGACTGCTGGTACTGGACGAGCCGTTCGAGGCGGTCGACCCGGTCTCGGCCGTCGCGCTCAAGACGATTCTGCAGCGCTTCGTCGCGTCCGGCGGGTCGGCCGTCCTGTCCAGCCATGTCATGCCCTTGGTCGAGCAGCTCTGCGACACGGTCGCGGTCATGGCCGGCGGCGACGTCGTGGCCGCCGGGCCGCTGGACGAGGTGCGCGGCGACAGCACGCTCGAGGAGGCATTCGTCCGCCTGGTCGGGGCCGACGCGCATACGGGAGAGGGTCTGTCGTGGCTGGCGTCCTGATACGGATGAAGCTGCGGATCATCCGCAACTCCATGACCGGCGGCAAGGCCGTCTGGATGGTCATCGGCGCCATCCTGGGCCTGGCGTTCGCCACTGCCACCGTCGCCCTGGCATTCGTGCGGCTCGACACGCCGGGTCTGGTCGCCGACCTGCTCGCCACGACGTACCTGATCTGGGCGCTCGGCTGGATGGTCGGTCCCCTGTGGGGCGGCTCTGCGGTTCTCCGCAGCGATCACTTCGCCCTGCTGCCGCTCCCCCGCCGCCGACTCGCCCTGGGACTGCTCGCGGCCGGGCTCGTCGGCATCACCACCGTGGTGACCGCACTGGCGTTCCTCGGCCTCGTCGTCCACGGCATCCGTACCGGCGTGGGGCCGGCCCTGGTGTCCGTCCCGGCCGCCGCCGCACAGCTGGCGTTCGTGGTCCTGCTCTCGAGGGTCACCCACGCCCTGTTCGGCGCCGTCGCCGGTTCCCGGTTCGGCGCCGCCGTCACCGGTCTGCTGTTCGCGGCGATGCTGGTGCTCACCCAGTCCGGCTGGATGCTCATCGTGGCCGTCGTCTCCTCCCGGGTGACCGAGACCGGCTTCTCCACCTTCGTCTCGGCCGCGATCCGTGCCGTCCCGTCCGGGTGGGGCGTGGTCGCCGTCGACGCCGCCGGCCGCGGGCACTGGTGGCAGTCGCTCGGCACCCTGGCCGGACTCCTCGCCCTGTGCGCGCTGCTGCTGGCCGCCTGGGGCCGTGCCCTCGGCCGCGCCCGTCACGGCCGTTCGGTCGTCCGCGGGAGCGCCCGCCGGGCGGCGCCAGGGCGAGGCGCACTTTCCGGCGCGACCGGAGCAGTGCTCCGGAAGGAACTCAGGACGTGGCTGCGGGACCCGCAACGCGTCACCATGGCGGTCACGCCTGTCGCCTGGGCCCTGGGGACGGCGCTGCTGCCGCTCACCTTCCACACCGGGGCGCTGCTGCCCTGGGCGGGCCCGGCCCTGCCGGTGATGCTCGTCGCGACCGCCTACAACCTGTACAGCCAGGACGGTACGGGCCTGTGGCTCACCCTCACCACGGGAAGCCAGCGCGCCGACGTCCGCGGCCGACAATGGGCGTGCCTGCTGCTGTTCGGCCCCCTGACCGTCGTCGTCACAGTCGTGTTCACCGCCTTGAGCGGGTACTCCTGGGCCTGGCCCTGGGTCGCCGCGCTCGTCCCGGCCCTGCTCGGCGGGGGTATCGGCATGATGGCGTACGCCTCGGTCACGGCCCTCGTGCCCGGCCCCGACGCCCACAGGCGCCCGGACAGCCCGCTCGACCGGGCCGACACGACCGGGCCGTCCAACATGCTGTTCTTCGCCGCCCTCCTCCCCGCCCTGCCGGCGGCCGGGCTCGTCACCCTCGGCACCGTCCTCGACAACGCCGTCGTCAGCTGGCTCGGCGTCCCGGTCGGTGTGGCCACCGGTGTCCTGCTCGCCCGATGGCTGGGCCGGGTCGCCGCCGACCGGCTCACCACGAACGGCCCCGAACTGCTCGTCCTCATGCGGACCGGGCGCGCCGGAACGCCGGGTGCGGCAACGGCGGGCGCGGCAGCGTCGAGCGCAGGGACGCGGGCCAAGCCGCAGCTGACCAAGCGCCAGGAAGTGACCGCAGTCCTGTCCTGGGTGTTCGGCGGCCTGGCGCTCTTCCCGCAGGGTCTGGTGCCCCTGCTCTTCCTGATCTTCGACGTTCAGGTGAAGGTCTGGTTCCTGGCTCTCTACACGCCCCACCCCTGGTCCTGGGCGGTCGCGTCGGTGATGATCGTGATCGGCCTCGCGCTGTTCACTCAGGCCGTCCGGCTTTCCTCCGGCCGCGTCGGCGGCGGGCCGGCGGCCCCGGAAACCGGTGAAGAAGCCTCAGGCCCTTCCGACAGCCTTCGCGAAGAATACGAATCCGCCTGACCCGCCCCGATCACCCGTCATTCCACCATACCGATTCCGTCATTCTGCCATTCCGTCATCCCCTCATTCCGCCCCCCGCCTCCCCGCCATTCCGCCATTCCCCGAGAATTCATTTCCCGAGGACGATCAGGGGTCGGTTAGGGGTTGCCCCATCAGCACATTGACCTCCTAATCTGATTCCGGTCTCCGTTCTCCGCAGCTCTTTGCTGCTGGGTCGCAGAGGGCTGTTGGGTTCTGGCTTGACATTTCTACCCACTGCCCCGGAAGTAAGGTGGATTCGGGTGGAGAATGAAGAGAAGTACGTCGAGTACCTGAAGCGCGTGATGGCTGATCTCCGCCACACACGCGGCCGCCTGCAGGCGGCGCAGGACCGGGAGAACGAGCCGATCGCCATTATCGCGATGGGCTGCCGGTTTCCCGGGGACGTGCGCTCTCCCTCCGACCTGTGGCGTCTGGTCACCACCGGCGGAGACGGCATCACCCCGGTCCCCTCCGACCGCGGCTGGTCCTCCCTCCTGCCGCCGGACGTGGCGGCGATGGGCGGCTTCGTCCGCGACGCCACCGGCTTCGACCCCGGCCTGTTCGGCATTTCGCCGCGCGAGGCCGTCGCCATGGACCCCCAGCAGCGTCTCCTGCTGGAAACTGCCTGGGAGACGTTCGAGACGGCCGGAGTGAACCCACACTCTCTCCGGGGACACGGTGTCGGAGTCTTCGCCGGGGCGGCCACCTCCGGCTACGGCGACGGGCCGATGTCCGATGACGGAGAGGCGTTCCGCGGTACGGGCAACGCGACCAGCGTCGCGTCCGGCCGCGTCTCCTACGCCTTCGGCCTCGAAGGCCCCGCCGTCACCATCGACACGGCCTGCTCCTCCTCGCTGGTCGCCCTCCACCTGGCCGGCCTCGCCCTGCGGGCAGGCGACTGCGACATGGCGCTGGCCGGCGGCGTCACCGTCATGGTCGGCCCCGGCATGTTCGTCGAGTTCGACCGGCAGGAGGGGCTGGCGGCCGACGGGCGCTGCAAGGCGTTCGGCCAGGCCGCGGACGGTACGGGCTGGGGCGAGGGCGTCGGCCTGCTGCTGCTCGAGCGACTGTCGGACGCACAGCGCAACGGCCACAAGATCCTCGCGGTGGTACGGGGCAGCGCGATCAACCAGGACGGCGCGTCCAACGGCCTGACCGCGCCGAACGGCCCGTCCCAGCAGAGGGTGATCCGGCAGGCGCTGGCCAACGCACGGCTGACCGGTGCCGACGTCGATGCAGTGGAGGCCCATGGGACCGGTACCCGTCTGGGTGACCCGATCGAGGCGCAGGCACTGTTGGCGACCTACGGCCAGGAACGCGGTGAGGGCGGCCACCCGCTGTGGCTGGGTTCGGTGAAGTCGAACATCGGTCACACCCAGTCGGCGGCGGGCGTCGCGGGTGTGATCAAGATGGTCTTGGCCATGCAGAACGGGGTGCTGCCCGCCACGCTGCACGCGGACGAGCCGTCGCAGCACGTGGACTGGTCCGCCGGCGCGGTGGAACTGCTCACCGAGTCGCGCCCGTGGCCCGTGACGGACCGTCCGCGGCGTGCGGGTATCTCGTCGTTCGGGATCAGCGGCACGAACGCACACGTGATTCTGGAGCAGGCTCCGGAGTCCGAGCCGACTGAGGACTCCGGGCGGACTCCCGAGCCGGGAGTGTCGGCGTGGACGGTGTCGGCGCGGTCCGAGACCGCGCTCCGGGCGCAGATCGAGCGGCTCGGGACGTACGTCGCGGATGCTCCGGAGCTGGACCCGGTGGATGTGGGGTGGTCGCTGGCGACGTCGCGGGCGGCGCTGGAGCATCGCGCGGTCGTGGTGGGTCAGGGGCGGGACGAGTTGCTGGCCGCCCTGCACACGGCCACGTCGGCCGCCGGGGCTGCATCCGCCCCAGCAGTTTCTGGCGGCGTGGTGTTCGTGTTCCCGGGCCAGGGCTCGCAGTGGGTGGGCATGGCGCGGGAGTTGTGGGATTCCTCGCCGGAATTCCGTGAGCGGCTGACGGAGTGCGAGACCGCGCTGTCTCCGTATGTCGACTGGTCGCTGAGTGAAGTCCTGTTGGAGGAAGCCGACTTGGACCGGGTGGACGTGGTCCAGCCGGTGCTGTGGGGGGTGCTGGTCGCCCTGGCGGAGGTGTGGCGGTCGGCCGGTGTGGTGCCGTCCGTGGTGGTGGGTCATTCCCAGGGTGAGATCGCCGCTGCGTGTGTGGCGGGCTGGCTGTCGCTGGACGACGGCGCACGGGTGGTGGCGTTGCGGTCGAAGGCGCTGGTCGCTGTGGCCGGTGACGGGGGCATGGTGTCCGTCGCCGCCGGGCGGGATGCGGTCGAGGGCCTGGTGTCGGAATGGGCGGGACGGCTGTCGGTGGCGGCGGTGAACGGCCCGTCCTCCACCGTGGTCTCCGGCGATGACGAAGCCCTGGACGCGTTCATGGCGGAGTGCGAGGGGCGTGGGATCCGCACGCGTCGGATCCCGGTGGACTACGCATCTCATTCGCCGCAGATGAAGGAACTGCGGGAGCGGATCCTTGCGGATCTGACCGGGCTGTCCCCGGCTACCGGCACCATTCCGATGATCTCCACCCTGACCGGCAATGCGGTCGAGGGCGGTCTGGATGCCGGGTACTGGTTCGACAACCTGTGTTCCACGGTGGAGTTCGAGACTACGATCCGGTCCCTGTTGGGACAGGGGATGCGCACGTTCATCGAGGTCAGCGCGCACCCCGTACTCACGATGGGGATCGAGGAGACCATCGACGCGACCGGCGCCGAAGCCACGGCGCTGGGCACGCTGAGGCGTGGTGAGGGCGGGATGCGGCGCGTCCTGGCCTCCTTCGGCGAGGCGTGGACGGCCGGCGTCGACGTGGACTGGTCTGCGGTGCTCACCGGCCGCCAAGTCCCGCTTCCTACTTATGCGTTCCAGCATGAGCGGTACTGGCTGGATGCGCCGTCGTTGCCGGTTGCGGGTGCTGCTGGTGGGGTGGATCCGGTCGAGTCCCGGTTCTGGGATGCGGTGGAGCGCGGTGATCTCGACGAGCTCGCGGGCACGCTGCAGTTGTCGGAAGCTCCGCAGTTGTTGGGTTCGGTGGTTCCGGCGCTGGCGTCGTGGCGCCGGGAGCGACTGCAGCGGTCCGTCATCGACACGTGGCGCTACCGGGTGGTGTGGAAGCCCTTGGAGACTGCGCCTGTCACCACGATGTCGGGCACCTGGTTGGTGGTGGGGCCTGAAGACGGTGATGTGGTAGGGGCGTTGACCGCTGCGGGTGGCGAGGTGGTGGGCCTGGCGGTGGACGCGGTGTCGGACCGTGCCGCTCTGGCCGGTCGGATCGCCGGGGTCGGGGATGTGCGTGGTGTGGTGCTGGTTGCCGGGCTGGCTTCGGCGGGCCGGGTTGCTGGTGGTGGTGTGGTCGCGGATGAGCTCACTGGTCTGACGGTGTTGTTGCAGGCGTTGGGTGATGCCGGGGTCGATGCGCCGTTGTGGGTGGTGACGCGGGGTGCGGTCGCTGTGGGCGCCTCGGACCGGGTGGTTGATCCGGTGCAGGCTGCGGTGTGGGGTCTGGGCCGGGTCGCGGCTCTGGAGTTCCCGCAGCGCTGGGGCGGCATGATCGACCTGCCCGAAACCCTGGACGTGCGGGCGGGCACCCGACTGGTGGGCGTCCTTGCCGCTGAGGGTGGTGAGGACCAGGTCGCGGTCCGCGGCTCCGGGGTCTACGGACGCCGCATGGCACGTGCGGTGCCGACGGCTGTGGCGGATGAGGGATGGCAGCCCTCGGGGACGGTCCTGGTCACCGGGGGCACCGGTGCTCTGGGTGTGGAGGTGGCGCGCTGGCTGGCCGGCCGGGGCGTGCCACATCTGATCCTGACCAGCCGTGGGGGCGTCGCTCCGGAGGGTCTGGTCGAAGAACTGTC
>NZ_JBHYTT010000033.1:0-7850 GCF_042749285.1 Streptomyces sp. NPDC059499
GAGTCCAGGTCGTGGCCGGAGGTGGATCGTCCGCGCAGGGCGGGTGTGTCCTCGTTCGGTGTGAGCGGAACGAACGCCCACGTGATCCTGGAGGAGGCTCCCGTGCTCGCGTCCGGGGACGCCCAGGAGACGGCACCGGTTTCCGAGCCCGCGGCCGTGCCGTGGGTGGTGTCGGCCCGCACGGCGGACGCCCTGCGGGCCCAGGCCGAGCGGCTCCGGACCTTCGTCGGGGGTTCGGACGTGACGCTTGCCGGGGTGGGTCATTCGCTTGCTGTGGGGCGCGCGGGTCTGGAGCACCGTGCGGTGGTGGCTGCCGGGGGTTGGGCCGGTGCGTTGGCTGGTGTGTCGGTGGTGGCTGGGGGTGGTGTGGGGTCTGGTGTGGTGTCGGGTGTGGCGGATGTGTCGGGCCGGTCGGTGTTCGTTTTCCCGGGGCAGGGTTCGCAGTGGGTGGGGATGGGTCGCGACCTCCTTGATTCTTCGCCGGTGTTCGCTCGGGCGTTGGTTGAGGTGAGTGGTGTGTTGGGGTCGGTGAGTGGGTGGTCGGTGCTGGATGTGGTGCGGGGGGTGGAGGGTGCTGCGTCGTTGGATCGGGTGGATGTGGTGCAGCCGGTGTCGTTTGCGGTGATGGTGGCGTTGGCGCGGGTGTGGGGGTCGTTCGGGGTGCGGGCGGATGCGGTGGTGGGGCATTCGCAGGGGGAGATCGCGGCGGCGTGTGTGGCGGGTGTGTTGTCGTTGGAGGACGCGGCGCGGGTGGTGGTGTTGCGTAGTCGTGCGATTGCGGGTGGTCTGGCCGGTCGTGGCGGGATGGTGTCGGTGGCTCTTCCGGTGGAGGAGGTGCGGCTGGGTGAGGGTGTGGAGCTTGCTGCGGTCAATGGTCCGTCGTCGGTGGTGGTGGCGGGGGATCCGGAGGCGTTGGACCGGTTGGTTGCCGAGTACGAGGCGGAGGGTGTCCGGGTTCGCCGGGTGCCGGTGGACTACGCGTCGCATACCTCTCATGTCGAGTTGATCGAGGCCGAGCTGGCCGACGTACTTGCCGGGTTGAAGCCCCGGACCGCGACCATCCCGATGTACTCGTCGGTGGACGGCCGTTGGGTGGACGGCACCGAGCTGGACGGTGGCTATTGGTTCCGGAACCTGCGGCAGACGGTGCGCTTCGCCGACGCGACCACGGCCCTGGTCGCGGAGGGCTTCCGGGCGTTCGTCGAGGTGAGTGCCCATCCCGTCCTGGCGCACAGCATTCAGGAGACCTTGGACGCGAGTCCTCAGGCGCCCAGCGTCGTCACCGGCACACTCCGCCGCGACGACGGAGGACCGGACCGCATGTTGCTGTCCGTGGCGGAGCTGTACGTCCGAGGGATCCCCGTCGACTGGTCGACCTCCTTCGGTGAACCGGTACCGCGTCGCGTCGAGTTGCCCACGTACGCCTTCCAACGTCAGCGCTACTGGCTCGAACCTTCGCCCGGAGCAGGCGACCTTGCCGCAGTCGGTCTGGAGGAAGCGGGCCACCCGCTCCTGCAAGCCGCGATCACGCTGGCGGATACCGACCGCAGCGTGTTCTCGGGCCGTCTGACACAGCGCGAGCACCCCTGGCTGGACGATCATCGCGTAGGCGGTCCGATGCTGCTGCCGGGTACAGCGCTGCTGGACATGCTGTGCCATATCGGTGAGCGGCTGCGGGTACCGGTCGTGGACGAGTTGACGATCTCCGCGCCGATCGTCGTCCCGGACGGCGGGGGCGTTGACCTTCAGATCACCGTCGAACAAGAGGAAGGCCCCGGCACACGGGTGGTGCGGGTGTACACCCGGTCCGGCGCCGACGAGCGCTGGAGCGAGAACGCCACCGGCCTCCTGACGGCGTCCTCGGAGCCGTCCCCCGCACAGGCAGATCTCACCTCGTGGCCGCCGGCCGGCGCCCGGCCCGTCGACCTGGACGGCTTCTACGACCGTCTGACCGTCGACTACGGTCCGGCGTTCCGGGCCGTCGAAGCGGCCTGGGTACGGGACGGGCGCGTGTACGCGGCACTGCGGCTCCCCGAATCCGGCGCGGGTACGTCTGACGAAATCGACGGCTACGGAATCCATCCCGCGCTGCTCGACGCCGCCCTGCACCCGCTCTCCGTGTCGGACTTCTTTGCCGACCCGGACAGTCCCCGGCTGGCCTTCTCCTGGGCGGGTGTCCGGCTCCACGCAACCGGGGCACGTTCCCTTCGGGTGGTCCTGGCTCCGGCGGGTCCGGACACCGTGTCGATCAGCGCCGCCGACGACACCGGTGCTCCTGTCCTCGACATCGATGCTCTGACCGTCCGGCCCGTCGATCCGGCACGCCTGCGTACCTCTGCTCCTCAACTGGGCGGCTCACTCTTCGAAGTCGTGTGGGTTCCCGGTCCCGCGGCAGCATCCGAAACGCCGCAGTGGACGTTCCACACGGGTCTGGGGGCCTCCGAGCCCTCCGTACCCCCCGTGGTCGTCCTCAGGACGCCCGACGGCTCGCCGGACCGGACCGTTCCTGAGCAGGTACACGCGGTCGGCCTGAACGTCCTCGGAGTGTTGCAGGAATGGCTGGCCGATCCCCGGACCCAGGCGTCCCGTCTGGTGGTCGCCACGCGCCGCGACGACCTGGTCCAGGAACCGGTCCGGGGCCTCGTCCGCACTGCCCAGTCCGAACATCCCGGCCGGTTCGGACTGCTCGAGGTGGAACGCTTCGACGAGGAGTCGGTGTCCGCCGGACTCGGCGGTGGGCTGCTGGACGAGCCTCAGGTGGCGGTCCGCGGAGAGCAGGCGCTCGTGGCCCGTCTCACGCGTGCGCAGTCAGCCGCTCTGCCGGAGCGCCCGCGACTCACTGGAGGCACTGTGCTGGTCACAGGCGCCACCGGCGGTCTGGGACGGCTCGTCACCGATCACCTCGTCCGCTCCCACGAAGTGGCCGAGCTCGTGCTCGTGTCCCGGTCCGGAGTGCCGGACGAACGACTGGCGGAGCTGTCGGCATCCGGCGTCCGCGTGAGTGCGGTCGCCGCCGACGTGGGGGACCGCGAGGCTCTGGCGCGGATCGTCGCCGCTGTCTCCGACCGGCTGACCGCGGTGGTCCATGTGGCGGGCGTGGTCGACGACCGTGTGATCGGGGAGCTCGACGCGCAGCGGTGGCACACCGCACTGCGGCCCAAGGTGGACGCGGCGTGGCATCTGCACGAGCTGACCGAGGGCCTGGACCTGACGGCGTTCGTCCTCTACTCGTCCGCCTCCTCCACCTTCGGCGGCTCGGGCCAGGGCAACTACGCGGCCGGTAACGCCTTCCTCGACGCCCTGGCCGTGCACCGGCGTGCGAAGGGACTTGCTGCCGTGTCCCTCGCCTGGGGACTGTGGGCGGAATCCGCCGGCATGGGCGGACGGCTCAGCGACACCGATCTGGCCAGGATGGCCCGAGCCGGTACGAGGCCGCTCTCCGCCGAGCAGGGGCTCGCACTTTTCGACGCCGCGCTGGAGAGCGACAGTCCGGCACTCGTCCCCATCCGGCTCGACCTGGCCGCCGTACGCGACAGCGCGGAGATTCCCGTCCTGCTGAGCGACCTGGTGCCCGCGCCGACGCGCCGCGTGATTCGACGTGATACCGCAGCGGGCAGCGACAGCGCGTCGACGCTGAAGCGGCGGCTGATCACGCTCGGGGCGGACGAGCAGCTCGATGTGCTGCTCGATCTGGTGCGCACCAGCGCGGCGGCCGTCCTCGGTCACGCCACGGCCGACGCGATCGAAGCGCAACGGGCGTTCAAGGAACTGGGAGTCGACTCGCTCACCGCGGTCGAACTGCGCAACCGGCTCACCGCGGCCACGGGTCTGCGGCTGCCCGTCACCCTGGTCTTCAACTACCCGACGGCCTCCGAACTCGCCGGCCACCTGCGGACCGAACTGCTCGGCGAGGAGGCCCTCGGACAGCAACAGCCGCACGATCCCGCCGTCGCTTCGTCTTCCTCACACGCACCGGGGGCTCCGGCTGACGAGCCGATCGCGATCGTGGCGATCGGGTGCCGCTTCCCGGGTGGACTGTCGTCGGCGGAGGACCTTTGGCAGTTGGTCGAGGCGGGCGGTGACGTCATCACCGGGCTGCCGTCCGACCGTGGCTGGGACCTGGACGGTCTCTACGATCCTGACCCGGATTCCCCCGGGAAGACATACGTCCGTGGTGGCGGATTCCTCCAGGACGTCGGGGGCTTCGACGCAGGGTTCTTCGGGATCAACCCGCGCGAGGCGCTGGCCATGGACCCGCAGCAGCGGCTGCTGCTGGAGGTGTCCTGGGAGGTACTCGAGCGGGCGGGCATCGACCCGGCGTCGCTGAAGGGCACGCCCACCGGAGTGTTCGTCGGTACTCATGGTCAGGACTACGGCACGGGCGAAACGGCAGGCCAGGCCGACGAGGGCTACCTCGTGACCGGCAATGCGGGCAGCGTCCTCTCCGGCCGCGTCTCGTACACCTTGGGGCTGGAGGGCCCCGCCCTGACCGTTGACACCGCCTGCTCGTCGTCGCTGGTCGCCTTGCATCTGGCGGTACAGGCCCTGCGAAACGGGGAATGCACGCTCGCACTCGCGGGCGGTGTCTCCGTCATGTCGACGCTGGAAGGAGTCGTCGGCTTCAGCCGGCAGCGCGGGCTCGCCACAGACGGACGTAGCAAGGCTTTTGCCGAGAGCGCAGACGGATTCGGCATGTCGGAAGGTGTCGGCATCTTGCTGGTGGAGCGGTTGTCCGATGCGCGGCGGCTCGGGCATGAGGTTCTCGCGGTGGTGCGGGGTTCCGCTGTCAATCAGGACGGTGCGTCCAACGGTCTCACCGCTCCGAACGGTCCGTCGCAGGAGCGGGTGATCCGCCAGGCGCTGGCCGGCGCGCGCCTGTCCGCGTCGGAGGTCGATGCGGTCGAGGCGCACGGCACGGGAACCCCGCTGGGCGATCCCATCGAGGCGCAGGCACTGCTGGCGACGTACGGGAAGGGCCGCCCCGCGGAGTCGCCCCTGTGGATGGGCTCCGTGAAGTCGAACATCGGTCATGCGCAGGCTGCGGCGGGTGTGGCGGGTGTCATCAAGATGGTGCAGGCGATTCGGCATGGTGTGTTGCCGAGGACGCTGCATGTGGATGAGCCGTCGTCGAAGGTGGACTGGTCGTCGGGGGCTGTGGAGTTGCTGACGGAGGCCCGGTCGTGGCCGGAGGTGGATCGTCCGCGCAGGGCGGGTGTGTCGGCGTTCGGTGTGAGTGGGACGAACGCGCACGTGATTGTGGAGCAGGCCCCGGTTGCTTCTGAGGGCGGGGTGTCGTCCGGTGTGAGTGATCCGGGACCTGCTGTGGTGCCGTGGGTGATTTCCGGTGCCTCGGCGCAGGGGCTGCGGGGCCAGGCGGAACGCCTGGAGTCGTTCGCGCGTGAGCATCAGGATCTGCCGGACACGGCGATCGGACACGCGCTGACGACGACGCGCGGAGCGTTTGCCCATCGTGCGGTGGTGGTGGCTGGGGATCGTGGTGGTGCGTTGGCTGGTGTGTCGGTGGTGGCTGGGGGTGGTGTGGGGTCTGGTGTGGTGTCGGGTGTGGCGGATGTGTCGGGTCGGACGGTGTTCGTTTTCCCGGGGCAGGGTTCGCAGTGGGTGGGGATGGGTCGCGACCTCCTTGA
This sequence comes from Streptomyces sp. NPDC059499, assembly GCF_042749285.1. Taxonomy (NCBI): domain Bacteria; kingdom Bacillati; phylum Actinomycetota; class Actinomycetes; order Kitasatosporales; family Streptomycetaceae; genus Streptomyces; species Streptomyces sp. NPDC059499. The sequence continues at coordinate 5,646 of NZ_JBHYTT010000033.1, forward strand.
TTCTTCGCCGGTGTTCGCTCGGGCGTTGACGGAGGTGAGTGGTGTGTTGGGGTCGGTGAGTGGGTGGTCGGTGCTGGATGTGGTGCGGGGGGTGGAGGGTGCTGCGTCGTTGGATCGGGTGGATGTGGTGCAGCCGGTGTCGTTTGCGGTGATGGTGGCGTTGGCGCGGGTGTGGGGGTCGTTCGGGGTGCGGGCGGATGCGGTGGTGGGGCATTCGCAGGGGGAGATCGCGGCGGCGTGTGTGGCGGGTGTGTTGTCGTTGGAGGACGCGGCGCGGGTGGTGGTGTTGCGTAGTCGTGCGATTGCGGGTGGTCTGGCCGGTCGTGGCGGGATGGTGTCGGTTGCTCTTCCGGTGGGGGAGGTGCGGCTGGGTGTGGGTGTGGAGTTGGCTGCGGTCAATGGTCCGTCGTCGGTGGTGGTGGCGGGGGATCCGGTGGCGTTGGACCGGTTGGTGGCCGAGTACGAGTCGCAGGGTGTCCGGGTTCGCCGGGTGCCGGTGGACTACGCGTCCCACACCTCCCATGTCGAGTTGATCGAGGCCGAGCTGGCCGAGGTACTTGCCGGGTTGAAGCCCCGGACCGCGACCATTCCCATGTACTCCTCGGTGGACGGCCGTTGGGTGGACGGCACTGAGCTGGACGGTGGTTACTGGTTCCGGAACCTGCGGCAGACGGTGCGCTTCGCCGACGCGACCACGGCCTTGGTCGCGGAGGGCTTCCGGGCGTTCGTCGAGGTGAGTGCCCATCCCGTTCTTGCGCACAGCATTCAGGAGACCCTGGACGAGAAGCTTGAGGCGCCGAGCGTCGTGACCGGGACACTCCGCCGCGACGACGGGGACCTGGACCGGATCCTCCTGTCCGTCGCGGAGCTGTTCGTCCGCGGCATTCGAGTCGACTGGTCGACGGCGTACGGCGAACCGGACGCCCGACGTGTCGAGTTGCCCACGTACGCCTTCCAGCACCAGCGCTACTGGCTGGAGGCACCTCAGAGCGCGGGCGACGTGTCGTCAGCAGGTCTGACCGCAGCGGAGCACCCGCTGCTCGGAGCCGTGGTCGGACTGCCCGATTCGGGTGGCGAACTGTTCACGAGTCGGCTGTCCCTGCGGGCACAGCCGTGGTTGGCCGACCACGAGGTGTCCGGCAGCGTGCTGCTGCCGGGGGCGGCGTTCCTGGAACTGGCGTTGCGTGCCGGGGAGGAGGCCGGCCTCGGCACCGTCGAAGAGCTGGTGATCGAATCTCCGCTCACCCTTCCCGCGCACGGTGCGGTGCAGCTCAGGGTCGGACTGGGCGGAGAGGACGAAGCCGGTCGGCGACCGCTGCACATCTACTCCCGGCCCGAGGATTCCGACCCCGAGACACCGTGGGACCGGCACGTCGACGGTCTGTTGTCGGCAGCGGCCCAAGAGCCCGCGTTCGGCTTCGAGTCATGGCCTCCGGCGGGTGCGGAGCCGGTGTCGGTGGAGGGGTTCTACGAGGGGTTGGCGGAGCAGGGGTACGCGTACGGTCCTGCGTTCCAGGGCGTGCGTGCCGCGTGGCGGCGCGGCCGGGAAGTGTTTGCGGAACTGGCCTTGCCGGAGGCTCTGGTGCCCGAGGCGGTCAAGTACGGGCTGCACCCGGCACTCCTGGATGCGGCCCTGCAAGCGGCGAACTTCGGCGCGGTACCGATGGCAGAACCGGGCCAGGTACTCCTGCCGTTCGCCTGGAACGACGTTTCTCTGCACGCGGTCGGCGCCACGACCCTGCGTGTGCACGCCAAACCGGCTGACGGTGAGGGCGTGTCCTTCACCCTCACGGACGGCACGGGCCGCCCGGTCGCTGAGATCGGGTCACTCGTACTCCGCTCCGTCCGCGCCGATCGCTCGGCCGGGACGGACGCCACCGTGCGCGATTCGCTCTACCGCGTGGACTGGCAGCCGGTGGTTGTCACGCACGCTCCGGGCAGCGGGGCGCTGCCACCGGAAAACATTCTCGATCTGACAGCCGAGCAGCCGACAGCAGGCCCACGGGCAGCACGCGACCTGGTCGTGAGGGCTCTCGCGGAACTCCAGAGCCGAGCGGATCGATCGGATGCCGGCCCTCAGCCCCTCGTGGTGCTCACCCGGAATGCCACAGCTGGTGATCCGGCGGGGGCTGCGGTGTGGGGGTTGGTGCGGTCGGTGCAGTTGGAGCAGCCGGGTCGGGTGGTGTTGGTGGATGTGGATGGTGG
>NZ_JBHYTT010000034.1:0-6694 GCF_042749285.1 Streptomyces sp. NPDC059499
GCGCCTGTCGGCTCTTAGGTTGGGCCTGACGCCCCAACTCCGGCCTGACGGCCGGAAGGTGCGGGGGTGTCATGCCTGACGGCATGACAGTGGGTTGGGTTCGGGCCTGGCGGCCCGATGGGTGGTGGGGTGTCAGGCCTGGCGGCCTGACTGTGGGTTGGGATGGTGGGCGGGTTTTGCCCCTGGCGGGGCAAAGGGTTTTGTGGGTTCTGGCTTGATGACTTGTGAGGTGTCATGCCTGACGGCATGACAGTGGGTTGGGGTGGGTGGTATTGCCCCCTTCCCTGTCGGTCAGGGGTTGGTTGTATGCGCCTGCCGGCGCTGTTGATGTCATTTTTGTTTTTGGGCAATGATTTGATTTGGCGTCTCTCTCCGTGGGGGCTTTTTTGAGGGTTCGTCGTGCTCCTGGTGGGTGGTGCGGGGTGGCCTGCTGGCGTCGGGCGTGCGGGTACCACGGTTCTGTGTGCTGGGTGGTGGTGTGCTGGGTGGTGGTGTGCTGGATTTACGCCCTGCCTCAGGGGGTGCGGGGTGAGTCTGGGGTGCGGGGCTACGCCCTCGCGGGTGGTGGAGCTGTTTGTGTCCTTGGGCTGTGCCGGCAGGTGTGGCCGGCTCCGGTAAGTGGCTCCGTCCTCTGTATTCCTTTCGACCCGGGAGTCTTCTGGTGTCCCTTGCTGTGTCTGAATCAACTGCCTGTGAAGCGGGCTGTTCTGGGCTGACCGCTGTACGGCTGGCTGCGTATGAGGACGGCCGTCCTCTCCTGCCCCGTCTGCCTGGTCTGGGTGTGCATCTGTGCCGTGAGCTGCCGGGAGTGGGTGGTGTGCCGGGGATGGTGCTTCGTCTGAGCGAGGACCAGTGGGTTCTTGTGCTTTCCCCGGATCTTGGTGTTGAGGCGCAGGAGCGGGTGGTGTCCGCTCTCTTCGCGAAGAAGCTGGGGGTGCATGCTGAGCGTCCTCTGGTGATCATGCGTCGTGACGCCGGCTTCCGGGGCCCTCACCTGACGTGGTGTCCAGCCGGATGCGTCACCGATCACTCGGATGATGTCCGGCGGGGAACCTTTCTTGCTGACCTGTCCCACAGAATTGGTACTTCGGCGGTGATGACGCTTGCGGTGTGGGACGCGCGGCAGAGCGCGGTGGAGGCGCCGGTCCTGTCCGGGCAGATCGGTGTTGATCCTTACTGTGAGGATCCCGAGCGGGCGGTGCCGCACGTCAGCCTTCAGGTGTTCGAGGATGAGTGGATGGAGTGCCTCGGGCCCCAGGAGCTGGATGCGGTGACCGCGAAGGTGCGATCACACCTGACAGTGCTGGAGGATCTCAGCGAGAGACTTGTCGAGGCTCGCGCGAGCTACCGGGGGGTGCGCTCATGAGCAGCGGTTCGGTTCGTTCGTGCCCGGCTCTGGGTGGCGCCTGCAAGACGGATCATGCGAAATGCTCCGGCAGCGCCCACACTGCGTTCGAGTTCGCGGTCACCGTGGAAGGGCAGAACGGGGCGCGGCTGGAAGCGGAACTTGTCGAGATGGATCCCGAGGAGGGGTACCCGCGGAAGTTCGCGATCTGGGCGCAGCTGTGCGGTGAGTTCATGGAGCTGGAAGCAGCCGCGGACGTCAGGAGGATGCAGGAGGGGATATATGCGTTCCTGCAGGGGCTGGCGCCGCTGGCCGAGAGGCTCGATGAGGAGCAGGGCGACGGCGGGCAGGTGCGGGCTGAGCAGGAGGGCGAGTTCTTCGGGCCCGAGTACACGCTCGGTGTTCCCGGAGAGCCGGAGGTATTGCTGGCTCAGTTGTTCCGCAGTGAGACCGGCCATGCTCCTGCAGTGGCGTCCTTCCACGGCCCAGGACTGGCAGCAGACCTGGATGCTGGCCAGACCCGCGCGTTCGCGATGCGGCTGCGGCGGATGGCTGATGACGTGGACCGGTTGGCGGTGAGGCTGGACCTGTTCCCGGCCGAGCAGCGTCCAGAAACCAGGGCGGTACTCGGCAAGGCGGTGGTCTGAGGGTAGGGGTGAGATCAGGACAAGTGTGGCGGGGCCGGGCCGTACAGGGTGGGACACCCCTGACCGCTGATGAACAACCATGGACAACGATGACCGGCAACAACCCCTGTCGGGGGCTGGCGGAACCTCGCCGCTCTGCGGTCCTCGTCCGTTTCGGACCGACGGCGGTGCGCCACACTCCCCGTATGCCGAGCTTTCAGCACAGGAAGGCCGTAGGCGACCCGCACGAGCTGCGGGTCGCCCGAGAACTCACTTGGCGCGGATGGGACGTCAACGCTTGGGGCCAGGGCGTGTTGACCGGCCCGGTCCGATCCGCACTCCGGGGGACGTCCAGCGCGTTGCGCTGGACCCCTGGCCTGATCGCCGCCAAGGAGCAGCAGATCGCGCTGATCGACTGCAAGAGCCGGATGACCAGCCGCTCCACCGGCCGCCATGCTGTGGAGCGGGCCGCGGTAACCGCCCACCTCCAGTTGGTGGCCTGGACACTGCTCCCCGTCTACTACGTCTTCGACAGCCTGGACGTGCTCACGCCCTACGAGGTGCTGACGACCGGCCGGTACGGCCCGTACTCGAATGCGGGGTCCGGTTCCCCGTACTACCTCGTCAGCGCAGACCGTGCTCTGGCCTTCGACAGCATCTTCGGAGCCGAGCAAGCCACCGGGCTGTCCGCTGCCTGATCTGCTCACGTGTCGGTGGGCTGACGCGCTGGTAGTTGCAACGCGCGGCTGCGGCGTACCGGACTCCGCGCGTGCGCGGTCCTTGAAGAGCGTACGAGGAGGCGTCCGTGACGACGAGCAGCGCAGAGTCCCGGGCCAGACAGCCCTGATTACGGCTTGTCCTACAAAGGCGCCCCCTGGGCAGACCCGGAGCCCATCGATGACCCCGATGCGTGGGAGCTGGACTTCCGGGAGGACGATCCGAATGACGACACCTCGGAAGCTCTATGGGAAGCGTCCCACCGAGAAGGGCTCATCACCCGCGAGCAGTTCCCGAGGCCGTTCCTCAGGAGGAAGCCATCGCGTCGGCGGTGGCAGAAGCTCCGCGCCGGCCTGGCCGACCCGGACATGCCTGCGGAAGCACGAGCAGTGGACGGGCGCGCCTTGGCGTCCGAGGCTGCTTTTGATCCCCTTGCGCCACGCTGGACTATGACGAGGAAGTGATCGAGTCTGCCGTCCGTGTGCGGACGAGTTAAAGGTGGCGGGGCCGTCGGTCGATTACTCGGATATGTCGCGCACACGCCGCACCGTTCTCACGACTGGGGCCCTGCTGGGCGCCGGAGCTCTCCTTGGCGCCGCCGCCCCGGCCGGTGCCACCGGCAAGGTTCTCGCCGAACGCCGCCTGAACGACCGGCTGGTCGAACTGACCATGGAGTCCCCGGCTCTCGGCGGCCGGAGCACGGTGGCCCTGCTGACACCGCGCGGCTGGGATCGGCGCCGCCCCGGCGACCGCTGGCCCACTCTCTATCTGTTTGCGGGCGGAGACGGCGACCACACGACCTGGACAAGCCTGTTCGAAGTGCAGGACCTGGCGGAGCTGCGTGACGTCCTGGTGGTGATGCCGGGCATGCCGCTGTTCGGTTTCTGGACCGACTGGTGGAACCACGGGAAAGGAGGCTCCCCCCGGGTACGTACGTACTTCCTCCGCGAAGTCGTGCCCTTGGTGGAACGGGACTACGGCGCCGGGCCCAACAGGGCAGCAGCTGGCGAGTCCCAGGGCGGCTTCGGTGCCCTGGGACTCGCCGCCCGTATCACGGGACTGTTCGGCGCCGTCGCCGCTTTCGGGGCACCCGTGCACCCGGTCCGGCACCCGGAGATGTGGCTCTCCGGTGCGAAGTTCGTCGGCGTGGACGGCTACGCGGTCTTCGGTGACCCCTCGAAGCAGTGGAAGACCTGGCTCGACTGGGATCCGTACCATCACGCCCGGGGACTACGTCACACACCCGTCTACCTGGCATCCGGTGACGGAACGCCCGGCCCGCTCGACGGCGACGAGCCCGATCCCCACATCCCCGGCACCGAGAAATGGGTCGCGCTCGCCGACGACGGCGTCGTATCCGTCACCGAGGCCGTGTGCGGTGAGGAGACCCGGATGCTCAGCAGCCGTCTCACGTCTATGGGAGCACCCGTAACCACCCACATCTATCCAGGTGGGCACAGCGGCACCTACGGCTACAGGGAACTGCGCCGCGCTCTGCCGATGCTGACGGCGGCGCTGCGCCGGTGACACTCGCTTGGCCGAGTGCCGTGTACCAGGCTCAGAACAGTCCGATCATGCCGGGCCTGGTCACGGCAGCGCTCAGTATCGATCTCCAAGCGGCTACTGCTCGGTGGTGCCAGTGTCCGCGCTGTCGGCTTCGTTGAACTCTTCCATCGAGTCGGCTTCCATGAGGGCCGAATTGGGTGCCGTTCGTCGGTACTGCGGGTGGTCGAGATCCATCTGTTGGGCGGCGTGCAGCGGCAGCGGGTAGCGGGTGCGCTGTGCCCATGCGAGGGGTTTGTGGCAGAGGCGGGCCGCCAGGGAGGCGAGGGCTTCTCGGTCGATGCCGTCGGCTGTGGAAACGGGATAGATCTCGGTCGCGTTCATGGTGTACCAGTTGGGGGAGACTTCGCTCTTGAGCTTGTCTTCTTTCGATCCGAAGACCGCAGTCCAGCGTGTCTTCTTCTCTCCCATGCGGCCGGAACCGCTGCCGTCGAACTGGTGAGGGACGTTGGATAGGTACCAGGCAGAGTTCTTGAGGTCGGGGGTTGCCTGGTAGAAGACGCTCGTGGTGGCGAGCTTGGATGTCGCGATGCCGTCCTTGAGGACTGTGACGCCTGTCGGTGCGGGGACCTCTGCGGACTTGTTCACCCGTACGACTGCAAAAGGCTTTTGCTCCTCGTCCAGGGGGCTTCCCGGCAGCCATGTGGTGCCAGTGTGTGGGGTTTCGCCCTGGTGGACGTTCTGGAGGCCCTTCCACAGTCTGCGGGTCGCTACCGCGTCCACCATGACGGTGTACGCAGTGGTGCCGATGAAGCCTCGGAGTTCGCCCAGTGCCAGGTCGATCTCCTTGGCGGCCTTTACACACCCATCGATGCTGTCGTCCAGTTCGGTGAGCTTGCCGGCAGGGTAGTCGGTGGCGTGGAAGGCAGCAGCGGCCTGGTGGTAGGGCAGCCAGCGGCGGTCGGTGTAGCTCCAGCCGTACATGGTCCATGCCTCACCTTCAAGCGCCGACGGTACGACGGCAGCGGCGGTGATGCACATCTTGGCGTTCCGTTCGCCCTTCTGCTTGGCCTGCCGGCGTACGTGGATTCCGACGTGGGCGACCTTGTCTGCACGGTGGGGCCCCAGGTCGTCGACCAGGACGTCGTCCACGCGTGTATCGAGGATGCCGAGCTGCCTGGAGAGGTCCAGGAGCGACATGAGGGCGGGGAAGTCCTTAGGGGGGCGGACTGGCTTCTTCGTCCTGCGCGCGGCCATGTATTGCACGACGATCCCGCGGTGGGTGAGGATCCGTCGGGTCTGGAACTTCGCGTCGTCTTTTTCAAGGACCTCCGGTGCCTCGGCGGGCTCGTGGTGTTCCGCCTCGGTGTCGCTGCCTTCTTCGCCACCGTCGGGTGACCATTGTGTCTCCGCCCACGCCCCGACGAGTGTCCCCGGGTCGGTTCGAAGGCTGTCCAGGTCGTCGATGAGCTGTGCGCGGCAGATGGAACCAGCAGGTGGATCGCGTTCGGCAGCAGCGGTGGCGTTGTGATCTGGGACCTTGCCTCACGCGAGGTACTGATGGAACTGCGCATCCCCCGGCAGAGGACCGATGTGAAGGCTTTGGCTGTGGTTCAAAGCGGCGGCATGACGCTACTGGCCGCAGCCACCAGAGAACGCATCCAGACCTGGGACACAGCGTCCTGGGCGCCCCAGGCCTGCATCGCCGCACCGTGGACCAAATCCCTGGCTGCTGTGCCACTGTCCGCCACTCACCACCTCCTGGCCAGCGGCAGCGGTCACGCATTGAACCTGTGGGATCCCCTCACCGCAGAGAACCTCCACACCCTCGTCACCGCCGCACCCATCGAAGCCATCACCACCCTGCGCGACAACGGCACGCTCCTACTAGGTATTGGAGGGCCAGCAGGCTTCACCACTCTTGATGTCAACATCCCCCCGCCCTGACCCCAGTCGCCCCTCCCTCACACCGGGTGCACGGCGTCGCAACCAAACTGACACTCCCCCGCAGACCGTCACCAGGTCCACCCAGGGCCACCAACGCTCTTCGTGCACACGCCTGGCGAGAATCGGACCTGCCCGCCATCGCGTCCGGGACAACGGTCATCGCAGACGGCGCCTGCCTGGGAACCGGACTGATCGTCCCGCACCGCAGAAGAGCCGGACGCCCACTCCTGCGCGGCCAGGAGGAGGACAACACTGAACACCGACGCGTCCGCGCCCGCGTCGAGCACACGTTCGCCCGCATGAAGAACTGGAAAATCCTCCGCGACTGCCGCCAGAAAGGAGACGGCCTCCACCACGCCGTCCAAGCCGTCGCCACTATGCACAACCTCGCCATGGCAGGCTGAAGCACCAGGTCAAACGCCACCCCGGCCTGCCCACACCCACCCTTCTGCAACAACCTTTAAAGCGTGTTGCAGAACGCTACGAACTGGGCATTTCCTGTGTATGCGTGGGGTGTTGAGGGTCGAGGCGTCGTGGGTTGAGGCGTTCACGGGTC
>NZ_JBHYTT010000035.1:0-5674 GCF_042749285.1 Streptomyces sp. NPDC059499
TACTGCAGGGGGGACCCTGTGGGAGAGTAGGACGCCGCCGAACAATTATTCCGGGAAAGCCCCGTGCCCTTGTGGCACGGGGCTTTTCTGCGTTCAAAACCTGTTCACGACCCCTTACGGGTGGTCAGGCCGGGGTCACCAAGTGCGTGTCGTAGGCCAGGATGACCGCCTGGACGCGGTCCCTCGCTCCCGTCTTCGCGAGGATGCGCGAGACGTGCGTCTTCACGGTCGATTCGGCGAGGTGGAGCCGTCCGGCGATCTCCGTATTGCTCCAGCCCTGCCCGATGACGGTGAGGATTTCCCTTTCCCGTCCGGTGAGTGCGGCGATCCGTGGGTCCTGGGTGGCGGGTCCGCCGGGGGCGGACGGCAGATGTTGTACATACGCGTCCAGGAGCCGGCGGGTCAGGCTCGGGGCGACCACCGCGTCACCGCCGGCCACGGCCCGGATGCCGGAGAGGAGTTCCTCCGGCAGGGCGTCCTTGACCAGGAAGCCACTGGCGCCTGCACGCAGCCCGTCGTACGCGTACCGGTCCAGGTCGAACGTGGTGACGATCAGGACGCGGGTCGGGGCGCCGGCCCTGACGATGCGACGGGTGGCCTCGATGCCGTCCAGCAGGGGCATCCGGATGTCCATCAGAGCGACGTCCGGCTGATGCCGGGCGACGAGTTGGAGGGCCTCGTGGCCGTTGGCGGCTTCGCCGACGACCGTCATGTCGTCCTGGCTCTCCAACAGCATGCGGAAGCCGAAGCGTTGCATCGCCTGGTCGTCGGCGATGAGCACGGTTGTCACGAGGGGGAGTCCTCCAGAGGGAGCCGGAGCCGTACCTGCCAGCCGGATGTGGTGGGCGGGCCGGCTTCGAGTGTGCCGTCGTAGAGGGAAGCGCGTTCGCGCATCCCGGTGATTCCCTGCGCGGTGCCGTCGAGCGGGACGGGTTCGTGTCGCGGGGTTCCGTTGTCGGTGATCAGGGCTTCCAGCTCCGTCGCCCGGTAGGTCAGGGTGACCTCCGCGGCGAGGCCCGGGTGTGTGCCGGCGTGTTTCAGCGTGTTAGTGAGGGCCTCCTGCACCACCCGGTAGACCGTCAGTTGCCTGCCTGCGGTGAGTGCTTCGGGCGGCGGTGTGCCGCGGCGGTGCAGACGTACCGGGAGCCCTGCTCGCCGTACACCTGTGAGCAGGGCGTCCATGTCGTCCAGGGTGGGCTGCGGGGTGCGGTCGGCCTCGGAGGGGTGGTCACGCAGGACACCGAGCAGCCGGCGGAGTTCGGCGAGGGCCTGACGGCTCGTCGTTCCGATGGCGTCCAGGGCCTGGGCGGCCCGTTCGGGGCTCTTGGCCGCGGCGTAGGAGCCGCCGTCGGCGAGACCCGTGATGACGGACAGGTTGTGGCCGATGATGTCGTGCATCTCCCGGGCGATCCGGGTGCGTTCGGCGGCTGCCGCGAGGCGGGCCTGCTGGTCGCGTTCGAGCTCCAGGCGGTTGGCGCGGTCGACGAGGGCCTCGGTGTACTCCTTGCGCGTACGGACCACGATGCCGAGCAGGGCCGCGAACGCGAACGCCCAGAGATGCGGGAGGAAGAGCCTGTCCCAGCCGTCCGGGAAATGGCCCGAGGCGATCACGAGAGGGGCGATGACGATGGCGCCCGACCAGGCCAGGGCGCGCATCGGCAGCCGCACGGCGATGTTGAAGACCAGGATCTCCTGGAGGAAGGCGGCCTGGATGACCGCCCCGGTCCAGACGTTGATCAGGGAGAACGGGGCCATGAACACGAGCACGGCCAGGGGGTGGCTTCGGCGCCACAGCAGCGGGGCGGAGAACGCCACGCTCATCGTGAGGACCAGCGGCGCGGGCACGTCCGGGTCGACGGCGACGGTGCGCCAGCCGCCTGACGAGATGTCGAGTACGGCGAACAGCACCCAGAACGCGGCGGTCAGCCCGTTCCAGACGGCGGGCCGGCGCCGGTCGTACGCGCGGATGCGCTGGAGCAGGCGCTGGATGTGCCCGGTGAGCGGGGTGGGGCCCGCCGGCCGGTTCGTGTCTTTGTCGTCCGTCACTCGTACATCCTCGCCTCGGGTCTCCCGGGCGTCATGCGTCGCGGCGTCGTAGGAGCAGGGCTGCCGATCCGAGGGTTGCCGCGCACCACAGCACGAGGGCGAGCAGGGCTCCGCCGACGGGCGCGGCGTCGGGGAGCGGGGTGGAGGAGCCGAGGACGCCCGCGGCCTGGGTGGGGAAGTAGCGGACGGCGGTTTCGACCGCGTCGTACGGGAGCATGGTCAGGACCTCCGGAAGGACCATCACGCCTCCGATGAAGGCGCCGATCGCGCCCGGTACCGAGCGGATCAGGGCGCCGAGCCCCAGGGCGATCAGGCTCAGGAACGTGGTTCCGGCGGCGTTGCCGAGCACCGCGCCGAGCACGGCAGGTTCGGTGAGGGAGGTGGCCTGGTCGGTGTCGTCGAGGAAGAGCTGGGCTGTGGCGAAGGTGATGAGTGCGGCGCCGGCCATGACGGTGAAGACGGTGACGGTGAAGACGGCCGCCTTGGCCCACAGGACGGGAAGTCTGGTGGGTACGGCGGCGAGCGAGGCGCGGATCATGCCGGTCGAGTACTCGCCCGCGGTGACCAGGATGCCGAGCACCACCGTGCAGAGCGTGCCGAGTGTGGAGCCGAAGAGGACCAGGATGACGGTGTCGACGTCGGAGTCGCCGCCGTCGGACGTGTAGGTCGCGCCCATGATGATGCCGACGGACAGGACGAGGGCGGCGGCGGAGCCCAGGGTGATCCAGGTGGAGCGCAGGGTCCGGAGCTTGTGCGCTTCGGAGCGCAGGACCCGGGCCGGGGTGACGCGGTACGCCTGGGTGGTGGCGGGGGCGGTGGTCATGCGGGGACTCCCGTCGGTTCGGGGGCGGTGATCCGGTACTCGACCGACTCCTGGGTGAGGTCCATGAAGGCCTGCTCCAAGGAGGCTGTGTGCGGGGTGAGTTCGTACAGCGGAATGGAGTGTGCGGCGGCGAGGCGGCCGATGTGTGCCGCGTCGGTGCCGCGGACCTCCAGGTGTCCGGGTTCCGCGCCCGTGGTGTGGGTGATGTCGATGCCGGGTCCCCCGAGGAGTGCGCGCAACGCCGGGGCCTGGGGGGTGACGACCTTGACGGAGGCTCCGCCCGCCGTGGCCACGAAGTCGGCGACCGTGGTGTCCGCGAGGAGCCGGCCGCGTCCGATGATGACCAGGTGGTCCGCGGTGAGGGCCGTCTCGCTCATCAGGTGCGAGGAGACGAACACCGTGCGGCCCTGTGCGGCCAGGGACTTGAGCAGGGTGCGGATCCAGAGCACGCCCTCCGGGTCGAGGCCGTTGACGGGCTCGTCCAGGATGAGGGTGGCGGGGTCGCCGAGGAGTGCGGCGGCGATGCCGAGCCGTTGGCCCATGCCGAGCGAGAAGCCCTTGACCCGTTTGTGGGCGACCGCGGTCAGGCCGGCCAGGTCGAGGACGTGTTCGACGCGGCCGCGCGGGATGCCGTGGGTGTGGGCGAGTGCCATGAGGTGGTTGAAGGCGGTCCGGCCGGGGTGGACGGATCGGGCCTCCAGCAGGGCGCCGACTTCGGTGAGGGGTGCGCTGTGGGTGGCGTACGCGCGCCCGCCGATGGTCGAACGGCCGCGGGTGGGGGCGTCCAGGCCGAGGAGCATGCGCATGGTGGTGGACTTCCCGGCGCCGTTGGGGCCGAGGAAGCCGGTGACGGTGCCGGGCCGGACCGTGAAGTCGAGGTCCTGGACGACGGTGGTGTCTCCGTAGCGTTTGCTGAGTTCGTAAGCCCTGATCATGCGGCCGACGCTACGGAGCGGGCGGCCGGTGGGTCGTCCGTCCGGGGGCGGGACGCGGATCCCGGTGTAGTACCGGGGTACGACGTGCGGGCAGGCCGGAGCCGGCGTCCGAGGAGCTCGTCCTGCGGGCCGGGAACGCCTTCACGCCGGACGGCTGAGGTGACGGCGGTATCCCGTTTGCCTGGACGCATGAGGCGGGGCACCATCGCCGGATGGAACACGTCATACGAGCGGTGAGGGCCGAGGACTGGCCCCTGGCCAGGGAGATCCGGCTGGCCGCCCTGCAGGATCCCGTCGCTTCGGTCGCCTTCGCGGAGACCTACGAGCATGCCGTGGCCATGCCCGACACGTTCTGGCAGCAGCGGACGACGGATGCCGCCGACGGTGTGCAGGTCCGGCAGTTCGTCGCCGAGGCCCCCGACGGCCGGTGGGTGGGTACCGCGTCGGTGCTCGTGGAGCGGCCCGCGCAGGAGGTGCGCTTCGGGGAGGCTGCCGAGGTCGACCAGGCGCATGTGGTCGGGGTGTTCGTGCGGCCCGAGGCGCGGGGCGGCGGGGTGGCCGACGCGCTGTTCGGGGCGGCTGTCGACTGGGCCTGGTCGCTGTCCGCGCCCCGTGTCGAGCGGGTGCGGCTGTACGTCCACGAGCACAACCCCCGGGCGGCTGCGTTCTACCGGAGGTTCGGGTTCGTGCCGTCGGGGCGCACCGTGCCCGCGCCGGACGATCCGGCCGCGCGTGAACTGGAGTTCGTGATCGAGCGGGCCTAGGGAGGTGGGCTCAGCGGATGCCGGTGCCGGGGAGCTGCAGTCCCTGTGCCCAGCGGGCCCGGCCCTGTTCCTGCGAGCGGAGCAGGACCAGGGTCGGCATCCCCTGGTCCTCGCCGGTCGACAGCAGCTCCGGGAGCTGGGGAAGCGGAGCCACGGCTGCGACGTCGTCGAGGACGAGGGTCATTGGTGGGTCGAGCCGACCGTCGGTTGACCGTGCGGCCATGCGGCGGCCGTGCTCGACCACGTGTGAGGCGAGTGCGGTGAGCAGGGGCATCGCACCGGGACGGTGGCGGGGATCCTCGATGGGTTCGCCGACCACAAAGAGCGTTCCCCCCTCACGCGCAAAAGATTCCAGTACGAGCGAATCGGATCGGTTGGGTGTGCAGGCCTCGCGGATGTGGACCGAGGAGAGTGCCGCGAAGGCCCGTACGGTCAGTTCCTGTGCACTCTCGCGGCGTTCGGGGTACGCGGTGAGCGCCGACTCCAGCAGTCCGGCGAGTCCGGAAGCGGCCCTGGGGTGGGTACGGAGCAGGCGCACCGGTTCATGGGCGCTGCCTCCGGAGGCCCAGCGGTGGACCTGGCGGAAGGGACGGCCGTCCACGGCCGCGGCGTGCAGCCAGCACTGCAGAAGCGTTTCGGCGGTGTCGGCCATGGAGCTGTCTGCCCTCGCCGACGGGCGGACCGGGGCGAGGAGGGCGGCGGCCCGGGCGGCTGCGGTGGCGGGGTCCTCGCAGCCGGCGGTGGGGGCCCAGTGGAGGCGAGCCGGGGTGTCGCAGAGATGGCCCGGGTCGTAGACGAGGACCGGGCCGAGCTTGCTGCGGGCGTCCTTCGTCTCGGCCCAGACCGTGGGGTCGGACGTGATGACGAGAGCCGGGCCGTCGGCTTCCCGGATGGCCTGGACGACGGTGGGGCGGCGGGTCGCGGCGGTGCCGTAGACGAGGAGGGGAGTGCGGGGGGAGGGGACGGGCGCGGGAGCGGGCTCGCGCTCGTACTCGCGTACGGGGGCGGGGGCCGCCTCGACGAACACGGGGGCCGGTGCGACGGGGCGTACCGGCTCGGGCCCGGGTTCCGTGTGACGAACGGCCTCGCGTGAGGGCTCGTACGTG
>NZ_JBHYTT010000036.1:0-5567 GCF_042749285.1 Streptomyces sp. NPDC059499
GGGTTGTTGTCGGGTGTGGTGGCGTCGGGTGAGTCGCAGGTGGGGGTGCGTGCGGGGGAGGTGTTCGTGCCGAGGTTGGTGCGGGCGGGGGTGTCTGGGGAGGGTTCGGGTTCGGGTGGGGTTCTGGATCGTTCGGGGTCGGTGTTGATCACGGGTGGTACGGGGACGTTGGGTGGGTTGGTGGCCCGGCATGTGGTGGGTGTGCATGGGGTGCGCAGTGTGGTGTTGGTGAGTCGTCGTGGTCCGTCTGCCGAGGGTGTGGCGGAGTTGGTCGAGGAGCTGACGGCTGCGGGTGCGCGGGTGGAGGTGGTCGCGGCTGATGCGGGTGACCGTGAGGCGTTGGTGGATGTGCTGGCGGGGATCCCGGCCGAGCATCCCCTCACCGCGGTCGTCCACACCGCCGGAGTCCTCGACGACGGGGTGCTCTCCTCGCTGACGCCGGAACGTGTCGACTCCGTGTTCCGCCCGAAGGCCGATGCGGCGTGGCACCTGCACGAACTCACGCGTGAGCTGGACCTGGCGGCGTTCGTCCTGTTCTCCTCCGGTGCCGGCGTCCTCGGCAATGCCGGCCAGGGCAACTACGCCGCGGCGAAC
This sequence comes from Streptomyces sp. NPDC059499, assembly GCF_042749285.1. NCBI lineage: Bacteria > Bacillati > Actinomycetota > Actinomycetes > Kitasatosporales > Streptomycetaceae > Streptomyces > Streptomyces sp. NPDC059499. The sequence continues at coordinate 595 of NZ_JBHYTT010000036.1, forward strand.
GGTTTCCTGGACGGGCTGGCTCGTACGCGCAGGGAACAGGGTCTGCCTGCCGTATCACTGGCGTGGGGACTGTGGTCCCAGGCGAGCGGCATGACCGGACACCTGGATGATGGCGAACTCGGTCATATGGCAAGCGGCGGCCAGGCAGGGCTTTCGTCCGATGAGGCGCTGGCGCTGTTCGACCGTGCGCTGCGATCCGACGAGCCGTTGCTGGTGCCGACGAAGCTCGACTACGCATCCCTCAGGAAGCAGGCAGCTGCCGGAGAGCTGGCACCACTCCTTCGCGGACTCGTACGGACCCCCAGGAAGGCCGCGCAGACCGTGGCCGACGGACGCGGACAGTCCCTGGCGCAACGCCTCGCCGAGGTCGGCGAGGCCGAGCAGACCCGTCTCCTCGTGGAACTCGTCCGGAGCGATGCGGCACACGTTCTCGGGCACGCCGCGCACGAAACGGTCAAGGCGAACCAGGCCTTCAACGACATCGGATTCGATTCGCTGACCGCAGTCCGGATGCGTAACCGCCTGGCCGAGTCCACCGGTGTGCGGCTCCCCGCCACGGTCGTCTTCGACCACCCGACTCCCACAGCGCTTGCGCTCCACCTCCGCGACCTGCTCGAACTGACGGGCACCGCCGTGGTCCCGGCGCTCGCCGAGCTCGACAGGCTGGAGCAGACCCTCGCCCGGACGTCCACGGACGACAAGGTACGGGTGCAGGTGGCCGCGCGACTGGAAGCGCTGACGGCGAAGTGGGCGGAGTCCCTCGTTGCGGTGACCGTGCCCGACGAGGGTGTCGATCTCGATGTGGCCACCGATGACCAGATCTTCGACCTGATCGACAACGAGCTCGGCCTCTCCTGACTCGAACCTCCCATCGGACAGCCGGACGACCAGGACCTGGACGCTCAGGCGACCCCGCTGAGCAGCCGACCGGCCGGACCCGCCGTACCGCTGACTGACACAAGGAAGAACCTCATGTCGAACGACGACAAGCTGCGTGACTACCTCAAGCGTGTGACGGGCGAGCTGCAGCAGACCCGCAAGAGGATCCGTGAGATCGAGTCCAGGAGGACGGAGCCGATCGCGATCGTGGGCATGGGCTGCCGGCTGCCGGGCGGGGTCGCATCGCCGGACGACCTGTGGAAGCTCGTCGACGGAGGCGTGGACGCGATGTCCCCCTTCCCTGCCGACCGGGGCTGGGACCTGGACAACCTCTACGACCCGGATCCGGACCGGACCGGCACCTCCTACGCCGACGAGGGCGGGTTCATCGACGAACCCGGCGGTTTCGACGCTTCGCTGTTCGGTATTTCGCCGCGTGAGGCCCTGGCCATCGATCCGCAGCAGCGGCTGCTGCTGGAGGTGTCGTGGGAGGTGCTCGAGCGCGCGGGCATCGACCCCACCTCGCTGCACGGAAGCAGCGTCGGCGTCTACACCGGGCTCATGTACCACGACTATGCCGATGACGTGGAGAAGCTGCCCGAAGGACTTGAGGGCTACTTCGGCATCGGCAACTCGGGCAGTGTGGCGTCGGGGCGTGTCGCGTACACGCTCGGTCTGGAGGGCCCTGCCGTCACCGTGGACACGGCGTGCTCGTCGTCCTTGGTGGCGCTGCATCTTGCGGCGCAGGCGCTGCGCAACGGCGACTGCGCGATGGCCCTCGCCGGGGGCGTTGCCGTGATGGCGACACCCGAGGTGTTCGTCGACTTCTCCCGGCAGCGGGGGCTGGCGCGCGACGGCCGGTGCAAGGCGTTCGCCGACGCGGCCGACGGAACCGGGCTCGCGGAAGGTGTGGCCGTGCTGCTGCTGGAGCGCTTGTCGGACGCGCGGCGGCTGGGGCATGACGTGCTGGCGGTGGTGCGGGGTTCCGCTGTCAATCAGGACGGTGCGTCCAACGGTCTCACCGCTCCGAACGGTCCGTCGCAGGAGCGGGTGATCCGCCAGGCGCTGGCCGGCGCGCGCCTGACACCGGGGGACATCGATGCGGTCGAGGCGCACGGTACGGGCACCACGCTGGGCGATCCCATCGAGGCGCAGGCACTGCTGGCGACGTACGGACGGGAACGGACCGACGACCGCCCGCTGTGGCTGGGCTCGTTGAAGTCGAACATCGGTCATACGCAGGCTGCGGCGGGTGTGGCGGGTGTCATCAAGATGGTGCAGGCGATTCGGCATGGTGTGTTGCCGAGGACGCTGCATGTGGATGAGCCGTCGTCGAAGGTGGACTGGTCGTCGGGGGCTGTTGAGCTGTTGACGGAGTCCAGGTCGTGGCCGGAGGTGGATCGTCCGCGCAGGGCGGGTGTGTCCTCGTTCGGTGTGAGCGGAACGAACGCCCACGTGATCCTGGAGGAAGCCCCGCCTTCTTCCGCCGAAACCGTGGTGGGCCCGAGCGATACGCCTCCCCACGCGGCCGTGCCGTGGCCGCTGTCCGGGGCCTCGGACCAGGCGTTGCAAGCGCAGGCACAGCGCCTGGTGAACCATCTCGCCGGGCGTTCGGATCTGACGCTTGCCGGGGTGGGTCATTCGCTTGCTGTGGGGCGCGCGGGTCTGGAGCACCGTGCGGTGGTGACTGCCGAGGACTGGGCCGGTGGGTTGGCTGGTGTGTCGGTGGTGGCTGGGGGTGGTGTGGGGTCTGGTGTGGTGTCGGGTGTGGCGGATGTGTCGGGCCGGACGGTGTTCGTGTTTCCGGGGCAGGGTTCGCAGTGGGTGGGGATGGGTCGTGAGCTGCTTGATTCTTCGCCGGTGTTTGCGGGTGCGCTGGTTGAGGTGAGTGGTGTGTTGGGGTCGGTGAGTGGGTGGTCGGTGCTGGATGTGGTGCGGGGGGTGGAGGGTGCTGCGTCGTTGGATCGGGTGGATGTGGTGCAGCCGGTGTCGTTTGCGGTGATGGTGGCGTTGGCGCGGGTGTGGGGGTCGTTCGGGGTGCGGGCGGATGCGGTGGTGGGGCATTCGCAGGGGGAGATCGCGGCGGCGTGTGTGGCGGGTGTGTTGTCGTTGGAGGACGCGGCGCGGGTGGTGGTGTTGCGTAGTCGTGCGATTGCGGGTGGTCTGGCCGGTCGTGGCGGGATGGTGTCGGTTGCTCTTCCGGTGGAGGAGGTGCGGCTGGGTGAGGGTGTGGAGCTTGCTGCGGTCAATGGTCCGTCGTCGGTGGTGGTGGCGGGGGATCCGGAGGCGTTGGACCGGTTGGTTGCCGAGTACGAGGCGCAGGGTGTCCGGGTTCGCCGCGTGCCGGTGGACTACGCGTCCCACACCTCCCACGTCGAGTTGATCGAGGCCGAGCTGGCCGACGTACTTGCCGGATTGAAGCCCCGGACCGCGACCATTCCCATGTACTCCTCGGTGGACGGCCGCTGGGTGGACGGCACCGAGTTGGACGGTGGCTATTGGTTCCGGAACCTGCGGCAGACGGTGCGCTTCGCCGACGCGACCACGGCCTTGGTCGCGGAGGGCTTCCGGGCGTTCGTCGAGGTGAGCTCGCACCCGGTGCTTGCGCACAGCATTCAGGAGACCCTGGACGAGAAGCTTGAGGCGCCGAGTGTCGTGACCGGGACACTCCGCCGCGACGACGGAGACCTGGACCGGATCCTGCTCTCCGCCGCTGAACTCTACGTCCGTGGAATACCGGTCGACTGGTCGTCCTTCTACGGTGCACCAGGGCCCGTTCGCGTCGAATTGCCCACGTACGCCTTCCAGCACCAGCACTACTGGCTGGCCGGCGGCCGGGGGAGTGGTGACCTGGGGGCCGTCGGACTTCGCTCTGCCGAACACCCGTTGCTCGGTGCGGTGGTGCATCTGCCGCAAGGCGGTGGAGCATTGCTCACCGGAAGGTTGTCGCTCAAGGATCATCCCTGGCTTGCTGACCACGCGGTGGCGGGTACGGTGCTCGTCCCCGGGGCCGCGTTGCTGGAGCTCGCCCTGCGCGCCGCGGACGAAGCAGACCTGGGCACGGTCGAAGAACTCGCGATCGAGACCCCGCTCGCCCTGCCCGAACAGGGCGCGGTACAGATACGGGTCACCCTTGCCGACGAGGACCTGCGTGCCGATGGACACCAGGACCGGTCGTCGGGCGACGCCGCGGAACGCCTGACCGTAGCGGTGTACTCCCGGCCCGAGTCCGTCGACGAGGCGGGCCCGTGGACACGGCACGCGAGCGGATTCCTGTCCTCGAGCGCTTCCCCTCCTCCCGCCCAGCTTGCGCAGTGGCCTCCGGCGGGTGCGGAGCCGGTGTCGGTGGAGGGGTTCTACGAGGGGTTGGCGGAGCAGGGGTACGCGTACGGTCCCGCGTTCCAGGGCATGCGTGCCGCGTGGCGGCGGGGCCGCGAGGTGTTCGCGGAACTGGCGTTGCCGGAAGCACTGATATCCGAGGCAGCTGCGTACGGGCTGCACCCCGCGCTTCTGGACGCGGCCCTGCAGGCGACCAGCCTGATCAGCCTGGCGGAGCCGGAACCGGAGCCGGAGCCGGGTCGTCTTCTCCTACCGTTCGCCTGGAGCGGGGTCACGCTGCACGCGACGGGTGCCTCGGCTCTGCGCCTGAGGGCCGAACCCATTGGACCGGACGCCTTTTCTGTGACGGTCACCGACCGGACCGGTGCCCCCGTCGCCACGGTCGACTCCCTCACACTGCGGCCCGTAGCCGCCGAGCGTCTGGCGTCGCTCGGCGGCACGGCCGACGAGCTGTTGTACCAGCTCGACTGGGCTCCCCTCACGCTGCCCGAGTCCGACGTTCCCGTACCTGCCAGGGCGGTACTCGATCTCACCGAGCACGGCGGAGAAGGCCCCCAGGCGGCACGTGAACTGACCGCCGCCACCGTGGACTTCCTTCACGCCCGGCTGTCCGACCCGGACTCGAACTCGCTGACTCTGGTGATCCTGACCAAGGACGCGGCTGGTGATCCGGCGGGGGCTGCGGTGTGGGGGTTGGTGCGGTCGGTGCAGTTGGAGCAGCCGGGTCGGGTGGTGTTGGTGGATGTGGATGGTGG
>NZ_JBHYTT010000037.1:0-2777 GCF_042749285.1 Streptomyces sp. NPDC059499
CCCGCTTCGACCGGGAATCGGACACGAAAGAGTCTGATAGAGTCGGAAACGCAAGAACGAAGGGAAGCGCCCGGAGGGCCCCGGTGAAACGGGACCGAAGGAAGCGTCCGTTCCTTGAGAACTCAACAGCGTGCCAAAAATCAACGCCAAATTTGTTGATACCCCGGCCCACTTCGGTGGGTTGGTGGTTCCTTTGAAGTCCTACTGGCCCATGTGGCGGGTAGGCAACATCAGCGAGGACGCTGTGGATGACCAGCCCTATTCCGGTTGGTTGTCCCGCTCTTTTATGGTGCTCTCCCGATTACGGGAAAACATTCATGGAGAGTTTGATCCTGGCTCAGGACGAACGCTGGCGGCGTGCTTAACACATGCAAGTCGAACGATGAAGCCCTTCGGGGTGGATTAGTGGCGAACGGGTGAGTAACACGTGGGCAATCTGCCCTTCACTCTGGGACAAGCCCTGGAAACGGGGTCTAATACCGGATAACACTCTGTCCTGCATGGGACGGGGTTAAAAGCTCCGGCGGTGAAGGATGAGCCCGCGGCCTATCAGCTTGTTGGTGGGGTAATGGCCTACCAAGGCGACGACGGGTAGCCGGCCTGAGAGGGCGACCGGCCACACTGGGACTGAGACACGGCCCAGACTCCTACGGGAGGCAGCAGTGGGGAATATTGCACAATGGGCGAAAGCCTGATGCAGCGACGCCGCGTGAGGGATGACGGCCTTCGGGTTGTAAACCTCTTTCAGCAGGGAAGAAGCGCAAGTGACGGTACCTGCAGAAGAAGCACCGGCTAACTACGTGCCAGCAGCCGCGGTAATACGTAGGGTGCGAGCGTTGTCCGGAATTATTGGGCGTAAAGAGCTCGTAGGCGGCTTGTCACGTCGGATGTGAAAGCTCGGGGCTTAACCCCGAGTCTGCATTCGATACGGGCTAGCTAGAGTGTGGTAGGGGAGATCGGAATTCCTGGTGTAGCGGTGAAATGCGCAGATATCAGGAGGAACACCGGTGGCGAAGGCGGATCTCTGGGCCATTACTGACGCTGAGGAGCGAAAGCGTGGGGAGCGAACAGGATTAGATACCCTGGTAGTCCACGCCGTAAACGTTGGGAACTAGGTGTTGGCGACATTCCACGTCGTCGGTGCCGCAGCTAACGCATTAAGTTCCCCGCCTGGGGAGTACGGCCGCAAGGCTAAAACTCAAAGGAATTGACGGGGGCCCGCACAAGCAGCGGAGCATGTGGCTTAATTCGACGCAACGCGAAGAACCTTACCAAGGCTTGACATATACCGGAAAGCATCAGAGATGGTGCCCCCCTTGTGGTCGGTATACAGGTGGTGCATGGCTGTCGTCAGCTCGTGTCGTGAGATGTTGGGTTAAGTCCCGCAACGAGCGCAACCCTTGTTCTGTGTTGCCAGCATGCCCTTCGGGGTGATGGGGACTCACAGGAGACTGCCGGGGTCAACTCGGAGGAAGGTGGGGACGACGTCAAGTCATCATGCCCCTTATGTCTTGGGCTGCACACGTGCTACAATGGCCGGTACAATGAGCTGCGATGCCGCGAGGCGGAGCGAATCTCAAAAAGCCGGTCTCAGTTCGGATTGGGGTCTGCAACTCGACCCCATGAAGTCGGAGTTGCTAGTAATCGCAGATCAGCATTGCTGCGGTGAATACGTTCCCGGGCCTTGTACACACCGCCCGTCACGTCACGAAAGTCGGTAACACCCGAAGCCGGTGGCCCAACCCCTTGTGGGAGGGAGCTGTCGAAGGTGGGACTGGCGATTGGGACGAAGTCGTAACAAGGTAGCCGTACCGGAAGGTGCGGCTGGATCACCTCCTTTCTAAGGAGCATCTAGGTTCTCTTCGGGGAATCCAGAGACCATTACGTCGGCAAATGTTCGACGGTGGTTGCTCATGGGTGGAACGTTGATTATTCGGCACGGTTGGCTGGTTTTCGTAAGTACTGCTTCGGCGTGGAAAATGGAAACTTGTTGATCGGGTCGGGCACGCTGTTGGGTATCTGAAGGTACGGGCTCGTTGAGTCTGGATCTTCGGTTGCCGGCCCCAGTGAACTCGCCTGTTAGGGCGGGGTGATGGGTGGCTGGTCGTTGTTTGAGAACTGCACAGTGGACGCGAGCATCTGTGGCCAAGTTTTTAAGGGCGCACGGTGGATGCCTTGGCACCAGGAACCGATGAAGGACGTGGGAGGCCACGATAGTCCCCGGGGAGCTGTCAACCAAGCTTTGATCCGGGGGTTTCCGAATGGGGAAACCCGGCAGTCGTCATGGGCTGTCACCCGCTGCTGAACACATAGGCAGTGTGGAGGGAACGCGGGGAAGTGAAACATCTCAGTACCCGCAGGAAGAGAAAACAACCGTGATTCCGGGAGTAGTGGCGAGCGAAACTGGATGAGGCCAAACCGTATGCGTGTGATACCCGGCAGGGGTTGCGCATGCGGGGTTGTGGGATCTCTTTTTCATAGTCTGCCGACTGTGAGACGAGTCAGAAACCGTTGGTGTAGGCGAAGGACATGCGAAAGGTCCGGCGTAGAGGGTAAGACCCCCGTAGCTGAAACATCAACGGCTCGTTTAAGAGACACCCAAGTAGCACGGGGCCCGAGAAATCCCGTGTGAATCTGGCGGGACCACCCGCTAAGCCTAAATATTCCCTGGTGACCGATAGCGGATAGTACCGTGAGGGAATGGTGAAAAGTACCGCGGGAGCGGAGTGAAATAGTACCTGAAACCGTGTGCCTACAAGCCGTGGGAGCGTCGCGCA
>NZ_JBHYTT010000037.1:2870-5371 GCF_042749285.1 Streptomyces sp. NPDC059499
GTGCGTCGTGACTGCGTGCCTTTTGAAGAATGAGCCTGCGAGTTTGCGGTGTGTTGCGAGGTTAACCCGTGTGGGGAAGCCGTAGCGAAAGCGAGTCCGAATAGGGCGATTTAGTAGCGCGCTCAAGACCCGAAGCGGAGTGATCTAGCCATGGGCAGGTTGAAGCGGAGGTAAGACTTCGTGGAGGACCGAACCCACCAGGGTTGAAAACCTGGGGGATGACCTGTGGTTAGGGGTGAAAGGCCAATCAAACTCCGTGATAGCTGGTTCTCCCCGAAATGCATTTAGGTGCAGCGTCGTGTGTTTCTTGCCGGAGGTAGAGCACTGGATAGGCGATGGGCCCTACCGGGTTACTGACCTTAGCCAAACTCCGAATGCCGGTAAGTGAGAGCACGGCAGTGAGACTGTGGGGGATAAGCTCCATGGTCGAGAGGGAAACAGCCCAGAGCATCGACTAAGGCCCCTAAGCGTACGCTAAGTGGGAAAGGATGTGGAGTCGCAGAGACAACCAGGAGGTTGGCTTAGAAGCAGCCACCCTTGAAAGAGTGCGTAATAGCTCACTGGTCAAGTGATTCCGCGCCGACAATGTAGCGGGGCTCAAGCGTACCGCCGAAGTCGTGTCATTCATACACATATCCCCAACGGGAGTATGGATGGGTAGGGGAGCGTCGTGTGCCGGGTGAAGCAGCCGCGGAAGCGAGTTGTGGACGGTTCACGAGTGAGAATGCAGGCATGAGTAGCGATACACACGTGAGAAACGTGTGCGCCGATTGACTAAGGGTTCCTGGGTCAAGCTGATCTGCCCAGGGTAAGTCGGGACCTAAGGCGAGGCCGACAGGCGTAGTCGATGGACAACCGGTTGATATTCCGGTACCCGCTTTGAAACGCCCAATACTGAATCAGGCGATGCTAAGTCCGTGAAGCCGGCCCGATCTCTTCGGAGTTGAGGGTAGTGGTGGAGCCGATGAACCAGACTTGTACTAGGTAAGCGATGGGGTGACGCAGGAAGGTAGTCCAACCCGGGCGGTGGTAGTTCCCGGGGTAAGGGTGTAGGCCGTGTGATAGGCAAATCCGTCACACATTAAGGCTGAGACCTGATGCCGAGCCGATTGTGGTGAAGTGGATGATCCTATGCTGTCGAGAAAAGCCTCTAGCGAGTTTCATGGCGGCCCGTACCCTAAACCGACTCAGGTAGTCAGGTAGAGAATACCGAGGCGTTCGGGTGAACTATGGTTAAGGAACTCGGCAAAATGCCCCCGTAACTTCGGGAGAAGGGGGGCCATCACTGGTGATTGGATTTACTCCATGAGCTGGGGGTGGCCGCAGAGACCAGCGAGAAGCGACTGTTTACTAAAAACACAGGTCCGTGCGAAGCCGTAAGGCGATGTATACGGACTGACGCCTGCCCGGTGCTGGAACGTTAAGGGGACCGGTTAGTGCACTTTCGGGTGTGCGAAGCTGAGAACTTAAGCGCCAGTAAACGGCGGTGGTAACTATAACCATCCTAAGGTAGCGAAATTCCTTGTCGGGTAAGTTCCGACCTGCACGAATGGCGTAACGACTTCTCGACTGTCTCAACCATAGGCCCGGTGAAATTGCACTACGAGTAAAGATGCTCGTTTCGCGCAGCAGGACGGAAAGACCCCGGGACCTTTACTATAGTTTGATATTGGTGTTCGGTTCGGCTTGTGTAGGATAGGTGGGAGACTTTGAAGCAGCCACGCCAGTGGTTGTGGAGTCGTCGTTGAAATACCACTCTGGTCGTGCTGGATGTCTAACCTAGGTCCGTGATCCGGATCAGGGACAGTGTCTGATGGGTAGTTTAACTGGGGCGGTTGCCTCCTAAAGAGTAACGGAGGCGCCCAAAGGTTCCCTCAGCCTGGTTGGCAATCAGGTGTTGAGTGTAAGTGCACAAGGGAGCTTGACTGTGAGACCGACGGGTCGAGCAGGGACGAAAGTCGGGACTAGTGATCCGGCAGTGGCTTGTGGAAGCGCTGTCGCTCAACGGATAAAAGGTACCCCGGGGATAACAGGCTGATCTTCCCCAAGAGTCCATATCGACGGGATGGTTTGGCACCTCGATGTCGGCTCGTCGCATCCTGGGGCTGGAGTCGGTCCCAAGGGTTGGGCTGTTCGCCCATTAAAGCGGTACGCGAGCTGGGTTTAGAACGTCGTGAGACAGTTCGGTCCCTATCCGCTGTGCGCGTAGGAATATTGAGAAGGGCTGTCCCTAGTACGAGAGGACCGGGACGGACGAACCTCTGGTGTGCCAGTTGTCCTGCCAAGGGCATGGCTGGTTGGCTACGTTCGGAAAGGATAACCGCTGAAAGCATCTAAGCGGGAAGCCTGCTTCGAGATGAGTATTCCCACCACCTTGAGTGGTTAAGGCTCCCAGTAGACGACTGGGTTGATAGGCCAGATGTGGAAGCCCGGTAACGGGTGGAGCTGACTGGTACTAATAGGCCGAGGGCTTGTCCTCAGTTGCTCGCGTCCACTGTGTT
>NZ_JBHYTT010000038.1:0-3422 GCF_042749285.1 Streptomyces sp. NPDC059499
TCGTAACGAGGTAGCCGTATCGGAAGGTGCGGCTGGATCACCTCCTTTCTAAGGATTTTAACGGAATATAAGACCTTGGGTCTTATAAACAGAACGTTCCCTGTCTTGTTTAGTTTTGAAGGATCATTCCTTCGAAACGTGTTCTTTGAAAACTAGATAACAGAAGAATTCACATTCAATTAGTAATACAAGATATCACATAGTGATTCTTTTTAACGGTTAAGTTAGAAAGGGCGCACGGTGGATGCCTTGACACTAGGAGTCGATGAAGGACGGGACTAACACCGATATGCTTCGGGGAGCTGTAAGTAAGCTTTGATCCGGAGATTTCCGAATGGGGAAACCCACTATACGTAATGGTATGGTATCCTTACCTGAATACATAGGGTATGGAAGACAGACCCAGGGAACTGAAACATCTAAGTACCTGGAGGAAGAGAAAGCAAATGCGATTCCCTGAGTAGCGGCGAGCGAAACGGGATTAGCCCAAACCAAGAGGCTTGCCTCTTGGGGTTGTAGGACACTCTGTACGGAGTTACAAAGGAACGAGGTAGATGAAGAGGTCTGGAAAGGCCCGCCATAGGAGGTAACAGCCCTGTAGTCAAAACTTCGTTCTCTCCTGAGTGGATCCTGAGTACGGCGGAACACGTGAAATTCCGTCGGAATCCGGGAGGACCATCTCCCAAGGCTAAATACTCCCTAGTGACCGATAGTGAACCAGTACCGTGAGGGAAAGGTGAAAAGCACCCCGGAAGGGGAGTGAAAGAGATCCTGAAACCGTGTGCCTACAAGTAGTCAGAGCCCGTTAACGGGTGATGGCGTGCCTTTTGTAGAATGAACCGGCGAGTTACGATCCCGTGCAAGGTTAAGCAGAAGATGCGGAGCCGCAGCGAAAGCGAGTCTGAATAGGGCGAATTGAGTACGTGGTCGTAGACCCGAAACCAGGTGATCTACCCATGTCCAGGGTGAAGTTCAGGTAACACTGAATGGAGGCCCGAACCCACGCACGTTGAAAAGTGCGGGGATGAGGTGTGGGTAGGGGTGAAATGCCAATCGAACCTGGAGATAGCTGGTTCTCTCCGAAATAGCTTTAGGGCTAGCCTCAAGGTAAGAGTCTTGGAGGTAGAGCACTGATTGGACTAGGGGCCCCCACCGGGTTACCGAATTCAGTCAAACTCCGAATGCCAATGACTTATCCTTAGGAGTCAGACTGCGAGTGATAAGATCCGTAGTCAAAAGGGAAACAGCCCAGACCGCCAGCTAAGGTCCCAAAGTATACGTTAAGTGGAAAAGGATGTGGAGTTGCTTAGACAACCAGGATGTTGGCTTAGAAGCAGCCACCATTTAAAGAGTGCGTAATAGCTCACTGGTCGAGTGACTCTGCGCCGAAAATGTACCGGGGCTAAATACACCACCGAAGCTGCGAATTGATACCAATGGTATCAGTGGTAGGGGAGCGTTCTAAGTGCTGTGAAGTCAGACCGGAAGGACTGGTGGAGCGCTTAGAAGTGAGAATGCCGGTATGAGTAGCGAAAGACGGGTGAGAATCCCGTCCACCGAATGCCTAAGGTTTCCTGAGGAAGGCTCGTCCGCTCAGGGTTAGTCGGGACCTAAGCCGAGGCCGAAAGGCGTAGGCGATGGACAACAGGTTGATATTCCTGTACCACCTCCTCACCATTTGAGCAATGGGGGGACGCAGAAGGATAGAAGAAGCGTGCGATTGGTTGTGCACGTCCAAGCAGTTAGGCTGATAAGTAGGCAAATCCGCTTATCGTGAAGGCTGAGCTGTGATGGGGAAGCTCCTTATGGAGCGAAGTCTTTGATTCCCCGCTGCCAAGAAAAGCTTCTAGCGAGATAAAAGGTGCCTGTACCGCAAACCGACACAGGTAGGCGAGGAGAGAATCCTAAGGTGATCGAGAGAACTCTCGTTAAGGAACTCGGCAAAATGACCCCGTAACTTCGGGAGAAGGGGTGCTTTCTTAACGGAAAGCCGCAGTGAATAGGCCCAGGCGACTGTTTAGCAAAAACACAGGTCTCTGCGAAGCCGTAAGGCGAAGTATAGGGGCTGACGCCTGCCCGGTGCTGGAAGGTTAAGAGGAGCGCTTAGCGTAAGCGAAGGTGCGAATTGAAGCCCCAGTAAACGGCGGCCGTAACTATAACGGTCCTAAGGTAGCGAAATTCCTTGTCGGGTAAGTTCCGACCCGCACGAAAGGCGCAACGATCTGGGCACTGTCTCAACGAGAGACTCGGTGAAATTATAGTACCTGTGAAGATGCAGGTTACCCGCGACAGGACGGAAAGACCCCGTGGAGCTTTACTGCAGCCTGATATTGAATGTTGGTACAGCTTGTACAGGATAGGTAGGAGCCTTGGAAACCGGAGCGCCAGCTTCGGTGGAGGCATCGGTGGGATACTACCCTGGCTGTATTGACCTTCTAACCCGCCGCCCTTATCGGGCGGGGAGACAGTGTCAGGTGGGCAGTTTGACTGGGGCGGTCGCCTCCTAAAAGGTAACGGAGGCGCCCAAAGGTTCCCTCAGAATGGTTGGAAATCATTCGCAGAGTGCAAAGGCATAAGGGAGCTTGACTGCGAGACCTACAAGTCGAGCAGGGACGAAAGTCGGGCTTAGTGATCCGGTGGTTCCGCATGGAAGGGCCATCGCTCAACGGATAAAAGCTACCCCGGGGATAACAGGCTTATCTCCCCCAAGAGTCCACATCGACGGGGAGGTTTGGCACCTCGATGTCGGCTCATCGCATCCTGGGGCTGTAGTCGGTCCCAAGGGTTGGGCTGTTCGCCCATTAAAGCGGTACGCGAGCTGGGTTCAGAACGTCGTGAGACAGTTCGGTCCCTATCCGTCGCGGGCGCAGGAAATTTGAGAGGAGCTGTCCTTAGTACGAGAGGACCGGGATGGACGCACCGCTGGTGTACCAGTTGTTCTGCCAAGGGCATCGCTGGGTAGCTATGTGCGGACGGGATAAGTGCTGAAAGCATCTAAGCATGAAGCCCCCCTCAAGATGAGATTTCCCATAGCGTAAGCTAGTAAGATCCCTGAAAGATGATCAGGTTGATAGGTTCGAGGTGGAAGCGTGGCGACACATGGAGCTGACAGATACTAATCGATCGAGGACTTAACCAATTTGAATGTATGCTTACTGTTATCTAGTTTTGAGAGAACACTCTCAATGGTTTGGTGGCGATAGCGAAGAGGTCACACCCGTTCCCATGCCGAACACGGAAGTTAAGCTCTTCAGCGCCGATGGTAGTCGGGGGTTTCCCCCTGTGAGAGTAGGACGCCGCCAAGCTATCTTAACCCAGTTTATGATGAACTGGGTTTTTTATATGGAAGATCACATAGATATATAAAGCTAATGCCTTTGAAAGGCATTAGCTTTTTTGTTTACATTGATTTTGCTTTGCTG
>NZ_JBHYTT010000039.1:0-3284 GCF_042749285.1 Streptomyces sp. NPDC059499
GTGCGTCCGTTGGACGTGGAGTTTGGTTTGCGGGTGTTTGGTGAGGCGGTTCGTGGTGGTGTGGATGTGACGGTGGCGGATATCGACTGGGAGCGGTTTGTTCCTGGGTTCGTGTCGGCGCGTCCCAGTCGTCTGCTGGCGGAGCTTCCCGAAGTGGCCGCTGTCGCACCGGTGTTGCCGGCGGGTGGCGGTGGGCCGAGTCTGCGGGAACAGCTTGAGGGTGTGCCGGAGGGCAGGCGTCGCCAGGTTCTGCTGGATGTGGTGCGGGCTCAGGCGGCTGCTGTTCTGGGGCATGTGGGTGCGCAGGCGGTGGAGCCGGATCGTGCCTTCCGGGATCTGGGCTTCGACTCGTTGATGGCGGTCGAACTGCGCAACCTGCTGTCCGCGCAGACCGGGCTGCGACTGCCCACGACCCTCGTCTTCGATCATCCGGCACCGGCAGTCCTGTCCGCCTACCTGTCCGCCGAACTGGCCGACATCGGCGTCACCGCGGTGCCCGAGACAGCGGCCCCGGTGCTCGCGCCGGTGGACGAGCCGCTCGCGATCGTCGGAATGGCGTGCAGGTTCCCCGGCGGCGTCACCTCTCCCGCCGAATTGTGGGACCTCGTCGCCGACGGAGTGGACGGCATGTCGCCGTTCCCGGCCGACCGCGGCTGGCCGTCCGACGCACCCGGCGGCGTAGGAGCGTTCGTCGCCGACGCCGACCGGTTCGATGCCGCGTTGTTCGGGATCTCGCCGCGTGAGGCGCTGGCGATGGATCCACAGCAACGGATGCTGCTGGAGACCGCGTGGGAGGCGTTCGAGTCGGCAGGGCTGGACCCGCGGTCGCAGCGCGGCCGCAGTGTGGGGGTCTTCGCCGGAACCAACGGCCAGGACTATGCGCAGGTTCTCGCGGCGTCGCAGGACGCCGGTGACGGGCACGCGGCTGTCGGGAACGCGGCGGCGGTGCTGTCCGGCCGGGTCTCGTACGCGTTCGGGCTGGAGGGCCCGGCGGTCACCGTGGACACGGCGTGCTCGTCGTCGCTGGTGGCGTTGCACTGGGCGGGGCAGGCGCTGCGGGCCGGTGAATGTGAACTCGCCCTGGTGGGCGGTGTGACGGTGATGTCCACCCCGGCTGCGTTCACGGAGTTCGACCGGCAGGACGGTCTGGCGTCGGACGGCCGGTGCAAGGCGTTCGCGGCGGCGGCCGACGGGACGGGCTGGGGCGAGGGTGCAGGTCTGCTGCTGGTCGAGCGGTTGTCGGACGCGGAGCGCAACGGGCATCAGGTACTGGCGGTGGTGCGGGGCAGTGCGGTGAACCAGGACGGTGCGTCGAACGGTCTGACGGCGCCGAACGGTCCGTCGCAGCAGCGGGTGATCCGTCAGGCGCTGGCCAGTGCCCGTCTCACCGGCGCGGACGTCGACGCCGTCGAGGCGCACGGCACCGGCACGCGGCTGGGCGATCCGATCGAGGCGCAGGCACTGCTGGCGACCTACGGCCAGGACCGCGGTGAGAGTGGCGAGCCGTTGTGGCTGGGGTCGGTGAAGTCGAACATCGGTCACACCCAGGCCGCGGCGGGTGTCGCGGGCCTGATCAAGATGGTGATGGCGATGCGGCACGGCATGCTTCCGGCGACGCTGCATGTGGATGAGCCGTCGCCGCAGGTGGACTGGTCGGCGGGTGCGGTGGAGCTGCTGACCGAGGCGCGTTGCTGGCCGGAGTCCGGTCGGCCACGGCGTGCTGGCGTCTCGTCCTTCGGTATCAGCGGTACCAACGCGCATGTCATCCTCGAGGCGCCGCCCCGGCCCGAACCGGCAGCGCTCGATGTGACGCCGAAGGCACCGGATCTGGTGCCGTGGCCGGTGTCGGCACAGTCCGAAGCCGCTTTGAGGGCACAGGTGGACCGGCTGCGGTGGTTCGCGGCCGAGCGGCCGGAGCTGGATCCGGTGGACGTGGGGTGGTCGCTGGCCACCACCCGGGCCGCGCTGGAGCACCGCGCGGTGCTGGCCGGCGAGGACGTACTCGCGGCCGGTGTCGCCGGTGACGGACGTCTGGCGGTCCTGTTCACCGGTCAGGGTTCGCAGCGTGCGGGTATGGGCCTGGGGTTGTACGAGGCGTTCCCGGTGTTCGCGGAAGCCTTCGACGCGGTCTGCGCCCGGTTCGACGTTCGGCTGGAGCGTCCGCTGCGGGAGGTCATGACCGACGGCGTCGACCTGGACGGGACGATGTGGGCGCAGGCGGGCCTGTTCGCCCTCGAAGTCGCGCTGTTCCGGCTCGTCGCCTCATGGGGTGTCACCCCGGATGTTCTCCTGGGTCACTCCTTGGGCGAGATCACCGCAGCCCATTGTGCGGGAATCCTCGACCTGGACGACGCGTGCGTTTTGGTCGCTGAGCGCGGCCGCCTCATGCAGGTACTGCCCGTCGGCGGTGGCATGCTCGCCGTCGAGGCGACCGAAGCCGATGTCGCGGACTCCGGTCTGGACCTCGCGGCCATCAACGGTCCCCGGTCCGTGGTCCTTTCCGGTGACCTCGACAGGATCAACCGCTACGCGGCCGAGTGCGCGGAGCAGGGCCTGCGGGTCAGTGTCCTGTCGGTGTCGCACGCGTTCCACTCCGCCCTCATGGAACCGATGCTCGACGAGTTCACCACGGTCCTGTCCGGCCTGACATTCCACGCGGCGCAAATTCCGGTCGTGTCGAACCTGACCGGTGCGGTGGCCGAACCCGGACTGATGCAGCGGCCGGAGTACTGGCTGAACCAGGTGCGGCAGCCGGTGCGTTTCGCCGACGGTGTCGCGGTGCTCGATGCGATGGGTGTGACGCGGTACGTGGAACTCGGCCCGGATGGCGTCCTGTCGGCCATGGCCCAAAACACCGCTGCCGAGGCCGAGTTCATTTCCGTCCTCCGCAAGGATCGGGACGAGACCGATACCGCGCTTACGGCGGCCGGCCGTATGTGGACGTCCGGTGCCGACGTCGACTGGACGAACCTGTTTGCCAGTTGGGGCGGCCGAGTGGTCGATCTTCCGATGTATGCCTTCCAGCGCGAGCGCTACTGGCCGCAACTGCCGATGCAGGAAATCCAGGACTCGTGGCGTTACCGGGTCACGTGGAGGCCGCTGGACGGCTTGCCGTCGTCGGCGGTGCTGACCGGGGTGTGGGCGGTTGTCGGGACGGAGGCCCCGGAGGTGTCCGCGGCGTTGGAGGCTGCGGGCGCGACGGTGGTCGGTGTTCCCGCCGAGGAGGTGTCGGGTCTGCCTGACCTGGCGGGTGTGGTGCTGTCCGCTTCCGGGGTGGCGGAGAC
>NZ_JBHYTT010000040.1:0-1952 GCF_042749285.1 Streptomyces sp. NPDC059499
TTTTTTTTATTTCCCGAAGGGTTATTTGTCAGAATGACAAACCGATTTCGAGCCGGCGAGAACCCATTGTCACACCACGATTTAGGGGGTGTGTATAAATGGGCACTCTCTGTGAAATTTGAAGCTTTGAAATTCCGAATGGCGCACTTATACACTCTGTCGAGTGAGTGCTAAAATGCTGAAGCATTTCCGTCAAGCGTGTGGAGGAATCTTGTAGAGAGATATAGCATAGATACCCGTATCTCTAGAGATATTTTGGTATATCCCTGCTATATCTATGGGGTATCTATGCTATATCTTTGGCTTCAAAAACGGCACCTGTTCTAAGAGCATAGAAACTCAACAGGCACAGCCTGTTTGACACCCTTTTTTTTAGGGTGGCACCGAGTTTCCTTATGCTCTTTTTCTCTGAAGCTAAACCTGTTTTATATGTCGTAGTCTTTTTATTGGGAGTGACCCCTTGCTGTACAATTTCCGGAGGTGCCGATAAGGGACGAATTTTCCCTTGTCGGTTGCCTTTGGGGATTGTAAGGGGTGGAGGCTCGGAATCAAAAGGAAACGAAATATCATTCCGAGTGTGCTTCTTTTTTCTGTTCTTGAATTCTATTATTTCCAATGTTAGAATTATGTTAACAACTTGTTAGGAGTGTGTTTGGATGGAAGAGAAAAAACAAATTGGACCTCGAATTACTGTTGAAACATTTAAAAAGCTAGAGTTATTAGCCGAACATTTTACAAAACACAATGAATTTGGAAGAGTTTCAAAAGATGCTGTAATTGAGTTTGCTATTAAGGAATTGTATAGGGACTATTTGGGAAAAGGACGCTAATTTTTGTTGAAAAACTGACTTCGGATTTGGGGTTCTTTATTATTAACTTGATTTTAATTAAACATTACAGGAAAAATTGAGGGGAAATGGATGGATAAACGCAATGGTGACGCGGTTTTCATAGCTCCAAATGATGTTGTAAAAGTGACCACTATGAATCACGTCATTGAAGTTCAGCATATGGAGAAGATGAACCGGAAAAATAATATCAAAAAATTGGACAAGGATAGGTTTGTAGACCTCTCTACTGGGGAGATCCGGGAGTTCGAGCATTCGGAAAATCGGCAGGAAAATTATAATTCTTTGAGACAAACCTTTAAGAAGCTGCGTTATTTGATAAATAACAATTTTATAGGACGGCCAAATGAATTACATATAACTTTGACATACAAGAAAAATATGACGGACACGAAAAAACTTTATAGTGATTTTCAAAATTTTATCGACAGGTTGCGTTATAAATACAAGAAAGAAAGTTCGATAGATTATTTATCGGTGGTAGAGCCACAAGGACGTGGAGCCTGGCATTGTCATGTTTTAATGCGCTTTAATGATTTGGATAAGATTTATATTAAAAATGCTGAATTAAGGAGTCTATGGGGTTTAGGATTTGTAACAATCAAGTCATTAAAGGATATAGACAACATAGGAGCCTATTTGAGCGCTTATTTGACTGATATAGACCTAGAAGATGTCCAAGACAGGGAAACAGCCTTAAAAGTGGCTTCAGAGGGCTGTGAGGTGCAAACAAAGATCGTAGAAGGTCGGGAAAAGAAATTTTTAAAAGGCGGACGGCTGCACATGTATCCTTCCGGAATGAATATGTATCGAAAATCAAAAGGGATTGTTAAGCCGGAACGGGAAGAAATGAAGTTCGGAGACATAAAAAAAGTAGTGGGTTCGGCAAAACCACACTACGAGAAAAGTTATCATGTCGAAAATGACAATTTTGAAAACACAATTTCGTTTCTCCAGTATAACACAAAACGTGATTTTTGAAGCAAAACGGTTCCTCTTTATGGAGCCGTTTTTTTTATTTCCCGAAGGGTTATTTGTCAGAATGACAAACCGATTTCGAGCCGGCGAGAACCCATTGTCACACCACGATTTAGGGGGTGTGTA
>NZ_JBHYTT010000041.1:0-1820 GCF_042749285.1 Streptomyces sp. NPDC059499
GACGCCGGCTACCAAGGACTCGGAGCACAGACCGGCGGACGCGTCGTGACGCCACCGCACCGCAAGTTCAAGAAGAACGCCCCGGACTGGTACGAGGAGATACACGAGCGCCAGCGCAAAGTACACTCCTCCCGACGCATCCGGGTCGAACACGGCATCGCCCACCTGAAGAACTGGCGGGCACTGGCCCGTCACCTCGGCCGCCGAAAGCACATGGACGACACCGTCCAAGCCATCGCCGGCCTGCTGTCCCAGCAGCAGACCGCAGACCTGGTTTTCGCGTCACAGACGTGAGAGCCGAGCCCCACCAACCCCTTCGACGTCTCACCGCTAACCGTGCACGAGCTCGTAAGACCTGTCCCGTAACTGGTCGGAGTGACCAACAGCCCATGACAACGAGGGCTGGCCAGGCTTCGAGGCGGTGCGGTCATGTGGCTGATTGCCGAAGCGTCTCCCTCCACTCGTCGCTGACATCGCGGGATTCATCCATAGCGGGATCGCGCCTTCCGTCGGGTGCGTAGGCCGGGGACCGGTCTGCGCGGAGCGGTACGTGGGCGCAATACCAAGCCCGCTCAGCGCCTGCCTGCTCGGCGTCCGTGCCGGTCAGTCGATAGTCGAGCAGGGCGGTCATGACCCGGCGGCGCCCGAAGGCATAGACCGCTGGTTCAACGAACCAGAGGCAGAAGCTGGGGTCCGGGTCGCAGACGGCTGCAGCCATCAACGGGGCGAAGAACTCTTCGGGCAGGTTGGCACGTTCGAGCAGTGGCTTGCGCACCGCATGGGCCAGGTGCCGTGCGCGGCGTGCTTCCGGTACGTCGGCCGCGTTCCCGAGACCCACCAGCCGCGCCACCTCGGTGGCGCATGACAGGAATGAGCGTGCAGCTGCCTCGTTGTGCTCGTCGTCGGCCATGGCCGCATTCTGAACCTGCTCAGGCCGAGAGGGTACGGGGCGATGGTTGCTTCTCACCGAGTGAAACGATCACGTCGTGGCTGGTGTGATAACGGCGTCGGTACCGTCCTGGATAGAACCCTTCACCGGGCTGAGCTCGCGCTGATTCAGCAAGTTGGTTGCCTCGGTGCGACGCGAGCAAGGCGTGGATCAGCAGCGAGGCCGGCCCTGGAGCCTGCCGCTGGAGGACCGTGTCCTGCTGGTGACGGCGTATTGGCGCACGAACTTAACGATGCGCCAGCTTGCTCCGTTGTTCGGGATCTCCAAGTCGGCCGCGGACCGGATCATCGACCACATTGGGCCGTTGCTGGCGCTCCGTCAACGGAACCAGTTCCCCCAGGACACCGTGCTCATTGTCGACGGGACCCTGGTGCCCACCCGCGATCACTCGGTGGCCGAGCAGTCGAAGGACTACCGCTACTCCAATGCCCACCAGGTCGTCATCGACGCTGATACCCGACTGGTCGTCGTGGTGGGCCGGCCCTTGCCGGGAAACCGGCACGACTCCCGTGGCTGGGAGGAGTCCGGGGCCAAGGCTGCCGTCGGCACCACAATGACGATCGCCGACGGCGGCTACCAGGGCACGGGTCTGGTCATCCCGCACCGCCGCCGTAAGGGCGAAGAGCTCCCGCCTTGGAAGGAGAAGCACAATCGCTCCCACAAAAGGGTCCGCGCCCGCGTCGAGCACACCTTCGCCCGGATGAAGAGCTGGAAGATCCTCCGCGACTGCCGCCTAGTAGGGCTTTGTTAGGTGTCTGGGCAAGCGGTCGCCTTGGTGGTTTCCTGCTGGTATAAGGGCAGATGAACTCGCCGCGTGCCGGGGCCGGTTGGAGGAGTTCGCTAGGGAGGTGTTCGCGCCGTTGGCGCGGGC